>OMZO01000096.1 GCA_900315525.1 uncultured Prevotella sp. | reverse complement strand
GCCGGTAACATCTATGGTCGTCTGACCAACTCCACTCAGGGTGTGTTTGAGGATCGCGTGGCAGCCCTTGAGGGTGGTGTGGCAGGACTCGCAGTCGCTTCTGGTGCTGCCGCCATCACCTACGCCCTCCAGAATATCGTACAGGCAGGCGACCATATCGTGGCTGCTGACAACCTCTATGGTGGAAGTTACAATCTGATCACCCACACACTGGCTACGCAGGGCATCACCAATACCATCATCAATGTGAACGACCTTGAAGCTCTCGAGGCAGCCATCCAGCCCAACACAAAAGTAGTATATGCTGAGACATTTGGCAATCCTAACAGTGATGTGCTCGACCTCGAGGGTGTGGCCGCAGTGGCCCACAAGCATGGCATCCCCTTCATTGTCGACAATACCTTCGGCACACCTTATCTGATCCGTCCGCTGGAGCATGGTGCAGATATCGTGGTGCACTCGGCTACGAAGTTCCTCGGCGGTCATGGCAGTTCTCTTGGTGGTGTCATCGTCGATGGCGGTAAGTTCGACTGGAAACAGAACGACAAGTTCCCCACACTCTCCAAGCCCGATCCTTCTTATCATGGCATCGTATTCGCCGATGCAGTAGGAGCCGCCGCTTATGTGACTCGCATCCGTGCCGTCATCCTGCGTGATACAGGTGCAGCCATCTCACCCTTCAATGCCTTCATCCTCCTGCAGGGTGTTGAGACGTTGAGTCTGCGCGTGGAGCGTCACGTAGAGAATGCGCTGAAGGTAGTCGATTTCCTGAAGAATCACCCGAAGGTGGCAGCCGTCCATCATCCGGCTCTCGAGAGTCATCCCGACCATCAGCTCTACAAGAAGTACTTCCCCAACGGCGGTGGCTCGATCTTCACCTTCGAGATCAAGGGAGGCCAGGAAGAAGCCTGGAAGTTTATCGATGCCCTGCAGATCTTCTCTCTGCTGGCTAACGTGGCCGATGTGAAGAGTCTGGTGATCCATCCTTACACCACCACGCACTCACAGCTCTCACCCGAGGAACTGGCCGAACAGCATATCACGCCATCGACCATCCGTCTGAGCATTGGCACCGAGCATATCGACGACATCATCGACGATTTGTCGCAGGCATTTGATAAAATCTAGAATAAAGTTCGTACCTTTGCCGACGAAAAATAAATTTTGACGATGGGAAAGTTTATCTTAGCAGACAATCAGGAACTGACACGATTCGCGTTGGAGAGTCTGATCCTTTCGAAAGGTGACCACGAAATCTTCAAGGTCAGCGATAAGGCAGGACTCGTGGAACGGTTGAAGGAGCATGAGAATGCAGTCGTGCTGCTCGACTACACGCTGTTCGACTTTGCCGATGAGGATCAGCTCCTGATTGTCGCTGAGCGTTTTGCCCTGTCTCAGTGGATACTCATCAGCGACGAACTGACCCCTCAGTTCTTGCGCCGTGTCGTGTATGCCTCCCACCAGTTCAGCATCGTCTTCAAAGACGGTCCTTTGAAGGATCTGCGCGATGCCTTTGAAGCTGTGAGCCGTCATACGCGCCACATCAGTCAGCGGGCGCTGGAGGTGATCATCAACCATCAACAGGAAGAAGAGAGTCAGCCCAGTATCCTGACAGAGACAGAGACGGAGATTGTGAGAGCCATTGCCCAAGGCAAGACCACGAAGGAGATTGCCAACGAGCGGTTCTCAAGTGTCCACACCATCACCACGCACCGCAAGAACATCTTCCGCAAACTGGGCATCAACACCGCCCACGAAGTCATCAAGTACGCCCTGCGCGCGGGGCTGGTGGATTCCTCAGAATTCTATATCTAAAAAAAAAGGTGTGAGATTTCTCTCACGCCTTTTTTATGTTAGGCTTTGTTTGACCTTCGGTCTAGCCTGCTTACGCTCGGCAGAGTCGATGCGAGCATCACTATGCTCTCACTTAATGTGTCGAGGACAGACATCTCTGCACACTGTTCGGCGGTGAATAGTCCGAAGATTGTTGAGGCAGGATGAATAGCCAGCGACTTACGGTCAAACAGGTTCGTGGCGCGACGTATCGTCTGCAGCTTGTCGATGAAGGCCCACGCGGCTTCCTTCGATTCGAGATCGATGGTGAAGACTGCACCAGGTAAGGGCCCGAATTGTGCCTTCGATAACTCGTAGAAAGGATTATCCTCCAAGCCTGTATAGTTTACACGTTTGATTTCCGGCAATTGCTGGCACTGACGGGCGAGCCATAGTGTGGTCTCTGCCTGACGACGGAACCGGATGTCGAGCGTATCGAGGCCGAGGGTCTCCATATAGGCCACCTGAGGTGTCATCAGCCCACCAAGATTTGTGATCAATTCTGTCTTCACACGTGCTGTAAAGGCCAGTTTCTTGCCTACGCGCTTGGTTCGGGCCTGTAGGGCAGGGGAGGGCGCCTGGCTCCAGTCAAAGCGTCCGTAGTCGATGAGCAGTCCGCCGAGTCCTGTTCCACCGCCAGAGATATACTTCGTGCTCGACACCACTTCGATATCCACGCCGAAGTCGGCGGCACGGAATGTGGAGAAGGGTACGATAGTCGTGTCGGCAATCAGGGGTACACCTGCCTTATGGGCGATGTCGGCTAACTTCCGGATGTCAGCAACGAAGAGTTGCGGATTGGTGATGATCTCGAAAAACAGCGCACAGGTCTTGTCATCGATCTGCGCCTCCACCTCATCAGGTTTCGTGAAATCGACAAAGCGCGGCTCTACACCGAAATTGCCCAAGGTGTCGCGAATCAGCGAGACACTGTTGCCAAACAGATGTTTTGAGGCCACGATGTTGAGTCCTGCGGCACTGACAGCCGTCAAGGCATAATGAATGGCAGTCATGCCCGTGTTGAGTGCAGTCACACTCGTCGCACCCGTAAATTGCCGCACCCGTTCCTCCAGATAGGTGGTCGTGGGATTGGCAATACGGGCATACGACGGGGCCATGGAACGGTGCCCCGTAAGCATCAGGTTTCTGATACTTCGTTGTCAGTATTTTCGTTTCGTACTGCATTATCGTCCTATGATTTTCTTAACTGCGATGACGAGTTTATCTACATCCTCGCGGGTATTATAAAGCGCAAAGGTCGGGCGTACACTCATCTCATAACCCAGGGCCCGGAGGGCGGGCTGAGCGCAGTGGTGGCCTGCACGCACTGCGATGCCCTCCTTATCTAATAATGTACCTGTTTCTGGAACGGGGATGCCGTCGAGCACGAAGCTCACGACTGACACGCGGTTCTTGGGATTGCCGATGAGCGTCAGACCAGGAATCTGGGCGAGTTGTTCGCGGGCATATTCCGTCAGCCGATGTTCGTGGGCTTCGATGTTACGGATGCCAAGACGGCTCACGTAGTCGAGGGCAGCACCCAGTCCGATGGCATCAGCCACGTTGGGCGTTCCGGCCTCGAAGCGTGCTGGCGGCACATTGTACTCCGTGCGCTCGATGGTCACATCCTTGATCATGTTACCACCACCCTGCCAGGGCTGCATCTTGTCGAGCAGGTCCTTGCGCCCATAGACCACGCCGATACCGTTTGGTCCGTA
>OMZO01000095.1 GCA_900315525.1 uncultured Prevotella sp. | reverse complement strand
AAATTGCTTTTGGTATTAGCCATGCTTGTACCGTTAATTGGCTTCTCGGTTGAGAAGCAGAAAACTGCTAGTGTCCGTTGGGGCACCTTCAATATCCGCTTTAAAAATACTGGAGACGATAAGGCGGGCAACGGATGGAATATCCGTCGCGATCGCGTTGCTGGCTACATCAAGGCGAACCATATAGATGTCATCGGCATGCAGGAAGTGCTGCATCCTCAGCTTGAGGACTTGCTTGAGCGCCTGCCCGAGTATGATTACGTGGGTGTGGGTCGCACCGATGGTGCAACGAAGGGAGAATACAGCCCAATCTTCTTTCTGAAGGATAAGTACGAAGCGTTGGAGAAAGGCAACTTTTGGCTCAGTGAAACACCAGACGTAGCTGGCTCGAAAGGCTGGGATGCGGCTCTTGAGCGTATAGCCAGCTATGCTAAGTTGCGCGACAAGGCTACAGGAAAGATTTTCATGGCCGTCAACACACATTTCGACCATGTCGGTGTGACGGCTCGCAAAGAGAGTGCCAAGCTCATCATGCAGAAGATTCAGCAGATTGTTGGCAACCGTCACTGGCGACTTCAATATCACCGAGGATGACGAGGCGTACACTACGATGGTGACCAACGAGTTTAAGATGAACGATGCTTATCACATGACGCTCAATCATGATGGCGCTGCCTATACCTTTCATGGCTTCTGTAAGCAGCTACCCAAAGATGCCGAAAAAATCGATTTCATCTTCTTGACGCCCAATATTCATGTCGAGCGTTCGCACATCGAGTATCCTCATGTCGGTGAACATCTCTCTGACCATAACCCATACTGGTCTGATCTGACCTTTTGAATGCTCTGTCTCGAAGTCAGTAATATTCACTTTGAATGCAATGGGAATATTCTGTTGTGTGCTTGTATAACTGCCTGATAGTTAATTTGGACATTTATTCTGAAGCACAAGAATAAAGAGATGCCGACCCTCTTCCATTCTCTATTAAGTGGGGAAAGGAAGAGGATCAGTATCGTTCTATTTCCCAGTACATTGCACGCAGTTCATCGATACGTTCAAGGATGTTCACCATTTCTTCCGTTCTGCATCCGCGATAGATGCAGTTGTCCTCGCAGAGTATGCAGTAGCCTTTCATCTTCCGTCATGCGGTTCGCTTGATGACGAGAGGTTTCTTCTTGACATGTATTGGAGACAGTTCCTCGAATGTGGCTTGGGACTCCAAAATGGCCTTGATGAAAACGTCAATGCTTTTCTTTCCTGGGATTATACTTCCATCCCGCCGGAAAATACGCAGTCGCCGTGGTGGCACTCTGTCAGCAGCAGCCAGTTCCTCGTCGCTCATCTTGTCCAAGCGTCGCTGTTTGAGCCGTTCTTCCTCGTTTCTAAGAAGTTCGGAGAGATGCACTAGCAGGCCTTCGTCGACATTGTAGTTGATGCCTGAGAGCGTGTAGATGGTTGTGCGCAAAGCTTTAAGTCCGGGTCGTCGCATGTTTATCCCTGTTATTGTGTTGTTTTTTACGTGCAAAGTTACTTCTTTTGGACCTTTTTGCAAGAAAAACATCCCCTTTTCCATCCAGTTATTAAAATAACGTGAGTTCGACGAAATATAAGTGCTTGAAAATTTGGTGATTAGCGAAAATTGTTGTAACTTTATAGTGTTGAAATACAAAGAATTACAAACAATAATCGCTATGATCACCGAGGACAAAGTTACAGAAATGAGAAGGGAGAATTGCTCAACTTTATGATAACACCAGGTGATGTGGATGACAGAAAACCTCTTGAGTATAAAGCTTTTGTAGAATTCATATATGGAAAACTCGTTGGCGACAAGGGATACATTGGCAAGCGTCTTTTCGAAAGGCTCTTTATGGATGGCATACAACTTATAACGAAACTGAAGAGCAACATGAAGGGAGCATAGATGTCCGTATCCGACAAACTGCTTCTCAGGAAGAGGGCTATAATAGAGACCGTGAATGACGAACTGAAGAACATTGCTCAAGTTGAGCATTCGAGACATAGAAGTTTTGGCAATTTCGTAGTCAACCTTCTGGGAGGTATACTGCATACTGCTACTTCCCAAAGAAACCTTCCATACGAGTACAGACCGTTGATATGTCAAATGACAGACAGTTTACTTTATTCTAAAGTATATTCGTCGAACTCACGTTATAAAAGATGAACGCGTAAAAAATATATCGTAGCTTTTAGTTCTTTCAGAACATCATTGGCACAGATTAGGAATAACAACACACACGAACATTATAATTTTGCATACAAATTTAAAATAACTAAAAACAAAAGATAATGAAACACAAGAAACTCCTGTTGTACACCCTGCTTGTAGGAAGTGGCACCACGGCCTTTGCAGAAGCCTTACCAGTCAGCCCAGCACCTTTCATCTGCCAGGCTGATGTTGTTGTGAAACAGAACAATCGCCCTGCTGAAGCCGACCGTCTGTTCCGTTCCGACGCTGTAGAGAAAGAGATGTGCATTACACTGAGGGTGATGACGGCACACCCGACACATTTGTCTATACGGGCGACATTCCTGCTATGTGGCTCCGCGACTCAGGGGCCCAGGTTTTCCCTTACGTGCAGTTGGCTAATAAGGATAAAAAGCTCAGGAAGATGCTGGCCGGTGTCATCCTGCGTCAGTTGAAGTGCATCAACATTGACCCCTATGCCAATGCTTTCAACCAAGTGCCTAAACATGACGGCAGTTGGATGACCGACGAGACCGACATGAAGCCCGAACTGCACGAGCGTAAATGGGAGATTGACTCCCCCTGCTATGTGTTACGTCTGGCCTATGAATACTGGAAGGTGACCGGTGATACCAGTGTATTTGGCGATAGTTGGCTGCAAGCCGTTCAGAATATTCTGAACACCTTCCGTGACCAGCAGCGCAAGAACGGCGTGGGAAGCTATCATTTCAAGCGCAATACCACCCGCCAACTCGATACGATGTGCAACGATGGGTGGGGAGCTCCCGTGAAGCCCGTGGGACTCATCTGCTCCGCTTTCCGCCCCAGCGATGATGCCACAACGTTTCAGTTCCTTATCCCTTCGAACTTCATGGCAGTCACCTGTCTGAACAAGGCTGCCGAGATACTGGTCAAGGTGAACAGGAACACCGAGCTGGCTGAGCAGTGCCGCAGTCTGGCTGCTGAGGTGAAGACAGCCCTGAGAGCCTATGCCGTGCATCAGCACCCTAAATACGGACCTATCTATGCTTTCGAGGTAGATGGATTCGGTAATCAGCACCTTATGGACGATGCCAATGTGCCCTCATTGCTGGCTATGGCCTATCTGGGAGATGTCAGCATCGACGATCCCATCTATCAGAACACGCGCCGATTCGTGTGGAGCGAGGACAATCCCTATTTCTTTCGTGGCAAGGCCGGTGAGGGCATTGGCGGCCCACATGTAGGTTACGACATGCCTTGGCCCATGTCTATTATGATGAAGGCCTTCACCTCGACCGATGACGCAGAGATTAAGTGGTGCATCGAAACGCTGATGCGTACCGATGCCGGAACGGGCTTTATGCACGAGAGTTTCCATAAAGACGACCCGACAAATTTTACCCGCGACTGGTTTGCCTGGCAAAACACGTTGTTTGGCGAACTGATTATCAAGTTGGTGAACGACGGCAAACTGGACGTGCTAAACAGCATC
>OMZO01000090.1 GCA_900315525.1 uncultured Prevotella sp. | reverse complement strand
GAGGCGCACCGATCAGACGGCTCACGCTGTACTTCTCCTGATACTCCGACATATCGATTCGTGTCATCATCGTCTCGTCGTTGAAGAGGTAGTCTGCCAGTGTCTTGGCGAGTTCGGTCTTACCTACACCCGTCGTACCCAGGAAGATAAACGAGGCGATAGGTCGTTTCGGATCCTGCAGACCAGCCCGACTGCGCCTGACGGCATCCGATACCGCCGTGATAGCCTCCTCCTGTCCGATGACACGCTTGTGGAGTTCATCTTCCAGATGGAGCAGCTTCTCGCGTTCGCTTTGCATCATCTTCGTCACGGGGATACCCGTCCAGCGGCTCACGACCTCTGCGATGTCGTCGGCAGTCACCTCCTCGCGCACCAGCGAGTTGCCGTCCTGTGCATTGGACAGTTGTGCTTGGATTGATTTGATATCATCCTCCAGTACCTTCAGTTTCGAGTAGCGTATCTCAGCCACCTTACCGTAGTCGCCCTCGCGCTCAGCGCTCACCTTCCCACTTGGCACGGAACTGTGTCTCCTGTTCGCGCAGTTCGGCGATGTCCTTGTCGAGTTGGGCAATCTTGGGCTCGTCGCCCTCGCGCTTGATGGCCTCACGCTCGATCTCAAGCTGTGCCAGACGGCGGGTGATCTCATCCAGTTCCTCAGGCACGGAGTCACGCTCCATCCTCAGCTTGGCAGCAGCCTCGTCCATCAGGTCGATGGCCTTGTCAGGCAAGAAGCGTTCAGATATATAGCGTTCCGAGAGTTGCACGGCAGCGATACAGGCATCATCCTGAATACGCACCTTGTGGTGGTTCTCATAGCGTTCCTTCAGACCGCGCAGGATGGATATAGCTGAGAGTTCGTCAGGCTCATCGACCATCACCGTCTGGAATCGACGTTCCAGAGCCTTGTCTTTCTCGAAGTACTTCTGATACTCGTTAAGCGTCGTCGCACCGATAGAGCGCAGTTCTCCACGTGCCAGTGCAGGCTTCAGGATGTTGGCGGCATCCATGGCACCCTCACCACCACCGGCGCCCACCAACGTGTGTATCTCATCGATGAAGAGGATGATGCGTCCCTCTGACTTCGTCACCTCGTTGATGACGCTCTTCAGACGTTCCTCGAATTCACCTTTATACTTCGCACCAGCCACCAGCGCACCCATGTCGAGTGAGTAGAGCTGTTTGTCTTTCAGGTTCTCAGGCACGTCACCACGCATGATACGTTGTGCCAGTCCTTCGACGATAGCCGTCTTACCCGTACCAGGCTCACCTATCAGGATAGGATTGTTCTTCGTGCGTCGTGACAGGATCTGCAACACGCGGCGTATCTCGTCATCACGGCCGATGACGGGGTCGAGCTTACCCTGACGCGCCAGGTCCACGAGGTTCTTGGCGAACTTCTCCAGACTCTGGTAGTTGTCGTCGGCACTCTGGCTCTGTACCTTCTGTCCCTGGCGTAGTTCCTGGATGGCCTTCAGCATTTCCTTCTCTGTGCAGCCTGCGTCCTTCAGGATGCGCGCTGCCGTTGAGTTCACTTGCAGCAGCGCCAGCAGGATCGGTTCCACGCTGACAAACTCGTCACCCATCTTCTGGGCGGTCTCTTGTGCGCGCACGAGTACATTATTACTTTCGTTAGAGAGATATGGCTGTCCGCCCTGTACCTTCGGCAGATGCTGGATCTCTTGTGATATCAGGAGATCGATCTGCTGGGCGTTCACGCCGAGTTTCTGGAAGATGAAGTTCACGACGTCCTTCGCCTTCTCCATCACACCTTTCAGGATATGCACAGGCTCTATCACCTGCTGCCCGCTCAGCTGTGCCGTGTTCACGGCCTGCTGCACGGCTTCCTGAGCCTTGATTGTAAATTTGTCTAATGTCATATTCGTTTCCTCCTATTTTTGTTTTGTATTTCTACTTTTCCTCCTTCAAGACTTGTGCCGCAGGTCTTTGATGTGTCATTTTGTCAGAAAATCAGACAAATCGTCAGCCGTTTGGTGAAAATCCATATAAATGGGGATTGCAGGAGTGGGGGAAAAGCCGTACCTTTGCAGCCGATTTAGGATAATATGTATATGAAGAATAAGAATTTGATCGTGCTTTTCGCACTGGGCTGCCAGCTCTCTGGCCTGGCAACCCCTCTTAATGACCTCACGGATGAGGCTATCGCAGATACCAGTAAAGTTGTTGATTTAGACGAGGTGGTGGTGGTAGCACAGCCCAAAGAGCCTGTGCGCCTCCGCCTCCAACCTGTAAGCAGTAATGTCTTTGGCAGCGAACAGCTCCAGCAGCTCAACGTGCGCGACCTCTCACAGCTCTCGCAGTACGTGCCTGCCTTCACGATGCCTGCCTACGGTTCGCGTCTTACCTCCTCGATGTATGTCAGAGGTATAGGTTCGCGCGTCAACAGTCCCGCTGTCGGCATCTACTACGACAACATCCCCCTGATGTCGAAGGCGGCTTTCAATAACCATTTCTATATGCTCGACCGTGTGGATGTCCTGCGCGGTCCTCAGGGTACGCTCTATGGTCAGAACACCGAGGGCGGACTCGTGCGTATCTACTCCAAGAACCCGATGAACTATCAGGGTACGGATATCCGTCTGGGCATCGGCTCGGGCCTCTATTCGAATGTCGAGGTGGCCCACTACCATCGTCCCAGCGACAAGCTCGCCTTCTCTGTGGCTGGTTTCTACAGCGGTCTGAAGGGCTTTATCAACAATGATAACTTCTCCGAGAAGAACGACAAGAGCAACGAGGCCGGTGGTAAGCTGCGCCTCATCTTCCAGCCTACGACGAAGCTGAAGTTCGACTGGACAGCCGATTATCAGTATGTCAATCAGAACGGCTTCGGCTATGGGGAATTTGGTCATGGTTGGTATGACACAGGCTTCCCCGGTTCAGATCCGTTTACGAAATTCACGGATGTGATGGACCCTGCCACCACCATCATGAACGGCTATAAGCGTAATATGTTCAATACGGGTGTCTCCATCGGCTACGAGACGGAGCAGCTGCTCTTCACCTCCACCACCAGCTATCAGTTCCTGAACGATGAGATGCTGATGGACCAGGACTATATGA
>OMZO01000089.1 GCA_900315525.1 uncultured Prevotella sp. | reverse complement strand
CCCTCACCTTCGGGTTGTGCCGATATCCCCTTCGGGTCGTTCCGATGTTCGTTACGCCTCGTGCTGATAATCTCCATCCCGGGTAAGGGATTATCGCTTCGGGTCGTAGATGACGTCCGGACAAGTCGTAGATGACGTCCGGACAAGTCGTAGATGGCATTCCTTTCAGTCAAGGGTGACATTCCGCTGAATCACATTGCAAAGTTACAACATCTTGGACCCCGTTTTGTTGCCAGAAGTTGCCGCCCGTTGCCAGCGGCCAACTTTTTCCTGAAAAACATTAGTCGATGCAGAGGTATTCGGCGATGAGCCGCACTTGGCGGGCGGTGTAACTGTTGCGGTTACGGTTCCAGCGCGTCTGCTGCAGCGCTGCCACCAACTCTGGACAACGGTTGATGTCCTCACGCAGTTTCTTCATTGCCGACTTCACTTCCCTGGTGTGCGGCGAATAAATACGGGCCAACTCCCGTTTCAGATATTCACGATCTTCTATCATAACACACAAATAATGATTGAACACAGAGGCTCAGAGTTTATTTATAAATAGGAAAGATGCAAGCAGTGTAGGTAGATTATCGGAAACCTCACGCGTACCGCATAGGCGTGCACGGTACGCGAGGGAGCCTAAGAACTGCCTGCACCACCTGCACCCTCTTCCTCATTCTGAACGTCGAGGGCCAGCAGCCGACGGTTCGCCTCAATCTCCTCGGGCTTATAGCGCACCACGCGGTAGCCGCGCCTGCCCTTCGACGAGCAACGCTCGTATCCCAACTTCTGCATGGCACCGCCTATCTTCTCAGGCGTGAAGCGCAGCGACGGACCCTCACTGGCTACCAACAGGATATCCGTAGCCGTATAGAACTCCCCTCGCTCACCGTCGCCGGGGCGCCGGAAGTGCTTCTCGATGGCTTCCTGCTCCGAGCATGGCGCCTCGAATGCCCGGTTGTGGGTTTTCAGCCGTTCCTCCTCCGCCTTCGTGAAGAAGTGACGGAAGCCCTGACGGTAGAGGGTGTAGGCCTGCGCATAGATACCCTCATAGTTGAAGGGATAGAGGCGCGGATCATCGATGCGTTCCACCTCGAACGGCAACCAGCGGCGGTTGCCCGTCGCGTCGTTGAGGAACTGCAGGTTGTTGCCCGTGCCGCAGAACGAGGCCACGTGCGGCATGTGCTCCGTATAGTAGCCGTACGGTCGCCGCTCGTCGATGGCAGGCATCGTCACCACCGACTTCATCGTGTTCACATCCGTGGAGCGCATCACGTCGAGTTCCTCATAGCACACCAGCCCGTACTGCGACATCGCTATCAGATCGTCCTTGCCCACACGGCTCGCATTCACCTTGATGCGGAAATAGTCGCTCAGCTCAGGCGGCAATAGCCGGCTGAACCAAGTGGTCTTATAGATGCCCTGCTCCCCGATGAAGACGAGCACCCCTTGGTTCACCGTTTCTTCGTCGAGCCAGCTGGCCACCATGCCCACGAGCCATCGTCTCAGCACGTCGGCAAAGAACAGCTGTTCCTCCACATCGCCCTTTACGCTGACTGTCGCTGAGAGTTCGAGGATATAGTCCTGCCCATCCCAGGGCGGCAGGCGGTTCAGGTAGTAGAGGAAGGGATGGAAGCTGGGCACGAACCCCGAACCGAGCACTGTCAGGAGGTCCTTCTCGCGCGTATCCTTCAGCGTCTGCAGCACCATCAGCAGCGTGCTCCTCAAGCGGTCGCTCATCGGCTGCCACGTGTCGCTGATGAACTCGTTCAGTTCAGAGTTCTCGATAAAAGGATCACCAGGCGGCACCCGGGCTTCCACACGGTGCTTCACCGTGTTATACCTCAGATAGACATGGTCGCTGAGGAACGCTTTGATTTCCCCCACCGTGGCATATACCTCACGCCAGTTGGGCTTGTGCTCCCCTGCCCCATCGTCAGCGGCACTCGCCTTCTTCCGTTTCTTCTTAGGTTTCTCTTCGTCCATAAGCATATAAAGATTGATGCCGCAAAGATAGGATGAAATAACCGAAATACATAAAGAAGGCTCATTGACATGTACCCCAAAAGGGTACAAGTGTACTGTCTATGGCCGCTCTTGTCGGTATTTCTTAAGTTGCCGATAGAGCGTGTCATAACTTTGGCTTAGATTGGAATGGTCAGCCAGATAGCTGGCCAGTTGACTCAGTGGCACTTGCAGGGCACCGAGGTCATCTAGATCAAGCAAGTCGTAATAAACACGGTTAGAATAGATACGCTTTCTGTCGAACTCGAAATGCGCCATGGCGAGGGCATCCACCGACGCGTCGTCATTGATGAGATAAGGTCTCCACGACTCGATGACCTTCCTCAGCTCACCGCGGAAGTTATCACGGAACAGAGCCGACAGCGGTGTGTCTTTCTCGAAAATGGGAGCTGCCGACGGCTGATCATCCGCAACCACTTTATTTTGAAATGCCTTAACCCACTTATCGCCATAGAGATACTGGTTATCCACATGATCCACGTGGAGACTGCCTTTTCCATAGATATTGATGACTGTGCTGCCTTGGTGATCTTTCTCTTTCCGGTGCAGTTGCTCCAGCAGTACGTTCACCATCTTCAGGACATCGGCGGGCAGCAATTCGCCGAGCCCTCCCAGACTATCTGGGACTTCTTCATTTTGATTCATATTCACGCTTTCCTCAAAAATTAACCAATATAATGATTTTGGAGAAAAACGG
>OMZO01000087.1 GCA_900315525.1 uncultured Prevotella sp. | reverse complement strand
AGAGGGGTGGTTGCAATCGCTGCTCCTACAATCAGAGTTCCCATGCATTTCAGGGCTTCTCTTCTGTTCATGTTCTTGTTGATATCCATATCCTTCATTACTTAAGCGTGTCATACACTTCATCCGTCACAGGTTCGCACCACTCATTGCTGGCACCTTCTTGGACATCTTTATGATAGGTGAGGTGCTGGAACCATGAGTCTTTCTGGGCTCCGTGCCAGTGCTTTACTTCGGCAGGGATGGCGATGACGGTGCCGGGAGTCATCTCAACTGGAGCCTTGCCCCATTCCTGATACCAACCACGACCAGCGACACAGATGAGCACCTGTACCTGCTTGTGATGAATGTGCCAGTTATTACGGCAACGAGGTTCGAACGTAACATTCATGACACCGCCGCCAACGTCTGCCAGATAGCTCTGACCAATGAAGTACTTGCCGTAAGGATTTGGCTCGCCCTTAGGCCACTTGGTGCTCAGGGTATAGCCCTCATTGCAGAGCCATGTGCCGAGTTCATCGACCAGCTGCTTCGAGTTGCCCATGTTCACGGCACCCTGCTTGTGAGCGGCGAGTTGTGGAGCAACGCCTTCGAGACCACTCAGGGCTGCTACGGTAACTATCTCACGGTCGGCAGCAGTGAGCTGGTCGCCAGCAAAGATGTCGCCAAAGAGGTGTGACTTCAGGTAGTAGTCGTCCTGCGGGCAGAAGGTATAGTTGAACGGCTTTCCTGAGAGCTGCGTCTGGTTCTTTGTGCCCAGTTCGTAGGCCTTCTTGGCATCATCCCACTCGGCAGGACGCTTCCAGGGCTTGCCTTCTTGCCAGCCCCCCTTCAAACCTCCCCGAGGGGAGGCTTCCAATACCTTATTCAACACTCCAAGAGCATTCAGGCTTCGTGGGAAACCCGTGTAGGCGTAGAGCTGCGAGAAGGCCTCCTTCAGTTCGTTGATGGTTACGCCATTGTCGAGTGCCATACGCACGGCAGGCTCCAAGCGTTCCAAATCACCTTGTGCCATCAGGCAGGCGCATGCTGCCAATCCCTTTTGACGCTCTGTCAGCGTCTGTGCATCTATTGTAGACATAGTCATTATTGCGATTAAAAATAAAACGATTCTTTGCATTATAATATTATCTTTTTACCATTTTTTATATATAATCCTTTAGATGGTTTATCAACTTTCACACCATTCAGAGAATATTTGCTGTTGCAGCTGTGCTTAGCCATGTAAGCATGGTGCAAACGAAAAACAATATTTTTTTCATATACATCTGTTATTTGAATATTTGATTGGCATTCTGGTAGAGTATCATCTCGCGGAATGGTACCGTATGGGTGCAAAGGTACGCACATTATTTTATATAGGTATTACACAAATTGGCTGATGATATACCAATTTCACAGAAAGTGCTAAAAAAGTATCAATTTCCTACCATTATTAGATTATTTTATGTATCTTTGCCACCGATATGCGGAATATTTTGAAACTTGATTCCCCCAACGACTATGCTCGTTTCGTGGATGCTCCGGTGTTGCACCCGTTAGTGAGCATCATCCATTATGATGAGTTGGCACCCTTTCGTCATAGCCTGAACAACTATGGCGTGTATGGTCTGTTCATCCAGCGGCAGTTCCCTCAAAATCTCTCTTATGGCATGCGGAAATGGCAGGTGAGCGATGGTTCCATTATTGCCGTGGAACCAGGACAGATCGGCGGTTTGGAGGACAATGGTGAGCGCATATCCTTGAGCGGTTGGGTTCTGCTATGGTCGCCCGAACTATTGCTCGGCACCGAATTGGAGAGCCAGATCGACCGCTATCAGTTCTTCTCGTATTTCTACGATGGTTCGCTGCGCATGGAGCCGGATGAATGGCTCTGCATCACGCAGTTGCTTACCCAGATGCGACAAGAGTTGCAGACACACGAGGATTCACCGTCATTGAGAAATGTGCTGCTGGCTTATCTGCGCTTGATTCTGGAATACTGTAACCGTATCTACCAGCGCCAACTTTTCGAAGAGGACAGGGGGGAGGCTGACCTGCTGAAGCGCTTCCACAATCTGCTTCAAACCTATTTTCGTGAGAACCGGCAGCTGATGCAGGGTTTGCCTACCGTCACTTGGTGTGCCTCGGAACTGGCTTATTCGCCTCGTTATTTTGGCGATATTGTCCACAAGGCAACTGGTGGCACTGCCATTGGCTACATCCACAACTACGTTATCAATCAGGCGAAAAGTCTGTTGATGCAGGGTCACAACATCAGCGAGACCTCCCGTCTGCTGGGTTTCGATTTCCCTCACCATTTCACTCGTCTCTTCAAGCGCATCACGGGGCTTACTCCCAGCGAGTTCTTAGGGATAAATCAATCGTAATTTTTATACTCTCCTGGCGTCATGCCTGTGAGGCGACGGAAATACTTGGAGAAGAACGAGGGGTTGGCAAAGTGCATCTCCTCAGCTATCTGCGCTGCAGACTTGTCTGTATGGCGCAGTTCAATTTTGATGCGGGTGATGAGGGCACGGTCTATCCAGTCCTTGGCGGTGGTGCCGCTGGTCTGGCGGATGACGGTGGTCAGGTAGCGCTCAGTGAGGCACATACGCTCGGCATAGTAGCCTATCTGGTGTTGTTCGGCACAGTGTTGGGTGACCAGTTGAAGGAAACGGTCGAAGATGGTTTGCTCGCGCGATTGTGAGTGAATAGCCCGGTCAGCTTGTTTGCGATAGCATCCGTCGTAATGTTGCATCAGTGCGGCTACGAGTGCGCTGGCTGTGGGATGATGGTATTCGGGCTGATGCACCATCTTCCAAAGCGTTTCGATGATGTCGAGTGCCGTCTGCTGGTCGCTCTCGCTGGGG
>OMZO01000085.1 GCA_900315525.1 uncultured Prevotella sp. | reverse complement strand
CGGCAAGGAGAAGTCGTACACGCTGCGCACGCCGTTGTCGGCCTATGGCATCGTGGATGCAGAAGCCGATGCCGAGGGTGGCTCTGACTCGCAGGGCGGTGGCTCTTCGACAGGCTCAGAGACCGCGGGTGGTGACAACACGCAGAGCGGTGGTGGCGACAACACGGGCGGGGATCCGCAGAATCCCGGTGACGGGGATGGACTTGATCAGGATTAAGCCCGAGAAAGCGATTAACTTTTAGAGGGGCGAGGGCTCCGGCTCTCCCCCCTTAGTTTACTGATCATTAAAATCTAAAGCGTATGACGAAGAAGGAAACTTTTAAGTGGGTTGTGCAGATTATCGCCTCTATTGCGACGGCGATTCTGACAGCGATGGGAACGACCTCTTGTATGGGGTACTAATCAAAAAAGCGTCTTGGAGTTATTCCAAGGCGCTTTGGCTTTACTACCTTTTTTGGCTTTTGGGGAGGCGGGATGCGACAACTGTGTCAAGCGTCAGGCTAGTTGTTACAAAATCCCCCCATGTGTTACAACAAGTCGGAGCGAAATTCAGACGATTGCTTGGTAGCTGACGGGATAGTTCCTAATTTTGCAGCAGAACAATTAAAAAATTAGGAATCATGGCTACAAAGAAATGTTTGGTTAAGACGATGCTCATGAGCATCCTGACCGTAGGGACAATGATGAGTTTCACCGCTTGCTCAAGCGAGGACGACCTGTTGATGACAGCAAAGAACAGCGAGGCAATGAACACCAACCAGTTTGTCGCTGCAGAGCGCACCGTGCTGGTGTATCTAGCTGGCAAGAACAATCTGTCGAAATCCCTGCAGACGAACCTGGAGCAGATGAAGGCAGGATCGAGACGCATCGGCAACAACACGCTGCTGGTCTTCGTGCGTCGTGACATACAGGGCGAGAAACCCTGGCTGGCACGTATCAGCAACGGTGAGCTGAAAGACTCTGTATCGCTCGACGATATGGGCATCGCCACCAGCAACATGCAGGCTTGCAACCCAGAGCTGATGGAGCAGGTGATGAAGTATGCCTACAGCCACTATCCCGCCAGTGACTACGGGCTCGTGCTGGGCGGACACTCCACGGGCTGGCTCATCGACCAGGAGCCCCTCGACACACGCGCCTTCGGCGTGGACAATGGCGACGGCTACACCTATAGCACAAGAAACAGAAAGTGGATCAACGTACCGACCCTCGCACTGGTGCTGGAGCGCGTGCCTCACCTGAAGTTCATCTTCGCCGACTGCTGCAACTTCATGTGTCTAGAGACGATGTACGAGTTGCGTCACGCAACGGACTACATCATCGGCTCACCAGCAGAGATTCCCGCTGAGGGCGCTCCCTACGAACAGATCATACCAGCCCTGTTTGAGAAGAGCACGTTCTGCTCATCGATCATCGACATCTATCACCGCAGCCAGAACGGCGAGCTGCCCCTCTCGGCAGTGAAGACCAGCGCCATCGACCAGCTGGCCAGCGCCACCCGCTACGCCCTCGACATCGTGCAGACAAAGACAGGCAGCGGCTATGCCGACACAAAGGGTCTGATACACTACGGCTACAGCGCCTCAAGCATAGACTTCCACCAGGAGTACAACCTCTTCTACGACGCGGGCGACTTCTTCCGTTCACAACTGTCGGAGAGCGACTACCAGCTATGGAAACACGCACTCGACGAGGCCGTTGTCGAGAAGCGTTTCGCCAAGCAGTGGCGTACCTGCATGACGTGGCGCTACACCTACAGCGACTTCGAGATGACTGAAGAGCGATATCACGGGGTGAGCATGTATATCCCACAGGACGCCAACACGGAGTACGGGAGATATTATGCCCAGAACAATGAGGATATCAAACAGCTGAAGTGGTACCAGTCGGTAGGCTGGTAAGGCTTATTTAAAAAAAACGTGTGCAAAGTTACGGATTGTTTTGAAATAAATTGTTGTTTTAGAAAAAAATTCATATATTTGCAGCAAAATTGAACGGCAAAATAGTTTTAAAGAATATGAAAACTGAATTCATTGAAGAAAACCAGAACTACGTGATGACCTTCGAGGGTCGTCTCGATACGCCAGCGTCACTCCAGGTGGGGCGCGACATGCAGGTGCTCTACGACTGCGAGGGTCACGACATCATCCTCGACTGTACCAATCTGGAATACATCACCAGTAGCGGCATGCGCCTCTTCCTCGACTTGCTGAAGGTAGCCAAGAGCAAGGGCAGCAAGTGTACGCTCGTTGGCCTCAACGAAGATATCTACAACGTGTTCAACGAGGTGGGATTCGTTAATCTTTTTGATATACGCCCAACACGATGACGGAAAAAGAGTTCAAACAGATGCAGGCCGAGATAGAGCGCCTGAAAGCTGAAAATGAGCGATTGCACTCAGAGATGATACGTCTCGTGAGCCGCAACCTCGACCTCAGCGAACGATTAGAGGCCGATGTGGAGCTGCGCCGCCGTACACAAGTGGCACGGATGTTGATGGAGGAGAATATGGAGCGGCTGCGCAATGCCGACCTGCAGGACGACAGTCAGCTGATGGCCATCCTCGACCTGCGGCTCGAAGAGAAGCGCTATCACCTGAACCCCGACTTCGACAGCCGCCAGCTGGCCGAACTCCTCGGCATCAGTCAGGAGCGCCTCGCGCGGCTCTTCCGCAACAAGTCCATCTATCGCACGCCAGAGGCTTACATCGACAACCTGCGCACGATGAACGCCATGCGACTGCTGCGCACCCAGCCCAACTACAGCATTGCTGCCATTGCCGAGGCTTCGGGTTTCAACCATGTGCGCATTCACAAGGGATATGTAAACGGGATATCATTCGCTACAGTTCATCAAGATGAAATCCATCTCCAAACGACTCACGCTACGCATCATGATGGTGGTACTGGCCATGATGGCCGTCATTGCCGGGGTGGTGTATTTCACCGTGAGCGAGTACATGGATGACGAGGCCGAGATGCGCTTTCAGATTGTGATGATGAGGGCGCATAGGGAGATACAGCGCAGACTGTCGGATGTCTATGTGGCAACCAACAATAACGTTCATGAGATAGAGCGTGATATCGATGATCCAGACAAGTTGTACGCCCATCTGGAGCGCATCGTCAAGGAGAACCCTTGGATCGTCAGCTGCGGACTGCTGTTCGTACCCGACTATTATCCAGAGAAAGGCAAATACTTTGTGCCCTTTGCGTCAGCGTGATGCGCATCGACACCGTGTATCACGATTACTTCGAAGATGACTGGTATGTAGCGCGGATGGAGAGCGATAGTGCCGACTGGGTGGATCCCTACTTCGAGGATCCGCAGCTGACGACCTATATTGCGCCGCGCCTGCTGACCACTTACGCTGTACCCATCCACAACCGTGAGGGACGGCCTGTGGCCGTGCTCTGTTCCGACCTCTCGCTGGAGGATTTGAGAAATGACATGCTGCAAATGACATGCTGCAGAAAGTCAGACAGGGGAAAAGGAACTACGAGCAGAACGAGAAGCATCCGTCGTACAACTGCATCATCGACCGCAACGGCCGTTACGTTCTCCATCCTGACAGAGACCGCATGCTGAAAGACACGCTCGATGCCAAAGTGACTTTCAAGGGGAAGGAGGGGACCGTATCTGCCATCGTCGACGGAGTGCCGTCGTGGATTTTCTATCGC
Organism: uncultured Prevotella sp.; assembly: GCA_900315525.1. Classification (GTDB taxonomy): domain Bacteria; phylum Bacteroidota; class Bacteroidia; order Bacteroidales; family Bacteroidaceae; genus Prevotella. The sequence continues at coordinate 209 of OMZO01000085.1, read as the reverse complement.
CATCTTAAATATGTGGAGTGGACCGTCATGATGGTGGTACCCGAAAACCTAATACAGCGGCACGGGCGCATGCTCAACACCATCATCCTGCTGATCATGCTCATCGGTCTGGCGGCTATCTACCTGTTCTGTCGCCAGCAGATCAGAAAGGTGACATCACCCCTCCACCGCTTCGCCCGTTCGGCAGAAGAGGTGGCGAAAGGCAACTT
>OMZO01000079.1 GCA_900315525.1 uncultured Prevotella sp. | reverse complement strand
TTGAGAGCAAAACAAAAGATTTTATTCTTTTTTTTGCCGAAACCGAGTAACTTCGCCATTTCAATGGCAAATCTACAGATATGCCATCAGCACATCCCAGACGGCGATGATATGGCAGACGGAGCCGGCGAGGACAAAAAAGTGGAACACGGAGTGCATATACTTCGTCTTGTTCAGCGAGTAGAATACGGCTCCCGTGATATAGCTGACGCCCTCAGCGACGATCCAGATAAAAGCAGCAGCAGGTACTGAGTTGATCAGCGGCTTAAAGGCCACAAGCACGCTCAGCCCCATACCTATGAAGCAGAACGTCTCCAAGTTAGAGTGCTCCTTCAGTCTGATGAAGCTGACAATCGTGCCAGCCAGCGCACAGGTCCACACGAAGATAAAAAGACTCCAGCCCCAGTAACCCTGTTCGCGCAGAGCCACCAATGTCAGTGGCGAATACGAGCCGGCAATGTGCCAGTAGATAGCTGCATGGTCCCACTTGCGCAGGCGTTCCTTCCATTTCGAGTGGTGCTTGATGGAGTGATAGAGCGTCGAGGCAACATAGGAACCCAGCATTCCGAAGAGATAGAGGATTACCCCCACCCTCGCCCAGTTGTTGTCGCTCTTGAAGCACCATATCAGGAAGATGATGCCGAACACCACCCCCAACAGGATTCCCCCACCGTGCGACGAGGCATTCCATATCTCCTCTTTCTTGGTATATCTAATCATGGTTACCGTTTATGACGCTGCAAAGATAGCACATTTTCCGTAAAAACGAACAACAAAATCAGGAATTTCGACAAATCATATCTGATTGGGCTGCCTCAGAGGCCGAAGCCCACCTTGCGGCGGGGCTTCAGTTCTGTGGCCATTGGATTGAATTTCTCATATGCCTTTTGAACATCAGAGGCTTCGATGTGCTGATAGTCATCGGAACCTGAAGTAGCGAGGCGATCGGCCATCGCGGGGATGATGCCATTGCGGATGTATTGTTCCATCCAACGGGCATTGCCGAAATTCGGCGTACGCTGACTCAAGGTCTGGATGACTGAATTGCGGAGCAGTGAGGTCGCCTCATCACTCAGGATATAGTCATCGCGGCGCAGCAGGCGGAAAGCAATCTCCATCAGTTGGTCGGCATTATAGTCAGCGAAACGGTACTTGTAGGGAAAGCGCCCTGTCAGTCCTGGGTTGGTATTGAGCATGGCATCCATCTCCTTCTCATAGCCAGCAAAGACGATAAGCATGTCGGGATTGGGCTGTGAGAGCACAGTGAGCAACGAGTCGAGAACACGAGCACCGAAGTCCTTGCGATCGCCAGAGCCGTCGTAGAGGTTGTAGGCCTCATCGATGAAGAGCACGTTGCCACGGGCTTCTTCGAGCACAGCCTTCATATTCTCTTCCGTCTCACCGATATAACGGCCCACAAGACGCGTACGGTCAACGGCGATGACCTCACCACGAGAGAGCAGACCCAGCGAGTGATAAAGGCGGCCCAGCTGCCGTGCAACGGTAGTCTTGCCTGTGCCAGGATTGCCTGTGAAAATACAGTGGTAAGCCACATTACAGGAATTATGCAGCCCTTGCCGACGACGCTTCGTATAGAAACGGGTATTGTTGGCCATCGTGATGATGCCTTGCTTCACCTCGTCGAGTCCTACCATCTCCTTCAAGTCGTTAAGACACCTTTCAAACGTATCGGAAGAGGGAACAAGCAGACTGGTATCGATATCCTCCAGTTCAAGGAACGGAATCTCCTCCCCCATCATCTCTATCGCCCGCCGCACATAGCGAGGACGGATATCATCTGCTATCATCCGGCGGATGTCGTTGAGCGACCAGTCTGGGAGAGTATCCTGCCTTCCTCCTTTGATGATGGTCTTTGAAATCTGGTCCATCACCTCTTTTGAGGGTATCAGATGTTCCTTCTCCAATTGACAGAAGAAGGCCTGTATCAGCTCGAAAGCGGTATAGGGCTCCTGCATGATCCAACTTTCACTGGTGAAGAAATCCTTCATCGACGGGAACTGCTCCAACAGCGTTGTTATCTCTTGCTGGGTTCCGCAGAGCCAGAGCAGGCCTTGAGAATCCGACGTTCTCACCGTATCCAAGATGCGTTTCACGATGGTCTTGCCACCAGAAGAAAGGAGGGCACCCAGATGCGTCAGACAAGTTATCTTGTCTGGGAGTGAGGAGAGTTGGTCGTAAAGATGCTCGTAAGGATTGTTGCAGGTCGCATCGTACAACGTCGAACAGTCGATGTACTCCAGAGATTTACTAATGTCCATCTGAACACTGAAATTTTTGATCACCTCTTCGGTAAAGTCCTCGTTACGGGTGCAGAACAGGAAATTGTAATTCCCTTCAATTTCATCACAGCCCTGTCTAGTTTCTTTTCATCTGTGTCGTCATCAAGGTTTTCGGTCTCATCCAGGGTATCATCTGAGTCAAGCGACTCGTCAAGATACTCCTGGAGCAATCTCTCAAATTCATCATCTGCCAGCTCATTATTGAGCTTCTCTAATTTCTTGTCTTTCATAAAAGGGATTTGAAACATAGTAATAAATCGGTCACATACCCCCTTAGCAAAGGGGCGCAAGAGGTATTTGGGCAAGGCCGAGGCCACTGCCCAGTGAGCTTCATAGAAACTTCTTGGAAGTCTCTATCACAAGACATAGTTGTAACAATAAGTCAAAGATCACCCATCAATACGCATTCGCGAAGTCGGAATGACAGCACAACGACATAGCCTGAGGCTATATCTTCAGTTGTGTCGCACAACGACTGACAAAACGTTTGTTGGTTTTTCTTCTTTGTTGCATTAAACTTTGTTTGTGATAGATTTATTAATTTGCGGCTGCAAAGATAAATAAAAATCCCGATAGCCACCAAAGGATTATCGGGATTTTTATTCTGAAGGTATGATTTTTAACATTTCCGTCAATCATCAGCCAGTGTGAAGTCGAGTTGTTTGCGCTCGATATTGGCCCGCGCCACCTGAATGCGGATAGGATCACCAAGTTGGTATTTCGTGTGATGACGGCGGCCTACGATGACGAAGTTCTTCTCGTCGAAGTCGTAGTAGTCGTTGCCAAGGTCACGGATGGGGATCATACCCTCGCAGTGGTTCTCGTCAATCTGAGCATAGATGCCGTAGGAGGTAAGACCACTGATATGGGCATCATAGGTGTTGCCTATCTTGTCAGCCATAAACTCCACCATCTTATATTTGATAGAGTCGCGCTCTGCGTTCTGCGAGATCTGCTCCATATCGCTGCAGTGTTCGCAATACTCCTCGTACTTTTCTTTATTAGCCGAGCGACCACCCTCCTGGTATTTCGTCAGCAGACGGTGCACCATCGTGTCGGGATA
>OMZO01000019.1 GCA_900315525.1 uncultured Prevotella sp. | reverse complement strand
AGTCTGCTCTCGTTGCCGCTGGAGAACACCTCATTATATTCTTGTGGAACCTCGTGGAGTCGAACCACGTTCTCAGGATTTTCAGTCCTGCGCATACACTAAGTCTGCCAAAGTTCCATCAGAGGAGGCTAAGGGATTCGAACCCTTGGGACGTTTGACCGCCCTCTAGTTTTCAAGACTAGTGCAATAGACCAACTCTGCCAATGTGCGGAAGCAGAAGGATTCGAACCTTCGGAGCCTTGCGGCTCGGCACGTTAGCAATGTGCTGGTATCGACCGCTCACCCATACTTCCGTTGGATTTCGGGTGCAAAGGTACAATAGCCCTATGCAGCCTTTCTGCGTAGCAAGAATTATTTTGCAATAAATCATCAAAAAAGGTTGTTGACAGTTGAAATACCCTAATGATTTTCAACTTGTCAACGTTAGAACTTGACAACGGTTCGCAATTATTATTCTTTGCAGGATCTTGGATTGTTAATTCTGCAAAGGAGAAACACGAATTGGCTACAACAAAACAGAAAACGACCCCCTGATTAACAGTCAGGTGCTCTAACCAACTGAGCTACTGAAGCAGGTTTTGCTGTTAAGCGGGTGCAAAAGTACGGCGAATTTTTGAAACTACCAAACTTTTCGACGAAAAAATTATCGAAAACTTATATTTTTTGCAAAAAAAGCTATGAAAATGGGTGTTTTCTTGTTAGAAAGGTGTAATTTTGCACCAACTTTCAAACATTGCAGAATATGAAGAAGTGCATTATATTGTTTTTATCGGTATTGACAATGTCGCTTGCAGCACAGGCTCAGAAGAACAAGGATCATAACTTTGAGGTGGGCAAGCATCTTGACATCTTCAATCAGGTTTATAAGAACCTTGAATTGCTGTATGTGGATACGCTGAGTCCCAAGGAGACCATCGGGACGGGTATCAATGCGATGCTCCGCAGCCTGGATCCCTATACGGAGTACTATGCGCAGGACGAGACCAAGAACCTGCGGATGATGCTGACGGGCAAGTATGCGGGCATCGGCGCGCTGATACGTCAGCACCAGAAACTTAAGCGCATCGTGATAGATGAGCCTTATGCCAATATGCCTGCTGCTGAGGTGGGACTGAAGAAAGGTGATGTCATCCTGAGTATCGACGACTCGATGATGACCGACAAGACGGTGAGCTACGTCAGTGAGCACCTGCGTGGCGAACCTGGTACGAGTTTTCTGCTGAAGGTGATGAGACCTTCGACGGGCAAACTGATGAGTTTCAAGATTACGCGTCGTAATATCAAACTGCCGGAGTTGCCTTACTATGGCATCAAGGAGGGCGATGTGGGCTATATCAATTTCAACTCTTTTACGGAGGGCTGTGCCAAGGATATGCGTCGTGCTCTTATTGATTTGAAGAAACAGGGTGCTAAGTCGCTTGTGCTCGACTTGCGCGGCAATGGCGGCGGTTCTGAGCAAGAGGCTGTGGATATCCTGAACTTGTGGCTGCCGAAAGGTATCACGGTGGTGGAGAATCGTGGAAAGTTCAAGCATGCCTCGAAGGAGTATAAGACACGTGTAGAACCGCTCGACACAGTGATGCCGATTGTGGTGCTGGTGAACGGAGAGACGGCTTCTGCCAGTGAGATTACCAGTGGTGCCATCCAAGACCTCGACCGCGGGATTATATTAGGTACACGTACGTACGGAAAGGGTCTGGTGCAGATTCCTATTGACCTGCCATACAACACGAATATGAAGGTGACAACCTCGAAATACTACATCCCCAGCGGCCGCTGCATTCAGGCTATCAACTACAAGAAGGGTAGTGGGGGTTATCGCGAGCATATCCCTGACTCGCTGACGAAGGTGTTTTTCACACGCAATGGCAGGGAAGTGCGCGACGGCGGAGGTATCAAGCCGGATGTGGAGGTGAAGGGTGACACTATACCTAATATCGCCTTCTATCTCTCAGCCAGCGGACAGGACTCTACGGAGGTGATGTTCGACTATGTGGTGGAGTATATCGCTCAGCATCCGACGATTGCGCCTGCAGCCGAGTTTCATATCTCAGACGCTGACTGGCAGGCCTTTAAGGAGCGTGTGATTAAGAGTGGTTTCACCTACGACCCCGTCAGCAAGAAACAGTTTGCCGAGCTGGTGAAGACGGCGAAGTTCGAGGGCTATTATGACGATGCGAAGCCTGCCTTCGACGAACTGGAGAAGAAATTGAACCACGATGTAGCCTTCGGACTGGATCGCAACGAGGAGACTATCCGTCGTATTCTGGAGTCGGAGATTATTTCTGCCTATTATTATCAGGCGGGTGCTATTGAGGCCAGTCTGAACTACGACAAGCAGTTGAAGGAGGCCATCCGTCTGCTGAAGAATCCTGAAGAATACAAGAAGTTGCTGGCTCCGCAGAAGCCCAAAGACACTTCTTTCCAGCCGATAAAATTACGCGGGAAATCGACGGGTGATATCACCCTAAAAGAGAAGAAAATGGAAATATTTAGTGCAATTGCATAAAAAAATAGCTAAATATTTGGAAATTAACGGGAAAATGCTTAACTTTGCACCCGTTCAGCGGAATGAGAGGCTCGAAAGAGTCTCTCATTTTCGATATTAATACGTATTAGATGATAAATAAGGAAACTATTCAAACTTTGACGGAAGAGTGGTTGCAGGGCAACGACTATTTCCTGGTGGACATCAGCTTTGCTGCTGATGACAGAATTGTGATTGAGATTGACCATGCTGACGGCGTATGGATTGAAGACTGCGCTGAGCTGAGTCGGTTCCTGCAAGAGCGTCTGGGTGACGAGCTTGGGGAGTATGAACTGGAAGTGGGCAGTGCCGGCCTGGGTCAGCCCTTTAAGGTAGCCCAGCAGTATGTGAACCACATCGGTGACACCATCGAGGTGCTCGACCTTGAGGGGAAGAAGTTGCAGGGCACGCTGAAAGCGGTTGAAGGTAATAGCTTTACCCTTACCGTTCAGGAGAAGCAGAAGCAGGAGGGCAAGAAGCGCCCCGTATTGGTAGAGGTTGACAAGACCTACCAGATGGACGGCGTGAAATACGCGAAGTACCTTCTGGCATTCAAGTGATTAAGAACAAAAATAAAATAAAAATTAAAATGGCAACTAAGAAAGAAGAAAAAGGCCCCTCAATGATTGAGACCTTTCAGGAATTCAAAGAGACCAAGAACATCGACCGCACCACGCTCGTTAGTGTACTTGAGGAGAGTTTCCGTAACGTGATCGCCAAGATGTTTGGCTCTGATGAGAATTTCGACGTGATTGTAAACCCCGACAAGGGTGACTTTGAGATTCACCGCAATCGTGTGGTAGTAGCCGACGGTGAGGTGCAGGATGAGAATAAGGAGATTGCACTGAGCGAGGCTCAGAAGATTGAGCCCGACTACGAGGTCGGCGAGGAAGTATCAGAGGAGGTGGAGTTCGCAAAGTTCGGGCGCCGCGCTATTCTGAACCTCCGTCAGACGCTGGCATCGAAAATTCTTGAACTGGAGCACGACTCTCTGTATCAGAAGTATAAGGACAAGGTGAACACTATCGTCAGCGGAGAGGTTTATCAGATCTGGAAGCGCGAGGTGCTTCTGATGGACGATGAGGGTAACGAGCTGCACCTGCCAAAGGGTGAGCAGATCCCCTCAGACAACTACCATAAGGGTGAGACCGTACGTGCCATCGTGAAGGAGGTACAGAATGAGAACAATAATCCTCGCATCATCCTTTCCCGTACGAGTCCTATTTTCCTGGAGCGTCTGTTGGAGGCTGAGGTGCCTGAGATCAACGATGGTCTGATCACCATCAAGCGAGTGGCCCGTATGCCGGGTGATCGTGCGAAGGTGGCTGTGGAGAGCTATGATGAGCGTATCGATCCAGTAGGCGCTTGTGTCGGTGTGAAGGGGAGCCGTGTGCATGGTATCGTCCGTGAGCTCTGCAATGAGAATATCGACGTGATCAACTACTCTTCTAACACGCAGCTGTTTATCCAGCGTGCCCTGAGTCCGGCTAAGATCTCCAGCATCACCCTCGATCAGGAGAACCACAAGGCTGAGGTCTATCTGCAGCCAGAAGAAGTATCGCTGGCCATCGGTCGTGGCGGTATGAATATCAAACTGGCTTCTATGCTGACGGAATACACCATCGACGTGTTCCGTGTAGTCAACGAAAGTGAGGCTGATGAGGATATCTATCTGGATGAGTTCTCTGACGAGATCGACCAGTGGGTTATCGATGCTATCAAGGCCATCGGTCTGGATACTGCTAAGGCAGTGCTGAATGCTCCTCGTGAGATGCTGATTGAGAAGGCTGACCTGGAGGAGGAGACTGTTGACCATCTGCTGGGTGTATTACGTGCAGAGTTCGAGTAAGAATTAAAAAGAGGAAAGTAAATGGGAGTCAGATTAAATAAAGTATTAACAGAACTGAACATTGGCCTTCAGACAGCTATCGACTATCTGAAGACTAAGAAGAGCCTGGGTGAAATCAAGGACGACGCCAATGTCAATACGAAGATCTCCGACGAGCAGTATCAAGCACTGGTCAAGGAGTTCAAGGGTGACAAGGACGTGAAGACTCAGGCTGGGATGATTTTCCCGAAGAAGAAGGAAAAGGAAAAGCCAAAGAAGGAAGTAAAGCCGGAGGCTGCTGAGGTCAAGGAGGAGTCGCGTCAGACATTTACGCCGCTTGGTAAGATTGACCTGAGTCAGTTTGGTAAGCCGGCAGCCAAGGAGAAGGAGGCGCCCAAACCGGTGAAGCCAGAACCTAAGGCTGAAGTAAAGCCCGAGCCAAAGCCGGAGCCCAAACCCGAACCAGCTCCTAAGGCAGAACCCAAAGCTGAGGTGAAGCCAGAGCCTGCTCCAAAGGCTGAGGTGAAACCAGAGCCCAAGCCGGAACCTGCTCCAAAGGTAGAACCCAAGGCTGAGGTGAAACCGGAGCCAATGCCAAAGCCCGTCGTTGAGGCTGCTCAGCCCGAGGAACCGGCCCAGGCTGATGCCGAACCATCCATTTATACGCTTAAGAGCGAGGCTAAGATGGCCCCCAAGGTGAATGTGCTGGGTAAAATCGATCTCGACTCCATCAATCAGAGTACTCGTCCGAAGAAGAAGTCTAAGGAGGAGCGGAAGAAGGAGCGCGAGGAGAAACAGGCTCAGATGCATCCAGGCAATGGTGAGAAGAAGAAGCGCGAGCGTATCCGTGGTGGTAAGGAGCGCGTGGATATCGAGGCCGCTTCCAGTCAGGATAATTCCAACAAGAATAAGAAGAACAAGGGTAAAGGCGGAAACCAGAACTTCCAGGATAGCGGCAACCAGCAGCAGGGTGGCGGTAAGAACAAAAAGAAGAACCGTCCCATCCAGAAGCCACTTGAAGTGGACGATGAGGCTGTAGCACGCCAGGTGAAGGAGACGCTGGCCCGTCTGACTTCTAAGAATCAGAACAAGAAAGGTGCCAAGTATCGTCGTGAGAAGCGTGATGCCGTCGCTGAGCGTATGCAGGAGGAGATGGAGTCACAGGCAGCAGAAAGCAAGGTGCTGAAGCTGACGGAGTTCGTGACGGTATCTGAGCTTGCTACGATGATGAACGTCGGAGTCAATCAGGTGATAGGTACTTGTATGAGCATCGGTATCATGGTGAGTATCAACCAGCGTCTGGATGCTGAGACGATCAATATCGTTGCCGAGGAGTTCGGTTTCACGACAGAATATGTCAGTGCTGAGGTGCAGAATGCCATCACAGAGGAGGAGGATGACGAAAACGATCTGCTGAACCGTGCGCCTATCGTAACGGTGATGGGTCATGTCGATCATGGTAAGACCTCACTGCTCGACTTCATCCGTAACACGAACGTGATTGCCGGTGAGGCTGGTGGTATCACGCAGCATATCGGTGCCTATAACGTGAAACTGAAGGATGGTCGTAAGATTACGTTCCTCGACACCCCGGGTCATGAGGCCTTTACCGCTATGCGTGCCCGTGGTGCTCAGGTGACGGATATCGCCATCATCATCATCGCTGCCGACGACTCGGTGATGCCTACCACCAAGGAGGCCATCGCCCATGCGCAGGCTGCCAATGTGCCGATGGTGTTTGCCATCAACAAGATAGATAAGCCGGGTGCCAATCCCGATAAGATTCGCGAGGACCTGGCCAACATGAACCTGCTCGTAGAGGAGTGGGGCGGTAAGTACCAGTGTCAGGAGATCAGTGCCAAGAAGGGTGTTGGTGTCGATGAACTGCTGGAAAAGGTGTTGCTGGAGGCTGAGATGCTCGACCTGAAGGCTAATCCTAACCGCAAGGCTACTGGTTCAATCATCGAGAGCTCACTCGACAAGGGTCGTGGCTATGTCTCTACCGTCTTGGTATCCAACGGTACGCTGAAGGTAGGTGACATCGTGGTGGCTGGTACGAGCTACGGTCGTATCAAGGCTATGTTCAATGAGCGTAATCAGCGCATCGAGCAGGCCGGTCCTGCTGAGCCCGCTATCATCCTCGGACTGAATGGTGCGCCGACGGCTGGTGACTCGTTCCACATCATGGAGACAGAGCAGGAGGCTCGTGAGATCACCAACAAACGTACACAGCTGCAGCGTGAGCAGAGTCTGCGCACGACGAAGACGCTTGGTCTGGACGATATCTCTCATCGTATTGCTCTTGGTGAGTTCCATGAGTTGAATATCATCGTGAAGGGTGATACCGACGGTTCTATCGAGGCCCTCAGCGACTCGTTCATCAAGCTCTCTACCGAGAAGGTGCAGGTGAACGTCATCTCGAAGGCTGTAGGACAGATTTCAGAGAACGATGTCATGCTGGCTTCGGCTTCGGATGCCATCATCGTCGGTTTCCAGGTACGTCCTTCTGCCGACGCCCGTCGTGCTGCAGAGCGTGAGGGAGTCGAGATCAATACCTACTCAATCATCTATGATGCCATCGACGAGGTGAAGTCTACGATGCAGGGTATGCTCGACAAGGTGAAGAAGGAGGTTGTCTCTGGTGAGATTGAAGTGAAGCAGGTATTCAAGATCTCCAAGGTCGGCACAGTGGCCGGTGGTCTGGTTACCGAGGGTAAGGTACACAATAAGGACAAGGCCCGTGTCATCCGCGACGGTATCGTGATTCACACAGCACCTATCGATGCCCTGAAGCGCTATAAGGACGATGCCAAGGAAGTGGCAACAGGTCTGGAGTGCGGTATCTCACTCGTCAACTTCAACGATATCCAGGTAGGTGACATCATCGAGACCTTCACAGAGATCGAGGTAGAACAGAAACTATAAAGTGAAAAGTGAAGAGTGAAAAGTGAAGAATTTGCTTCCGCTCAGAATGCAAGCAATGAGTTTGTCCGTCAGGTAGCCGAACAGAAATATGAGTTCGGCTTCACGACGGATGTCCATACTGAAATCATCGAGAAAGGGCTGAACGAGGATATCGTTCGGCTCATCTCCGCTAAGAAGGGAGAGCCCGAGTGGATGCTCGACTTCCGTCTGAAGGCCTTCCGCTACTGGAAGGAACAGACAGAGCCGAAGTGGGGGCACGTCCATGTGCCGCCTATCGACTATCAGGCCATCAGCTACTATGCTGACCCGATGGCCAAGAAACCTGCTGGCGACGGCAAGATTGACCCTGAACTTGAGAAGACCTTCGATAAGCTGGGTATCCCCCTTGAGGAACGGTTGGCCCTGAGCGGCAATACGGCTGTGGATGCCATCATGGACTCTGTCTCTGTGAAGACTACCTTTAAGGAGAAACTGCGCGAGAAGGGAGTCATCTTCTGTTCTATCGGCGATGCTATCAAGGAGCATCCCGACTTGGTGAGGGAATATCTGGGTTCAGTCGTTCCTTATCGTGATAATTTCTTTGCAGCCTTGAACTCCGCAGTCTTCAGCGACGGTTCATTTGTGTATATCCCGAAGGGCGTGCGCTGTCCGATGGAACTGAGCAGCTATTTCCGCATCAACGCCCGTAACACGGGACAGTTTGAGCGTACGCTGATCATCGCCGACGATGATGCCTATGTCTCCTATCTGGAAGGCTGTACGGCTCCGATGCGTGATGAGAACCAGTTGCACGCAGCCATCGTAGAGATTATCGTCAAGGATCGGGCGGAGGTGAAATACTCCACCGTACAGAACTGGTATCCTGGCGACGAGAACGGCAAGGGTGGTGTGCTCAACCTTGTGACGAAGCGCGGTGATCTTCGTGGTGTGGATTCCAAGCTCTCCTGGACACAGGTAGAGACGGGAAGTGCCATTACCTGGAAGTATCCCTCATGCATCTTGCGTGGCGACAACTCGCAGGCGGAGTTCTATAGTGTCGCTGTTACGAACAACTACCAGGAGGCTGATACGGGTACGAAGATGATCCACATCGGCAAGAATACCAAGTCGACGATTATCTCGAAAGGTATCTCGGCAGGGCATAGCCAGAATTCCTATCGTGGACTGGTGCGTGCCACCTCTAATGCCGACAATGCCCGAAATTACTCCAGTTGCGACTCGTTGCTGCTGGGCTCCGACTGTGGTGCTCATACCTTCCCTTATATGGATGTGCACAACGACAGTGCCATCTTCGAGCATGAGGCCACGACGAGCAAGATCTCTGAAGACCAACTCTTCTATTGCAACCAGCGCGGCATTCCCACAGAGCAGGCCGTAGGGCTCATCGTCAACGGCTACGCGAAGGAGGTGTTGCAGAAACTCCCGATGGAGTTTGCTGTCGAGGCTCAGAAGCTGCTATCGGTATCACTCGAAGGAACGGTAGGCTGACATTATTCTTACGTTATATGGGCATAAGTTTCAGATCAAAATCATTCTCCGTCAGACTGACCAGACAGGTCGTTCTGGTGATGTTGGTGACGATGTCGTTCATCAGCGGACTGATTTTTATCTGGGCCACAGCTTCGATGGTGATGATGTCGCAGTCGCATTATCATGATGTGCTCGATGTCACCAACCAGAAGGTAGGGAAAATCCTGACTGCTGTAGAAGTGGCAGCCATCAATAACGTGAGCGAGATCGAGCGCAACCTCGATTCGCCTGAGCGTGTGGTCACTGCGATGAAGGGTGAGTTGGAGCTCAATCCGCACGTTGTCGGTTGCGGTCTGGCTTTCGTGCCCGATTACTATCCCCAGCAAGGACATTGGTTTGAACCTTATGTCGTTCGTCGAGAGGATGGTAAGGTGGAGGCGCTTCAGATTGGTTCTGCCTCACACGACTATCTGAAATCAGAATGGTATCTCAAGGCTCTTAACGAAGAGGATGGCTATTGGTCGAATCCCTATTACGACGCAGATGGTGCAAAGACGATGCTGTGTACATACTCCAAGCCTGTTCATGATGCGCAGGGACGTACTGTTGCTGTCTTTGGTGCCGATGTGTCGCTCGACTGGCTAAAGGAACAGTTACATGAGATCGACAAGTCTGAGCGCCAGCATTTCCTCGTGTTGGATTCTACCGACAGGTCTTTTACGCCATATAGCTTTATCATAGGTCGTAAAGGCGACTATATCGTCCATCCTGATGAGCACCGTATCCTGCATGAGAACTATAAGGAGGAGGCAAAGCATACTAATACGGAGGATGACGACCTGCTGGTCATCTCGATGCAGAAAGGCAAGAGCGGACACAAAATCATTGATGTCGATGATATCATCTCGTATGTGTTCTATGCGCCCTTAGAGCAGACTGGCTGGTCGATGGCAATCGTTGTGCCTGCCTTTACCATCTTCTTTATGGGCATTGTGGTAGGATGTATCACGTTGTTGCTGTTGGCTATTGGACTGATGGTTGTCTTCCATATCTGCTATGTCTCCATCCGCAGGGCCACCCGACCGCTTCAGCAGTTGTCTGTCTCTGCCGATGAGGTGGCTAAGGGAAACTTCCACACACAGTTGCCTGTTATCAAACATGATGACGAGATCAAGTTGCTGCGCGACTCGTTCGACACGATGCAGCAGTCTCTGTCGCAATATGTCAAGCAACTTACCAACACAACAGCTCAGAAGGCTGCTATCGAGAGTGAAATACATGTGGCCCGCAATATCCAGATGTCGATGTTGCCTAAGGTCTTCCCGCCATTCCCTGAGCGCTCCGATATCGATATCTTTGGCCAGCTGACTCCTGCTAAGGCGGTAGGTGGCGACCTCTTCGATTTCTATCTCAACGACGATCAGCTCTTCTTCTGTGTGGGCGATGTCTCAGGAAAGGGCGTGCCAGCCTCGCTGGTGATGGCTGTGGCGCGATCGCTGTTCCGTAATATCTCTGCTCATGTGGCTGAGCCCCATCGTATCGTGACGTCTCTGAACGAGGCGCTCGCCGATGGTAACGAGACCAATATGTTTGTCACGCTCTTCGTAGGCGTGGTCAATCTTGAGAATGGCTGTCTGACATATTGTAATGCCGGACATAACGAACCGATTCTGATGTCCGACAACGTACAGTTCATGACTTGCGACCCGAACCTGCCTGTGGGTATCGAGACCCACTGGGACTTTACGTTGCAGGAGACCCAATTGGCACCAGGCACCACGCTCTTCATCTATACCGATGGACTGAACGAAGCTGAGAATGCAGTTCAGGAGCAGTTTGGCGACAACAGGATGCTCGCTAAGGCTGGAGAAATGTTGTCGGAGTCGCTGACGTCCGAACAGATTGTGAATGAAATGACTGATGCCGTGCACCGTTTTGTGGGCGACGCTGAACCCAGCGACGACATGACGATGCTGGCTATTCAATATAAAGGCAAATAATACGAATATGTTAGAAGTAAAGAACTTACATGCTCGCATAGGCGAGAAAGAGATACTGAAAGGCATCGATCTCGTGATCAACGACGGTGAGACGCACGCCATCATGGGGCCCAACGGCTCAGGTAAGAGTACGCTCAGTGCCGTGCTAGTGGGTAACCCACTCTACGAGGTCACTGAGGGTGAGGCATTCTTTAATGGCAAGAACCTGTTGGAGATGAAGCCAGAGGACAGAGCCCACGAGGGCTTGTTTCTCTCGTTCCAGTATCCTGTGGAGATTCCTGGCGTGTCGATGACCAACTTCATGAAGGCTGCCATTAATGAGAAACGCAAGTATCAGGGCCTGGAGCCGATGAATGCTGCTGAGTTTCTGAAGTTGCAGCGCGAGAAGCGCAAGATCGTGGAACTCGACTCCAAGTTGGCTAACCGTTCCGTGAACGAGGGTTTCAGCGGTGGTGAGAAGAAGCGTAATGAGATCTTCCAGATGGCAATGCTCGAGCCGAAGCTGAGCATCCTCGACGAGACCGACTCTGGCCTTGATGTCGATGCGATGCGTATCGTGGCTGAGGGCGTGAACAAACTCCAGACGCCTGAGACATCCTGTATCGTCATCACCCACTACGACCGTCTGCTGGAGATGATCAAGCCTCAGTTTGTCCATGTGCTCTATAAAGGCCGTATCGTCAAGACGGGTGGTCCTGAACTCGCCAAGGAAATTCAGGAGCATGGTTATGACTGGATTAAGGAAGAAATCGGAGAAGAATAATGGCAAGTGAACAGCAATATATAGAACTCTACGAGCAGGCGCGACAGGTGATTTTCGATCATGCGCCAGAGGCGATGAACGCTGTGCGTGACCAGGCCTTTGCCGACTTCCGTCAGCTGGGCTTCCCGTCGAGAAAGGTGGAGCGATACAAATATACCGATATGGAGCAGTTGTTCGCGCCCGACTATGGCGTGAACCTTAGCCGCCTCGAGATTCCTGTCGATCCCTATCAGGCCTTCCGCTGCGATGTGCCCAATCTCTCGACGTCACTCTACTTCGTCATCAACGATGCGTTCTATACGAAGATGCAACCCAAAGGTCATCTTCCAGAGGGGGTGATTGTTGGTTCGGTGAGAGCGTATCCAGAGCTGGCCGCCAAGTATTATGCCAAGTTGGCCAAGACCAGCGACGATGCTGTGACGGCGCTCAACACGATGCTGGCTCAGGACGGTATGCTCGTCTATGTGCCTCGTAACGTCAAGGTCGATCGCGCCATCCAGGTCATCAACATCCTGAAGGCGACACCTCAGAATGCCCAGCGCGTCGTACCCGATCTGATGGTGAACCGACGTGTGCTCATCATTCTCGAGGAGGGGGCTGAGATCAAGATGCTCTTCTGCGACCATGCGGCTGACGACCGCAACTTCCTCGCCACACAGGTCATCGAGGCCTACGTGGGTGATAATGCCTCGCTCGACCTCTATTGTCTGGAGGAGACCCATTATAAGAATGTACGCGTGAGCAATGTGTATATCGACCAGCAAGCTAACAGTCGTGTCAATCATAATGTCATCACGCTGCATAACGGCGTCACCCGCAATAAGCTCGACCTGACCTTCTCGGGCGAGGGAGCTGAGTGTCATTGCTACGGTTGCGTGATTGCCGACAAACAGCAGCATGTCGATAACAATACGCTGATTACCCATCGCGTGCCTCACTGCACGTCGAACGAACTCTATAAGTATGTGCTCGACGATAAGGCTATAGGTGCTTTCGCAGGGCGTGTGCTCGTGGAGCACGGCGCCCAGAAGACCGTCTCGCAGATGACCAACCAGAACCTGACGGCCACGAAGGAGGCACGTATGTACACCCAGCCGATGCTGGAGATCTATGCCGACGACGTGAAGTGTGCCCATGGCTCGACGGTAGGTCAGCTCAACGATGCGGCCCTCTTCTATATGCGCCAGCGTGGTATCTCACTCGCTGAGGCTAAGCTGCTCCTGCAGAATGCCTTTATCAACGAGGTCATCGACAAGATGCAGCTCGAACCTCTTCGCGATCGTCTCCACTATCTGGTAGAGAAACGCTTCCGCGGCGAACTCAACAAGTGTGATGGTTGCCGACTCTGTAAGTAATTACCCCTTTAACTAATTATCAATTATAAGAAGTATGAAAGTTAGAATGTTTCTCGCAGCTGTGCTGACAATGTTCAGTGCAACAGCCTTGGTGGCACAGGAGATGCAGCTGCCGCCAATCCCCGTCGATCCTGCCGTACGTATCGGTAAACTCGACAATGGACTTACCTATTACATCCGTCACAATGACTATCCTGAGCATGTGGCCAACTTCTACATCGCTCAGCGTGTGGGCTCCATCAATGAGGAGGAGTCGCAGCGCGGTCTGGCTCACTTCCTTGAGCACATGGCCTTCAACGGCTCAGAGCACTTCAAGGGCAATGGCATTATCGAGTTCTGCCGTTCGCTGGGTGTGGAGTTCGGCAGCGACCTGAATGCCTATACCTCTATTGACCAGACAGTCTATCGTGTCTGCAACGTTCCCACCAAGCGGGCTACCGCCCTCGACTCTTGTCTGCTCATCCTGAAGGACTGGTCAAACGGCTTGGCACTCGAGCCCGAGGAGATCGATAAGGAGCGCGATGTCGTTCACAACGAGTGGCGTCTGGGTGAGGGTCCCTCTCAGCGCATGCTGCAGCGCGCCCTGCCTAAGACCTATCCTGGTTCTAAGTATGGCGAGCGTCTGCCCATCGGTCTGATGTCTGTCATCGACAGCTTCAAGCCCCAGACACTGCGTGCCTACTATCAGAAATGGTATCGTCCGGATAATCAGGCTATCATCGTAGTGGGTGATGTCGATGTGAACCATATGGAGGACAAGATCAAGGAACTCTTCGCAGGCATCAAGGTCGATCCCAATGCGCCCAAGGTGGTTGCAGAGGCTGTGCCCGACAATAAGGAGGCTATCTATGTCTATGAGAAGGACAAGGAGATGCAGATGGCTAACGTCTGGGTGATGATGAAGCACGAAGCTACCAAGCCCGAAGAGAAGGCCAGCATGGCATATCTCGTCCAGGACTATGCTGTCAGCGTGATCTCGCAGATGATCAACCAGCGCCTGTCGGAGATGACACAGGATGCTGCATGCCCCTTCTTCCAGGGATTTGCCGATGATTCCAACTACCTGCTCTCAAGGACCAAGGACTGCTTCGAGCTGATTGGTATTCCCAAGGAGGGTAAGGAGATGGAGACGCTGCAGGTGCTCTATCGTGAGGCTAAGCGTGCCCGTGAGTTCGGCTTCACCGCTACGGAGTATGAGCGTGCCAAGGCCGACTATCTGAGCAGTCTGGAGAAGCAATATACCAACCGCGACAAGCGTAAGAACGATGAGTTCGGTAATGCCTATCGCGACCACTATCTGAACAATGAGCCTATCCCCCCATTGGATGTGCTCTATCAGACGATGCAGCAGATTGCTCCGAATATCCCCGTACAGGCCATCAACCAGATGCTGCCCCAGCTGATCACTCCTACCGACAGCAACCTCGTTGTGATGATCATGGCTCAGGACAAAGAGGGTAAGGTTCATCCTACAGAGCAGGATATGGCCGCTGCCATCGCTGCCGCCCGTGCTGAGAAACTGGAGGCTTACGTGGACAATGTGAAGGACGAGCCGCTGCTCGACGTGGCTACCATCAAGAAGGGTAAGATCACCAAGGAGACTGATAACAAGACCCTCGGCTATAAGGAACTGACACTCTCTAACGGTGCTACCGTGATCCTGAAGAAGACCGACTTCAAGGACGACGAGGTGCAGATGCAGGCCTTCGCAAAGGGTGGTAAGTCACTCTATGGTGAGGCTGACTACACCAACCTGAAGGTGTTTGATACAGCTATCGGCATGAGCGGACTTGGCAATTTCTCCAGCACTGAGCTGCAGAAAGCCCTCGCTGGTAAGAATGTGAACGCTGACCTCTCGCTGGCAAATACCCGCCAGTATCTGACGGCTCACTCTACACCGAAGGACATTGAGACGATGTTCCAGATGTCTTACCTCTACTTCACCAACGTGAAGAAGGATGACAAGCAGTTCCAGAACCTGATGACACAGCTCGACATGGCACTGAAGAACAAGTCGCTGTCGCCTGATGCTGTCTTCTCTGACTCTGTAGCCGCCACCACCTATGGTCACAATCCCCGCTTCAACAACATCGACGTGAAGGACCTGAAGGACATTAACTACGACCGCATCCTTGAGATTGCCAAGGAGCGTTTCCAGAATGCTGGTCAGTTCACCTTTGTCATCGCTGGTAACTTCGACGAACAGACGATTCGCCCGCTCATCGAGCAGTACATCGCTTCACTGCCTGCTACGAAGGCTAAGCCCGAGCAGTTCAAGGAGGTCATCACCTTTGCCAAGGGCGAGGTTGTCAACCAGTTCAAGGTAAAGACCGAGTCTCCCAAGGCTACGGCCCGTGAAATGTGGTATGCCGAGATGCCTTACACACTCGACAACATCGTGAAGCTCGATGCCGTTGGTCAGGTGCTCTCCATGATCTACCTGAAGACCATCCGTGAGGACGAGAGTGCCGCCTACTCTTGTGGTGCCGCTGGTCACTTCAATACGGGCACCAATCAGCCGAAGGCCTTGCTGCAGGCTTACTGCCCCATGAATCCCGACAAGTCTGAACTGGCTGTACGCCTGCTCCACGAGGGCATCCAGAACATGGCCAAGCAGGTGGATGCCGACCAGCTGCAGAAGGTGAAGGACTACATGCTGAAGCAGGCCGATATCGATGCCAAGCAGAACAACTATTGGATCAACACCATCACCACCTTCAAGGAGTATGGTCTCGATGTATATACAGACTACAAGAAGATCGTCGAGGCCCTGACGGTTGACTCTGTACGTGACTTCCTCAACGAGCTGCTGAAGAGTGGCAACCATGTGGAAGTGATTATGACACCCGAAACAAAGTAAATGTACGATATCAATCAGATAAGAGCTGATTTCCCCATTCTGTCGAGGGAAGTATATGGTAAGCCGTTGGTTTATCTCGACAATGCGGCTACGACGCAGAAGCCGCTCTGCGTGCTCGATGCGATGCGCGAGGAGTATCTGAACGTCAATGCCAATGTGCATCGCGGCGTCCACTATCTCAGTCAGCAGGCCACTGACCTGCATGAGGCTGCCCGCGAGAAGGTGCGACGGTTTATCAATGCCAGCAAGACAGAGGAGATTATCTTTACCCGTGGTACCACGGAAGCGATCAACCTTGTAGCCAGTTCCTTCTGCTCCTCGCAGATGGGAGCTGGCCATGAGGTCATCGTCACAGAGATGGAGCACCACTCGAACATCGTCTCCTGGCAGTTGCAGGCCATGAGGCAAGGCATCGTGGTGAGACATCTGCCTATTAGCGACGACGGCAAGCTGCTGATCGACCAGCTGGAGCCGCTTATCTCCGACAAAACGAAGCTTATCAGCGTGGCCCATGTGAGCAACGTGCTGGGAACGGTGAATCCCGTCGAGGAGATCATCCGCATCGCCCACGCTCACAGCATCCCCGTCTTGGTGGACGGAGCCCAGAGTGCGCCCCACTTTAAGGTCGATGTGCAGGCGATGGATTGCGACTTCTTCGCCCTCAGCGGTCATAAGATGTACGGTCCTACGGGCATCGGCGTGCTCTACGGCAAGGAGGAGTGGCTCGACCGGCTGCCTCCCTATCAGGGCGGTGGCGAGATGATCGACAAGGTGACGTGGGAGAAGACCACCTTCGAGCGCCTGCCCTTCAAGTTTGAGGCCGGCACGCCCGACTATGTGGCTACTCACGGACTCGCGAAGGCCATCGACTATATCGAGACCATCGGCTTCGAGGCCATCCAGCAGCACGAGCATGAGCTCACCCGCTACTGCATGGAGCAGCTCCAGACCATCGACGGCATGAAGATCTACGGCCCGCAGGATGCATCGCAAAAAGATGCGGTCGTGAGTTTCAACGTCGGTGATATCCACCACTTGGATATGGGAACCCTGCTCGACCGTCTGGGCATCGCTGTGCGCACAGGTCATCACTGTGCTCAGCCGCTGATGGATCGTCTGGGCATCTCGGGCACCGTTCGCGCCTCGTTTGCCCTCTACAATACCAAGGAGGAGATCGACGCCCTCGTGGCTGGCATCCGTCGCGTTGCACAAATGTTTTAAAGGTAAAAAGTAAAAAGGTAAAAGGGTAAAGATGCTGGCGAGTCACTATTACGAAGGCAAGGTGGAGGCAGGCTGCGACGAGGCTGGTCGTGGCTGCTTGGCAGGCAGTGTCTATGCTGCTGCCGTCATCCTGCCCGACGGTTATCAGAACGAGCTCCTCAACGACTCCAAGCAGCTCACGGAGAAGCGCCGCTATGAGTTGCGTGAGATCATCGAGCGCGATGCCGTAGCCTGGGCTGTGGGCATCGTCCGCTTCAAAAAATATTCTCCCCCTCTTTTTGGAGGGGGACGGGGGGAGGCTCTTCCCCATACGACGATTGTCAAGGGCGACGGCAAATACCTCGCTATCGCTGCCGCCAGCATCCTCGCCAAGACCTATCGTGACGACTACATGAATCGTCTGGCAGAGGATTATCCCCAATACGACTGGCTCTCCAACAAGGGCTATCCCACAAAGAAACACCGCGATGCCATCCGCCAATACGGCATCACCCCCTACCACCGCAAGAGTTACAATCTCCTAGGCGACGGCCAACTGACCCTCGACTTCGGCGACTTTTGAGCCTGCGGAAATCTATTAATTTTGAAAATACTTTACGATTTGTGGTGGCTTCGCAACCGCTATACGAGGGCGTTTTTGTTCCCAAAGGAGGGAATTTTTGCGGCCTGCCTAGGAAAAAAGTGTTACCTCTAATGGTCGCAAAACCATAAAATCTATACTAAATTGAAAAGACTTTACATATGGCGCCCATTTCAAAAAAATATAGATAAATAGAAACGTAGAAACGGGGAAAACGGGAGTCGGGTTGGTTGTAGTTTGTAACAGGGAAAGTTGAAATAGGTATTAATGATACGATTATTAATAATTAAATTATAATATTATAATACATATGATATTGATAATAGTTGTAGCCTATCTCACCTTTCTCCCAAACTATACCGAGTCTACGTTTCCCCGTTTCCCTGTTTCTCCCAACATTTTCAGAAACTTTTTTGCCGAAATGCTTGGTCGTTTCCACATTATTTGCTATTTTTGCAGCGGTTTATTAATAAAACAGTTTTAAAACAATCTAAACAGACAATGAAAAAGTTTAAAATGATGATGGCTACGGTGCTGGTGGCACTGATGGCTTTTGCAGTCCAGAGCTGCGGTAGTGATGACAAAGACGATCTGAGTTCTTCTCCCTATGAGATTATCGCTACGTTTAACGTTCAGCAGAAAGGTGAGTTTTCTGATGCTGATATTGAAAAAATGAAGAATTCTTTCAAAGAGGAGAATAAAGACAGTGAATACACGTTCTTAACTGATCAGATGGCGGAAAGCCGTACACAAGCGCTTGTGCAAGCGTATGCTGGCTACCTGCAGCAACTTGCCAAAGCGACTCCTACGAACACAGCTGTGTTTACCGTCACCATTACTACTACCAATCTTAAGACCAAGAAGCAGGTCTGCAAGTGGGATGTCGTATGGGATAAGGGCTCTATCTCTACCAAGAAATATTAAGCGCTGACTTAATCGAAATAAAGAAGAGGTGGAACTTCAATGGCTCCACCTCTTCTTTAATCGTTATTCTGCTTACTTCAGGATGAAATTTTTATCCTTTGTATACGAATTATATGTCACGTTACCGTCTTTGTCGATGAAGAAGACCATATTGATGTAGGCTTTCTCAGCAGCATCGGCACCTTCGGTCTCTATGGATGTTCCGCTCAGGTTGATATTAGGAAGGGTGAAAGACTTAGCAGGTATGTCCTTACCCTTATATCTGATCAAGGGCCTGTATTCAATCTTTTCCAAAATTAATTCCCATGGTCCGGTCTTACCAAGCCTCGGTGTTATCTCTACGATAAACTGACCCTTGACTGGGGCAGGAAGACCACCTTGTGACCAATAGAATTGAGTATTCATAAGGCCAAATTTTGCCATTTCCTTACCCTCGATACTAAACGAATTTGTAAACTTGAAGTTCTTAAACGTTTTATAGTTGGTATTATAGATTGCCATGATAGCAATATTCCAGTCGGCAGCGCTTTGGGGCATACCGGTTGGCAGCATGTCGTCTCTATTGTCGTAAGGCGGATTGTTTACGGGGAAGCCTGGGTTCTTCTCCAGCCAGGTGCTCCAGCCCGTTGCAATGTCAAACTCCAGTCTGTTGTAGGTGTTTGCCCAAGTCAGGTGATTGGCAGCTACGCCCTTCGCCTCCAGCTTCAGCGTCTCCATGTTCAGTTCTGCATATTTGCCATCCTTGGTATAGCCTTTTATGATGTTGGGAGCATCTTTGGTCCTTGATGCGCCGATGAATCCCTTACCGCCAACGCTGACAGAATAGCTGAGGTTGAACGAGCCTTCCTCATAGCCTTCTGAGCTGATGGCGTAGGTGTGGGCTAGCTGGGCTGCTTCGATGGCATCAATCAGGTTGTCGATATACACCCATTCGCCGTCGAGCTTGACATGATGAATGTATTGATCCACTTGCTCACAATAGTTTCTCAGGTCGTAGAGGGGAAGATTAGGCGTATATTGATAGCAGCCGGCAGCGGCAAACTGATACTCATCGGCGTAATCTGCTTTATAATCCTTGATGATGAAGTCGGTAAACTCCTTGAGTGTAGTGAGCACGGCGGGGAATTTCTTCATGTCGGTCAGCACAAAATCGACATTGCGTGCCCAAGTCCTCAATTTGTTGTTCTCGTAAATCTTATGATTATACTCAGCATTGGCCTTGGCAAATTTCGTCATTGCCTCTACGAAGTTGTCTTTCTCCGCTGCTTCGTAGAGCAGTTCTATGAACGCCTTATGGTCTTCGCCAGCGATGGTGTGGCCTGACGCCAGCACATAGTCGGTGAGATTTACAAATTCGGAGAGCACCTCCATATTGTTCATCAGGCAGCAGTCAAAGTTGAGAAGCGTCAGATGCATGCCGCTCTGCTCGATACCGGCCCTGAGTTCTTTGCAGGAGATAGACTGCAGATTCACGTTATCGTCCATGACGACACCACGTGTCTTGGCTTGCAGGCTCTTGTCGTAGTCTTCGTAAACGGTATAGCCGCCTCCGTGATCGCTCAGCACGAGGATGTAGTTCTTGGCGGGAGCCACCTTCTGGCAGTATTTCAGGAAGTTGGCAATGGAGTCGGGCTGGAAGAGCTCTGCCTTCTCGTTCTGGGTGCCATAGATATCGGCATTGGTCAGATTGATCTTCTCATTTTTTTCGAGCTTCTTAAGCTTTGCTGGCGTAGCCTCAAAGCGATAGAGATGGCCTCCTATGCCGCTGGGCGTGAAAACCGTCAGATTTTTACTGATGTTGTCTTCGCGCGAGTATTTGTACTGCACCATGTAGCGCACCTTCTTGCTGTCGGCCTTGATGGCTTTGGCAGCCTTGATGATGTCGGCTTCGATAGCGTTGTCGAGATTACTGCCACCACATGTATAGAGCATCACCGTATAGTCGGCCAGATCCTCAGTGGGTGTGTCGGTACCAGGTTCTACAGCATTGTCCATCATCTCGTCGGTACAAGCTGTGAACGAAAGGCAGCAGAGTAGGAGCACTGCCAGCATCCATAGATAGTTTTTTCTCATCATTGAATTAATTTTGTTAATAGAATTTCGTTGTAGAATATTAATCATTTTAATTATTCATGGTGCAAATATAGGAAAAAAACAGCATAAATGAAACAAAAAGGCATTTTTTTGCGTAATAATCCTCTGAATCAGGTTGGATTTTAATAAAAAAATAAGGTGGAACATGATTTTGTTCCACCTCATCTGATGTTTGCTGACAAAGCCCATTATTTGCAAAGGCGGTTCTTCGAGATGCTCCAGTCCTTGCGCTTCAGGAGTCCGCAGTCCTCACCCTCGAACATCGTGGCAGCCTGCTTGTCGCCCTTCAGTTGCCAGTCAAGCCATGCGAGAGCGGGGATGGTGAACTCGCCACCATGAGGCTGACGATAGGTGCCTCCGTGACCTACGGGATAGTTGATGGCGTAGGCGGGCACATGGGTGATGCGCTGGAAGTCGTCCATACCGTTCTCGTAGGCGATATCCTCCTTGCCACCGAGGATGTAGATGACGGGCGTGTGGATCTCCTTGAGCTTCTCCTTCGGCGGCATCGGCATACCACCGACGGCCTGGGCGGCATTCTCCATCTTGAAGAGGCCGCTGTTGCAGATCATCAGCGTCGTGATACGTGGGTCTGCGCAGTTGAAGAGTGTCTGCAGACCGCCGCACGACATACCTGCCACGCAGATCTTCTTCGTGTCGATCTTCTGATAGAAAGGCGACTTCGGATTGGCGTTCTGCTGCTCTGCCCAGTCGATGCTCTCTATCTGCTGCTGGGTGGTTGACATCTCGCCCTTGTAGGGTTCTTCCTCCATGGGGATATAGCCTGTGGCGAGCACGATATAGCCGTGAGAGGCAATCTCGTTGAGGAACTTGAAGTGCTCCCAGGGTGAGTTAGAGCAGGCACCGTTGCCCCATACCAATACGGGCAGTGGTTCCGTGACGCTGCTCAAGTCCTTGGGGGCAAAAACGGTGTGGGCCTTCAGTCCTTCCACCTCTGTCATGATTGTCTTGTAGGGGCCTGTGCCGCCATTCTCCACGATGCGCGACTTCAGAGTCTGTGGGCGCTGGCTCTCGCTCTCTTCGCGCTTCTGCTTGTAGAAACGGTCGATGAAGTCTATCTGCGCACGATTGGGTACGCTGATGAGCGAGGCACCGTTGCTGAATTGCATCGTCGTAGGCTGGTCCTTATCGAACGTAGGCCAGTAGGGCAGTCCCTTGCCATTAGGATTTCCTGTCTTGGCGAAGTTGATCCAATACTGCTGGATGATCTCTGCCAGCGCAGCCTCTGCAGGATATTTGTCTGGCTGTGAGGTGAAGGCATTGTTCAGATAGAGGATATCATCGGCATGCGACACACCGCGACGCTTCTTACCACCAGCAAACGACATCGTCGAGGGTTGTGCGAGATAGGCGGCGTAGGCGGGGGCCTTGCCTGTCTGCGACTGCAGACTTACCCAGGCGAAGGAGGGCCATGCGAATCCCATGTCGCGGAAAGCATCACCATTGCTGAAGTAGGCTTCCTCATCGGTATGGCCGGGATAGACCTTCATGGCCTCGTCTGCCAGGTCTCCGAACATGCCCTTGATGGCTTTCTGATAGTCTGCTACCTTCACTTCGCGCGAGAAGAGGACACCCTCGTCGGAGTTGGTCATAGCGATCACGGGCACGTCGTTGTAGTCGCCGCGCTCGTAGTTGCGGTAAAGGTCATCGGTGATGACATAGCCATCTACACAGGGCCAGAAGCCACCGAAACCCACGTTGTTGCCACAGAGTTCTTCAGGGCTCATCTGTCGCAGCTGCTTCAGCGATTTCTTCTTCAGGTGTTTCTGGAAGGCCAGTCCTTGCTGCTCAGCACCTTTCTGTGAGGCATTGGTGCCGAGTGTCCTGAAACCGTCGCTCCAAGGGGCGAAGCTGCCGCCACTCTGACTGATGACCCCGTGGAAGAGTCCCTTAGCCAGTGGAGAACCAGCGAGGATGCTGCAACTGATGGCACCAGCAGACTCACCGAAGATCGTCACCTTCGAGGGGTCGCCACCGAAGTTCTTGATGTTACGCTGCACCCACTGCAGGGCGAAGATCTGATCCAGCAGACCATAGTTGCCCGAGTGTCCGTCCTTCGACTCCTTCGTCAGTTCTGGGTGCGCCATGAAACCTAAGGCTCCCGTGCGATACTCGATGCTCACGATGACCACGCCTCTGCGCGCCAGACTTGTCCAGAGGTCACCGCCATAGTGCTCTGTCTGGAAGCCGCCACCGTGAATCCATACCATCACGGGCAGACGGTCGCTGGCAGAGGTCGCTGGGGTAGCGATGCCGAGATACAGGCAGTCTTCGCTCATCATGTCCGTGGTGAGTCCAGGACGTGTGGGCTGTGGGGGCCACTTCGCGAAGTCCTCAGCCTTCAGTACGCCCTCCCAGGCTTTGGCAGGCTGCGGTGCTTTCCAGCGGAGATTACCCACGGGTGGTGCCGCATAGGGGATCGCTTTATAGACGGCCAGATCCTTGCCGTCGAGGATTCCTTCCACGTCGCCCGTCTCCACGTGCGTCTTCAAGAGTGGTTGTGCCGAGCTCATCACGATGCCCACACACAGTAGCAGTGTTGATAATAAAGTCTTTCTCATACTTTTTCTTAAGTTGATAGGTTATATTGGTTTTTGATATATTGATATTGCAAAGGTAATATAATTAATTGAACTTCCTGCAAATCCCGCCTCCGTTTTTAATTTTTTTAGATTAATTCCCTCAGCCTCAGTATCTCCATATCCGACATTTTTTGTATCTTTGCAGCCGCAAAGATTGGATTTATATCGTAAAATAGATAGATTTATGGCAAAGAAAGCACTTTTGATGATTCTCGATGGATGGGGAATCGGTAAGCATGGTAAGGGTGATGTGATCTATAACACGCCGACACCTTACCTTGATCTGTTAACAGCAACATCAGCCCACTCTCAGCTTCAGGCCTCTGGTGAGGACGTAGGTCTGCCCGATGGTCAGATGGGTAACTCAGAGGTGGGTCACCTCAATATCGGTGCAGGGCGCATCGTCTATCAGGACCTGGTGAAGATCAACCGTGCCTGCAAGGATGGTTCTATCATGGAGAACCCGCAGGTGAAGGCTGCCTACAGCTACGCTAAGGAGAAGGGCAAGAAGCTCCACCTGATGGGGCTGACTTCCGATGGTGGTGTGCACTCAAGCCTCGACCATCTCTTCAAGCTCATCGAGATCGGTAAGGCCTATGGTCTGAAGGATCAGGTGTTCGTTCACTGCTACATGGATGGTCGTGATACCGATCCTCACTCTGGTAAGGGCTTCATTGAGCAGATCTCTAAGGTCTGTGCCGACAATGATGCCGCTATCGCCTCTATCGTAGGTCGTTTCTACGCGATGGACCGCGACAAGCGCTGGGAGCGTGTGAAGGAGGGCTACGACCTCATCGTCGAGGGCAAGGGTAAGCAGGCCACCGATATGGTGCAGGCTATGCAGGAAAGCTACGACGAGGGTGTCACCGACGAGTTCATCAAGCCTATCCACAATGCCAGCGTCAATGGCTGCATCGAGGAGGGCGATGTCGTGATTTTCATCAACTTCCGTAACGACCGTGCCAAGGAGATGACGATTGCTCTCACGCAGGAGGATATGCCAGAGCAGGGCATGCACACCATTCCTAATCTGCAGTATTATTGCATGACACCATACGACGCTAAATTCACGGGCGTACATATCCTCTTCCCGAAGGAGAACGTGGAGGACACGCTGGGTGAATACCTCTCTAAGAAAGGTCTGAAGCAGCTCCACACCGCAGAGACCGAGAAATACGCTCACGTCACCTTCTTCTTCAATGGTGGCCGCGAGGCTCCTTACGAGGGTGAGGATCGTATCCTCGTCGCTTCTCCAAAGGTAGCTACCTACGACCTGAAGCCCGAGATGAGTGCCTACGAGGTGAAGGATAAGCTCGTCGGTGCCATCAACACCCAGGAGTACGACTTCATCGTGGTGAACTTCGCCAATGGTGATATGGTGGGTCACACGGGTGTCTATAACGCCATCGCCAAGGCTGTGTGGGCCGTTGACAACTGCGTGCGTGAGGTCATCGAGGCTGCCAAGGCCAACGACTACGAGGCTATCATCATCGCCGACCACGGTAATGCTGATAACGCCATCAACCCCGACGGTACGCCGAATACCGCTCACTCACTGAATCCCGTGCCGTTCATCTACGTCACGAACAACAACTCCGCCACCGTCAAGGACGGACGTCTGGCAGACGTGGCTCCTTCTATCCTCCACATCATGGGACTGGAGCAGCCTTCTGACATGACGGGTGAGAACCTCATTCAGGACTAAGGATTAGGATTAAGATAAAAAGATGATCAGGAAAGGCAGTCGCTGGGGATTACTCAGCGACTGTTTCTTTCTTGTATTGGATGGCGAGCATCGTCAGGTCGTCGCTCTGCTCAGCGGTACCTACGAAGGTGTGCACGGCGTCTGTCATGTGCCTGGTGACCTGCGTGGGCTGCAGCAGATGGTCTGTAACCAGCGAGGTGGCAAGCTCCATGATGCGCTCGTCGCCAAACTGCGCGTGATCGATGTTCTCGGCTTCGTTCAGACCGTCTGTGAAGAGGAAGATGGTCGTCGTCTGCTCCAGCGTGATCTCCTGCTGCTCGAAATTGAAGTCGGCAATGACGCCGATGGGCAGGTTACAGTCGCAGGGCAGCAGGGTGACGCCGCTGTTCATGAGCAGCGGAGCGTCGTGGCCGGCATTGCAGTAGCTCAGCTTACCCGTCTTCAGGTCGAGCACACCCACGAAGAGTGTTACGAACATATTGGTGTCGTTACCCTCCGACTGTGCCTGATTCAGGGCATTCACGATGCGTGCGGGTTCCGATACGTGCTGTGAGATATTACGGAACAGCGAGCGCGTCACGGCCATGAAGAGTGAGGCGGGGATGCCCTTGCCCGACACGTCGCCGATGCAGAAGAACAGCTGCTCGTCGCGGATGTAGAAGTCGAAGAGGTCGCCGCCTACGCCCTTGGCAGGCGTCACCGAACCGAAGATGTCGAGGTCGCTGCGCTCCGGGTAGGGTGGGAAGGTCTTGGGCAGCATCGACATCTGGATGTCGTGGGCCACTTTCATCTCGTTCTCCATAGCGGCCTTCTGGGCGGTGGCGCTGCGCAGGTCATCGACATACTGCGCCAGCGATAGCTGCATCTGTGCGAAGGAGTCGCGCAGCTGGTGGATCTCGTCGTGGGTATTCACCTCCGGCAGAGCTGTGTTGAAGTTTCCCTTCGCCACCTCGTCGGCGGTCATGGCCAGCTGCTGCAGGGGCTTCACGGATTTCTTGATGGATCGGCGGCCGAAGAAATACACCACCAGCAACCCCAGCACGATGAAGAAGACGGAGAATCCGGCAAAGATATAGCCGACGAGTTCGAGAACGAACTCAGGGATGACGATGGCGATGGTCCAGTCAGTGTATTTCACTTTCTGTCTACAGATGATTACCTTCTCGCCGTCCATCAGGTACTCATCTGCCTTGCTGTCATCGATGGACAAATAACCGTCTTCCACATCTTCGATCTTCTTCCTGAAGTGCTCTATCTGCTCGTTGGCGATACGCTTGGTTTCTGGGTGTGCCAAGAAGGTACCCGTGCTGTCGGTAATGTAGTAGTAGAAGTTATGGTTGGCCTTCCATTCGACGGAGTCGTTCTTTGTAGGGGTTATAAACTGTATCTTCTCGTTCAGCCACTCCAGTGAGAGATCTACGCCCATCACGGCCACGGTGCTGTCTCTCTTGTCGCGGATAGGCAGCAGGTATGAAACCAATGGTGTCTTGGCGCTGTCATTGTCGTGGAAAGGCTTAGCCCAGTAGCCTTGCTTACTGGCAATGGCATCTTTGAACCACTGGTCTTTCACATAGTCATTGCCTTGATCGCTGGCGTCTTGCGACTCTATGACGATACTGTCACGCCGACTGGTATAGGGGGCATACAGGCGCCCTTTCTGGTGGTAGTATCCTTCAACGAAGTAGATGCCACAGCTACGCATATACGGGTTGATTCTGAGCATCCTGTTGATGATGTCCCGCACCTTATCGGGGTTCTGGATATTCTCCTCGATGATAGGTGCGGTGTTGGTGCTGGCTACGTAGATGTCTGAGGTGATGCGCCTCACCTCCTCTCTCTCACCTTTGAGGATGTACTCGCAGATACCTATTGCCCCCACTGACACCATGCCATAGACGAGCCAGAACACCACGAGCATGGGGATACCCATGATGATGGTCATCCTGAGCATGATGCGCCACGTCAGGCGCTTGGCAAAGGATTTGGGGTAGCCCTTTATTTGTTTTTTCTTGAAGAAGAGATTCATAATTTCAGGTTTTTGCTTGCAAAGATACAAATTTTATCTTACCTTTGCAAACAAATTTTCAAAAAAGCGTTTATGAGCGTACAGATTGAGGAGAGTTGGAAGGCATATCTCAGCGCCGAGTTCGAGAAGCCTTATTTCGCACAGCTGACGGAGGCGGTGCGCGCGGAGTACATGCATACGGTGTGCTATCCTCCGGGCAAACTCATCTTCAATGCCTTCAATCTCTGTCCCTTCGATCAGGTGAAGGTGGTCATCATCGGACAGGATCCCTATCATGAGCCTGGGCAGGCGCATGGCCTGAGTTTCTCGGTGCAGGATGGGGTACAGTTCCCGCCCTCGCTGCAGAATATCTTCAAGGAGATCCACGATGACCTCGGCACCCCCGTGCCCCAGAGTGGCAACCTCACGCGCTGGGCAGAGCAGGGTGTGCTCCTGCTGAATGCCTCACTCACTGTCCGTGCCCACGAGGCGAACAGTCATGCGCGCCTCGGGTGGCAACAGTTCACC
The DNA here is from genome assembly GCA_900315525.1 of uncultured Prevotella sp. Taxonomy (GTDB): domain Bacteria; phylum Bacteroidota; class Bacteroidia; order Bacteroidales; family Bacteroidaceae; genus Prevotella. The sequence continues at coordinate 59,127 of OMZO01000019.1, read as the reverse complement.
GATGCCGCCATCCGCGCCCTCGCCACCCATCGCGAACATATTGTCTATATGCTCTGGGGCGGCTATGCCCGTGGCAAGGCTTCGATGATTGATCGCCAGCGTAACCTCGTGCTCGAGTCTGTCCATCCCTCTCCATTGAGTGCGAATCGTGGTGGCTGGTTCGGACAGCACCAGTTCTCCCGTTGTAACCAATATCTCCAACAAAACGGCCTCGCCCCCATCCGTTGGTAACTCTTCCCTATTCACTATAATCCGTGTAAATCCGTGTAATCCGTGCCAAATATTCCACCAATTATCCAAGTCGGCGACGTGCTGCTCTCCTCAGAGATTCTCACCGAGAAGTTCTGCTGCGACCTCAGTGTCTGCAAAGGTGAATGCTGTGTCGAGGGCGATGCCGGCGCCCCCGTCACCCTCGACGAGGTGGCGGCGATAGAAGCGTGTCTCGATACGGTGTGGGGTGATCTCTCTGCCTCGGCACAGGCCGTCATCGACAAACAGGGTGTGGCCTATGTCGATAATGAGGCAGACCTCGTGACGAGCATCGTCGGTGGCAAGGATTGTGTCTTCACCTACTACGATGCCCTCCCGTTGCCGCAGGGCACCATCCACCACTGTTGTCTCTGTGCCTTGGAGAAGGCCTACCGGGCGGGCAAGACGTCCTTCTGCAAGCCCATCAGTTGTGCGCTCTATCCGATTCGTGAGAAGAAGTTGGGCGGAGGTCTCGTAGGTCTCAACTACAACCGCTGGCAGGTGTGCAAAATGGCAGTTGCGAAGGGCATCCAGGAGGATCTGCGCCTCTATGAGTTCCTCCGCGACCCCCTGATACGCCGCTTCGGCGATGACTGGTATCAGCAATTGCTCGATACCGTCACCGAACTCCGTGTGCAGGGTTATCTCGAGTAAGATGGTTATTGCCGCCGGTAGCGCAGCGGACTGATCCCTACATGTTCCCTGAAGAATTTCCCTAAGAAACTCTGATTGGGGAAATTCAGGTCGCGTGCGATTTCCTTGATGGTCTTCGTGGTGTTCTTCAGCTGCACGCGCAACTCCAGTATGATGTAGTCGTCAATCCATTCGTTAGGCGTACGTCGGCTCACGGCCTTCACGGCCTCCGAGAGATACTTCGGCGTGATGCAGAGCTGCTTGGCATACCACGACACGCGGCGTTCCACGATGTAGTGTTTCTCCACGAGCATGATAAACTCGGTGAAGATCACCTCCGACCGCGATCTGGGCGTCTTGTCTTCCTTCACGCGGTAGATGATGTTGCTCAAGTCGTAGAACATCGCGAGCAGCAGCGTCTTGACAAGGTCCTTGCGGAAGTGGTTGCGCTCGTCGCCGATCTTCTCCTTGATCACCTGGAAGTACTCCTTGAAGGTCTCTACTTCCTTCTCTTCGAGGCGCATCACGGGGTTGAGGCGCGAGAAGAGGAACAGCGAGCTGATGTCACTCACGTTCTGGATGATCTCCCGGAAGAAGTTCACCGACATCATGATGCACAGTCCCCGCATGTCTCGCGAACAGCGGTAGCTGTCCACCACATGACGGTCACTGACGATGAGGATGTCACCGGGTTTGATGATCTGCTTCTGGGTGTCGAGCTCGTACATCACCTCGCCCTGCAGACACAGGCCTATGAGTATGAAGTTCATGCGGCGGGGCTCCGTCGGCATGGGGGCTTTGTCGATATGTTCTGTCAGCAGGAGGTCGTCGTCGAGTACGACGGATTCACTCCAGGTCTTGGCCTTGTTCAGGTCCGATTCTTTGATAGTAGGTGTTACCACGTCTTGATACTTTGTGTTTTGCCGGCTTTCAACTTCACCGTCTTCTGCTGGCCGTTATACAATAGGGTGACGGTGCCGTTTTTCTGGGCCTTGATGTCACACTTTCTCACGTTGCCGCCTTTCCATTCGAAGCTCACCTCGTAGCCGCCGCGGGCACAGAGTCCGCTGACGCTGCCTTCCTGCCATGCCTCGGGCAGTGCGGGCAGCAGTTCGATACGTCCGTCGCCGCTCTGCATGAGCATCTCGCAGACGCCCGCCGTACCGCCGAAGTTACCGTCGATCTGGAAGGGTGGGTGTGCGTCCATGAGGTTGGGGTAGGTACCGCCGCTGCGCCTGCGGTCTGGTCCTTTGTATTTGTCGGGAGATACGTAGGTCAGCAGCTTCTGGTAGATGTGGAAGGCCTGCTGGGCGTTGCGCAGCCGAGCCCAGAGGTTGATGCGCCAGCCCGTGCTCCACCCTGTGGTCTTGTCGCCCTTGATCTCCAGCGACCGCTCCGCCGCCTTTAACAATGGAGGGGTGGAGAGGTGGGAACCTGGATAAAGTCCGATGAGGTGACTCTGGTGACGGTGCTGGAAGTCCCAGTCATCCCAGTCATAGTACCACTCGTTCAGATCCCCCATGTGTCCGATGGTGTAGGGGTGCAGCCGTGCGAGGGCCTGTTCCATGTCTTTGTTTTTCTCTCCGAGCAGTTTTCCGGCAGCGATGGTGTTCGTCAGCAGCTCACGGATGATGGCGAGGTCTGCCGTACCGCCGTAGCAGGTGGTGCCGTGGTAGCCCTTGTCCGTCTTGTATTCGTTCTCCGGCGAGGTACTGGGTGCGGTGATCAGCTCTCCCGGCTGTTTCGGGTTCTCGATGAGCCATTTCAGGCAGAAGCGTGCCGCTCCCTTCATCAGCGGGTAGGCCGTGGTGCGCAGATAGTCCTTGTCCTGCGTAAACTGGTAGCGCTCCCACAGCGTGTTCACGAGCCATGCGCCGCCGAGGTTCCAGTTCGACCACTCCGGACTCTCCTGTTTCTCCCCGACGGGGTTCGTCATGGCCCAGATGTCCGAGTTGTGGCTCGAGCACCAGCCCTCGTCGATGCCGTAGTAGTTGCGTGCCGTGTATTGTCCGTTGGCCGCCAGTGCCTGGATGAAGCCGTCGAGCGGTGTGGCCATCTCCGTCATATTCGCCACGAATGCGGGCCAGTAGTTCTCCTCGAGGTTGATGTTCACGGTGTAGTTGCCGCGCCAGGGCGACCTCAGGTGGGGTGTCCAGAGTCCCTGCAGGTTCGCTGGCACGCCCGCGGTGCGCGACGAGGAGATGAGCAGATAGCGCCCGTACTGGAAGTAGAGTGCCTCCAGGTATCGGCTCTGCCCGCCCTTGTCGGTATAGTCCTTCAGCAGCACGTCGGTAGTCTCTGTGGGCACGGCCTCGTCCTGCCCGCCGAGTCTCAGCTTCACGCGGTCGTAGATGGCCTGGTAGTCAGCGAGGTGGCGCTGGTAGAACTCGTCGTAGCTGTAGTTCTGCGTGTGCCACAGGTCGTTGGCGGCCTCTTCCAGATAGGGTGCGCCCTCAGCGACGGGGTGCTTGTCGAAGCCGTTGAAGCTCGTCTCGTTCACGATATAGACGATGGCCTCCTTGGCGTGACGGATGGTGAGCGACGAGTCCTGTGCCGTCACCTCACCGTCGGTCTTCACCGAGAGCATCGTGCAGAAGTGGATCGATTCCCGTGCGTCGCCCAGGGCGTGTCCCGTCATCGTGATCTGCGTGGGGATGGCCTTCGTCTGGTGGGGTATCTGTGCCGTCAGCGCGATCTGACAGTCCACGTCACCGCGCAGTCGGATGGCGATGAGCTTGTCGGGGTGCGAGGCGAAGTACTCGCGCTCGATCCTGCGGCCGTCACGCCGGTAGCTGTCTCTCACGATGCTGCTGTCGAGGCTGAGGCTCCGCTGGTAGTCGGTGATGGCGCCCAGTCCGAGGTCCTTGATGTGCAGCGTGCCCAGAGGCTGGAAGTACTGCGAGTTCGGTCCCTGCACGCGCAGCTGCAGCGAGTCCGCCAGCTGGTAGTCCTCCCTGAAGAGGGCCTCGCGGATCTTCGGGATCCACTGGTGGGCGTCCTTGTCGAGGTCGCGGTCCACGGGTTTCCCTGTCCAGAGCGTGATGTCGTTCAGATAGATGATGTTGTCGTCGGTACCGCCGTAGATGAGCGCGCCGAGCTTGCCGTTGCCGATGGGCAGCGACTCCTCGAAGTAGTCCGCCTGGCGGTCGTAGTGCAGCATCATCGGCGCCTGCTGAGCCCCTGCCTTGCAAGGTGCCAGACACATCGTGACGACCACTGCCTTCATCAGATATTTCTTCATATTTTTTCGGTTTTAGCCATTTTCGCTTGCAAAGATATAAAAATTTTCGTATATTTGCAGCATAAAACCAAAAATTAGTAACCTATGCAACCAATTAAGACCCTGAACGACATGATCGTCTTCCTTCAGAAACGAGGTGACAAGAAGCGCGTAGCCGTCGTCTGCGCCCGTGATGCCAGCACCCGCTACGCCGTAGAGAAAGGTGTGGAGATGGGCTTCATCGAACCTATCTACGTCGATGGCGACGACAAGGACGAGTGCGCCCGCCGAGCCGTCGATCTCTGCAAGCGCGGCGAGGCCGACATCCTCATGAAGGGACTCATCAACACCGATACCCTCCTGCGCGCCATCCTCGACAAGGAGAATGGCATCCTGCGCCCCGGCCATGTGCTCACCCACGTCGCGATGGCCGAGATCCCCAAATACGAGAAGCTCCTCTTCTTCACCGATGCCGCCGTCATCCCCGTGCCCACCGAGGCCCAGCGCCGCCAGCAGATCCACTATGTCAACTACGTCTGCCACGCCCTCGGCATCGAGGAGCCCCGCATCTCCCTCATCCACTGTGCCGAGAAGGTCAGCGCCAAGACCTTCCCCTATACCGTCGATTACCTCGAGATCATCGCCGAGGCCCAGACGGGCGCCTTCGGTCGCTGCATCATCGACGGTCCCCTCGACCTCAAGACCTCCCTCGACAGCGTGAGCCTCCGTGAGAAAGGCATCCGCTCCGTCATCGACGGTCAGGCCGATGCCCTCATCTTCCCCGATATCGTCGCCGGCAACGTCTTCTACAAGACGCTCACCCTCTTCGGCTACGCCAAGACCGCCGGTGTGCTCCAGGGCACCCAGTGCTGTTGTGTGCTCCCATCGCGCGCCGACAGCCCCGACTCCAAGTACTATTCACTGGCCCTTGCCGCCATCTGAACCGTTAATAAGGTAGAAAAACTTGGAAAATATCCGCAAAATATTTGGCTATTCCAAGAATTAGCCTTACCTTTGCGCCCGAAATCAAGCATTCTGGCTTGCCGCAATGGTGGAATTGGTAGACACGAGGGACTTAAAATCCCTTGACCCGAAAAGGTCGTGCGGGTTCGAGTCCCGCTCGCGGCACTAATACTATAACACCTCTTTAAGTATGCAGAAAAAAAATTTTCTCCTTTTGTCTGCCGCATCCCTGATGCTCCTTTCTTCGTGCTCCAAGCTTGGACCACTCTCCGCAGACAACTTCACTGTCACGCCTAATCCTCTGGAAACCCAGACGGGCACAGTCCCCGCAACCATCAATGGCCACTTCCCCGAGAAGTATATGAAGAAGAAGGCCGTCGTCACCGTCATCCCCGAGCTCCGTTACTCCAACGGTCAGATTGTCCGTGGCAACACCGCCACCTTCCAGGGCGAGGGCGTCAATGGCAACGACCAGACCATCTACTACCGTGTCGGTGGTAACTATACGATGAAGACCAACTTCGCCTATGTCGGCGACAACAAGGCCGAGATGTACCTCACCTTCGATGCCCGCCTCGGCAAGAAGCAGGTCGAGATCCCCGCTGTGAAGGTCGCCGATGGCATCATCGCCACCTCCGAGCTCTACCGCCGCACCGTCACCACCGCCAGTGCCGCCATCGCTCCCGATGCCTACCAGCGCATCACGAAGAAGAAGCAGGAGGCCAACATCAAGTTCCTCATCCAGCAGGCCAACATCCGCAAGAGCGAACTCAAGAACAACTCCGTCCAGGAGTTCGTCCGCATGCTCAAGCAGATCAACGACGACCGCGAAGGTCTTAACCTCGACAATGTCGAAGTCTCTGCCTACGCCTCTCCCGATGGTGGCTTCAGCATCAACGACAAGCTCGCCAACCAGCGCCAGAAGGCTTCCGAGCAGTATGTCAATCAGGAACTGAAGAAGATCAAGATGGACGCCAATGTCGATGCCCGTTACACCGCTCAGGACTGGGAAGGCTTCCAGGAGCTCGTCCAGGCCAGCGACATCCAGGACAAGGACATCATCCTGCGCGTCCTCTCCATGTATAAGGATCCTCAGGAGCGCGAGCAGCAGATCAAGAACATCTCCGCCGCCTTCCGTGAACTCGCTGACGGCATCCTGCCCCAGCTCCGCCGTTCACGCCTGACGATCAACTACGAGACCATCGGTCGTAGCGATGCCCAGATACTCGATCAGATCCAGGCCGACGCCACCAAGCTTAGCATCGAGGAGCTCCTCTACGGTGCGGCCATCAGCGATGATGCCGCCCGCAAGGAGCAGATCTACAAGCTCGCCACCCAGGTCTATCCCAACGATGGCCGCGCTTACAACAACCTCGCCACCCTCGCCTATGCCAAGGGTAACTACGACGTCGCCCGCGACTATATCCAGCAGGCCCAGCGTGTCGCTCCCGCCCTCGCCGAAGCCAAGGCCAACCTCGGCATGCTCGCCCTCACTAATGGCGACATAGCCACCGCCGAGCAGTATATCGCCAGCGCCACCGATGCCAACGGTCTCAACGAAGTCCTCGGCAACCTCAACCTCGCCAAGGGCAACTTCGCCCAGGCCGAGCAGGACTTTGCCGACGTCTATTCCAACAGCGCCGCCCTCGCGCAGATCCTCAACAAGAACTACGCTTCTGCCGACATCACCCTGCGCTATGTGAAGAACCCCGACGCCACCACCGAGTACCTCAAGGCCATCCTCTATGCCCGCATGGGTAACACCGCCGATGCCGCCGAGGCCCTGCGCAAGGCCGTCGCCCGCGACGCCTCCTATGCCGACTACGCCGCCAAGGATATCGAGCTGGCCAAGATCCAGAAGTAAAAACCCCTCGTCACCTGTATGAAGCACCTTCTGGCCGCCCTCCTCACGCTGTTGCTCCTCGCCGCCTGTGGCGAAGAGCGACAGACGTTCTTGCTCGAAGGCACCTTCAAGGGCTTCAATCAGGGCGAGCTCTACATCTACGGTGCCGATGGTAACCGTGAGATGGATACCATCGCCGTCGTCAAGGGGCGCTTCCACTACGAGATCCCCCTTGAAGACTCCACCACCTTCGTCCTCGTCTTCCCCAACTTCACCGAGCTGCCCGTCTTCGGCACCAAGGGCGACGAGATCACCATCGAGGCCGACGCCTCCCACCTGCGCGAGGCCAAGGTCACCGGCAACCGTGAGAACGAGGAGTTCACGAAGTTCCGCAAGAGCAACATCGACCAGACACCCCCTGAGTTCGCCCTCTCCGTGGCCAATTTCATCAAGGACAACCCCGCGTCGCCCTTCGCCACCTACCTCCTGCGTCGTTACTTCGTCCAGACGCCCGCGCCCAACTACCCCCGTGCCATCGAGCTCGCCCAAGCCATCCTGAAGAACCACCGCGACACCACCGGACTCGACAAGTTCCTCCGACGCTTCGAAGGCCTGCGCTACCTCCGCGACGGTGGCCGTCTGCCCGCCTTCACCGTCACCGATGTCCTCGGGCGCCCCGTCAAGTCCTCCGACCTCGACGCCAAGTGCAATGTCATCAGCGTGTGGAGCAGCGAGAACTACGAGAGCCAGAGCATGGAGCGCCAGCTCCAGTCCAAGCGCCAGCGTTACGGAGGCGATCTGAAGCTCCTCAGCATCTGCCTCGATGCCGATGTGCGCAATATCCGTCGCAAGGCATCGAGCGACACCCTGATGGCCACCACCGTCTGCGACGGCAAGATGTGGGAGACCCACCTGCTCGAGCTCACGGGCCTCAGCCATGTCCCCGACAACATCGTCACCGACAGCCAGGGCAAGATCATCGCCCACTCCCTCAACCCCTACGAGCTCATGCAGAAGATAGAAAGCATACTCGAGAAGAAAGAGTAGAAAGGAGGGCCACGCAAGAGAAACACTAATTTTAAATCTAAGATACTATGTTAGTTAAAACATTCTGTGCCGAAGTCATGGGACTGGAGGCTACCACAATTACTATCGAAGTCAATATGACACGTGGTGTCATGTTCCATCTTTCTGGATTAGCCGATACGGCTGTCAAGGAGAGTTATGACCGTATTCGTGCTGCCATAACCAATATAGGCTTCAAGCCGCCTACGGCAGAACTAACTATTAATCTTTCTCCAGCCGATATTCGCAAAGAAGGTAGTGGCTATGATTTGCCATTGGCCATAGGCATCCTTGCTGCCCATGGTAAGGTCAACGATGTGATGTTAAGCGAATACATGATGATAGGGGAACTTGGTCTCGATGGCAAACTTAAACCTGTCAGTGGTGTCCTTTCCGTCGCTATCCGTGCTCGTAAGGAACAGTTCAAAGGCCTTATTGTGCCTCGAGAGAATGCACGTGAGGCTGCTGTCGTTAACAACCTCGATGTCTATGGCATGGACAATCTTTCTGATGTTATCAGTTTTTTTAATGGCAATACGCATTTAGAGCCTACATTTGTCGATACTCGTAAGGAGTTTTATGAACACCAATATAGCTTTGACCTCGATTTCGCCGATGTGAAAGGCCAAGAGAGTGTGAAGCGTGCATTGGAGATAGCGGCTGCCGGTGGCCATAATATCATCATGATTGGGCCTCCTGGAAGTGGCAAGTCGATGATGGCCAAGCGTCTGCCAAGCATCTTGCCACCTCTCACGCTGGCTGAGAGTCTTGAGACTACACAGGTTCATTCTGTAGCAGGCAAACTATCAAGTGGTACATCACTTATCTCCCAACGGCCTTTCCGAAGTCCTCACCATACAGTGTCACAAGTAGCTATGACGGGTGGCACTAATAAAGCCCAGCCTGGTGAAGTCAGTCTTGCTCACAATGGGGTACTGTTCCTCGATGAGTTACCAGAGTTTAGTAAAAGCACGCTAGAGGTGCTGCGCCAACCGCTTGAGGACCGCAAGATAACCATCTCTCGTGCTAAATACACCGTAGAATATCCTTGTTCTTTCATGTTTGTAGCCTCAATGAACCCCTGTCCCTGTGGTTATTATGGCGATCCTACTCACCATTGTGTCTGCACGCCTGGACAAATCAGCCGTTACCTTTCTAAGATAAGTGGTCCCTTGTTGGATAGGATTGATCTTCACTGCGAGGTACCTGTTGTGCCTTTTAAGGAATTGGCACAGATGCAGCCCGGTGAACCTAGTGCCACGATACGTGAGCGGGTTATCAAGGCGCGACAGATTCAAGAGAAACGGTATAGCGATATTAAGAGTATTCACTGTAATGCGCAGATGACTGAGAGAATGGTTCATCAGTTTGCTGAGCCTGATACCCAGAGTCTGGAAATGTTACGCATGGCTATGGAACGACTGTCGCTTTCTGCTCGTGCCTATAGTCGTATCTTGAAGGTGGCGCGTACGATTGCTGACCTTGAGAGTGTAGAGCAGATACAAGGCCATCATATTGCTGAGGCCATTGGGTATCGTAACTTGGATCGTGGAGATTGGGCGGAGCGCGGACTATAGTGTCACAAGGGGAATGTATCCTTATGGTTCGGGATAGACTCCACCTAATTTATAAATACTATGATAAGAAGTCGAAGCATGGGTTGCGCCCTGGGCGCTGGTCTGTATGTCATTGACTGCAAGGTTTTCGTCACTATTGTTGGTTGACAAGGATGCACATGTCATTAAAACTGCGATAAATGCGCTCAAAAGCGTCGTCTCTATCAATAAAAACTTCTTCATCATAATCTTATAATTTTTAATGTTTATACTGTTGATTAATTAATATCGTTTTGTCTTATCGACGATGCAAAGGTACGGCGGTTTTGGGAGATGGAGAAATATTTAGCAGACATTTACCTAAGGTTGTGGCGACAGGGGCAGGGATCTGCGACAAAGTGCCGGCGAAGGGGTGGAGGTGTGTCGCAAATTAATTTTGTTTTTACGCTTGCTATTCCACAATAAGATGGAGCGACATCATCAAACTCAAATGACCTCCAACATAAACTTTTCTATGCAAGATTCGTTTTTCTCAAGATTATTGTCTACCTTTGCATTCTAATTCTATTAACAAGATTAAAATATGAAGAAGATTTTTTCAACTATTATGATGCTGACCATGATGGTGGCATTAAGTTCTAGTACGTGTAGTGGTAGTAGTGATGATGATGAGATCAATGGTGGTAATCCGTCTAAAGGACAGATGACGATGAAAGTGGATGGGGAATCATTCTATGCTGTAAATTGTACGGCAGAGCAGACAAAAAGAAATGGAATGTACTTATGTGTAAATGCTGTAACTGACCCCAATTTCCCACTTAAAGGTCATGAATTGACGGTACACATATCCCCATCCAAAGTTTCAGAACTAAAAGAAGGTGAAGTGTTTGGCATTAACAGACTTTCAGTTCAAGAATTTAGAAGACCAACTGAGATTAGTGTTAATACCTATGACTGGAGAGATCTTGAAGGGGATATTACTATCAAACGCATTACAAGTATGGAAATGACTATTCAAATCAATGATCTCCTTTTAGAGCATGAGATAACACGTGTTCAACATACAATAAGTGGTACGGCAATACTTAATAGTGGGGTATATGACAGTAAAGGTAACTTACTGTCATTTGAGGATGCAATTAATTAAATCTCTCGATTTATCTAATCATAAGATTTAAGTAAGTGAGTTGGCTGGTTAATTTTAACAGGTCAACTCTCTTTTATTTTGGCAAATTCCATAAAAAGGGGAATGTATCCTTATGGTTCGGGATAGACTCCACCTAATTTATAAATACTATGATAAGAAGTCGAAGCATGGGTTGCGCCCTGGGCGCTGGTCTGCACGTCGATCTCTGCAGAAATGGTGTCGTCATGACTCGTTGACAAGGATGCACATACCATTAATACTGCAACAAATGCACTCAGAAGCGTTGTCTCTATCAATAAAAATTTCTTCATAATCTTATAATTTTTAATGTTTATACTGTTGATTAATTGTCCTTTTGACGATGCAAAGGTACGGCGAGTTTGGGGGATACGCAAATATTTGGGGGACTTTCGGCTGAGGTTGTGGCGACAGGGGCGGCGATCTGCGACAAAGCACCGACGAGGGGGCTGAATCGTGTCGCAAGGCATATATTTAGGCACGGATCTACACGGCTTTAAATAAAATTAAAGGCACAAAAAAAGGCCGATTACCAAAAAAAGTCGTATCTTTGCGGACAAATCAAACTGTAACGACCATGACGATGAGAAAATGGATGCTGACATGGATGGCGGCGACGGCCTTGACGGCTACCGCCCAGCAGGCGGCGATGCCGCAGGTGTTGATCTACTGCCCAGGGGAGCGCGAGGGGCTGCACATCGCCCAGCAGACGGCTGAGGGATGGCAGGACCTGGGGCAGCTCTGCAGCAGTGACTACGGACAGTGGGGCGCGGAGAAACGCATGTACCACCCCTCGCTGGCAAGGGCCAACGACGGGACGTGGCGACTGGTGTTCCAGGTGAACGACCGCACGCCGATGCTGGCGACGGCTTACTCGCGGGACCTCGTGACATGGCGCCCGCAGGACTACCCGAGGATGACGACGCGGGAGTGCCTCAAACCGGTGGTGTTTGCCAACGCCAGCGGCGCCTTCGACATCTACTTCCTGACGAAGGGGGGCGAGAAACGATGGGTGGAGGCTTCGGCAGACTTCAGGCACTTCGCCAAGGACGAGCGGAGCCTGATAGACGATGCGGCGTGGACGCGCGACACGGCGACCGTGGGTGGCGTGCTGCGGGAGGGCTGTCTCTTTGAGCTCTCTCCGCAGGAGCTGCAGCGGGTGAAGGCGCACTTCGAGGCGCTGCGGGCGGACGCCCAGCGGAGCAGCGAGCGCATGCACGACGACGCGCAGAACCCGGACATGCCGCGACAGACGGTGACGGCCTCGCTGAGCGTCACCACGGAGGAGAAGGCGATCAGTGGGGACCTCATCGGCGTCTTCTTCGAGGATATCAGCTATGCAGCGGACGGAGGTCTCTACGCGGAACTGATCCAGAACCGTGACTTCGAATACACATCGAGGGATCACCGGGGGTGGGGCGCCACGACGGCCTGGCACGCCTCGGAGCCTATCAACATCGTGCAGGTGGATCCGCTGAGCCCGCAGAATCCGCACTACGCCGTCATCGGCGAGGACACGCTCTACAACGAGGGCTGGGACGGCATCGCCGTCGCCGAGGGGGCGAAGTATGACTTCTCGATGTTCGTGCAGAACGTGCGGACACGGGAAGACGGGCGCCCGCTGAAGAAGGACTTCATCGTGCAGCTCACCGACTCGCTGGGCACGGTGATTGCCCAGGCAAAGGTGAAGACGCAGGGCGAGGGCTGGCAGAAGTACGAGGCGACGCTCACGGCGAAGCGCTCGTGTGACCGTGCGCGCCTGGCACTGATAGGCCTGAAGGCGCAGCGGGCGGGCATCGACATGGTGAGTCTCTTCCCGCAGGAGACTTTCATGGGCCGCAAGAACGGACTGCGCAAGGATCTGGCGGAGACCATCGCGGCACTGAAGCCGAAGTTCGTGAGGTTCCCGGGGGGCTGCATGAGTCACGGACAGGGACTGGCGAACATCTACCACTGGCACCACACCATAGGGCCGCTGGAACAGCGACAGCCGGACTTCAACATCTGGAACTATCACCAGACTCGCGGACTGGGATTCTATGAGTATTTCCAGTTCTGTGAGGATATCGGGGCGGAGCCGCTGCCCGTGCTGGCGGCGGGCGTGCCCTGCCAGAACAGTGCCAACGACCGCCACGGCGTCGGTGGACAGCAGGGGGGCATCCCCATGGCGGAGATGCCGCAGTATATCGAGGAGCTGCTGGCGATGATCGAGTGGGCCAACGGTGACCCGGCCACCTCGAAATGGGCGAGGATGAGGGCTGAGGCAGGACATCCCAAGCCTTTCGGCCTGAAGTATATCGGCATCGGCAACGAGGATATCATCTCGACGGTCTTCGAGGAGCGCTACGAGATGATCTGCAAGGCCATCCGCGAGCGGTATCCGGAGATCAGGATCTGTGGCACGGTGGGGCCTTTCCACACGCCGAGCGCAGACTATATCGAGGGCTGGGACTTTACCCGCAAGCACCCGCAGCTGCAGGATATGGTGGACGAGCACTACTACGAATCGACGGGCTGGTTCATGCACCATCGGGACTACTACGACGGCTACGACAGGCAGCTGCCGAAGGTGTATCTCGGGGAGTATGCGGCCTCGACGAAGGCACGACGCCCGAACGTGGAGACGGCACTCGCAGAGGCACTCTACCTGACGGACATCGAGCGCAACGGCGACGTGGTGGCGATGACGAGCTACGCACCGCTGCTGGCGAAGGACGGACACCACAACTGGGACCCGGACATGATCTACTTCTCGAACACGGAGGTGAGGCCGACACCGGCATACGAGACGCAAAGGCTCTTCTCGGTGTATGGCGGTGACCGCTACGTGAAGACGACGCTGAAGAGTGACGCGAAGGTGGCTCACCGTCTCGGGGCGAGTCTCGTGAAGGACTCGAAGACGGGGCGCCGCTACCTGAAGCTGGTGAACGCGCTGCCCGTGGCGCTGAGGCTGACGCTGGAGGGCATCACCATCCCCGAGGGCACGACGGCTGAGGGCTTCGAGGGGGAACCGGAACAGCAGGCGGTGAAGGTGACGATGGGGCCGCTGACCATCGAGGGTGGCACCGTGGTGCTGCCGCCGTATGCGATCCGCGTCGTGAGTCTGTAAAAAGGAAAAGAAGAAGCCCCTTGCCAATTGGCAGGGGGCTTATTCGATATCAGAGGGCGTATTCGAGCATCACCATCGAGTAAGGTGCGAGGTCGAGGCTGAACTTCTTCTGAGCCTTGAACTGTGACTTCACGGGGGCGATGGGCTGCGACTCGTAGTTGTTCTCATCCTCGGCATTGCCGGCGATGACGGTCTTCGTGGCTTGTTTCTTCAGAGAGAAACGGCTGAGGTCGATGTGGGCCTTCTTGGCGTCGGCAGAGGCGTTGCAGAGCTTCACATAGAGACGGCGTGTCTTGGCATTGAGCACGACGGACTGTCCGTAGTGGACATCCTCCTGAGGCTGGCACACACCGGGGGCATCGCCCTCGAAGCTGACGCAGTCGCCGTAGTAGTACTGGCCTGCGCTCTGGCCGAAGAGCTGCTGCACATAGTAGCTGCAGGTGAGGTAGGCGCGCTCGTTGTCGAAGTAGATCATGTCGGGATTCCAGTTCGTGGCGTTCTTACGGGCGAAGAGGGGGGCGTAGCTCGTCATGGTGACGACATCACCGTTGCGCTCGACATGGAGGAGGTAGAGACCTTCGGCGAGGGCATCGATGAGCTTCTTGTCCTTGGCGGCATACTCACCGAGATAGACCTTCGTCTGGCGGTCACGGGGATAGCTGTCGTACTGGCGGCTCTTCAGGAAGTAGTCGCGCTGCTCGTAGTAGTGCTCGTCGATGATGGGCATGGCGGTCTCCTCAGCGAGCTTCCAGCCTGCCTGGAAATCGGGGTTGTCGGGGTGGGAGCCAGGACCTGCGGTGCCGACGATGACAATGTCGGGATAGGCCTCGCGCACGCGTTCATATATATATTTAAAGCGCTCAGCGAATTCGGGGGAGATCTTCTCCTCGTTGCCGATGCCGAGGTACTTCAGACCGAAGGGCTTGGGGTGGCCTTGCTCGGCGCGGAGCTTGGCCCACTTGGAGGTGGCGGGATCGCCATTGGCCCACTCGATGAGGTCGAGGGCCTCGGAGACCCACTCGTCCATCTCGGACATCGGGCAGGCGTCTTGTGCCTGTGTGGGCCACATGCCCCAACCACCGTTGGCACCCTGGCAGCTCACACCGGCGGGCAGGATGGGCAGCGGCTCCATGCCGAGGTCTTCGCAGAACTGGAAGTACTCATAGTAGCCGAGACCCATCGACTGGTGGTAGCCCCAGGTGTTCTTGAGTTGCTTGCGCTGCTCCTTGGGACCGATGGTGGTCTTCCAGCGGTAGGTGTTCCAGAAACCGTCGCCGCCACCGTGGACGACACAGCCGCCGGGGAAGCGCAGGAACTTGGGCTGCAGGTCGGCGAGGGCCTGGGCGAGATCCTTGCGCAGACCGTGACCTTTATAGGTGTCCTCGGGCATGAGGGAGAGCATATCGACATCGACGGTACCCGGATTGAGCACGAGCACCTGGAGGGCGGCCTTCTGACAGGTGGAGTCGGGGGTGAGCACGGTCTCGTATTTCTGCCAGCCCTCGCCCTTGAGGGTGAGGATGGCGTCGGCGAGCAGCTTGGGATCCTTGCCCCAGCCCTGAGGCTCGACGAGGGCCACGCGTACCTGCTTCTCACTGCCATCGACATTGCGGAGGAAGGCGGAGAAGTCGTACTTCGCATCGGCTTTCACGGAGATGCCCTCGAAGCCGTCGTTCTGAAGGCCGAAGCCTCGCCAGCCCTTATAGTCGTAGAACTCACGGGTGCGCTCGATGTGGAGGCGCATGTAGGTGGGGTTGTTGGGATGGATGCCCTGATCCATGCGGGTCTCGAGCCATCCTGTGGAGTGGCCTGGGCGGATCATGCGCCACGCGGTGCCTGCGCCCCAGCCGTCGCGCTCGACGGGACTAAACTCGAAGGAGCCGTTCTGTACGAGCTCGGCATAGAGACCACCATCGGCGGCGCTGCTGATGTCTTCGAAGAAAATACCGATGAGTTCGTCACTGATGGCCTTGCCGCCTGCGGGGGCCTTCATGGGCTTCTGGGCGTTGAGACCCAGCGATGCTGCCAGGAAGAGGGCCGTAAATGCTGTTCGTCTGTTCATATAGTTAGAGGTGTTTAAAGAATGAATAATTAATATCTGGCGCAAAGATACGAATAAATTCTGGAAAATACTTTGTTATTTCAAATAAAAAGTGTAAATTTGCCACCAAATAATCAAATTACTACTTATTATGAAACGAATAACTGTTCTTTTCTGTTTATTTGCATTGTTTGCAGGTACGGTTGCTGCCCAGAGTGGCTATCCTTATACCCAAGTTCCTTTCACCTCAGTGAAGATCACGCCCAACACCTTCTGGGGCGACCGTATCCAGGCAGCCCGAGAGGTGACCATACCCCTGGCATTCTCGAAGTGCGAGAGCGAGCACCGCTACAAGAACTTCGAGATGGCGGCCTACACCCTGCAGCATCCGGGGCACGCCGGACTGGAGACGCCGGAGTGGAACGTGGCGAAGTTCATGGGATTCTCATTCGACGATACCGACGTGTATAAGACCATCGAGGGTGCCAGCTACGTGCTGCAGACCTATCCTGACCAGAAGCTCAAGGCCTATATCGACTCCGTGCTCGACGTGGTGGGGGCTGCCCAGGAGCCTGACGGCTATCTCTACACCGCGCGCACCATCAACCCCAAGCATCCCCACGGATGGAGTGGCGAGAAGCGCTGGGAGAAGGAGGACTTCCTGAGTCATGAGCTCTACAACCTCGGACACATGGTGGACGCCGCCTGTGCCCACTATCAGGCTACGGGTTCGACGAAGTTCCTGGATATCGCCAAGCGCTACGCAGACTGCGTGGTGAAGGAGGTGGGTCCCAATGCGGGGCAGGCCTGCATCGTGCCGGGACACCAGATTGCGGAGATGGCACTCGCCCGTCTGTATGTGCTCACGGGAGAGAAGAAATACCTCGACGAGGCGAAGTATCTGCTGGACTACCGTGGCAAGACGGGGCGCAGGGATCTCTACTCACAGAGTGACAAACCCGTGGTGGAGCAGAAGGAAGCCTGGGGTCACGCCGTGCGTGCCGGTTATATGTATGCTGGTATGGCGGATGTCGCCGCACTGCTGGGTGACTCGAGCTATATCAAGGCCATTGACGCCATCTACGAGAACATCGTCGGCAGGAAGTACTACCTGACGGGTGGTGTCGGAGCGCGCCATGCGGGAGAGGCCTTCGGTGCCGACTACGAGCTGCCGAACCTCACCGCCTACAACGAGACCTGTGCCGCCATCTCGATGGTGTATCTCTTCGAACGTATGTTCCTGCTCCACGGCGACGCGAAGTATATCGACTGTCTGGAGCGCACACTCTATAACGGCGTGATCAGTGGCATGAGCGTCGATGGTGGTAAGTTCTTCTATCCGAACCCACTGTCGAGCGACGGGCACTATTGCTTCAATGCCGACAACACCAAGACGCGCCAGCCCTGGTTTGGCTGCGCCTGCTGTCCATCGAACCTCAGCCGCTTCATCCCCTCGATGCCGGGATATATGTACGGTGTCCATGGTAACAACCTCTACGTGAACCTCTATGCCGCCAACATCGCCACCATCGCCGTGAACGGCAAGAACGTGACACTCGAAGAGACCACCCAGTATCCTTGGGACGGTGACATCGCCATCAAGGTGATCCAGAACAAGGCGAAGGCCTTCAACATGATGATACGCATCCCGGGGTGGGTGAGAAACCAGGTGGTGCCCTCAGACCTCTACTCCTTCAGCGACGATATCCTCTCAGGCTACGAGGTGAGCGTGAATGGCAAGAAGGTGGACGGAGAGCTGCAGAACGGCTACCTCGTCATCAACCGCGCGTGGAAGAAGGGTGACGTCGTCCGTATCCACTTCGACATGCCTGTGCGCACCGTGATTGCCAACCGTAAGGTGAGCGACGACAGAGGGCGCGTGGCCGTGGAGCGCGGACCACTCGTGTATTGTGCGGAGTGGGCAGACAACGAGGGCGTGAATCCCCACCATCTGCTGCTCGCACGCCAGCCTCAGTTTGACGTGGTGCCTGCCTACGGTATCCAGAACACCGAGGGCGACGGCAAGACCTTCAACGTGACGGCTATCACCGCCAAGGCACAGGAGGCAGGCGTCAGCGCCGAGGGTAAGCTTACCGCCAAGGACGTCACCGTGAAGCTCATCCCCTATTACGCCTGGAACCATCGTGGGGCCGGTAAGATGGATGTGTGGCTCGCCCGCAGTCTCAGTGGACTCGAGGACTAACGCCACGGCCTGTCGCTGACAGCAGACTCCGATGATGATACTCCTCACCGTACTGGCTTACTTTGCCATTCTCTTTGGCATCAGCCACCTCACCAGCAGGCGCGCCGACAATAACACGTTCTACCGTGCGAATCGGCGCGCCCCCTGGTATATGGTGGCCTTCGGTATGGTGGGGGCCTCGATATCGGGTGTCACCTTCGTCTCGGTGCCGGGCATGGTGCTGACGTCGCAGATGACCTATCTGCAGATGTGCCTCGGATTCATCGTGGGCTATCTCGCCATCGCCTTCGTGCTGCTGCCGCTCTACTACCGTCTGAACCTCACCACCATCTACAGCTACCTCGGGCAAAGGCTCGGGGAACGTTCCTATCTGACGGGGGCTTGCTTCTTCCTCTTGTCGAAGATGACAGGTGCCGCCGTGAGGTTCTACGTGGTGTGTATCATCCTCCAGCAGTTTGTCTTCGACCCCGTGGGCATCCCCTTCCTCGTGAACGTGCTCTTGATGGTGGCCCTCATCTGGCTCTACACCCGTCGTGGCGGCATCGGCACACTGGTGTTTACGGATACCTTCCAGACCGTCTGTCTCTTCACGGCCCTCATCATGATCATCTTCACGGTGATCAGTGACTTGCACTTCACCGTGGGTGAAGCCATCGATGCCATCGCCGCCTCGCCCATGAGCCGTATCTTCGTCTTTGACGACTGGATGTTGCCCCACCACTTCTGGAAACAGTTCCTGAGTGGTGCCTTCATCGCCATCGTGATGACAGGACTGGATCAGGACATGATGCAGAAGAACCTCACCTGTAAGTCGTTGCGCGATGCCCAGAAGGACATGTGCAGCTATGGTATGGCCTTCGTGCCTGCCAATCTGCTCTTCCTCGCCCTCGGCGTGCTGCTGACGATGGTGCTGGGTACAGGACTGAAGGGCGATGCCATGCTGCCTGCCTATATCCAGAACAACAGTCACTCGCAGCTGCTCATGATGCTCTTCACCATCGGCATCGTCGCGGCCTCGTTCTCGAGTGCCGACTCCGCACTGACCTCACTCACCACGAGCTACTGCGTGGATATCAGCCGCCAGGCAGGCAACGAGCGGCTCCGTAAGCAGACGCATATCGCGATGTGTCTCTTCTTCGTGCTCTTCATCCTTCTCTTCCGCGCCCTGAACTCCACGTCGCTCATCAACGCCATCTATACCATCGCCAGCTATACTTACGGTCCGCTGCTGGGGCTCTTCACCTTCGGACTCTTCACCCGTCGCCAGCCCCACGACGCACTGGTGCCCCTTATCTGCATCGCATCACCTCTGCTCTGCTATGCCCTCGACACCGCCACACAACACCTCTGGGACTATCACTTCGGCTACGAACTGCTGATGCTCAATGGGCTCCTGACCTTTACAGGGCTCTGGCTCTCGTCGCTGAAGAAGAAATAATCGTTTTTTTGCACGGATTACGCGTTTTTTTTATAATTTTGCAGCCAAAATCAGAATAATCAGAAGAATATGAATATAGAAGCATTGATCAGCAAGGCAGCAGGCGACGCCGTGAAGGCCCTCTATGGCATGGACGCCACAGAGAAGATGCTGCAGCTGCAGAAGACGAGAAGTGAGTTTGAGGGTAACCTGACACTCGTGGTGTTCCCCTTTGTGAAGGCTGCCAAGAAAAGTCCTGAGCAGACAGCACAGGAGATAGGTGAGTATCTGCAGGCAAACTGCTCTGCCGTGGAGAAGTTCAACGTGGTGAAGGGCTTCCTGAACCTCAGCGTGGGCGGTGGTGCCTGGCTGGAACTGCTGAAGGCCATCGACGCTGATGAGCATTTCGGTATGAAGCAGGCCACGGAGGATTCACCCCTCGTGATGATCGAGTATTCTTCGCCCAATACCAATAAGCCCCTGCACCTCGGACATGTGCGTAAGGTGGTGAAGACCAACATCGTGAACGACCGTGGTATCCATATCTGCAAGTCTATGCTGGCATGGCTGAAATACGGCAACGGTGAGACACCAGAGTCCAGTGGTAAGAAAGGTGACCACCTCATCGGCGACTACTATGTGGCCTTCGACAAGCACTATCGTGAAGAGGTGAAGGAACTCGTGGCCCAGGGCATGGACGAGGAGAAAGCCAAGCAGGAGGCACCGCTCATCAAGGAAGCCCACGAGATGCTCGTGAAGTGGGAACAGAACGATCCCGAAGTGCGCGCCCTGTGGGAGAAGATGAACAACTGGGTGTATGCCGGCTTCGATGAGACCTACAAGAAACTCGGTGTCGCCTTCGATAAGATCTACTACGAGAGCCAGACCTACCTGAAGGGTAAGGCCAAGGTCGAGGAAGGTCTCGCCAAAGGACTCTTCGAGCGTCATGAGGACAACTCCGTGTGGGCAGACCTCACCAAGGAGGGACTGGACCAGAAGCTGCTGCTGCGCAGTGATGGCACCAGTGTCTATATGACACAGGATATCGGTACTGCCGAGATGCGCTTCCAGGATTATCCCATCGACAAGATGATCTACGTGGTGGGCAACGAGCAGAACTACCATTTTCAGGTGCTCTCCATCCTGCTCGACCGTTTAGGTTTCAAGTGGGGTAAAGAACTCGTGCACTTCTCCTACGGTTACCGTCGTCGATGCCGACGATCTGATGCAGCTCATGGTTGATGATGCCCTGAAGACCTCGATGGAGCTGGGTAAATTCGACGATATGAGTGAGGCAGAGCGCCAGGAGGTGGCCCGTATCGTGGGTATGGGTGCCCTGAAGTACTTCATCCTGAAGGTCGATGCCCGTAAGAACATGCTCTTCAATCCTGAGGAGAGTATCGACTTCAACGGTAATACAGGACCTTTCATACAGTACACCTATGCGCGCATACGGAGCATCCTAAGGAAAGCCTCCCAAAAGGAGACAACCGCTGGCTCTGAGGCTCCTCTTTCTGAGAAAGAGATTGAACTGATTCAGAAGATGAGTGAGTTTGGTGCAGCTGTGGAGCAGGCAGGTAAGGACTACTCACCCTCGGGTATCGCCAACTACTGCTATGAGCTCACGAAGGTGTTCAACCAATTCTATCACGACTACTCTATCCTCAATGAGCCCGACGAGCAGAAGAAGGCCGTGCGCCTCGTCATTGCCAAGAACGTGGCCAAGATCATCAAGAACGGCATGAGCCTCCTCGGCATCGAAGTGCCCGAAAGGATGTAAAAGCCGAAGCCTCCCTATGGATAAGCTTGTGAATCCCCCCACTAACCGCCATGACACCGTACTTCCATTACCATTGGAGGTACGGGCGGATGCTTGGGCGGTGGATGCGGCGTGTTCAGGAAATCCGGGACCGATGGAATATCAGGCCATAGACCTGCAGACAGGTGCCCGCGTGTTCCACTATGGTCCTGTGCATGGCACGAACAACATCGGAGAATTCCTCGCCATCGTCCATGCCCTGGCACTCTGCTGGAATCAGGGACTCCACGACAAGACCATCTACTCCGACAGCTATAATGCCATCCTCTGGGTGTCGAAGCGGAAGTGTAAGACCAAGCTCGAGCATACCCCTGCGACGGAGCCCCTCTTTCAGGTGATTGCCCGTGCAGAGCAATGGTTGCAGACACACAACTATCGTAATCCAATCGTCAAGTGGGAGACCCAGAAATGGGGTGAAGTACCTGCCGACTTTGGGCGCAAATGACATCTTTAATTCTTTTTAACTCTAACGACGGGCCTTTACTCTGAAATTTTGCCTATATTTGCAAGCAAAATTGCAATTTTAAGATTATTTGTAAAGGGCACTAAGAAAAGATGACCGACATTCTGTTATCCAGTTTCCTAAGTTTATTTGCTTTATTTGGAAAAAAGGAGCAGGTGGATGAAGCATGGGCTAAGACCATGCTTATCAGCTTTTTGCGCCATCATTTCGGTATCAGAAACATCGATACTTACCTCGGTCTCTACGATGATATGAGAGGTGCCTACGAGATGATGGACGATGACGCTTTGGACACGCAAAGTATCGTGACGTCCATCTGTTCTGAACTCCACGGAAAGATTCGTCAAAGCGAGGCTACCATGCTTCTCTTGCGCTTGATGGAGTTCTGTAACTACAGGCCTGGACATTCCGACGAACTATTCCAGACCATGGCTAAGACCTTCCAGGTATCTGACGCCACCTTTGAGAACTTCGTGGATTTCGTCGCAGGAAAAGAAAGCCGTGACGTGCTGGTACACAAGCTTCCGGATACCGATGGTACCCTGAAGACCCTGCTTTCACCCGCAGGAACCCTGCTCTTCACCTATACGGGTAATGACAAGGTGATGCTGAATGATGTGCCCGTGCTCTCAGGATCGTTCCAGGTATGGCTGCAGAGTAGTGTGCTCAAAGGCAAGAACGGTTCGCCCGTCTATTTCTCGAACATCATCGCAGCCTATAAGAAGGCCCGTGGTGAGGATAATGAGAAGCAGGAGACGGTGGAGTTCTGTGGACGTGACATCAACTTCAGGTTCCCCAACAGTGATAACGGCATGCATGACCTGAGCTTCACCCTCCATCAGGGAGAACTCCTGGCCATCATGGGTGGTTCCGGAACAGGTAAGACCACGCTGCTCTCACTGCTTAATGGTTCACTGACGCCGCAGGAAGGCACCATCACCATCAATGGGCACAGCATCACGGAGCCCGAAGCCAAGGCCCTCATAGGTTTTGTGCCGCAAGATGATCTCCTGATAGAGGAGCTGACCGTCTATCAGAACCTTTGGTTCACGGCGAAGCTCTGCTTTGAGGGGATGAGCGACGCAGAGTTAGACCGTCGTGTGATGAAGACCTTGAAAGATCTGGGTCTCGACGCTGCCAAGGACCTGAAGGTAGGTTCGGCTATCAACAAATATATCTCTGGTGGACAGCGCAAGCGCCTGAACATCGCCCTGGAACTGATCCGAGAACCAGCCGTGCTCTTCCTTGACGAGCCTACGTCAGGTCTGTCATCTGCAGACACGGAGAAGGTGATTAACCTGCTGAAGGAGCAGACCTTCAAGGGTAAGCTGATCATCGTGAATATCCACCAGCCATCCAGTGATGTCTATAAGCTCTTCGACCGTCTGTGGCTGCTGGATAAAGGTGGCTACCCCGTATTCGACGGTAATCCCATCGATGCCATCACCTATTTCAAGGAAGCTGCGAACTATGCAGATGCCGAGACCAGCGCCTGTCCGACGTGTGGTAATGTGAATCCTGAGATTGTGCTGAACATCATCGACGAGAAGGCACTCAATAACAGTGGTGAGATCTCAGATGAGCGAAAGATGACGCCGCAGGAGTGGCATGAGCTCTATCTGAAGAACAGGGAAGAACTGCCAAAGCCTGCTGTGGGTACGGTGCCCCCTTCAGACCAGAAGAAGCCCGGTGCCCTGAAGCAGTTGGGTATCTTCCTGCACCGTAATATCCGCACCAAGATCACCAATGTACAGTATCTCTGCATCACGCTGCTGGAGGCACCCCTGCTGGCACTCGTCTGTGCACTGCTGACGCGCTATGCGCCACCAGAAGGCTATACCGTGATGGACAACAAGAACCTGGTGAGCTACTTCTTCATGGCCATCATCGTGGCTACCTTCCTGGGTATGAGTGGTAGCGCAGAGGAGATCATCAAGGACAGGGCATTGCTGAAGCGCGAGAAGTTCCTGCAACTCTCTTATGCCAGCTATATCGGTTCGAAGATCATCTATATGGCCATCGTCTGCATGATACAGACATTGCTCTTCATCCTCATCGGTAATTTCGTGATGGGACTGCAAGGGCTCTTCGGCACATGGTGGCTGATCCTCTTCATTACCGCCCTGCTATCGAGTCTTGTGGGTTTGCTGCTGTCGCAATGCCTCAGCTCCATTGTGGCTATCTATATCAGTATCCCCATACTGCTCATACCTCAGATACTGCTTTGTGGTCTTGTGGTCAGTTTCTCAGACCTGACACCGAAGAGCACCACAGGTAATGTGCCTGTTATCGGTGATCTTATCCCGTCGCGATGGGCTTATGAGGCACTGGCCGTCACCTCATTCACCGACAATGCCTACAAGGCACCGTTCTTTGAACTCGACAAAAAGAAATACGAGAACCAATACTACAACATGGGATTCCTCGACGAACTGCAGTCACAGCTGGAGACCATGAAAGATGAGAAAAAGCGCGGTAAGGAAGTGGATCCCTCACATATGGAGACTATCCGCATGAACCTGCCGGAGCTGACGGCGTACTGTGGGATGAAGGCCTATCAGGGTGACTACTCGTATGAGTCCCTGCGCCAGTATATGAAGGAAGCAGAGCAGATACTATCGAAGCGTAGTAATGAGACGACGCTCAAGGCAGACAAGCTCATGTCGGAGATGGTGCGCGAGCAGGGTAAGGAAACCATCATCGAACTGAAGCGCGATCACTATAACCTCAATCTTGAGGATTGTGTCATCGGCGCTAATCAGAAGCGGATGCTGGATGTCATTGACAATCACATCGTGGCCCGCACCGGTATTATCTACCTCACCCCCAAGAGTAAGGTAGGACGGGCACCATTCTACAGCAGTGAGAAGATACTGGGTAGCTGGCATATCAAGACGCTCTGGTTTAACCTGGGCATCATGCTCTTGATGAGTATCGTCGTCGCCATCTTCCTCTTCACAGACTGGCCTGGCAAGGTCTTAAGGAAATAGTCGGAGACAGAAGCAACAAGAAATATAAACATTACTTTTATTAATAACTATCAATTCAAAAAAACAATGAAGAAATTATCAATTCTCGCTGTAGCATTTGCAGCACTCGCATTCGCAGCATGCGGAAACAAAAATGCAAAGAATGCTGAATCGGCTGATTCAGTAGTAAAGACTTTCGAACAGGAGCAGATTGAGGCTAGCATCAAGATGCATGTTGATAGTCTCGCTAGCGAAATCGGTAAGCTGAAGCACATGCCTTTCATGCAGTCAAATGCTGATGGTACTGTGAAGCTGACGAAGGAAGAGCTCCAGGTAAAGCCTGACTACCTCCTGAATCCTTCAGTAGCAGAGAACGCTACCACCCTTGCAGAGAAGTATCGTCTGCTGTCTGCCCTTGACATCGACAGAAGAGTCGCTAAGCTCTATGAGATGCCTACAGAGGACTATGACAAGGTTATCACTAAGTTGGCTGCTGACATCGACGATCCTTCATTCAAGAATCTGGATGATACCAACACTATCTCTGAGACCTCACAGACTCTCTACAACTCTATGAATGAGAATGGCCGTATCAACTACTTCTGGCAGCTTGCTGCTTCAAGCATGGTAGAGCAGCTGTATGTGGCTAGTCAGAACACTGACAAGTTCCTTGCTTCTTTCACCGACGAGACCGCTGCTAACACGACCTTCCGCGTAGTGCTGATCCTCGACGCTCTGGATCGTCTCTCTGAGTATGATGCTGACATCAAGCCCGTTGCTGAGGCTTTGGCTCCCCTGGATGTGCTGAATGCTACATCAGTGCAGGAGCTGAAGAACCAGATCGCTGACGCTCAGGATAAGATTGCTGCAGCTCGTGCAGCTCTCGCAAAGTAAGCTTTAGCTGAAGAATAAAAATCCCCGGAAGCCATCAGCTTTCGGGGATTATTTTATGGTAGCGGATGATCTGCTGGGTATCGTAGGTCTCTACAGAGACGGTCGTCGCCTGCGGTGGAATCTGGGGAGCCCTTGTGCCGTCGCTGACGGTTTTCTTCAGATGAGTCTCCACACGGATCTCATCCCAGAGACCGTCTGCCAAGAAGGTATTCAGTGTCTTCGCACCACCTTCCACGATGAGTGACTGGATACGATGGGCGTGCAGGCTATTGAGATTCAGGGGGTGTGCATGATCGACAATCAGACGCTTAGGATCAGGACCATACCAGTCGCGGACATTCAGCTGTGGGTGTTCGCGCTCCTCCGTGACACGGCCCACGAGGATGGCATCCTCCTCGGCACGGAGCTTATGGGAGAGCATCTTGGTGAAGTCGCTGGAGATCTGCGTGGCCTTGAAATGGTCGTCGAGGAATCCGTTGGCCGTTTGTGCCCATTTCAGGATGATGTAAGGGCGTTGTTCGCGGTGATAGGTGAAGAAACGGCGGTTCAGAGCCTGACATTCTGCTTCCAGCACCCCTACTTCCACTTCGATGCCGGCATCGCGTAACTTCTGGATTCCTCGTCCTTGTACCTCGGCAAAAGGATCGATGCAGCCCACGACCACCCGACGTACACCTTTCTTAATAATTAGGTCTGCACATGGTGGCGTCTTCCCGTAGTGGGAACAAGGTTCCAGCGAGACATATATCGTGGCAGAAGGCAGCAGGTGCTCATCCTCAGGTCTTACCGAGGCAAAGGCATTCACCTCGGCATGGCCCTCGCCACAACGTACATGATACCCTTCGCCGATGATGCGCCCTTCAGCACTCACGATGACTGCTCCCACCATAGGGTTGGGCTTCGCATTCAGTTGTCCATTCTTTGCCAACTGTATGCATCGTCTCATATATTTCTCGTCGTCTGTCATCTATTACCGTTTTATCTGTGGCAAAAGTACACAGAATCTCCGAGACTACAAAACTTTCAGCTCCATTTTCGCAGTTTCTCAACTTTTTATTGTACCTTTGCTGCAAAAACACAGATGGAGATACAACCCATAGCCTATTTCCGTTCGCCCATGAAGTCGAAGTTCGGCATCCCGCGGCAGAGTGGGCTCGTCAGTGAACTGACGGGGTGTATTGTTTTTGAACCTGCTTACAGGCGTATGGAAGCTATCCATGGTCTGGAGGACTTCGACTATCTGTGGCTTATCTGGGAGTTCTCGGCTAATGGGCAGCAGACGAGTCTGACGGTGCGTCCTCCACGTCTAGGCGGTAACAAGCGGATGGGTGTCTTCGCCACTCGTTCACCCTTTCGCCCTAATGGTCTTGGACTCTCCTGTGTGCGTATCGACCGTATTGTGGACGACCAGAAGCAAGGTCCGCTGATCTACGTGAAAGGGGCGGATCTGATGGACGGAACCCCGATTTATGATATCAAGCCATACGTTGCCTATGCTGATAGTCATCCAGAGGCACGCAGTGGTTTTGTGGACAAGACGGCGTGGCAGGAACTGGAAGTACTCATGCCGGAAGACCTTTGTGAATCCTTCTCTGATGAAGAACTCGCTTCCCTAAGAAAAGTGCTGGCCCTCGATCCCCGTCCCCGTTATCAAGAAGATCCTGAGCGCGTTTATGGGATGCCCTTTGCGGATTACGACGTCCGTTTCAAGGTCTCTGGACAGGTACTGACAGTCGTTGACTGCGTCCCTTCTGCGATGGATTATGAGAGTCTCTGGCACAGACTGACGGTCTTGTATGAAGCAGGTGAGGCGAAAGCTATTGTGCGTTTGGTACTTGAGGAGTGTTTCGGTTTTTCATTAGCAGATATCCTTAGCGGAAAGCTTGCGTCACTCTCTGATGCAGACAAGAAGTCGTTGGATGCGATGATGCACCGCCTTGAGGGTGGTGAGCCTGTGCAGTATGTGTTAGGTGTGGCCGATTTCTGTGGACGGCAGTTCCATGTTGCTCCAGGGGTGCTTATCCCGCGCCCTGAGACTGCGGAACTGTGTCAGTGGATCACACAACGTCTGACGAGCGTGTCCCCCTGTTCAATTCTTGATATAGGCACTGGTAGTGGGTGTATCGCCGTGACGCTGGCCGCAGAGCTGTCAGGAGCAGAGGTTGTGGGATGGGATATCTCTGAAGCGGCCCTTGAGATGGCCCGCGAGAATGCCAGGCGCATCGGTGTTCATGTGACTTTTGAGCAGCAAGATGCTTTGCACCTACAGTCAGATGCACGACGTTGGGATATCATCGTGAGCAATCCCCCCTATATCAAGCCAGAAGAGCGTGATGGCATGGAGAAGAACGTGCTCGACCATGAGCCCGGGATAGCCCTCTTTGCCCCACAAGAAGAGCCTGCTATCTTCTATTACAAGATCGCTGATTACGCGCAACAGGCACTCAACCCCCATGGATACCTCTACTTTGAACTGAACCCATTGACAGCCGAGGCAGTGGCAGACTATCTTCGGAAATCGGGATTTCAGGATATTGAGATTCGGAAAGACCAGTTTGGCAAGAACAGATTCCTTAAAGCTAAGAAGATATGAAACAAGAAATGACCGAGCAGGAAGCCTATCTGCAGCTGGCTGCGCTTTGTGCACGTGCCGAGCATTGCCAGCAGGAGATGCGTGACAAGATGAGGCGCTGGGGCCTTGACGAGCAGGTGCAAGAACGTGTGGTTGCTCGTCTGGTGAAGGAACGCTTTGTCGATGACGAACGTTATGCCAGAGCCTTTGTGAAAGATAAAGTCCACTATAATAAGTGGGGGCGCAGAAAGGTACAACAGGGTCTTTGGATGAAGCGGATAGATGTAGATATCCAGCGCCGGGTGCTCGATGAAGTGGACGATCATGAGTATCTTGAAGTGCTGCGCCTCCTACTCAAGCAGAAGCGTAAGAGCACGAAGGCGGCGAGTGATTATGAGTTGAATCAGAAGCTGGTGCGCTTTGCGCTCGGGCGTGGTTTCACGTTCGATATCATTCGCCAGTGCCTGGATGTGGATGAAGAGATGGATGACGGGGATGAAACCGATTAGTTTTTGGCATCGCCTGCTTGATCTGATTTCTCCACGCCTCTGTGTGGTGTGTGGTCAGCGCCTGTCAGTGACGGAGGAAGTCATTTGTGCACGTTGTAACCTTCATCTCCCGAGAACTGGCTATCATCAGAATGCCTACGAGAACGAGATGGCCAAGCTTTTCTGGGGTCAGATTCCCATAGAGCGCGCTACCGCTTTCTTCTTTTACGAAGCCCATTCTGAGCCTGCCAATCTCATCTATGAACTGAAATACAAGAACCATCCAGAGATAGGGGAGACGATAGGGCGGATGGTGGCCATGGAAGTCCAGCGTTCAGGTTTTTTCGACGGTATCGATGGTATTGTGCCTATTCCCCTTGCCAGGAAACGAGAACGTCAGCGCGGTTATAACCAGAGTCTTGAGATTGCCCGAGGAGTCAGTGAGGTGACTGGTTTGCCGATTCTTGATACAGCCGTAAGGCGGAAGAGTTTCGAGGGGAGTCAGACTAATAAGGGTCGCTGGGAGCGCAATGAGAATGTCGAGTCCGTCTTTGTGCTTCATGACCCCAGTGTCGTCCATGACAGGCATTTGTTGATGATCGACGATGTTGTCACAACGGGTGCAACGGTGATAGCCTGTGCCAAGGAACTGCTTCAAGCAGGCGGTGTAAAAGTCAGTGTTCTCTCCCTCGGCTTCGCAAAATCTTAGTTTTTTTACTTTTTTACCTTTTTACTTTTTTACCTTTTTACTTTTTTTCGTACCTTTGAGACTTTGTCTCGAAGATAGACGGCATCTCGGAAATGAAAATAAATGGGCATTTATTTTGCATTTCGCTCGATTTGCACTATCTTTGCACTCAAATAATATAAATAGGTATGGAAATCAAGAATCAATTTGCCAGAAAGCTGATGGACATCCAAGCCATCAAGCTGCAGCCCAACGAGCCCTTCACTTGGGCTTCAGGCTGGAAGTCACCCATCTACACAGATAATCGTAAGACATTGTCGTTCCCGCAGCTCCGTTCGTTTGTGAAGCTGGAACTCTGCCATGCTATCCAGGAATATTTCCCTGAGGCCGAGGCTGTAGCTGGTGTGGCAACGGGCGCCATTGCACAGGGAGCACTTGTTGCAGACCAGCTGGGATTGCCTTATAGCTATGTGCGTCCGAAGCCCAAAGACCATGGTATGGGAAATCAAGTAGAAGGTGAGATCAAGCCAGGTGCCAAGGTGGTGGTGGTAGAGGATCTGATTTCTACGGGTGGTTCCTCGCTGAAGGCCGTTGCTGCGCTTCGTGCCTATGGCGTAGAGGTGATAGGTATGGTGGCTTCGTTTACCTATGGATTCCCAGTGGCAGAGAAAGCCTTTGAGGAAGCCGGTGTCAAGCTCATTACGCTTAGCAACTATGATGCTGTGATTGAGGAAGCTGCCAAGACAGGCTATATCAAGGAAGAGGACAAGGCCGTGCTCGCTGAGTGGCGCAAGAGTCCTGATACCTGGAAGCAATAATGATCAATGCTCATTTAATTAATTGTGATTATGGGATTATTCGGAGATGAGAGCAAATTCGAGAGTAGCGTGAAGTTCGTGCCCTATTCTCAGCAGGCCGTCTATAACAATATCTGCGACTTGAGAAACTTAGAGAAGGTGCGCGACCGTGTGCCAGAGGACAAAGTCAACGACTTTAGCTTCGATCAAGATACCGTGTCGCTTAATGTGCCACCCGTCGGAGAACTGAAACTCCGTATCTGTGACCGCGAGGAGCCTAAGTGCGTGAAGTTCGAGACGGTTCAGTCTCCTGTACCTTTTAATGTCTGGGTGCAGGTCTTGCCTGTTGATGAGAACAACTCCAAGATGAAGGTGACGGTGAAGGCAGAGCTGAATCCGTTTATCAAGAAAATGGTTGAGAAACCCTTGCAAGATGGTGTCGAGAAGATTGCCGACGCCTTGGCACAGGTGCATTACGTATAACATGAAACAATAAAAGGGGTTAAGATGAAACTCTGGGAAAAGAACTTTGAGATCAATAAGGAGATAGAGCGCTTTACCGTCGGCAGAGACCGTGAGATGGATCTCTATCTGGCCAAATACGATGTGTTGGGTTCGATGGCACATATCACGATGCTCGAGAGCATCGGTCTGTTGGAGAAAGATGAACTCCATCAGCTGTTGGCAGAGCTGAAAGCTATCTATGAGCTCTGTGAGCGAGGTGAGTTCGTGATTGAAGACGATGTGGAGGATGTGCACTCACAGGTTGAAATGCTGTTGACGCGCCGTCTTGGCGATATGGGCAAGAAGATACATTCCGGCCGTAGCCGCAACGATCAGGTGCTTGTTGATTTGAAACTCTTTACCCGCCATGAGTTGATGGAGATTGCGCAGGAGGTGAAGAGCCTCTTTGACGAGCTGATTCAGAAGAGCAATCAGTATAAGGATATCCTCATGCCAGGCTACACCCATCTCCAGATAGCCATGCCCTCCAGTTTCGGCCTGTGGTTTGGTGCTTATGCAGAGAGCCTTGCTGATGATATGCTCTTCTTGCAGGCAGCCTATAAGATGACTAATCGCAATCCACTTGGTTCTGCAGCAGGCTATGGTTCTTCCTTCCCCCTGAATCGCACGATGACGACCCGTTTGTTGGGTTTCGACTCGATGGATTATAACGTGGTCTATGCCCAGATGGGTCGCGGCAAGATGGAGCGTAACGTAGGCTTCGCTATTGCTACCATCGCCGGCACACTGGCAAAGCTGGCCTTCGATGCCTGTCTCTTCAATTCCCAGAACTTCTCGTTTGTGAAGCTTCCGAAGGAATGTACGACAGGTTCGTCGATTATGCCCCACAAGAAGAATCCGGATGTCTTCGAACTCATCCGTGCCAAGTCGAATAAGTTGCAGTCACTGCCCCAGCAGGTGACCTTGATCATGAACAATCTGCCCGTCGGTTATTTCCGTGACCTCCAGATTATCAAGGAAGTGTTCCTGCCAGCCTTCGGAGAGCTGAAAGACTGTCTGCAGATGGCTGCCTACATTATTAATAAGATAGAGGTTAACGAGCATATCCTCGATAACCCGATGTACGACCCAATGTTCTCCGTCGAGGAGGTGAATCGCCTGGCTGCTGCTGGCATGCCTTTCCGCGATGCCTATAAGAAAGTGGGCTTGGATATTGAGGCAGGTCAGTTCAAGGCCGACAAGCATATCCACCACACCCATGAGGGCTCTATCGGCAATCTCTGTAACGAAGAGATTCAGCAGTTGATGCAGCTGACACTCGACGGATTCCACTTTGAACGTATGACTGAGGCAGAGCGAGCCTTGTTAGGCCGATGAAAAGGTTATTGGCAGTTCTGGTAGGTGTGTTGTTGGCAGCCTGTAACGCTGATGACACGATTAGTCGTGCCTATCGTTGTAGTTTCCTCTTCGACACCTCTCTCCATCCGCTGCCATGCCATCTGACAGGCATCTTGGGCAACAGTGGTCATTTCTGTAAAGTTCAGACCTATGTCGATAATAAGGGTGTGCGTCATCTGAAGACCACCCGTAACTTTGATAATGCGACAGAGGATATCTCCCTGACTACCCAGCGAGAGACCCAAGTAGCCTTTTACCTAGGGGCCAACGATTGCATTATCATTGGTGTGAGTAGTTATGAAATTGGCAAGCTCGTTGCCTACGATGGACAATGTCCGAACTGTCTGGCTGACTATACTGGTATCAATTACCCCCTGACATGGCAGAACAATGGCCAGTTGCTCCATTGTGCCAAGTGTGACCGCAGCTATGATGTGAACAGTGGCATCAGAGCCCGTGGGGATGCAGGTAATCATGACCGTCTGCTTACCTACAACGCTTTTTTCGACGGTACTATCCTACGAGCTTGGAATTAATAGAAAAACCCACCCGACAAGATGTAACTTGTATCGGGTGGGCTGAAATTATAGATGAGTGATGATTCTTATGCGTCGATGTTGGCGTAGGTCGCGTTCTTCTCAATGAACTCACGGCGTGGCTCTACGTCGTCACCCATCAGCATAGAGAAGATCTCGTCAGCCTCAGCGGCATTCTCGATGGTCACCTGCTTCAGCAGACGGTTCTCGGGATTCATGGTCGTCTCCCAAAGCTGTTCCGGATTCATCTCACCAAGACCTTTGTAGCGCTGTGTGTGCAGACCTTTGTCATCGACGTTGCCAGCCACGTACTTGTCGATGAAGGCCTGGCGCTGTTGCTCGGTGTAGCAGTATTCCGAGTTCTTCTTATAGGTACACTTGTAGAGAGGCGGTGTAGCGATATAGAGATGTCCGCCCTGGATCACCTGAGGCATAAAGCGGTAGAAGAGTGTCATGATCAGCGTGTCGATGTGCGAGCCATCGACGTCGGCGTCGGTCATGATGATAATCTTGTCGTAGCGCAGCTTGTCGATGTTAGCCTCCTTGGAATCCTCGCCATCAACACCGAAGCGTACACCGATACTCTGGATGATATTCATTACAGATTCAGCCTCGAACACGCGGTGCCACTGCACTTTCTCCACATTCAGGATCTTACCGCGCAAGGGCAGGATAGCCTGGAAATGACGGTCACGACCCTGTTTTGCAGAACCACCTGCGGAGTCACCCTCGACGAGGAAGATCTCACAGTCCTTAGGATCCTTGTTGGAGCAGTCTGCCAGCTTGCCGGGCAGTCCACCACCTGTCATCGGGTTCTTGCGCTGTACGCTCTCACGCGCCTTGCGGGCAGCGATACGCGCTGTGGCAGCCAGAATCACCTTCTCACAGATGGTATGTGCCTCTTTCGGGTGCTCCTCCAGATAGTTGGTCATAGCCTCACCTACAGCCTTCTGTACGGCACCGTTTACCTCAGAGTTACCCAGTTTTGTCTTGGTCTGTC
Source organism: uncultured Prevotella sp. (assembly GCA_900315525.1). GTDB lineage: Bacteria > Bacteroidota > Bacteroidia > Bacteroidales > Bacteroidaceae > Prevotella. The sequence goes on along the minus strand of OMZO01000019.1, from coordinate 25,574 downwards.
CCTCAAACTGAGGCTCAGCCACCTTCACAGAGATGATAGCTGTCAGACCTTCGCGGAAGTCATCCTGTGCCACCTCGATCTTGGCCTTCTCGATTTGTTTGCGCAGCTGATCGTCCTCATCTGCATATTTCTTCAGTGTACGAGCTAAGGCGATACGGAAACCTGTCAGGTGGGTACCACCCTCGATGGTGTTGATATTGTTCACGTAAGAGTGGATATTCTCCGAATAGTCACTGTTATAGAGCAGTGCCACCTCGATGGGCACACCGTCCTTTTCAGTCTTCAGGCAGATCGGGTCGCCGATGATCGACTGGCGGTGACGATCTACGTAGCGCACAAACTCCTTCAAGCCCTCCTTGGCGTGGAATACCTCTGGCTGTTTCAGGTTGCCTTCCTCATCAGGGCGCAGGTCTGTCAGCGTGATGGTAATACCTGCATTCAGATAGGCCAGCTCGCGCATACGACGAGCAATGATATCGTATTTGTATTCCGTCGTGGTGAAGATACTGCCGTCGGGCCAGAACTGCTGGCGCGTACCCGTGAGCTCCGTGTCGCCCACAATCTTCACGTCGTAAAGCGGTTTACCCTTCTCATACTCCTGCTGATAGATGTGGCCGTTGCGGAACACCTGCGACATCATGTGCGTGGAAAGAGCATTCACACAGCTGACACCTACACCATGAAGACCTCCTGATACCTTGTAAGAGCCCTTGTCGAACTTACCACCGGCATGCAGCACGGTCATGACGACTTCCAGTGCAGACTTGTGCATCTTCTCATGCTCATCCACAGGGATACCACGACCGTTATCCTGAACGGTGATAGAGTTATCCTCATTGATGGTTACTTCTATATGTGTACAATAGCCGGCCATCGCCTCGTCGATGGAGTTATCCACCGTCTCATTGACGAGATGGTGCAGGCCCTTCTCACTGATGTCTCCGATGTACATGGCCGGACGCTTGCGCACGGCTTCCAATCCCTCGAGCACCTGAATGTTACTCGCGGAATAATTTTGTTCTTGATTCAGTTGTTCTTCTGTCATTTTTGTAATTTTGCTAATTGTGTGCAAAGTTACGAAAAATTTGTCAGATAAACGTAGTTTATCTGCTAAAAAACTACAAAAAATAAGCGGATCATCTGCATTTTGCAAATGACCCGCGTATGCTAGTCTCAATCTGTTGATTATCCCAGCTTGTTGATGTGCAGAGCGAGGCTTGACTTCAAGTTGGCTGCCTTGTTCTTGTGGATGATGTTGGTCTTAGCCAGCTTGTCGAGCATCTTCTGTACCTTCGGATACAGAGCTATTGCCTCTTCCTTGTTCTCCATTGCGCGGAGCTTGCGTACAGCGTTACGCATTGTCTTTGCGTAGTAGTGGTTGTGAAGTGCCTTCTTCTTGTCCTGACGGATACGCTTCACACTTGACTTGTGATTTGCCATTTTTTAATTCTTAATTTTTAATTGTTAATTTAAAGCTTATGGGTCTTGCGCCGCTATGGCCGCCCTGGGCAGGCTTCTTGGTGAAGCCTTCTGTCACCTTGTCCCCGATTGCGCAGGTAGCACTTGGCTGTGCAGATGGCAGATTTAAGTGGTAGTCCCTAGGAGAGTCGAACTCCTCTTTAGAGAATGAAAATCTCTCGTCCTAACCGATAGACGAAGGGACCGTCGCCATTTTTGCGGGTGCAAAGGTACAGCTATTTTTCCAATTGACAAAATTTTCTAATAAAAAAATGCTATTTTACTAATTTTTTTTGTACTTTTGCATCGTATGTTGAATAAAACCCAAGCCATTGTGCTTCATTCTCTTAAGTATGGTGAGACCAGACTCATCGTGGATATGTTCACCAGGAGTCATGGTCATCTGTCGTTTATCGTCAACATACCAAAATCGTCGAAGTCGAAATTCAAGAAGCAGTTTTTCCAGCCCCTCACGCTGTTGGAGATAGAGACCGATGTGCGCCCCAAGCTTCAGTTGCAGAAGTTAGCAGACGTCCGCCTGTCATCACCGTTTTCCTCGATTCCCTTTGATGCTCACAAACTTGCCATCTCGCTTTTTTTGTCGGAGTTTCTCTATCATGCGCTTCGCTCAGAGCAGCGCAATGAGCCTTTGTTCGACTATATCGTCAATAGCCTTCAGTGGTTTGATGGCCAGCCCAGTAGTTTTGCCAGCTTCCATCTTGTCTTTCTGATGCGCCTGAGCCGTTTCCTGGGTTTTTATCCTAATCTTGATGACTATCTCCCAGGTGACTATTTTGATCTTCGTGAGAGCGTGTTCTGTGCTGCCCCTCCTGTGCATCGCGATTTTTTGGATCCCGTTGAGGCCGAGAAGGTGCAACTGATGATGCGTATGGACTATCCGACGATGCACCTTTTCCGCATGACGCATCAGGAGCGCAATCGGCTGTTGGAAGTCACTTTGGCCTATTATCGACTTCATATCCCTGACTTCCCCGAGCTCAAGTCCGTCGCCGTCCTCCAGGACCTTTATCGTTAATTATTCCCACACTGGGACTAATATGTTCCCACCTTGGGACCAAATTATTCCCAGTGTGGGAATAATTCTTCGGCTTAAGTTGTCGGATTAAGAGACACTTATTTTGCAGTAAGTGACGAGTATTGCAGAATAAGTGGCGAGTATTTTGAATTAAAAGGCCCGCTCTCAACCATTGGGAACGGGCCTTTTTTTATATGTAGTTTGTTTAGAAGCGGATCATGCCTTGGATCGTTTCGGCGGTATCGGTGGGGGCACTATCGGCGGCGGAGCTGAGCAGGTCGCCGCTTGCCTGACTGTTGATGCTATCAAGGATATCACGCGTGCGCTTGTAGGTCGGTGTGGACTCTACGGCTGAGATGACATCGTCGTTGTCGAGGTCTTCTGGACGGAAGAGATAGATGTTCGGGCGACGCTTGTAGCGCTTGGTGGTGCCTTCGCCTCCATAGTAGCGGTTGCGGCGGTCCTGGCGCTGGGCAATCTTCTCTTGTTCCTCGGCGATGCGGTTGATGTCCTCCTGGCTATGCTTCTTCAGATGGCCGTTCATGCCATCGACATCCTCGATGCCGAAGCCTGTGGCGAGGATGGTGACCTTGACTTTCTTGCCCAGTTCGGGATCGGTGGCAAGTCCCCACTTGATCTCGAAGTCGTTGCCGAATCTGGCCATGAAGTCGTTGACGTCGTTCATCTCTTCCATCATCAGTGACTGCTGACCGTCTTTTGAGGCTGCGAAGGTGATGCTCAGCAGGATCTTCTTGGAATTGAAGATGTCGTTGTCATTGAGGAGAGGAGAAGTCAGGGCATCGTCGATAGCCTTCTTGACGCGGCCTTCGCCTTCACCGTAACCTGTTGACATGATGGCAACGCCACCATCCTTCAGGACGGTCTTCACATCATTGAAGTCGAGGTTGATGAGGCCGTGGACGGTGATGATCTCTGCGATGGACTTTGCAGCGACGCTCAGCGTGTCGTCGGCCTTTCCGAAGGCGTCGAGCACAGAGAGCTCGGGGTAGATCTCACGGAGTCGCTCGTTGTTGATGACCAGCAGGGCATCGACGTGTTTAGACATTTCCTCGACACCGTCGAGGGCCTGATCGATCTTGCGGTCACCCTCAAAGCGGAAGGGGATGGTGACGATACCCACGGTGAGGATGCCCAGTTCCTTGCTGACACGGGCGATGACAGGTGCAGCACCAGTGCCGGTACCACCACCCATTCCGGCGGTGATGAAGGCCATCTTCGTGCCGTCGCTGAGCATGTTGCGTATGTCTTCCAGGCTCTCTTCTGCAGCCTCGCGGGCTTTCTCAGGTTTGTTACCAGCACCGAGGCCTTCCTTGCCCAGCTGAAGATGCACGGGCACGGGAGAATCGTTGAGTGCCTGATTATCGGTGTTGCAAAGCACGAATGTGACATCGTGGATGCCTTCACGATACATGTGGTTGACAGCATTGCCGCCACCACCACCTACACCAATCACTTTGATGATGCTGTGTTCCTTCTCCGGTGCTCCGAAGTCCAGAATCTGTATGTTATTTCTGTTCTCTTCCATATTATCCTATCAATCTAAAATGCATACTTATTAAAAAAACTTATTCTTCCTCGACAATCTGTTTGCCGAATTTCTTGATGCCCTTGATGGCCTTGTTCCAGAAACTGTTCTCCTTGCGGATGCGTTCCTGTTCTTCCTTGATACGGGCTTCTTCCTCGCTTTTCTTGCGCTCTTCTTCCTCCTCCTGACGACGCTTGAGCTCTTCTGCGGCCTTCTTCTCGGCTTCAGCAGCCTTTTTCTCAGCGGCTGTGAGTACGACGCCTGCAGGAATCTCGCCAGCAGTACGGGGAGAGCGGGGGTCGAAGCCTGTTGCAGTAGGTTGTTTAGGCGTGCTGAAGAGATCACCATTCAGGTCAACAGCGCTGCCAGCACAGTTGATATCACCCTTAACCAGCAGGCCAAGCACGGTGTTCATCGTGCCGTCGTGGGCCTTGATGGTCTCATTGTTGGAGATGATGGACTGTGTGACGAACTTGGCGACGCGGATCTTATCGACATGTGTGTGATTGTTGAAGGCCTTCTCGATATTCTTCAGGTTGGATCCTCCACCCGTCAGGATGATACCTCCCAAGAGCTTGTCATAATACTCAGACGGTATCTGATACCATACATTCTCGATAATCTCTTCCAGACGTCCTTCGACAATCTCGATGAATTTCCTGCTTTCAATCTGACGCTCAGGGTCGATGGAATATTTCAAGTCGTTATCGATGTCATTGTTATCCGTATAGGCGGCAGCATATTTGAGTTTCATCCTTTCAGCGTCACTCTCTTCCATTTGTAAAGTAGCGATGTCCTTGGTGATGTTATTACTACCGAGGGGAATGACGGCGAGATGGCGCAGGATGTTCTTGGAATAGACGGATACCGTCGTCGTGTCAGCACCGAGATCGACCAGTGCACAGCCCGAGCGCTTCTCTGCTTCTGTCAACACGCTGTCGGCCAGAGCCAGCGGGGCCAGGTACATCTCAGCGATATTGATATCGGCTGTCTCGAAGCACTTGTTCAGGTTCTTATAGAATGCCTTGCGTTCCAGGATATTGAGGAAGTTGCCTTCCAAGCGTGTTGCCTGGATGCCGACAGGGTCGATCTGGAACTGAGAGCCCACCTTGTATTCCTGTACGGCAGCGTCGAGAATCTCCTGATCTGGGTAGGTCATGTTACGGTTGGCGTCCATCAGTTCGATGACCATATCCTGTGTGACAATGCTCTCGTTGGGGAGATCCTTGCCAATGACGTTCCTGACGCTGCGGATGGATTGTCCGCCAATGCCGACATACACCTGTCTGATTTCAGTCTTGAGTTGTGTTTCCAGCTTCTTGATGATGCTGGTGAGGCATTGTGCGGTCTTGTCGATGTTATAGACCACACCCTTACGGATAAAAGCGGAAGACTCCTCCTTTACTACGGCGAGTATCTGGATACTGCCGTCGAGATTCTTTTGGCCCGCGATACCAGTTACTTTAGATGAACCGAGTTCGATTGCTACGATAAATTCCTTTGCTGCCATCTTCGTTGATATTTACTTTTTTCTCTTATTTTTCTTACATATAATCTGATTGCTGAATTCTACGCTGATATAGTTGTACTTGTTCCAACCAGCCTTATTAAGACCGTAGAGATAGAACTTTCGCATGCGTTCCAGTTTGTTCTCCACGTCATAAGGCGGGCCCAAGTAGATGATATGTTCGCCTACGCGCGGCACCAGCTCTACAGAACCGTCAGACAGAATATTGATTTGTACAATCTGGTCCTTCCAGAATGGATTCTTCAAGATTTGACTCGCTACGCGTGTAAGTGTCGATTGCGCATATTTGCGGCTGATGGCGCCTGTGGCGACAATCAGGTTGGCAACATAGCGGCTTTCAGGCATCATGCTGCCATGGGTGTCGACATAGTAGTTTTCCTGATTATCTGCCATGACTCTTACAACAGGTATGCGTTGTTTGATGCTGATGCAGACATGACCGCTCTGCGTCTTATGACATTCAGCTTTCTCGATAAAGGGACTCTTTTGAAGTGCTTCTTCAATCTTGCGCACACTGACATCCTCCATGTCCCATGAGAGTGGATAGACGCGTTCTCTAGTTAAGATACGCTTGATCTCGTTGGCATTCATGAAACCGCTGATGGCACTATTCTGCTCAATGTCGATCTTTACCTCCGTACAGTGAGTGGTGATGGCACCGGGTTTGTTGAATGCAGTTATGGCCAACAGCAAGTAGGCGGCAATGACAATGTCGCAAACTACAAAGACGGTCTTTTTCCAGTTGATGGCCATATGGTTCTTTTTTATTTTATATTTTACTCTTTAACAGTTCTGTGATTTTTGGGACCTGATTGTCAAGGTCGCCGGCTCCCAGTACGATCAGTACTTCGAAGTCGCGTGACTTGACCAAGTCGAGCACATCCTCCTTGCGGATGATCTGCTTCTTTACACCAGGCTTCAGATGGTCATAGATGAGCTTGGAGGTGACACCTTCTATGGGTAATTCCCGGGCCGGATAGATCTCGGTGAGGATCACTTCGTCGAGCTGACTCAGGGCATCGGCAAAATCCTTGTAGAAATCGCGGGTACGGGTATAGAGGTGGGGCTGGAAGATTGCCGTGATATGCTTATCCTTGTAGAGCTCCCGGATGCTGCGCGCACTCTGGTAGATCTCCTTGGGATGGTGAGCATAGTCGCTCAGGAAGACCAGTTTGTCGGTCTTGATCTTAAAGTCAAAGCGGCGATCAACACCTCTATAGGTCTGAATGCCGTATTTCAGTTCTTTAGCCGTACAACCATTGAGCTGTGCCATGGCCATGGCGGCTATCGCGTTCTCGATGTTGATAGGCACGGGCTGTCCGAGCTGGACATCCATGATGCTTTCGATGGGGGAGATGAAATCGAAGGTGATCTCACCGTTAGCGATTCGGACGTTCTCAGCGTGGAAATCGCCTTCATTGAGACTATAGTCATAGCGACGTACTCCCTCCTGCAGATGTTCCTTCATCTCCAGGTCACGGTGGATCATGAGTGCACCGCCTGGCTGAATCAGTTCACTGTAGTGGCGGAAACTTTCCAAATAGGCCTCCTTAGTGCCATAGATGTCGAGGTGATCAGGATCAGTAGAAGTGATGACAGTCATCCAGGGACGGAGCCAGTGGAAGGAACGGTCAAATTCATCAGCCTCGATGACGACGTAGTCGGAATCAGAGAGGATATAGTTTGTGCCGTAGTTCTTGGAGATGCCCCCCAGAAAAGCATTGCAGTCGAGATGGCTCTGGTGCATGATGTGGGCACACATGGTGGAAGTAGTTGTCTTGCCATGCGTACCAGCCACACAGAGTCCTTTGTGGGCTTGCGTCAGTATGCCAAGCACCTGGGCTCGCTTCATGATCTCAAAACCGTTCTCTCGGAAGAAGACCAGTTCTTGATGATCAGCGGGTATGGCAGGTGTGTAAATGACAAGGCATGTCTTCTGCTGTTTGCAGGCAAAGGGTATTCCTTCCACGTCCTCTTCGTAGTGGATCATCATTCCTTCCTTCTCAAGCTGATGTGTGAGGTCGGAAGGCGTTTTGTCGTAGCCTGCCACGACGAGACCCTTTTTCAGGAAATAGCGGGCGATGGCGCTCATGCCAATGCCGCCGGCTCCTACGAAATATACTGCTTTAATATCTTTAAAATCCATAACTTTTAACTTATTTTCCTTCTGCCAGTCTGATCACCTCATCGGCGATAATCTTTGCCGAGTCGGGTAGGGCGAGCTTCAGTATGTTCTCACTTAATGACTTGAGTCTAGCTTCATCATTGACGGTCTTGACTGCCAGTTCGAGCAGTGTCGAAGGCGCCTCACTGTCCTTGACGTAGATAGCGGCATCCTTAGTAGATAGCGCGAGGGCATTCTTCGTCTGATGGTCTTCTGCCACATTAGGGCTAGGCACCAGGATGACCGGTTTTCCGATGAGACAGAATTCCGAGATACTGCTGGCGCCTGCACGACTGATGACGAGGTCGGCAGCACGGTAGGCAACTCCCATGTCGGTGATAAAGTCGGTCACCTTCAGGTTGGGAATCTCCATGCCCTGCAAGCGCTTGGCTATTTCCGCACTATAGTATTTACCCGTTTGCCAGATAAACTGTACATTCGACGAACGCACGAGGTCAAGGTGCTGGAGCACGCTCTCGTTGATCGTTCTGGCACCCAGACTTCCGCCAACGAGCAGGATGGTCTTCTTGGCAGGGTCGAGCGCTTGAGCCTTGATGGCCTCTTCGCGCGATATCGTGGCATCAAGCAATGCCTGACGGACAGGATTTCCCGTGAGGATGATCTTCTCTGCCGGGAAGAAACGCTCCATGCCCTCGTAGGCTACACAGATCTTCTCTGCCTTCTTGGCCAACAGTTTATTAGTGACACCAGCGTATGAGTTTTGTTCCTGAATCAGACAGGGGATGCCCATAGCGGCCGCCTTGTTGAGCGTCGGGCCACTGGCATAGCCACCGACACCGACAGCCACCTGTGGCTTGAACTCCCTGATAATCTGTTTTGCCATGCGCTGGCTTTTCCAGATCTTATAGAGCACTTTTATGTTTTTGAGCAGGTTTTTGCGATCGAAGCCACAGATAGGTAGGCCCTTGATCTCATAGCCTGCGGTAGGTACGCGTTGCATTTCCATGCGCCCTATTGCGCCTACGAACAGGATCTTCGCATCAGGCCGTTGTGCCTTGATGGCGTTGGCTATAGACACAGCGGGGAAGATGTGACCACCTGTTCCACCACCGCTGATGATGATTCTCAGCTCTTTTTGTGGTGATGTGACTTCGTCGATGACTTTACTCATATCTTCGTTTTTATTAATTGCGTGCAAAATTACAAATTAAATTTCTTTTAGCGCTACTTTTGGCATTCTTTTTTTTGCCGAGCGGCTGACACTTAATATGACACCCACATAAGCACAATTGATAATCGTCGATGTGCCACCCTTACTGATGAGGGGGAGCGGCTGTCCTGTCACGGGGGCAATGCCAACGGCAACCAGCATATTGAACGCAGCCTGCAGCACTAGCAGAAGAGCCAAGCCCATGACGAGGAAGGCCGGGAAATTGTTTTCGCACTGGCTGGCGATGCGTGCCGTCCTGTAGAGCAATACGATGTAGAGGAACACCACAAAGGCAGCACCAAAGATGCCCAGCTCCTCAATGACGATGGCAAAGATGAAGTCGGAGAAGGCCTGCGAAAGGAAGTCTCTTTCGACAGACTGTCCAGGGCCTTTGCCGATGATGTTACTCGACACTATGGCGATGTTAGCATGAGCCACCTGGGCATCCTTGTCAAGGTCGTATTCATCAGGGGCGATATCCTTTTTGTTGAGGTGCTTGACGATACGGTTGCGCCAAGTGACAAAACGGTGGAAGACGCCTCCGCCTTTAATGACCTTTGTGTCAGTCTCGCCATTGTTGGTAACAGCTTCAACGGTCTGTTTGTTGTTTTCGTCAGATTCTCCGATACTACCTAATGTGAAGATCAGCGTCAGAAAGGCAGCCAACAGCAGGGCTGAAAATCCCAGGAGTTTACCCAGTTGTACCATTGGAACTCTGCCGATGAACATCATCAGGAAGATGACTGCACAGAGCAGAGCTGCCGTCGAGAGGTTTTCTATGCCTATCAAGAATGCTGTAGGGATGACAATCCAGAGAATGTACTTAAAGGCTTTCTTGTCAGCCCCGTCTTCACGTTGCATGGCACTCAGGATCTGGGCGGTGATCAGGACCATCGTCCCCTTGGCTATCTCTGAAGGCTGGAATGTGACTCCTCCTGGTAACGAAATGACGCGATTGGCACCGTTGATAGACTCACCTCCAACCAGTACCCATAGCAAGGTGATGCCAGTGATGACCAGCAGGAACGGCGTCATCAGTTTGAAATACCTGCATGGTATATTGAGCGTCACCACCGCCATCGCCGCACCTATGATGATGGTGATGGTGTGAAAGGCGATAGGACCCACATAGTTCTGGCTCTTGTATGTCAGGTTACTCGAAGCAGAGAATACTTCGACGATACTGATCATACAGAGGAAGAAGAATACCATCCAGATGACCTTGTCACCCTTGAATAGGTTGCCAATTTTCTTATTCATATCTAAAGGTTACGTGCAAGTTCCTTGAATTGTTCACCGCGATCTTCCATGTTCTTGAAGAGGTCGAAAGAAGCACAGCATGGGCTCAGCAGAACAGTCTCACCAGGCTTAGCCATCTCGTAGCATGCCGCTATGCAATCCTTCATGGAATGTGTGTCGCGTACAGGGATGCCCAGGCTGTCGAAATTGTCGTGCAGTTTCTGGTTATCAGCGCCCAGATATACCAGTCCTGCGCATTTTTCCCTGACCAGTGGTTTGATAGGCTCGTAGTCGTTGCCCTTGTCCTTGCCGCCTATAATCAGGATGACTTTGGTCTTCATTGCTTCCAAGGCATACCAGCAGGCATCGACATTCGTTGCTTTTGAGTCATTGATATACTGTACACCACGAACGGTACAAACTTTCTCCAGACGATGCTCTACCCCGGGGAAATCGCTGAGGCTCTTGCGGATCTCCTCTTTCTTGATACCAGCTACATCAGATGCGATACCTGCCGCGAGCGAGTTGTAGATGTTATGTTTTCCCGTTAGGCTGAGGCTCTCCTGTTCCATGTTGAAAGGTTCGGGCTTCTCAATCTTATACTGGCCTTCCTCAATGTATCCGATCACCCCTTTCTCCTTGAGTTCGGCAAACGGATACTGGATAGCCTTGATATCGTATTTCTCCAGTTCGCGTTTGATGATGGGGTCGTCTGCCCAGTAGATGAAAGCATCCTGCTGCGTCTGGTTCTGGATGATGCGCATCTTGGCATCCACGTAGTTCTGCATCTCGAAGTTGTAACGATCCAGATGGTCGGGGGTGATGTTCAAAAGGATTGCGATGTTGGCCCGGAAGTCATACATGTTGTCCAATTGGAAGGAACTGAGTTCGATGACATAGTACTCATGTGGCTCTTCAGCCACCTGGAGCGCCAGTGAGTTACCGATGTTTCCTGCCAGACCTACGTCATAGCCAGCTTCCTTGAAGATATGATAGATCAGCGAGGTCGTCGTGGTCTTACCATTAGATCCCGTGATGCATATCATCTTGGAATTGGTATAGCGCCCGGCGAATTCTATCTCACTGATGATATGAATCCCCTTGTCGGTAGCTTTCTTGACCATCGGTGCTGTTTCGGGAATGCCGGGACTCTTGATAATCTCGTCGGCATTGAGTATCTTCTCCTCCGTATGATGTCCTTCTTCCCACTCAATCTGGCGGTCGTCGAGCATCTTCTTGTATTTGTCGGCAATTTTCGACATATCCGATACGAACACGTCGAAGCCTTCCTTCTTAGCGAGGACAGCGGCTCCGGCACCGCTCTCTCCGGCTCCTAATATAACGATTCTTTTCATTTTTCTATCTCATCTTTAAAGTTATAATTGTCAATGCGGCCAGGATGATGGATACAATCCAGAAACGGAAGGTAATCTTTGACTCGTGGAATGGACGATGCGGCCATCCCTTGAGGATATAAGTACTGGTGGCATCCAGTTGGGAATCGAGTTTGCGGAAGGTGTCGTGAATCGGGGTCGCCCTAAACACACGTACGCGCTTACCCTTGCGTTTCTGAATCTTGAACCACTGGGTCTGGATGATAACGCTGAGGTTCTCGACCACGAAGATGCCACATAGGATCGGCAGTAACAGTTCCTTATGGATGATGACGGCACAGACACCGATGATGCCACCGATGGTCAGAGAGCCGGTATCGCCCATGAAAATCTGGGCGGGGAAAGCGTTGTACCACAAGAAACCGATCATGGCACCGACGAAGGCACAGAGGAAGACTACCAACTCCTCGGCCTGCGGGATGTACATGATGTCGAAATAAGAGGCAAAGCCTATGTGTGCAGACACGTAGGCCAGAATGCCCAGTGCGATACCAATGATAGCCGAGTTTCCTGCACACATACCATCCATGCCGTCGTTCAGGTTGGCTCCATTGGAAATGCCCGTCACCACAAAGATGGTGATGAACACGAAGAGCATCCAGCCGGCAGCCACTTTGTATTCTCCGCAGAACGACATGATATCAGAGTAGTTCAGATTGTGATTTTTGAAGAATGGTATCGTCGTCTGTAGAGACTTGACAGCCTCACTTTTATGTTTTACGACCATCTCCTGATTCTGTTGTTTGACGCTGACGTTCTCGCGCACTACGGCGTCGGGGCTTAACCACAACGTCAGACCCACGATAAAGCCAATACTGACTTGTCCGACAATCTTCCATTTACCTTTCAGACCATCCTTGTTGCGACGGAATATCTTGATGTAGTCATCCAAGAATCCGAGGAATCCCAACCATACGGTCGTGATGATCATGAGAATCAAGTAGATATTCCGGATACGTCCGAGCAAGAGCACGGGTATCAGTATGCTGACAATGATGATGATGCCACCCATGGTGGGAACACCCTTCTTCTCCACGCCAAAGGGATCGATGCTCGGGTCGCGTTCGGTCTCAAAGATCTTTCTCCGTTTCATCCATTTGATGAACCTTTCACCGAACCATGCAGAAATCAATAGTGCCAGGATGAGCGTCAGTATGGCCCTGAACGAGACATAGGACCACATGTGCGATCCTGGAATATGATATTCGTCAAGAAGTCTGAACAGATAGTATAACATAATCTCTCTTATTTAATATTAAAAATCTCCCTGACCACCTCTTTGTCGTCGAAATGATGCTTGACGCCCTGAATCTCCTGATAGTCCTCATGTCCCTTGCCGGCGATGAGGATGACGTCGCCCTTCTCGGCCATCATGCACGCTGTGCGAATGGCTTCACGACGATCCACGATGCTGATCACCTTCTTCATCTGTTTCTGATCAAGGCCGGCAAGCATATCGTTGATGATGTCTTGTGGCTCCTCGAAACGGGGGTTGTCGCTGGTGATGATGACCCTGTCGCTCTGCTTGACAGCTTCCTGTGCCATGAGCGGGCGCTTACCCTTGTCGCGGTTGCCACCAGCACCGCAGACGGTGATGACCTTCCCCTTTCCATCCAGTACCTCGTGGATGGCGTTGAGTACGTTTTCCAGAGCATCAGGCGTATGTGCGTAATCGACAATGGCCGTATAGCCTTCAGGGGCGTGAATTGGTTCCAGTCGTCCACTGACACTCTTCAGTGTGCTTAAGATGACCAGGATGTCTTCGGGAGCCTTGCCTAACATGACTGCAGCACCATATACTGCGAGCAGATTGCTGACATTGAATTTACCGATGAACTGTACACCGACCTCCTTGCCGTTGATGTCGAGATACATGCCTTCGAAATGACACTCGATGAGTTTTGCCTTAAAGTCGGCCATGGTGCGCGTCGAGTAGGTCTTAATCTGAGCCTTGCAGTTCTGTACCATGACGGCCCCGTTCTTGTCGTCGGCGTTGGTAATGGCGAAGGCCTCCTTTGGCAGACCGTCAAAGAATGCTTTCTTCGCATTACGATAATTCTCGAATGTCCCGTGGTAGTCCAGATGGTCGCGTGTGAGGTTGGTAAAGATACCACCCGCAAACGTCAAACCGCCAATACGCTTCTGAGCAATCGCATGGCTGCTGCACTCCATGAAGGCATACTCACAACCCGCTTCGACCATCTGTGCCAACAAATGGTTCAGTTCGATAGGATCAGGTGTGGTATGGTCGGCAGGGATGGCCTTGTCCTCAATGTAGTTGCAAACGGTGGATAACAAGCCGCACTTATGTCCGAACTTGCGGAACATATTATATAATAAGGTGGCAATGGTGGTCTTTCCATTGGTGCCCGTGACACCCACAAGTTTCAGTTTCCTGGAAGGATCACCGTAGAAGGCCGTGGCAACTTTACCAACCTCGTCTTCTGTTGATGCCACCGCAATGTATGTCACGCCTGGTTCCCGCTTGTTGGGGAAGTATTCGCATAAGACTGCGGCTGCACCTTGTTCGATGGCTTTCGGGATAAACTTGTGTCCGTCGGTCTGAGTACCCGGAATTGCAATGAACAGATGTCCGTCTTCAATACGCCTTGAGTCGATATTGACACCCGTTATCTCAATGTCATCCTTTCCCAGGATATTGAGAACCTCAACATTTTTCAGCAGTTCACTTAATTTCATATCGTATCCTTTTAGTATTCCAATATCAGTTCACATACCATGCCTTGCTTGGCTATTGTCCCAGCATGGATACTTTGTGATTTCACCTTTCCTCTACCTCTGAGACGGGCTTTTACGCCTGTGCTCTCCAGAAGATAGACCGCATCGCTGGCACCCATGCCGATGACGTTTGGTATGGTGTTCTTAGCACTCTTGACATGTTTGAGCGAAACGCTTTTTCCGTCTTTCTGAGCGATACCCCAGACAGGATTCCCTTCTACATAAGAACCACCCCAATCGTGGTTTGCCTTCATGCCCAAGTCTTTCAGGACGTTATTGGCAGCCAGGATGTCGCCATTTTTCACATCAGGAATGAAGACAGACGCCGTGTCGCGTGCGTCATCGACGCTACGTTTCAGATGTTGTGCCATTACACCTTCAGCGATATGGTGGAAGACGACACCGCTCATACCACCACCCGATGCTGGGAGTCCTGATTTCTTAATACAAACGATGCAGGTATAGCGAGGATTATCTGCCGGGAAGAATCCTGCAAACGACAGCCAGTAGCGCGTTGTTCCCGAATGGTAGCCGCCGTATTGGTCTGCCACCTGAGCAGTACCTGTCTTGCCTGCCACTTTAAATGATTTAGATCCAGCCTTCCGGCCCAGACCCTGGCTGACGACATGTTCCAAGATAGTCTGCATCGTCTTGATAGCCTGTGGCTTTGCAATCCGCTCTTTCAGGACGACAGGTTCAAATTCTTTCACGACTTGACCATCCTTCATGAGCTGTTTGACGAATCGCGGCTGCATCATCTTACCGTTGTTGGCAATAGCATTATAGAAAGATACTGTATTGATGGGTGCTATCTGCGTCTCGTAGCCAATACTCATCCATGGGAGTGTCGTCTTACTCCAGTATTTGGAACGGTCGGTGGTCTTTGTGTCTGGCATGCGGATCATCGGTGGATGATAGCCCACGATAGGAATCTTCAGGTCTTCATGAATACCGACTCGATAGAGGCCTTCAACATATTTCGTAGGATTGCTGCCATAGAACTTATCAATGACATAGCTCACGCCAATGTTGGAACTGACCTCAAGTGCCCGAGCCACGTTGATGTCCTGATAACCGCCGCGTCGCCAGTTGTGATCTTTCATCGGACGGCCATGCATCTCCATGACACCACAGCCGGTATGAATCACGAAGCTGGTATCTACCACACCGTCGTCGAGTGCAACCAAGAAGGAAGCTACCTTGAAGACCGATCCCGGTTCGCATCGATAACTGACGGCATTGTTGACCATCTCATGGTATTCGCCATCGGCGCCCTTCGACATGTTTACAATAGCTTTGATATCACCCGTCTTTACCTCCATCAAGATGGCGACACCCATCTCACCATTCACCTGAGGGTCTTTCAGTTCGTCAATGAGTGCACGTTCTGCCAAGTCCTGCATACCGACGTCAATCGTCGTGACGATGTCATAACCGTCGATAGGATTCTGTACAGGAATGTCCATAAATTTGTTCAGTACCTTTCGGCGGTGCATGAGACCATTTGTTCCTCTCAGCAGAGAGTCGAATGACAATTCCAGGCCGTTCTTGGCACTATCTTTTGCACCGAACATCGAGCCGATGGTACGTTGGGCAAGGGTACCAAACGGATGGTTGCGAGAGTTGAACTCATCCCAATGAAAGCCACTCTTGTTCTTGGATTCCTTGAAGATGGGGAGTTTCTTGACTTCACAGAAGGTGTTGTAGTCAATACGTCGTGGCCATATTGCCCAGTGACGAGCACCGGCAATACCGTTTTTCATGACTTTGTTCTTGCCTTCCAGAAGATGCTCCTTGAATTCGCCTGCCGTCTTGCTGGGGAATATCTGATTCAGTCCGATACAGATGCTGTCAATCTTCTCAGCCCAGATGGAGTCGCGCTTGCGGATACCGATGGAATCGTTTCTTCCAGCCTGGAAATCGACATAGATCTTATATTCCGGAATACTGCTGGCCATCAACTGTCCATCACAGCTCAGGATATTGCCGCGACTCGGTTTTACGCTGACGCTGTCACGTTTCAGACGATCTGCCACTTGCGTCCAATAGGTCTTTTTGGCAGTCATGATATACATGGCCTTGCCAACTACGGCAAAACCAATCAATGTCATGACTACTGCGATGGCGAAGTAGCGAGGCATTACCTTATCGCTTTTAAACTTACTCATTCCGTCTCTTTATTCTGGTACATTAATAATATAAGGTGGCTGGTCAGCAATGTGGAGCAGACTGTCTTTGTTTTGCTTTAATGCGTCGAGCACATGGCTTTCGCGGCATTTCTCTGTCAGTGTACTTGAACTGGTCAGTGCTTTGTATTTGGCATCCATCAGTTCGTTCTCCAGCTTGTCGATCGTGAGCAGGTCTTGTTGGCACTGGTACCGAACAGCCACATAGGCGATACAGAAAACAACCATCAGTACGAAGAGCCATATCTGGCGTCGCACCATGTCGGCCGTCAAGAAGTCTCCGCCAAGAATGGTCCTTAATGTCAGGGCCGGTGTCAGCTTGGGGTCTTCCTCGCTGGCCTTCTCCTTGATGAGCTGGATGGCTTTCTTAGCCTGTTCCTTCATCTCGGAAGCCTCTTCTTTCAGAACAACATCCTCTTGTGATACGTCCTGAGGCTCTTTTCCTATATTGTCTTTTGTTGCCATATTCTTTAATATGCTATATCTTTTCCGCAATTCTCAGTTTGGCACTGCGACTGCGTGGATTTCGTTCCTGTTCTTCTTCGTCGGGTATTATCACCTTGTTGCTTATTGGCTTGAAGGGAGCCTCCGAGCGTCCGAAGAAGTCCTTCTTTAATTTACCCTCTGTATTGCCAGTCTTCATCATGTTCTTGACGATCCGATCTTCGAGGGAGTGATAGGTAATGACAGAGAGCCTGCCCCCAGGAGCAAGCACCTCACAAGCGCCATGAAGCATCTCCTTCAGTGCCACCATCTCATGATTGACCTCGATGCGCAGAGCCTGGAAGAGTTTGGCAGTCTCCTTTTTCTCACGCTCACGCATAAATAGCTTCTCAGTGGTCTTCATCAGGTCGCCTGTGGTGGCGATAGGACTTCCGGTTCTGGCTTTCACGATGGCTGCCGCTATCTTACGTGCATTCTTTAGTTCTCCATATAAATAGAAGATATCTGCGAGCTGCTCTTCGTCGTAGCTGTTGAGGACTTCTGCTGCTGTGAAGCCAGACCGTTTGTTCATCCTCATGTCAAGAGGCGCGTCAAAACGGAATGAGAAGCCGCGTGTCTCATCGTCGAAATGATGGCTTGAGACGCCGAGGTCGGCTAATAGTCCGTCGACATGCTCCACACCGTAGTAACGCATCCAGTTCCGGACATATCTAAAGTTGCTCCTGACAAAGGTGAATCTGTCATCGTCGATGATGTTCTTCTCTGCATCTTCATCTTGATCGAAGCTATAAAGATGTCCTTTGGATGAGAGATGTCGCAATATTTCCCTGCTATGTCCCCCTCCGCCGAAAGTGACATCAACATAAACACCGTCGGGCTTGATGTCAAGCCCGTCGATGCTCTCCTGAAGGAGTACTGGAATGTGGTATGTCTCAGCCGTCTTTATCATAGAGCATCGCCAGCGTTCATTATATTTTCAAATTCCTTACCGAATTCCTCTTCTGTCTGGAGTGTCTGTTTCAGATTCTGTGGTGACCAGATCTCAATGGTGTCGTCCATGCCGATAAACTGGATGTCCTGTTCTATTTCCGCTGTTTTCAATAAACGTTTGGAAATCAGGAAACGGCCATTGCCGTCGAGGTTTACTACTTCTGCCTCAGAAACGAATTGCCGGAAGATCTGCTGGTGATCATGCTTCCAGAGGCGCAACTGACTTTTCAGCAAATCGAGTCGCCCGTTCCATACGCTTTCAGGATAGAGCACCAGACACTTCTGGAAAACGTCCTTTCTCAGCACCAGATTTTCTTCGCCAGATGCCTGTAGCACCTTGCGGAAACTGGCTGGTAGAAAGGCCCTTCCTTTAGCGTCGGTCTTTGCTTCTATGTTACCTAAAAAACGCATACGTACATCTTTTAATAGATTTCGGTTACAAAGTTAGGCATTTTTCCCCACTTTACACCACATTTCCCCACTTTTTTTTGATTTTAACTTTATTTTATTGATTTGCGCCCTTTGTGTGTATAAAAGACATTTAAAAACAAACTTTTTTCTTTAAAACTTGCACGTATTTGAAAGAAATGTGCTATTTTTGCAGATTGTTAGCGATTATTATAAAGAAAAATGGTAGCTGTTACAGAAAAGACAATCGACATTGATCAGATCCTGAAGGACAAATTGGGTGCAAAGTATCCATTTGTGCCAGGGTTTCTGGTGAACTGGCTGAAACGGATTGCCCATCAGGATCAGGTGAATGCTTTTCTTTGGGAAAGTCGTGACAAGACCGGTGTGGACTGGCTTGAGGAGTGCGTCAGGTATCTGGATATGACCTTGAAGATAGAAGGTAAGGAAAATCTGCCGAGTCCAGATGACAAGCGGCTTTACACCTTTGTCAGCAATCATCCTTTAGGGGGTGAAGACGGTGTTGCCTTAGGAGCTGTGATAGGCCGGCACTATGACGGACGGTTCCGTTACCTTGTCAATGACCTGCTGATGAATCTGCCAGGACTTGCTCCACTTTGCATACCTATCAACAAGACAGGTAAGCAGGGGCGTGATTTCCCTGCTATGGTAGAAGCTGGGTTTAAGAGTGACCATCATATGCTATTGTTTCCTGCGGGACTTTGTTCAAGAAAACATCATGGTGTCATAGAGGATATCCGCTGGACCAAGACCTTTGTATCCAAAAGTGTCGAATATCAGCGTGATGTGGTGCCCATCCATTTTAGCGGACAAAATTCCAATTTCTTCTATCGTCTGGCCAATTTCAGCGACAGATTCCTTCCCTTTAATCTGGCGATGTTGTTTTTGGTTGACGAGATGTATAAGAATGTGCACAAGACCTTCGAAATCAGGATCGGGAAGCCGATTCCCTGGCAGACTTTTGATAAGAGCAAGACACCGATGGAATGGGCGCAATTTGTCAAGCGTCAGGTCTATTTATTAGGAAAAGAGTAAAACATAAACCAATATTCAAAAAACCGAACTGATGGAACAGGAGATTATTCAGCCAATCGAGAAAGAAATTCTCAAGCGTGAGCTAACACCAGAGTTACAGCTTCGCATGACCAACAAGAGCCATAATGAGATCTATGTCATTACGGCTCATAGTGCGCCCAATGTGATGAAAGAAATCGGACGCCTGCGCGAGATCGCTTTCCGAGAAGCTGGAGGAGGAACAGGCAAGTCGATGGATATCGATGAATTTGATACCTGCGAGAACTGCTACAAACAGTTGATTGTCTGGAATCCCGAGGCTGAAGAGATTATCGGTGGCTATCGTTATCTTGAGGGTACAAGTTGGGAGATGGATGAGCATGGTCAGCCCAAGTTGGCTACCAGTCATATGTTTCATTTCTCGGAAAAGTTCATCAAGGAGTACATGCCCTATACCATCGAACTAGGACGTTCGTTTGTGTCGTTACCTTATCAGAGCACGCGTATGGGTGCTAAAAGTCTTTTTGCTCTCGATAACCTTTGGGATGGACTGGGAGCGCTGACAGTCATCAAACCGAACGTCAAATATTTCTTCGGTAAGATGACGATGTATCCTTCCTATATCCGTAAGGGACGAGACATGATTCTCTATTTCCTGAAAAAGCATTTCGACGATAAGGAAAAGCTGATTATCCCGATGAAACCGTTGAAAATCGAAACCGACTTTACTGAATTGGCCAAGATTTTCTATGAGGATGATTTCAAGAAAGACTATAAGATCCTGAATACCGAGATCCGGAAACTCGGCTATAATATCCCGCCACTTGTCAATGCTTATATGAGTCTTTCGCCAACGATGAAACTCTTTGGTACGGCAATCAACTATGGCTTTGGCGATGTCGAAGAGACGGGTATCCTGATTTCTATCGATGAAATCTTGGAAGACAAGCGTGTGCGCCACATCGATTCTTTCATTAAGGAGCATCCTGAAGCCTTGAAGATTACGAGTGGTGCCAATAAGGTCATCTATAAGGAGAAGAAAGACTAAAACTCCACGTTGCCTATGAAAATTTGTGTTTCAGTGGTGCTGATGCTTTTCAGTGTCAGTGCTTTTTCGCAGTCCTTGGATAAACATCATCTGCTGTTGGACAGTCGGCTTGAAGCATCCTCAAAATCACGTTATGCTTTTCGTACCCTGCAGGAGGCTGTTGCCCATTTCACCGATGAGACGACACTATATGTAGCACCGGGTGTGTATTGGGTGGATCATCCTGATACACCAAAGGTCGTAGTCGGTGCAGATGGACGTGAGCCATTTGGGATGGTCGTCAAGGCGAAAAAGCTCCATTTCATCGGTCTTGACAAGGATCCTCGGAACACGGTTTTTGCCTCACAACGTGGACAGATGGAGGGCGCTGTCGGTAATTTCACCATGTTCGATTTCTGGTGTGACGAGCTGACGGTAGAAAACATGACGCTGGGTAACTTCTGCAATGTGGACCTTGACTATCCGCTTGATCCTGCTCTTTCCCGTAAGAAACGGAGTGAGAGCATCACACAAGCGCATGTCGGGTATGTGCATGGACAGTCTCTGCGAGCTAAAAATGTCCGTTTCATCAGTCGTCTGAATCTTAATCCGCTCAATGGTGCGGATTATTCGTACTATGAAAACTGTCATTTCGAATGTACCGACGATGCACTTAATGGCACGGCTGTCTATCGGCACTGCGAAGTGGATCTCTATGGGCAGAAACCCTTCTGGAGCACATTCGGCAAGGGGGCTTTGTTTATTGATTGTGATTTCAACGTAAAAAGTGATAATCGGGTGATGTACTTCTGTAAGCAGGGTGGTCCTGTAACCCTGATTAACTGTCGCTATCATGCGCCATCAGATAGTCTCTATATTGGTTGGACACCCTATCCGCAGAAGTGGCTTCGTTGTTATCAGCAGGATTTCACACTGAATGGCAAACCTTATGTCATCGGTCATCAGCAGATAGAGAATACCATCATTTTGTCCGATTTCAACGCTAAAAAGCAAACTGTTCCTCCTTATGTATGGATCAGCCGTCATGAGGCAGAGATGCAAGTGGGTGGGAAAGATACGCTTCACTTGCAGGCATTCGCTGATGGGCAGAAGATTCAATGGGTGATTCGTCCTCCTTATCATCTGGTTGCTGCTGTGAGTGCGGCCCAGGGTGATTCTGTTGTCGTGAGTTTGGCATGTGACCAGATTGATGACGTTTGTGAAATCCCTGTGATGGCTTTTGCGGGTCAGGCCTGTGCTGTATGTATGGTTAAAGTCTATCCTGCGCAATTGCCACCACCGGTACTGAGGACTGCCCCCACTATTTCTGGCTTTACCACGTTGAAGCTTGATTATGATCTCCAGCTCGACAGCCTTCGAGATGAGTCTTCCATCACTTGGTATCGTGATGATATCCCTGTCAGTGTCAGTCACGGAATACCTCAGCGTACTTATCGTCTGACAGCAGCAGACAAAGGTCATGTGATGACGGCAGAGATACGGCCCAAGAGCAACCGCAGTGATTATGGTGAGGCTAAGAGGGCTAAGCATGTGAGCAATCTTAACTTTTCTCCAATGAGCGTAGTGGAAACCGACTTCCATGATTTCCCCTGTCAGTGGCAGAAAGAATTGTTGCCTGGCTACTGGACAGTAGATGGTTATAAGCCTGCTGATACGGCAGAATTTCAATGGTCCTTTGATCCGAACAAGCCGATGTGGGAGTATGGTGAGGGCTTTAATGGGGCAGTCGGTAAAGGACTCCTCCAGGCACAGCGTGGCGCTCGTCTGATGTATATGCCGTTGGAAGGTGCTTATCATGATATGACACTGACGCTTGAAGTTGACCCCACCAAGACGGCAGGACAGGGCTTCGGTTCTGCCACGGGACAGTATATGGACGTCTGTCTGAAATTTGATCCCATTACGTTGACAGGCTATGGCCTGCGTATCATCCGTACTACGAAGTCGGCAAGGGCAGTGGATTTCTACCTTATAGAATATCAAGACGGACAGATAAAACCCCTTACTGACTCCATTTCATCGACCTGTTATCGCACTGGTTGTACCATTTACTTACAAGTGAAAGGTAAACGACTGACAGCGCACGTAGAGACCAAGACGCCGCAGCCTGAAGGCAGTCAGTTACCCCATGTTGTTGATCTTGCTGCCGACATTATGCCTAATTCCTATGGCGGCATTGCCATCCAGCATACAGGTTCTTGTGGTGAGAGTACTACGATGCTTCATCATCTAGTGGCCACTTATGACCGTTAAAGAAATTTAAAATGAATGACTTCGATGCAAGATTTTCATCTTTTGGAGTTTAGTAGGTAGATGAATCAATTAGACAAAAGAAAAGATGAAGAAGTTATTCCTATTGATGATCCCTGCCCTTGCTGCACTCATGAGTTGCAGTGATGGCTCCTCTGAAGACCCCTCTGAAGACCCCAACAGAGCTGGTAAAGACCCTGAGATGGTTATTGACATGTTGCCGGAGACACGCTCTATAGTATTGACTCAGGAGCAGCGGGCATTTGTTGGAAAGAACACTGATTTCTCTTTCAATCTCTTCCGTGCGATTAGTCAGATGCCTGAGGGAAAGAAGAGTAGCATTGTCTCTCCTATCAGTGTGACCTATGTACTAGGGATGCTCAATGATGGAGCCTCTGGTAATACGGCTAAGGAGATTACCTCTGTCGTTGGTTTTGGAGAAGGCAAGACGCAAGCGGTGAATGATTTCTGCAAGAAACTGATAGATGAGGCGCCAAAGACGGATCCTTCCGTGACGCTCGAGATTGCCAACATCGTCATTGGCAATGATTATCGCCATGTGGGCTTTGAGCCGCAATATGAATGGGATATGCAGGACTACTATCGGGCAGAAATCACTAACCTTGACTTCAGCCAGAAAACCGAGACGCTGGCGGAGGTCAATGGCTGGTGTAATGACAAGACGCATGGCATGATACCTGAGATCCTGAAAGAATCAGAACTCAAAGCCAATGCCTTGCTCCTGCTGATGAATGCCATCTACTTCAAGGCTACCTGGACGGAAAAGTTTGACCCAGCGGATACGAGGGACAAGACGTTTACCACAGAGGGTGGACAGACTCTGTCACTACCGATGATGCATCGCAAGGCTCTTGCACAATATAGCGAGAATGACTTTTGCACGATG
Organism: uncultured Prevotella sp.; assembly: GCA_900315525.1. Lineage (GTDB taxonomy): Bacteria > Bacteroidota > Bacteroidia > Bacteroidales > Bacteroidaceae > Prevotella. The sequence continues at coordinate 2,031 of OMZO01000019.1, read as the reverse complement.
CTGAACCTGCCCTACGGAAGTGGCGACAAGTGGAGTATGAAGGTGCTGCTGCCTCGTGAAGGAAAAACAGTCGATGACGTCATTGCCAGCCTTAACGCAGAGTCATGGCAACAACTCAGATATAGCGGATGGGGTCCCATTGTCGATATCGAGATACCACGTTTCAAGACAACTTTTGAGACTAATCTTATTGAGCCACTCTCTGCACTGGGTGCTCCCACTATGTTTATGCCTAGTGTAGCAGAGTTCCCCAACATCTGCAGTAACTATAAGAAGGATATCTATGTGTTTTTGATGAAACAGAAAGCGGCCATCGAGGTCGATGAGGAAGGAACGAAAGCCTCTGCTGTCACTGTTGCAGGCTTAGTGGATAGCGCAGGTGGTCCGTGGGGTATTGAGAAGCCCATGAATGTTGATTTCCACGCAAACCGTCCGTTTGTCTATGTCATCCAGGAGGCCAGTTCGGGTGTCATCTTCTTTCTTGGAACCTATCGTGGTGAGTAAAGTAATAACAAAAACATGAATGGTATGAAGCAGAAATTCTTGATATTGCTGATGATGGCTTTTGGATTAGTAGCCTGCGTCTTAGATGATGAGTCAGAGACAAAATGGAAGCCCAAGACTGAGACGTGGACGGTGATCATAGAACCAGAGTATGTGATGGGCTATTCCAGCTGGGGTGCCTATTCTTCGATAGGTGTGCAGATGGATGCCTTCAATGAAAAGGGAGAGCGTATAGGTAGGTTTTATTCCGGTGAAATTAAGGGATTTACCTTTGAGGAAGGCTATCGTTACAAACTGAGAATAGAAGCAACCACTACCGATCCTGGAATCATGGATGGACCTGCCTATGACTTTCAATTGATAGAGGTAATAAGTAAGGAGTACATTGGCATCAGTAAAGAAGGTCGTCGTGAAGTTACGATGGACGTGCAGATGGTGCTGATGCTGACGCCTGATCCTACTTCATCGCGAGGTTTCTACTTTCTTTCAGGAAAGAGTGTTGATGGCGGAGAAACACTTGACATGGGCATGCAGGAAATCTATGGCGCCAAGTCTGAGATGTTCTGCAAATACGGCTGGTGTACTGACGAAATCCACCGATACATCTGTCGTATGCGCCTGAGTATCACCCCGTCAGATGAGCCTGTTTTTGCCAAGCATAACTATCGTATCAGGCTGGAGGAACTGATAAGCCAGCGTGAGATTGCCGATGACAGTTGTGCGGTAGCCACTTCGAAGGAGGAATATGAATCAAAGGAGAAGGCATTATATTTTTAAGATATGAGGAAACTGTTTTATATACTCATAGGCCTCGGGCTGTTGGCGTCGTGTTCGAATAATCCAGATGATAGGGATGAGATACCGCCTCAATTCGACCCAAACAATAGTCAGGGTGCCATAGCCGGGGAAGGTAGTCAGGGTGCCATAGCCGGGGAAGGTGGTTATGGCTTTGATAGACGTTTAAAAGGAACCTACAATGTATCGTGGGTCGTCGATAGACAAGAAGTGGATACGGCGACACTAGTTGTCGGTGGCACTCCAACCTATATGCGCATCAGTCATTTCCCTATGAGCTACTTCCTGAATTTAGTAGGTAAGAAGGTTGATCCGGCAGATATCATTTATACTCAAGATGCGTCAGACTGGAAGTTTGATGTTGGTGTTGTCGGTTTCTCTGCAAACAATTCTTATCTGCAGAATTCAGTCTGGGCCCCGCAGGTCTCTTTCCAAGTGAATGGTGAAGACTATTCGTTCTTGCTATTTATGAATTTGGAGGATGGTGTTACTTTAAACCATCATACGTCGCTGATGTATGATACGATGAAGGACATGTGGTCTGGAGCCACACCTGTCTATAAGTTCGAACTGATAAACCAAAAGACGGAAGAGCATTGGAAAAAGTTCTTTGCCACTCCCATTAACATGACTTTTCAGACAACTGGCAGAAAGAAATAGAAGACACACAGACTGGTGGAGACAGAGCAACAGCTGATCGAAGCGATACAGGGCGGAGACAGGCAGGCGATG
>OMZO01000033.1 GCA_900315525.1 uncultured Prevotella sp. | reverse complement strand
GTTTAAAATAGTTAGAGTTAGTTTTCTTTTTCATAATGGTTTTGGTTTAAGTTAGAGTACATTGGGCTTGCAGTGATGCAAGCCCAATGTGCGTTATAGAGAGTATATGGTCGATGGCGATACTGAAGCAATTCTTTTGATACTGCAAAATAAAATGGGAAAATTTATTTGTTTGCGACAGGATTTCTACCCTGTTCTCCCCTTTGTCGCAGCCCCTCCACTCCGTCGCAACATCTCGAAAAAGATTCATTGCAAATCTTTGGAATCAGCCGAAAATCGTATTACCTTTGCCCTCGCTAAGACAGGCTGCACAGCCTTTGCATCATCACAAGTTGAAGTTAGAATTAAATTTTATATTGCTTATGAATTTCATTATTTTTGTTAGTTGGTTTATTAGACACATGTAAGGCTCGCACAGATAGCGGGCCTTGTGTCTTTATAGAGAGTATATGTTCGATGGCGATACTGATGGAATTCTTTTGATACTGCAAAATAAATTGGGAAAATTAATTTCTGCGCGACAGGATTTTAGGGCTTGGAGGCTGTTTGTCGCATCTCTCCCACTCCGTCGCAACAAGTTGGAGAAGATTTCGCACGAATATTTGGAATGAGCCGATAATCCCAGTAATTTTGCACTCGTGAATATTTAATTTCGAATCATAAGTTGTTAGGTTTGTTTATTTTACGTGATTTTTTGGTTTAGGTTAAGGTTTATGATTGGGTATAGGGTTTGCAGTGATGCAGGCCCTATGTTCGTTAATATATAAAGGTGCAAAAGACTTCACCTTTGCACCTTCAATTCACTTCAAAATATTAGTTTTATTTCATTCGGCCTTTGCTTAAGGCAGACTCAAATTCTTCTTTAGAGCATTTCTTTCTCATTATCCAATATGATGATGTATCCGTCGAGCCTGTACCCATAGCAGAACCGCCTTCTACCGTTGCACCACTCACATACATCTCCCAGCCTTGAGATGCTAAATACATTAAGGCTGCTGCAGGGGTATTAAAAACTATTTTCTTTCCATTCTCATCTTTGTATTTTTCGATTGACACCCCATCATCCACTTTAAGGCTGAAGCCTTCATTTTTTATACTACCAGAAAACGAGAAGATATTGTAAATAAAATACTCTTTTTCTTCATTCTCTGCTGAAACCATCACAGGCACAAGCAGTAAAAATAGTAATAGTATCTTTTTCATAATTGAATATTTAATTACTAAAGAAGCTTATTTGTGATATCCACCTCATGAACTTCTGGTTTGGATAACAACCATGTTATTCTTCCTTTCCCGTCCTTTAAAAACACAATATGCCAATAAGAAGGGTTGCCGTTACCATCCTGCGAGTAGTTTAAACTATCAATTTTCGATTCGATCTCAGATACAGGCAAGACAATTATAGTATCTGCATCATTACAACCAAACACATAAAACTTGTCTTGACAGCTCATGATATCCTTTACCCTTTTATAGGCATACCAATACTTCTCTCGAGCTCCTTGCTTATAATTTTTAGAAACTCTAAAAACATATCCCGTTTTACCATCTTTGGAAAGATAAGTACTTACAGACTTTTTCACTAATTCCTTACCTGTTACTTTTTTGATTCTATTAATGCAATCATCTTTGAATTCTTGTATCGAAATTTCTTGAGGGGCATTAGGTGTTGTATTTCCATTTGATTCAACGATTTTTGGAAATATGTCACAAAATCGTCTTCCTTTATCGTCCAATAGAGTCTCTGTTGCATTAGTGGAGCGAGCTGTGCAAAATTGAACTGGTGTATTTGGGGCATCTACATTAAACTCTACATCGTGGAGCAACTCGACACTTTCGCCCAGGTCTTTGCTCAAAGATTTATTGTTGATAACTTCTTCACGTTTTGCAATAGCAGCTTTATTCTTAAAACTATCGGTACTATCCTTTCTGATTTTACTTCCTGCAGCAACAATATATCGGTGTAGCGAAGGATTGTAGCGTAATATGGCATCAGTGCCTTTCGTCTGTACTCTAAAGGTGTAAAAGCCGTTATCAGATTCATTTACGAAGACCGGATTGTCATCTGGAGCATTTATAGAATCTAGTTGTTGATGGACATCCAATACAATGGAAATCATCGACTGTAACTTACCTTTTAGCGATTCTGGAAGAGAACTGCTTTTTAGGATATAAGACAGAATCTCGTCCTTTCCTTCTTTGGAATTCCAGTATCTTACAGTTTCATTCAACTTTAGTTGCTGAACACAATGCTCACACATCTTTTGTGTATCATAGTCTTGGGCTTTAAGCAAATCAATAAGTTGAAGAGCTTCCTCATTATCTTTGTCAAAACAAATGTTCGTAACAAGTTCTGCCCGATGTTTTGGCTTAGAGAAATCAATAAAATAGAGTTCAAGCTTCTCTCCAACCAGTAAACCAAAACTACATTCTTCTTTCATCATATAGTCTTCAAGTTGGGCGGCATCTTTGTCTGTCTTCCGTTTTGAAGGACGCTTCAACTCAATTATCATTTCTGGCTTTTCCTCGTTTTGTAGGAATAAAGCGAAATCTGCATAATGATTAGCAGTAGCAAATTGTATGGGATGTTGCTCAACCAGACAATGACTACCATATTTTACCCATCCAAGTGAAGTTAAGAAATCTTTTACAGGCCCCCTTTCGAAGTCTATTTCCTTCGATTTTTTCTTCTTTGTGGACAGTACGTCGTCACAAAAATCATTCCATATTTTCGCTAACATTAGATAATTCAGCTTTTAGTTATTATGACGCAAAATTACAATTTATTTTTGAATTGTGAAATTTAAAACTGAAAAAAGTTGATGTAAAGTCGTAAAACAACAAAAATAAGAGATCTAAACTATCAAAAATCGATCTAAAGAGATCAAAATCTTTTGTTCTCTTCAGAGCGATCTGCTACCTTTGCCGAAAAAAAGTTATGGAAAAGAAATGGATTAAAACGGAGCAGATGCTCGAAATGTTAAAGGGTGAACCAGACGTAGAACAACAATATTGTCACTATCTTGGTGGCATCTTACGTTCTACGCATTGGCTCGAATATTCGTCAAAGAAGAAAAAGGTTGGTGACTCCACGAATTGGTTTGACTATACGTGGTATACTGAATCTGAGTTTTTAGAGATTCATGCTGGTGAATGGTGGATGAGGGAAATATAATTATTTCTATTGTCTCGCGACAGGATTTTGGGGCTTGGAGGCAGTTTGTCGCATCTCTCCTACTCCGTCGCAATAACTTCAAGAAGATTTGTCGCAATTATTTGGAAAGAGCCGAAACTCGCCGTAACTTTGCATCGTGGTTAAGAGAAATCACATAGCGGTTTAAAATAGTTAGAGTTAGTTTTCTTTTTCATAATGGTTTTGGTTTAAGTTAGAGTACATTGGGCTTGCAGTGATGCAAGCCCAATGTGCGTTATAGGGCTGCCTGGATGGCTGGCAGGAGCGTGAGGTCGGCAGGAAGCCAGGCGACGTTCCCGAGCTCTCCCTTGGCAAGCCAACGGGCGGCTTCGTGCTCCTTCAGCGTCAGATTGCCGCTCTCGATGTGGCACCAGTAGCAATGCATCGTCAGGTGGAACTGGGGATAGTCCCATTCGACGGTCTGCAACAGGCCATCGACCGTTATCCGCGTCTCCAGCTCTTCCCAGATCTCACGCCTCAGGGCCTCTTCGGGCGTCTCCCCCGCCTCCATCTTGCCGCCTGGGAACTCCCAGCCGTCCTTATAGTCGCCATATCCTCGCTGTGTGGCGAATATCTTGTCTCCCTTGCGGATGATCGCCGCAACGACTTCTATCTGCTTCATGGATGCAAAGGTACGAATAAGTTAGTAGAAAACCAAATCATAGCGACAGGATTTTGGGGCGTGAGGGCGGTTTGTCGAAGATTTCGCACGATTATTTGGAAAGAGCCGAAACTCGCCGTAACTTTGCCGTCGAAAACAAGTTCGACAGCGAGTGAAGGCTGCGCCTCGGCAATTCGAATAAATTCGATTGCACTCGACTTGCACTTCACTTGCGGTGTGATTAAGAGAAATCACATAGCGAAGATTTAAGATTCATACGTTATAATAATAAGTTAGATTTGTTTTTTCTTTTTCATAGTGCATTTAGGTTTTTAGTTAGTAATTAGTTAGTAAGATGTATGTAGGGTCTGCAGGGATGCAGGCCCTACATGCGTTATGTGGCGGAGGAATCGACGAAGAAAATCCCTCAGATATTTGGAAGTATGGAATTATTATCGTATCTTTGCATTAGCTTTGCATCAAAAACTACGAATCTATGAGAAAATTGTCTTTATGGATGATGGCCGCCATCCTTACCTGCGGACCAATGTTGACATCGTGTGTGGACAGTACAGAGGATAATCCCTCGGGAGGATCTTCGGATCCAAGGAACATCAACGAACCATCGGCCTTTGCCGACCTGATGTACCCTAACATTTATGTGGGCGACGACTTCTACGACTATGCCGTGGGCCGCTGGCTCGACCAAAATCCCTTGAAGCCAGGCCAGTATAATAACGGTACGTCGGCCGCTATGGATGAAATAAAAGATGAATTCCTCGGGGCACTGACGAGCAAGGACTATGGCGTGAAGACGGCCACCGACGAGGTGATCACCGCCCTGTATAACGACTACTCGGCTAAGGAGTACGCTGACGACAAGGCCTTGCTGAAGGAAAAGCTCGACAAACTCGACAAGGCCGCAACCAAGGAGGCGCTCTACGAACAGATGGGCCTGCTCATAAAAGAGGGCTATCAGATGCCTTTCGAATATCTATGTAGGCCTATAGAACGCCGCGTGACGCCAGTGCTGTTGTTCCCCCGCAGCACCAAGGAATTCATTGCTACGGCCGAGACCCTGATAGAGCTTGCCGACATGACAAAAGCGGAAGCCAAGAGCACGATGGAAATGGCCGATGACTGGATGAATTTCCTCGTCAACCAGAAGATTTCAAGGAAGGCCTCCTCCCACAGGAACGACTATCGCGAGGCGAGACTCGAGAAGGTGAACCTCAGAAGCGGTACGCGCGGTGCCGCTACAGCCCTGCAGGCTATCCTGAAGGCTGCAGGTATCGACGCTGACAAGGATCTGATGGCCGACAAGCATTTTGCGTACGTAGAAGACTACATCGACGCGTGCATGCTCGACCATCTGAAGAGACTGTGCAAGTATCTGGTGGTGAACCGCGACTGCGATTACATACCTTCCGACCCCAACGACAAACAGAGAGTATGGAATGCTGAAGATATCGTAGCCACTCTGTGCAAGTGTTCATATAGCCCCATCACAGTCAATGTGAGCGCCGTGTTTAACAAGGCTATTTCCGCGGCCAACCGTGAGGAAGTGGTGAAGATGACCGAAGAGCTACGTGCCTGCTTCAAGGAGCGCATCAACAACCGCCAGTGGATCAGCGCTGCCACCAAGGCTAATGCTATTGAGAAGCTGGAGGCTATGACCTTCTATGTCGGCTGGCCTGGCGACGACAGCGGCAGGAAGAACTGGCTGATGAAGGCGCCCAACAAGAAGTCGATCTATCAGGACATCCTCGACCTCTTCTGTCAGCGTACGGCCCTTGTCGATCAGATGAAAGGTAAAGAGGGCGAGGCTAATCTCTTTTACGCCAATGAGTGGGATAGCCCGTCGTATGTGAACAATGCCTCTTATTTGCAATCAGATAACAGCATGTGTATACTGAGTAACAACCTCATGTCACCCAGCTTCGACATCCAGATGATTGACGCCATGAAATACGGTATGCTGGGAACGCTCATCGGCCACGAGATAACCCACGGTTTCGACAACGAGGGTTGCCTCTATAATAAGATTGGCAAGTATGAGGATTGGTGGACTCCGGCAGACAAGCAGAACTTTGCGAAGCTGCAGGACGCGATGGTGAAGAACTTCAACCAGCTGCGCTATGCCGACAATGTATACTGCGATGGTGAAGCCACACTGGTTGAGAACATCGCCGATCTCGGTGGTCTCAATATCGCCTATGATGCCTTTGTCAAGAAGATGAAGGCGACGGGCATCAGCGGCGACGAGCTCGACCGTCAGGGACGCGAGTTCTTCCGTGCCTATGCCTATTACTATATGGAGAACATGAGTGCTGAAGAAATCGAAGATTACAAGCAGGATGAGCACGCAGCCTTCTACCTGCGCGTAAACGGCAATGTGTATCTGATGGATGAGTTCTACAGGCTGTTCAACATCAAGGACGGCAAGATGTATCTCGCTCCCAAGGACCGCATCGAGATCTGGTAATCTCTTATGTGACAGAAAAAAGGGCTCGCAGCGATGCGGGCCCTTTTTGCGTGTGTGGATAAGATATTGTTTTTACTTCTTGTTGCGCTTCTTGAGGATCTTCTTGTAGGTCTTCTGCTCGGCGGCTGTGGCGATACCCTTCTTGCAGCGGAACTCAAGACGAGCCAGGCGCATCTGCTCCTGGAAACGTTCGCTGGAGTGAAGACGGGCATAGGCGGCTGTAGCACCCAGACGGCCTGCATTGACATCGCTCTGCCAGTGGGCACCAAGGATGACGCGACTCTCGCCATACATCAGGCCGCGGGCCAGGATGGTATCAGCACACTCGGGATTGATCTCCATCAGCAGCAGGGCGGAGCTCCAGCCCAGCGTTGTGTGGCCTGAGGGGAAGGATCTGAAAGCACCTAACTCGTGATCAAACTCAGGGCGCAGTGTTGGCTCATGGAAACGTATGAAGGGGCGCATGCGCTTGAAGTGGCGCTTGGGATAGCGGCAGATGCTGTCGCAGGTGGCAAGAGCGTCGTTCAAGAGCTTATAGATCTCGGGGGTATCCTCCTTGGAGATCTGCAGGCCGAAGGGCTCGCTGAACTCCTTGACGATGTAATCCACGCCGAAGATGGCATCACGGTAGGCAATGTCGGCACGCTCCTTGTCGTTGCGCATCTTCTTGCCCCACATATACTGCATGAGGTCGTAGGCAAAGGCCGTGCTGAGAGTGTCGGGAGGCCCTGGGCACCACTTGGTCATGTCGGGCATCTCCTTGGAGGTGAAATACGGGTCTGCAGGTGTACTCTGTGCCGAGGCACTTACGGTGGCCGTCATCATCACGGCGAGGATCATCATTTTTTTCATATTACTAAAAATTTGGAATTCGTTTTTGTTTTTTGAATCAATGCTGCAAAAATACATAATAAATTCCGATATTCCAAACATTTCCGTAAAAATGTGACCAATGAAAAAGGGACTCGGCAAAATGTCGGGTCCCCTTAGGTGTATGATGACTGGTCTGTCGGATTACTTGCTGTCGGCCTCTGCCTGCTTGGTCTTAGGATCGTCAGCACCGTAGAGGTTGTAGTAAGCGTTGTAGCGGTTGTAACCCCAGTTGCTCTGCAGACGGTCTGGATCGAGCTCCTTAGCCTTGTCGTAGTACTTGATGGCTTCCTCGTAGAGGGCCTTCTTCTTGGCGGGATCCTCAATCTCCTGTGCCTGTACGCTCAGAGCGGTACCAGCATAGGTCTGGATCACGGCGTTGTCGGCCTTCAGTTCAGCAGCGCGCTTCAGGCACTTGGCAGCCTCGGCGGGATTGCTCTGGAGCATTCCGAGACCCTTGTCGGCGAGTGCCACGAAGTTGTCGGGGTTGGCAGCGAGGGCATCGTCGAGGATCTTGTTGGCAGCCTCTTTCTCACCCATGGCCTGCAGGGTGTTGTAGAGCTTCTCCATCACGCCGTCAGTCTTGTGCTCAGCATAGAGGTCCTTCAGCTTGTTGCAGTAGTTCACAGAGTCTTCCTTGGTCTTCAGACCGTCGCCGAGGATTTCGAGCTTCAGGTTGAGGCAGCCCTCATACTCCTGAGGATCCTTCATAGCGATGTCGCAGAGATCGAGGGCCTTCTGCATATCCTTGTCCTGATAGGCAAATACAGCGGCGAAGCGAGCTACCTGTCCGAAGAAGGGCTTCTGAGCCTCGCGGTCGCAATCCTTGAAGAGAGGAGCACTGTCGCTCTCTACGAAGAGCTGCCAGTACTTGCGGCCTGTGGCGTTGTCCTGAGCCTGAACAGCGGTCTGTCCAGCGTTGACGAGCTGGTTACGCGGAGCAACCCAGAGGCGCTGAGCGTTCTTAGCGTCGAACTTAGGCTTGATCTTACCCTTCTCGTTGGGGAGCTGGTCGTACTTGTCGCACTCGATACCTGCGCAGATAGCGTTGTAAGCAGCCTCAGACATAGCGGCCTCGTCGACGGGCTTCTCTTCCTTACCCATCTGCTTGGCGAGCTGGTTCTCAGTCTGGATCGTGCTCTGCTCATTGAACTTCTCCATAGCCAGGTCGACGAGCTTGTTGTAAGCTGCAGCCTTCTCCTGATCGTTGGCGAGCTGAGAGAGGGTGGTCTTCACGAGGTTTTCAGCCTCGGCATAAGACTTTGACTTGAGGATTGCCTTCAGGGCGTCACTGTCACCGGCAAATGCAGTAGCGCTAGCTACCATCATCATTGCCATCATCATTAATTTTTTCATAAGCCTGTAATTTGGTTAGAAATAAAATTTGTTTTGTTGATTATTCTTTGTTATCGTTCTCTTCGGTTTCGATCTGCGGGGTATCGATAGCTGCGTCGTTCAGCTCCTCATCGACGATCTCTGCCTCTTCGATGTCTTCTTCCTCAGCCTGAGAGTGCATCACCTTGCAGACGCTGGCGATGGTGTCGTTCTTCTTCGTGAGGTTGATGAGACGTACTCCCTGGGTGGCGCGGCCCATCACACGGACATCGGCTACCTTCAGGCGAATCAGCACACCCGACTTGTTGATGATCATCAGGTCGTTCTCGTCGGTAACTACCTTGATGGCTACCAGACGGCCTGTCTTCTCAGTGATGGCGAGGGTCTTCACACCCTTGGCACCGCGGGCTGTCTTACGATAGTCCTCTACCTCAGAGCGCTTGCCGTAGCCGTTCTCGGAGACAACCATGATGGTCTCTGTCTGCGGATCGTTGACGCAAACCATACCTACGACCTCATCGTCGCCGCCATCGAGGCGCATGCCGATGACACCCGTAGAGACGCGGCCCATCGTGCGTACATCATTCTCATCGAAGCGCACGGCACGTCCGTTGCGGTTGGCGAGCAGCAGCTCGTTGTGGCCATTGGTGAGGCGTACGCCTACCACCTGGTCGCCCTCGTTGATATTGATGGCAATAACACCGTTGGCACGTGGACGTGAGTAAGCCTCCAGGCAAGTCTTCTTGATGATACCCTGCTTCGTGGCGAAGACCACAAAGTGGGAGTTGAGGAACTCGGTATCGTTGAAGTTCTTGATGCGCAGTACGGCGTTGATGGCGTCGTCGGGCTCGATGTTGAGCATATTCTGGATAGCGCGGCCCTTGGCGTTCTTGTCGCCCTCGGGGATCTCGTAGCACTTCTGCCAGTAGCAGCGTCCCTTCTGGGTGAAGAAGAGCAGCGTGTTGTGCATCGTGGCAGGATAGATATATTCTGTGAAGTCGTTGTCGCGATGACGGGCAGCCTTGGAGCCCATGCCGCCACGACCTTGCTCGTGGAACTCGCTGAGCGGTGTGCGTTTGATGTATCCCATGTGGGAGATGGTGATGACAACGGGATCGTCGGGATAGAAGTCCTCGGCATTGAACTCGTGGTCGAAGGGGATGATCTCCGTGCGACGCTCGTCGCCGTACTTCTCCTTCACCTCGAGCAGATCGTCCTTCATCACCTGCTTGCAGCGCTCGGGGTTGTCGAGGATCTCCTGCAAGTCTGCGATGAGCTTCATGAGGTCGTCGTACTCCTGGTGGAGCTGATCGACACGCAGACCTGTGAGCTGGGCGAGACGCATATCGACGATAGCCTTTGACTGGAGTTCGTCGAGTTCGAAGCGTACTTCGAGGTTGCGCTGAGCGTCGGTAGGTGTCTTACTGTTACGGATGATACGAACCACCTCGTCGATATTGTTGACGGCGATGATCAAACCCTCGAGGATGTGGGCACGTTCCTGAGCCTTGCGCAGGTCGTACTGGGTGCGGCGAATCGTAACATCGTGACGATGCTCGACGAAATACTTGACGCACTCCTTGAGCGAAAGCAGGCGGGGACGACCTTTTACCAAAGCGATGTTATTCACTGAGAATGAGCTCTGTAAGGCTGTCATCTTAAAGAGCTTGTTGAGCAGCACGTTGGCATTGGCGTCGCGCTTCACATCGACGACAATACGCATACCCTGACGGCCTGACTCATCGTTGACGTTGGACACGCCCTCAATCTTATGCTGATTAGCGAGGTCGGCGATGTAAGCCACCAGGTCGGCCTTGTTGACACCATAAGGAATCTCTGTGACGACAATCTTATCGTGGGTGTCGCCGCTCTCGATTTCAGCCTTGGCACGCATCACGATACGGCCACGACCTGTCTCATAGGCATCCTTCACACCCTGCAGACCATAGATATAAGCACCTGTCGGGAAGTCAGGACCTGGGATGTACTGCATCAGTCCCTCGGTGTCGATATCGGGGTTGTCGATATAGGCGCAGCAGCCGTCGATCACCTCTCCGAGGTTGTGTGTCGGCATATTGGTAGCCATACCTACGGCGATACCGTTACCACCATTGACGAGCAGGTTAGGTACCTTCGTCGGCATGACGGTAGGCTCCTGCAGCGAGTCGTCGAAGTTGTTCATCATATCGACGGTCTCCTTCTCGAGGTCGTCCATGATGTGCTCACCCATCTTCGAGAGGCGGCACTCAGTGTAACGCATGGCAGCGGGAGAGTCGCCATCGACGGAGCCGAAGTTACCCTGACCGTCGACGAGCGTGTAGCGCATGTTCCAGTCCTGGGCCATACGCACGAGGGCACCATATACGGAAGAGTCGCCGTGCGGGTGGTACTTACCGAGTACTTCACCTACTACGCGCGCACATTTCTTATAAGGTTGTGTCGATACGTTGTTGATGTTCATCATACCGTAGAGGATACGGCGGTGTACGGGTTTGAATCCGTCGCGGACATCGGGAAGGGCACGAGCTACGATGACTGACATGGAGTAGTCGATGTAGCTGGACTTCATTTCCTCCTCAATGTTGATTTTGATAATTCTGTCGTTGTCGAATGTCTGATCCATTAAAAAAAGTATTTTTGAATATTTATTTTACTCGTCTTTTTGGGTGCCAAATCGCGTTTAAGGCACTTTTTAGGCCCGCTGACGCGTTTTTAACCGTGCAAAGGTAGTCATATTTTTCGGTTTCAGCAAACCTTTTAAGCTATTTTAAAGGGATTTGCTCATATTTTTCGAGGCAAAATCGCATTTTTGCAGGAAAAGTCCTATCTGACCTTTATTAATTTAGCAGGGCGATGCCCTGCAGATCTTCCATCACCCCCCCACCCCTTTGAAGATTTTGTCCGCTTAAGGACTAAATCGCATAAGAAGGGGCTTCGAACCACTCTCCAAGCCTCCCGCCAATCGTTGGCGGAAGGATGTAACTGATTACGGGCAGAGACCGCCCTTCATCAGAGTTTTGGTATGGCTCGCAAAGCCTGTGCCCCTACGGGGCGAGCCATGTCTTTTCTCAGGACGTTTTCGTGCTCTTTCTTTTGGTTCGGTTTTCTTTCTGGCAGCAGAAAGAAAATGAACAATTCTTCTGGAAGAAAATAAAATGGAAAAATGGCACGATGTTTGCAAGAAAAGTTGTATCTTTGCAATGTGAAACGAGTAAAAGAAAGGAATTAGATAGTAATATGACTAGCCAGTTTTCACCAAGAGTATCGGAAATCCTCGCCTTTTCGCGTGAGGAAGCTGCACGTCTGGCCAGCCGTTCGGTAGGTCCGGAACACCTGTTGCTGGGTATGCTCAGAAACAGCGAAGGACCCGTCATTGACCTGTTCCACAGACTGAACCTGAACCTGCAGTCGGTAAAAACCGAGTTGGAGCAGCGCGTCAGGGAAGACGAGATCGGCATGCCTATTCACACGACAGACCTAGTGCTGAACGAAAAGGCCAGCAATATACTGAAACTTGCCGTGCTGGAGGCGCGTATCCAGCGTACCACAAAGGTAGATGAGCAACACCTCTTGCTCGCCATCCTGCACGATGCCGTGAACAACGGCGCCAAACAAGTATTAGAACTGAACAACATGAATTACGAAGACGCTATGGCGATGCTGTTTGCCCAGAAGAACAACAGCGTCACCAACAATATCGACCTGCCCGACGAAGAGGAGGACGAGTTCGAAGACACCACATCGGCCAGCGCCAATGCGTCCAAGGCGGGTGCTCCTACTACCACGCAGAAGAAACCTGCCTCGAAGACGCCCGTGCTCGACACCTTCGGCACCGACCTCACACAGGCTGCCGCTGAGGGTAAGCTCGACCCCTGCGTGGGCCGTGAGCGAGAGATACAGCGCATCATCGAGATACTGGGCCGCAGAAAGAAGAACAATCCCATCCTCATCGGAGAACCGGGTGTGGGCAAGAGTGCCATCGTCGAAGGACTGGCACAGCTCATCGTGAAGCATCACACCTCGCCGATGCTCTTCGGCAAGCGCATCTATACGCTCGATATGACGGGCGTCGTCGCTGGTACGAAGTACAGAGGACAGTTTGAGGAGCGCCTGAAGGCCCTGATGAAGGAGTTGGAGACGAATCCCGACGTGATCGTCTTCATCGATGAGATACACACCATCATCGGTGCGGGTTCAACACCTGGTTCGATGGATGCAGCCAACATCATGAAGCCTGCACTGGCGCGAGGCACCATACAGTGCATCGGCGCTACGACACTCGACGAGTATCGTAACTCCATCGAGAAAGACGGTGCGCTGGAGCGTCGTTTCCAGAAGGTACAGGTGGAGCCTACCACCAACGAGGAGACGCTGCAAATACTGCATAACATCAAGGACCGCTACGAGCAGCACCATCACGTCACCTATACGGATGCCGCTCTGGCAGCATGTGTCAAATTGACAGCCCGCTATGTGACAGACCGCTTCATGCCCGATAAGGCCATCGACGCTCTCGACGAGACAGGTTCTCGCGTACATCTTTCTAATGCGCAGATACCGCCAGAGATCACGGAGAAGGAAAAGGAAATCGAGCACGTGAAGGAGAAGAAGCAGTGGGCTGTGAAGAACCAGAACTATGAACTGGCAGCAGGCTATCGCGACCGCCAGTTGAGACTGGAACAGGAGCTGCAGGCGCTGAACGAGCGCTGGACTTCGGGTGAAGGTGAGGAGCGCCAGATTGTGGATGCCGAACAGGTGGCCGATGTCGTCTCGATGATGACGGGTGTGCCTGCCCAGCGGATGGCAGAACAGGAGGGTGTCCGCCTGAAGGGAATGGCTCAGGAGCTGAAGGGTGCCGTCATCGCACAAGATAAGGCCATCGACAAGATGGTGAAGGCTATTCAGCGCAATCGCGTCGGACTGAAAGACCCCAATCACCCCATCGGCGTGTTCATGTTCCTGGGACCTACGGGTGTCGGCAAGACCTATCTGGCCAAGAAACTCGCTGAGTTTATGTTTGGCAGCAGCGACGCGCTGATCCGTATCGACATGAGTGAATATACGGAAAGCTTCAATACCTCGCGCCTGATTGGTGCGCCTCCGGGCTATGTGGGTTATGAGGAAGGTGGACAGCTGACGGAGCGCGTCAGACGTCATCCCTACTCTATCGTGCTGCTCGACGAGATCGAGAAGGCTCATGGCAATGTGTTCAACCTCTTGTTGCAGGTGCTCGATGAAGGTCGTCTGACAGACGGAAACGGACGTTTCGTGGATTTCCGCAATACGGTGATTATCATGACCTCGAATGCTGGTACGCGCCAGCTGAAGGACTTCGGGCGCGGTGTAGGCTTCGGTGCCTCAGGCAACACAGGACTGATGCTCAACGAACAAGATAAGGAGCACGCACGTTCTATCGTGCAGAAGGCGCTGTCGAAGCAGTTCTCTCCAGAGTTCCTGAACCGTCTGGACGAGATTATCACCTTCGATCAGCTCGACCTCGACGCCATCAAGCAGATCATCGACATCGAACTGAAGGGACTCTATCAGCGCATCGAGCAGATAGGCTACCACGTGGAGCTCTCCGACGAGGCGAAAGCCTTTGTCGCCACCAAGGGCTACGACGTGCAATTCGGTGCCCGCCCGCTGAAGCGCGCCATACAAAATTATATCGAGGATGGTATCAGCGACCTCATCGTCAACGGCAACTTGCCACAGGGAGCGACGATACACATCACGAAGATGGAAGACAAAGAGGAGTTAGCATTCAGCTAACCCCTCTTTTTTTATGTCTGTTTCAGAAGAAATCATCATCAGAGACTCTCACACTCCTTGAGCCAGAGCGCACTGGAGGCATCACTCGGCATCCGCCAGTCGCCTCGGGGCGAGAGACTCACGCTACCCACCTTCGGACCGTCAGGCAGACAACTGCGCTTGAACTGCTGATTGAAGAAACGGCGACAGAATGTCGTGAGCCACTTCTTGATGACCTCGTCGGTATAGGTCTCGCCAAAGGCACGCTGTGCCAGCAGGAAGATCTTGCGCGGACTGAAGCCGTAGCGCAGGAAGTAGTAGATGAAGAAGTCGTGGAGCTCATAGGGACCTACGAGGTCTTCTGTCTTCTGCTTGATGTTACCTTTTTCGTCGGCAGGCGTCAGCTCTGGAGATATCGGTGTATCTACGACGTCGAGCAGGATATCTGCCACCTTCACACCATTTCCACCTTTCTGACGCTGTTCGCCAGCCACATAACTGACCAAGTAGCGTATCAGCGTCTTGGGCACGCCAGCATTCACACCGTACATCGACATATGGTCACCATTATAGGTAGCCCAGCCCAGAGCAAGTTCTGAGAGGTCGCCCGTACCGATGACGATAGCGTTCTCCTTGTTAGCCACATCCATCAGGATCTGCGTGCGCTCACGGGCCTGCGAGTTCTCATAGGTCACATCGTGGATCTTTGCATTCTGTCCGATATCCTCGAAGTGTTGCGTCACTGCCTTCGCAATACTGATCTCACGGACGGTGACACCCAGTGCCTCCATCAGTTTCAGGGCATTATTGTAGGTACGGTCTGTCGTTCCGAAGCCAGGCATCGTGATGCCGATGATACCCTTGCGATCGAGTCCGAGTTTGTCGAAGGTCTTCACGGTGACAAGCAGGGCCAATGTAGAATCGAGGCCGCCGCTGATGCCGATCACGACCTTCTGGGCATTGATATGATAGAGACGTTTGCCGAGACCCGCTACCTGGATGCTGAGTATCTCCTCACAGGCATCTTGCATATTCTCGGCCTTCGGGATGAACGGATGGGGATCGACGGCACGCTCCAACTCGAAGTCGCGCTGGGCAGCAGCCTTGCAGGTAATCTCCTGGGCATGGGAGTGGCGCTGGGCATTGACGAATGTCGTATTCTCACGACGCTGGGTGCGCAGACGCTCCACATCCACCTGACACATCTGGATCTGAGGCTGGAAGCTGAAGCGCTCGCCCTCTGCCAACAGATGTCCGTTCTCGAAGATCATCGCGTTGCCGCCATAGACCACATCCTGCGTCGATTCGCCGAAACCGCTGCTGGCATAGACGTAGGCACTGATGGTGCGTGCACTCTGCTGAGAGAGCAGCCCTTTCAGATAGGCATGCTTGCCGATGAGCTCGTCGCTGGCAGAGAGGTTGAAGATGATGTCGGCACCCGCCAAAGCGAGGTTGTTGCTGGGCGGTATCGGAGCCCAGACGTCTTCGCATATCTCCACACCGAACTTCACGCCGTCGGCTGTCACAAACAATTTGGGGTCGGCGCTGATATCGACGAGTCCGCCTGCAAAGTAGAATGACGAAGGATTCAAGTCCTGTGCAGAAGCAAACCAGCGCTTCTCGTAGAATTCCGCATAGTTGGGCAGATAGGTCTTGGCGATGATGCCCAACAACTGTCCGCCCTGAATGACGGCTGCGCAGTTGTAGAGCAGACCGTTGACGATGACAGGCAGTCCGACGATAGAGATGACATCGAGCTTGCGCGTAAAGTCGAGCAGTGCGATGACGGCACTCTCCGCACGGTCTAGCAGAAGCTGTTCCTTGAAGAGATCCTGGCAGGTGTAGCCGGTGATGCAGAGTTCTGGGAACACCAGCACTTCGACGCCTCGTCCCTCGGCCTGCGCTATCAGGCTCTCTATCTGCTGGATATTATATTCCACATCGGCAACCTTCACAGCCGGAACGGCTGCTGCCACCTTAATAAATCCGTGTTTCATACGTTAATTTTAATGATACGGCTGCAAAGTTACAAAAAGTGAGGGAAAAACCAAACTTTTTCATGATTTTTCCCTCATTTGTCACAGATTTTTCTACTTACATCGGTCGTACCACTCTTTCAGGACACCTCTGGGCGTACCCTTTGCGACGAGTGCATCGAGTACCTCGCGCGCCTCTTTACGACGCTCCATCCTGATCAGCACATCGACCTTCGACACCGCAAGAGAAGCATCGCCGGGATGCAGACGGATGGCCTCGTCCCAGTCGTAAAGGGCGACGTCGTATTGTCTGAGTTCGGTCTCGTAGGCCGCTCTCGCCGCATAGGCTTGCGCACTGTCTGGGAAGAGTTGCACGATACGGTTCAGCTCGTCCATTGTGTCAGTCTTGCGCTCCATCTTCTGCAGCACATGAGCCAAACCCAGATGGGCTTCCAGATGTTGTGGCTGGATGGTCAGAAACGCCTCGTAGTCTGCCTTCGCCAGATCGTAGTGATGCTGCTTGCCGTAACAGTAGGCCCTGAAGTAGAGCGCTGCGAGGTTACGGCTGTCGATACGGAGCACGCGTCCATATTCCTCGAGGGCATAGTCCCACTGCATCAGGTTGATATTGGCTTCTGCCTTCCTGAGCCGCAGGTCGATACTGTTGGGATGTAGCCGTATCTGCTCCATCAGCACCGATACGGAGTCGCGCCACTGCTGAGGCGTCTGTGCGCTGGCGCAAAGACTCCCCATCAGCAGGCTTATTAGAATCAGTTTCCTAAGCATTCTTGATGTAGTTCACAATCCACTCTCCTACTTCCTTCGTGCCGTACTTCGCGCCACCTTCGACCTGGATCTCTGGTGTACGGACATTGGCATCGAGTGAGGCATTGACGGCATCACGCACGAGGGCACCTTCCTTCATGAGTCCGAAGTGCTCGAGCAACATGGCGGCAGAGAGGATCTGTGCCAGCGGATTGGCGATGTTCTGTCCTGCTGCCTGTGGCCATGAGCCGTGTACGGGTTCAAAGAGTGGTGTGTGCTCACCCAGCGATGAAGAGGGCTGGAGTCCCATCGATCCCGTGATACAGGAGGTCTCGTCGGTGAGGATGTCGCCGAAGGTGTTCTCTGTCACGATGACATCGAAGAAACGGGGTTCTGTCAAGACACGCATCGAGGCATTGTCGATGAACATATAGTCCGTCTTCACCTCAGGATACTGGGGCTCCATCTCCTTGGCAATCTGTCGCCACAGACGACTCGATGCCAGCACGTTGGCCTTATCGACGACGGTCAGATGCTTTCTGCGTGTCATCGCCATCTCGAAGGCCACTTTCAGGATGCGCTCAATCTCAGGACGCGTGTAGATATCGGTGTCATAGGCCTTGTCGTTGTCCTGATACTTCTCTCCGAAGTACATACCGCCCGTCAGTTCACGGATCACGACGAAGTCGGCACCACGCAGCAGTTCGTCTTTCAGCGGCGACTTGTGGATCAAGCAGTCGAAGGTAGCCACAGGGCGCACATTGGCAAAGAGACCGAGTTTCTTACGCATCGCCAGCAGCCCCGTCTCAGGACGGATCTTCGCCGTGGGATTATTGTCGAAACGCAGGTCGCCGACAGCAGCGAAGAGCACGGCGTCGGCCTTCATACACACCTCGTGGGTGCTCTCAGGATAAGGGTCGCCCACAGCGTCGATGGCGTGTGCACCACAGATAGCCTCTTCGTATTCAAACTTGTGTCCGCACTTCTCAGCCACAGCGTCGAGCACAGCTACACCTTGTTTCATAATCTCGGGACCAATACCATCGCCCGCAAGAATCGCAATCTTTAAGTTCATAACTCGTTCGTATTTTCGTTTTCAAATATGTTCAACATCTTGAATGTAGCCTTGATGGCGGCTTCGGTCTGGTCTGCGTCAAGGCCTCGTGTACGCAGTATCTTGCCGTTGTCGTTCCAGGTGATCACCGTCTGCACCAGTGCATCGGTACGGCCGCCAGGGGGAATTGTCACCGCATAGTTCTGCAGAATGGGGAACGTGCGTCCCAGATACTTCTTGTAGATATAGCGCAGCGACTTCACGAAGGCGTCATACTGTCCGTCACCCGTCGCACTGGCCTCGTAGGCTTGCCCGTTGATCTCGACCTTGATGTTCGCACCCGGCTTCAGACCGTAGGCTGTCGATACGACATAGCTCAGCAGCTTCACCTTGTCTTCTGGCGCATCATGCTTCAGCACGTCGCTGACGATGAAGGGCAGATCCTCCTGGGTGACGATTTCCTTCTTATCGCCCAGTTCTGTGATGCGCTGTGTCACCTTGCGTGTCTGCTCTGGTGTCAGTTCGAGTCCGAGTTCCTCGAGGTTCTTGGCGATATTGGCCTTACCGCTATTCTTGCCGAGGGCATATTCACGACGTCGGCCGAAGCGCTCTGGCACGAGTTCGTTCTGGTAGAGTCCGTTTTTCTTGTCACCATCGGCATGCACGCCTGCGACCTGGGTGAAGACATTGTCGCCGATGATAGGCTGATTAGGTGCGATGGCGATGCCGCTATAACTCTCCACGAGGCGTGAGATATCGTTGAGCTTGTTCTCGTTGATGTTCGTCTTGGCGTGGAACTGGTCCTTGAGGATCACCTGCACACTGGAGAGCGGTGCATTGCCACAGCGCTCCCCCAGCCCATTCACAGTGACGTGGATGCCCTTCGCACCACTGAGCACAGCCGCCAGCGAGTTCGACACTGCCAGGTCGTAGTCGTTGTGGGCGTGGAAGTCGAAGTGGGCGTCGGGATAACGCTTGATCATCTTGCGGAAGTACTCGATACACTGCAGGGGATTCATGATGCCCAGCGTGTCGGGCAACATAAAGCGACGGATGCCGATGTCACAGAGTGCGTCCATCAGCTGATAGACATACAGCGGCGAGTCTTTCATGCCGTTCGACCAGTCTTCGAGATAGAGGTTCACGGAGAGACCTTTCTTTCGGGCATATTTCACCTCGCGGATGATGTCGTCGATATGTTCCTCGGGGGTCTTTTGCAACTGTCCCATACAATGGCGCAACGACCCTTTCGCCAGAAGGTTGATGGTCTTCGCGCCACAGCCTGCCACCCAGTCGACACTTTGTCCGCCATCCACGAATCCGAGGATCTCCACACGGTCGAGTTTGTCGATCTTCTCTGCGTAGCGGCAGATCATGCCGACGGCCTCCTTCTCCCCTTCCGAGACACGTGCCGACGCCACCTCGATGCGGTCCACGTTGAGGTCGCTCAGCAGCATGCGGGCGATGATGAGCTTCTCGTGCGGCAGGAAACTCACACCGTTGGTCTGCTCACCGTCGCGCAGCGTGGAGTCCATGATTTCCACAAACGGACGGATGCCCTTGTATTGTCCTACTTGTTCTGCTGTTCCCATTGTTCTGTCTTGTTTTGGTTTTCCACGAGGAAGTCGATATCGTCGAAGCCGTTCATCAGACAGTGCTTCTTATAGCCGTTGATATCGAAGTGCTCACTGCGCCCTGTGGCCTTGTTGGTGACCTTCTGCTGGGGCAGATCGACTTCCACCTCTGTCTTCGGATTCTGTCGGATGCTGTCGAAGAGCTCTGCCAGGAAGGCCTCACTGACTACTACTGGCAGCACGAAGTTGTTGAGTTCGTTGTTCTTGTGGATATCCGCGAAGAACGAACTGATCACCACGCGGAAGCCGTAGCCTGCGATAGCCCAGGCGGCATGTTCGCGCGAGGAGCCGCTGCCGAAGTTCTTACCTGCCACGAGGATGCATCCGCTGTAGGTGGGATCGTTCAGCACGAAGTCCTTATTCACGCTGCCGTCACTGTTGTAGCGCCAGTCGCGGAACAGGTTGTCGCCAAAGAATTTCTCTTCGCGAGTCGTGGCCTTCAGGAAACGGGCGGGGATGATTTGGTCTGTGTCCACATTCTCCAGAGGAAGGGGCACACAAGTGGATGTTATAACGTCGAATTTCTGTTTCATATCTTTTTTCTCTGAGTCTCCGAGTCTCTGTGTATTAAATAAAATCTCTTGGATCGGTGATAACGCCCGTGACAGCTGCCGCAGCAGCCACTAACGGTGAGGCCAGGATGGTGCGCGCACCAGGACCCTGACGGCCTTCGAAATTACGGTTAGAGGTAGATACGCTGAGCTTCCCGGCAGGAATCTTGTCGTCGTTCATCGCCAGACAAGCCGAACAACCTGGCTGTCTGATCTCGAAGCCTGCGGCCTGCAGCACTTGGTCGAGACCTTCTTCGCGAATCTGCTGATCGACGGCCCACGAACCGGGTACCAGCCAGGCGATGACGTTATCGGCCTTCTGACGTCCCTTCACGATCGAGGCAAAAGCCCTGAAGTCTTCGATACGGCCATTGGTGCAGGCACCCAGGAACACGTAGTCCACCTTCGTTCCCAGCAGCTTCTGCCCGGGCTTGAATCCCATATAGCGCAGCGCCTTGTCGAAGTTTGCGTCACCCGCCGTCGGGAGACTCTCCGTAATCCCAATTCCCATGCCTGGATTGGTTCCATAAGTGATTCGGGGTTCGATATCTTCTGCACTGAATATCAAGTCCTTATCAAACACGGCGTCATCTCCGCTACGCAGGGTTTTCCAGTAGGCAACGGCCTGGTCCCACGCTTCACCCTTGGGGGCAAACTCACGACCTTTCAGGTAGTCGAAAGTCTTCTCGTCGGGTGCGATGAAACCACCTCTGGCACCCATCTCTATCGAGAGGTTACAGAGCGTCAGGCGTCCCTCCATCGAGAGGTCGCGCACCACGTCGCCCGCATACTCCACGAAGTAGCCTGTAGCCCCTGAGGTCGTCAGCTGTGCCATCAGATAGAGGGCCACATCCTTCGCTGTCACACCCTTCTTCAACTGTCCGTTGATGCTGATGCGCATCGACTTCGGCTTCTGTTGCAGGATGCACTGCGAGGCCATTACCATCTCCACCTCCGAGGTGCCGATGCCAAAGGCCACAGCGCCCATCGCTCCGTGCGTCGAGGTGTGGGAGTCGCCGCAGACGATGGTCATACCCGGCAGCGAGAGTCCCTTCTCGGGGCCTACCACGTGGATGATACCGTTGTTCTTGTCCATCATGCCGTAGTGCGTCAGTCCGAACTCTGCGGCATTCTTTGCCAACGTATCCACCTGTTTCTTCGATACGGGGTCGGCGATGGGTTTGTCCTGATCGTGCGTGGGGGTATTATGGTCTGGCATGCAGTAGATCTGCTGCGGACGGAAACATTTCAGTCCTCTCTCTCGCAGACCGTCGAAAGCCTGCGGTGATGTCACCTCGTGACAATACAGGCGGTCGATATATAATTGTGTTGGACCGTCCTCCACTTGCTGTACGACGTGCTTGTCCCATATTTTATCAAACAATGTATTCATAATAATCTCCGAGTCTCTGTGTTCTTAATTACTTTCCTTGAATTTATTGATACAGTCAATATAAGCCTCTACCGAAGCCGTCACGATGTCCGTATTGGCACCGAAGCCGTAATAGAGCGAACCGTCGTACTCCACCTGCATGTGTACCTTACCCACATCGTCCGAACCCTTCGAGATGGCCTGGATGGTAAACTCCTTCAGCGTCATCTGCTTCATGATGATCTTCTTCAGCGCCTTGATGGCAGCATCGACAGGACCGTTGCCTGAGGCGGCAGCCTCGAATTTCTGATGGGCGATGTCGAGTCCGATCGAGGCGACACTCTTCACGCCTTTGCCCGTCGTCACCTGCAGGAAGTCGAGTTTCACGGCGTGTGCGTCGGCGGTGTCAGCACCAGCGAGCATCAGCACGTCGGCATCGTTCACCTCCTTCTTCTGATCCGCCAGCACGAGGAATTTCTCATACACCTTGTCGAGCTTCTCCTCCTCGAGGTCCACGCCGTTCACGTGCAGACGGTGCTTCAGGGCAGCTCTGCCCGAGCGGGCTGTCAGCACGATGGAGTTATCGTCGATACCCACGTCCTTGGGATCCATGATCTCATAGGTATGCACATTCTTCAGCACGCCGTCCTGATGGATACCGCTGGAGTGTGCAAAAGCGTTGCGCCCGACGATGGCCTTGTTGGGCTGCACGGGCATATTCATCAGACTCGACACCATGCGGCTCGTCGGATAGATCTTCGTGGTGTTGATGTTCGTATCGATACCCAGTCCTTTGTGGCACTTCAGGATCATCGCAATCTCTTCGAGCGAAGTGTTTCCTGCCCGTTCACCGATACCGTTGATGGTCACCTCCACCTGGCGCGCACCTGCCATCACTCCGTTGAAGGTGTTGGCCGTAGCCATACCCAAGTCGTTGTGACAGTGGGTAGAGAGGATGGCGCGATCGATGCCATCGACATGTTCCTTCAGGTACTTGATCTTATCATAGTACTCCTGTGGCAGACAGTAGCCCGTCGTGTCGGGGATATTCACCACCGTAGCACCAGCCTTGATCACGGCCTCCACCACCTGGGCGAGATACTCATTGTCGGTACGTCCTGCGTCCTCACAGTAGAACTCCACGTCGTCCACATAGCGCTTGGCATATTTCGTGGCAGCCACAGCCCGTTCAATGATTTCCTCACGGGTGGAGTTGAATTTGTACTTGATGTGCTCGTCGCTCGTGCCGATACCCGTGTGGATACGCTTGTGCTTGGCATACTTCAGCGCCTCGAAGGCTACGTCGATATCCCGCTCCACAGCACGTGTCAGCGCACAGATCACGGGCCATGTGACAGCCTTTGAGATTTCGATCACACTGTTGAAGTCCCCAGGACTCGAAATGGGGAACCCTGCTTCGATCACGTCCACGCCGAGCTGCTCCAAGGCTTTGGCTACCTGGATTTTCTCGACGGTGTTCAACTGGCATCCTGGCACCTGTTCACCGTCGCGGAGCGTCGTGTCGAAAATAAACAATCTTTCGCTCATCTTTGTTCAATCTTTATGTTAATTCTACTTCGTTATCTTCTGTTTCACATTCCAAGAAAAAAGCCTTTCACACTCGGAAGTGAGAAAGGCTCTATCTTGATTTTCAATTGCACTTGTCAACTGTCAACTTACTTACACCTTGTCACTTCCGACCGCTCCCTGCAGTCGAATAATAATAAGGCCGTTAAGTAGGTTCTGATGTCTCATTTTATCTGTTTCTTTTTGAAATCGGCGACAAAAGTAAACAATTTATTTGTAACAGACAAATTTTTCGTCACTTTTTTGCACGATTCACTTACATTTTATCACTTTTTTCACTTTCTGTTCGCCATTTGATAGATGGCCGTCATGTCATCAGCCTTCAGCACCTCCATCGCGCCGATGGTGATCTTTCCGCCCCGGCTGCACTTGTCCACCAGCTTCTGGATCTCCTCCTCGGTGGCCTCGCGCCCTATCAGTTCTGGGATATTGGTAGGCATGCCGATCTCGTGGAAGAAGTTCTCCAGATTCCTCACACCCGCCATTGCCGTAGCCAGCGGTTTTTCGATATGGTCCTTGGGCACACCCATCACCTCGGTGGCAAACTTCACGAAACGGTCCATATGACGGTTCATCACGTAGCGCGCCCAGGAACCCCAGATGGCAGCCAGCCCAGCACCGTGAGTCACGCCGAAGAGTCCCGACAGCTCGTGCTCCAGCTTATGACAGGCGAAGTCCTTCTCCGTGCCGCACTCCGTCAGGTCGTTGTGCGATAGCGAGCCTGCCCACATGATAGCCGCCCTGCTGGTATAGTCGTCCGACTTGGCCAGCACGGCCTTCGTCGCTTTCATCACGGTGCGCAGCAGCGCCTCGGCGATGGCGTCTGTCAGCATCGCGTCCTCGTATTTCGAGAAGTAGCGCTCCATCGTGTGCATCATGATGTCGGTGGCTCCCGCTGCAGTCTGGAATGGCGGCAACGTATAGGTGCGCTCTGGATTCATGATGGCAAACTTACAGCGGCAGAGGTCACTGTTCACGCCGCGCTTCAGCATACCGTCCTCATTGGTGATCACACAGCTCGACGACATCTCACTGCCTGCTGCCGGTATCGTCAGCACCACGCCGATGGGCAGACACGACTGCGGCACAGCCTTCCCGTCCCAGAAGTCCCACACGTCGCCATCATAGCCCACACCGTAGCCAATAGCCTTCGAAGAGTCGATGACCGACCCACCTCCTACGGCCAGGATGAAGTCCACCTTCTCCTTCTGGCACAGGTCGATACCCTCCTTCACCAACGACAACACCGGATTGGGCACCACACCGCCGAGCTCGACATAGGCGATACCGGCATCGTCGAGCATCGTGAACACCTTGTCCAACAGTCCTGAGCGCTTCGCACTGCCGCCACCGTAGTGCACCAGCACCTTCTTGCCGCCATACTGCTGAATCAACTGCGGAAGCTTCTCTTCCGACTCCTTTCCGAACACGATACGCGTCGGTGCATAGTAGGTAAAGTCTTTCATCATCTCTTTATTATATTAATAATGTGGAGGCAAAGATAAGCAAAATCTCTGAATCTTCCAAATTTATCGCTTTTTTATCACACTTTTCTCCTAAACAATGGCGCGAATTGGGAAAAAAGCACTACCTTTGCCGAAGATTATGAAGAAGACGCTTTTATTGATGATATCCGCGATGGGCGCACTGATGGGCGTAGGTCACCTCGTAGGCACACCTGCGCACGCCGGCATGCGCCTTTCCGAGTCGTTGGCAGCCACCGCGCCCCTACCCGACACCATCCGGATCTCCGACCCCAACATATTAGAAGAACTCAAGTACTATTTCGACCGCCACAACGTGCAGGATGAGGGCTACGAGATGGTGGTGGCCTTTGCCGACGGACACCGCATGGCCTCCGAACCCGTCCGTCATTTCCGCGTGAGGAACGTCGGCACCTGGAATGACTACCGCCGCAATGGGGCCTCTGTCGTGCTCGACTCCTTAGGGCGCACCGTCATTGGTCTCTGCCGCGACGACTCACTGGTGACTGGTGTACGTGCCGACAGCATCGGCATCTATATCGGTGACTTCAGCCACACCAAGGCCCACGGACATGGGGCCTACTATGCCGACAAGGGCTACCATGAGGGCCACTGGGAGAACGACCGCCGACAGGGTTTCGGCCTCCAGTTGCTCACGCCTTCCGACGACACACCCCGTCTGCGCGTCGGCGAATGGAGCAAGGATAAGTTCCAGGGCGAGCGCATGCGCTACACCTCCGAACGTATCTACGGCATCGACATCGCCCGATATCAACACGGACGTGGGCGCCGCCCCGTACCCATCCTCTGGGACAAGCTGCGCATCACGAGCATCGGCAAGAAGGGCAGTCACAACGTGCGGGGAACGGCCGACTACCCCGTCTCCTTCGTCTATATCAAATCGACGGAAGGCACCTCCGTGCGCAATAAGTTCTATGTCAACGACTACGCCCAGGCCCGCAAGCACGGCATCCGCGCTGGTGCCTACCACTTCTTCTCTGTCAAGAGCAGTGGCGCCGCTCAGGCCAAGCACTTCATCCAGAACACCCTCTTCCGCGAGGGCGACCTGCCACCCGTGCTCGACATCGAACCCACCGACGCCCAGATCCGTTACATGGGCGGCCCCGAGGCGATGTTCTCGCATATCCGCACGTGGCTTCGCGACGTCGAGCGCCGTGCGAAGGTCAAGCCCATCCTCTACGTCAACCAGATGTTCGTCAACAAATACCTCTCCGCCCAGCCCGACCTCAAGCGCGACTACCGCATCTGGATAGCCCGCTACAGCGAATACAAGCCCGACCTCCGACTCACCTACTGGCAGCTCTGCCCCGACGGACGTGTCGCAGGCATCCAGGGCAATGTCGATATCAACGTGTTCAACGGCTATCAGCGCCAGTTCGAAGAGTATCTGGCCGAAGAGACCATCCGGTAGCCCCTCATCCGTAACAAAAGCTTTTTAAGATATGTATTTTACAGGAATTACAATTGCAGTGATGACCTTCCTCACAATCGGGATATGGCATCCCATCGTCATCAAGACCGAATACCGCTGGGGCACACGCCCCTGGATCGCCTATCTTCTCGTAGGCCTCTGCTGCATCGTGAGCGCCCTCTTCGTGGAGAACATCTACATGTCGTCGTTCCTCGGCGTCTTCGGCGCATCAGCCCTCTGGGGCATCGGCGAACTCTTCTCACAGAAGAAACGCGTCGAGAAAGGCTGGTTCCCCATGAACCCCAAGCGCAAGCACGAGTATCAGAAGATCGACAAAAACGAAACCCTCTGCCCCGTCCACCACGTACGCCGCATCTACGCCACCGACGATGAAGACGCTACTGATACTCGTGGGTAAGACCACCGACAAGCACTTCCAGGCAGGCATCGACGACTATATCGCGCGCATCAGCCACTACATGCCCTTCGAACTCGTCACCATCCCTGAACTCAAGAACACCAAGAGTCTCACAGAGGACCAGCAGAAGACGGCAGAGGGCGAACTCATCATGCGCCAGATACAGGCAGGCGACACCGTCGTGCTGCTCGACGAACACGGCAAGGAGCACCGCAGCATCGAGTTTGCCCGCTGGCTCGAACAGAAGCGCAACACCGCCCGCCGACTCATCTTCGTCATCGGCGGCCCCTACGGCTTCTCTCCCGCTGTCTATGCCCGTGCCAACGAACAACTGTCACTCTCGAAGATGACCTTCTCCCACCAGATGATACGCCTCGTCTTCACCGAACAAGTCTATCGCGCCTGCACCATCATCAAGGGCGAACCCTATCACCACGAATAAACCATAAGAGGAGGATGCATCCATCCCCCTCTTTCTTTCAACCTTTAAGCGCTCAATCCATGCGTGCTATCAAGGACGCAAGAAGCTGATCTTGCGGCGGTTCTGCTGACCGGGTGGCCTCACCGCGAAGTGCACCCAGCAGACGTTCCCATGCTGCTCCAGTAAGAGCTCGTCATAGTCCTTCCCCGTACCATCCGCGATATCCAGCAAGATACTGGCATAGCGGATCATCTGCTCCTTACCCACGCAGCGGATATCCACCGCACACCCCGTCACATGGTTGCTTGTAGGCACACCTCCTGCCAGTTTATTCACCGCTGGCGAACGATAGCCCGAATTGATGATGATGCCCTCCACATTCTCCGACGACTCATAATCCTCCCCAGGCTTCAGACAGTACAGCGTGTTATAGCTATACCGCAACTCCTCCAGCCACCAGCACAGCCGTTTCAGATTCTCAATCACTTCGTGACTCGGAATGTTCTTATCCGCCGTCACATGCTTCGTTTTCGTCAACTCCCCGAGCGTCATGTGCTCGGAGAGTTTTGCTTGTTTATTCATTTCTACATTATTCATCATACATGATTTTTACAAAAATGTCAAGATGTCAAGATGTCAACATCAGATGGCTTTAGCAAGTTTTCTGAATACACCCTTCTGGAGCTTTTCAACGACATTCGCCCGAACCCATTCTTTGGTTTTCCTTGAGGCGCTGTCATTTTTGGTGTACCCACAGATTCGCATCACGTCCTGCGTCGTGAATTCATCTGGCAGCTGGGCATAGAACTTCGCCGTCTTGTCGTACACGCGGCGCAGCTGGGTGTCGCGGGCATCGTTCTCAAACATGTCCTGCAGCAGCTGGCCGAACAGCGCGTCCTCGCATTTGTTGATGATCTCGCACATCAGGTCGGCAAAGTCCAGATGGTGCTGCTCTATCTTCGCCTCACCCGTCTTCACGAACTCCTCCCACGAGGGCTGCGTCGAGATGACCTGCGGGATGCACACCGCCATCACCTTGTCCTGCAGACGCTTGCGCTCCAGATTGAGCACCTTGTCCTCGTTGATGCGCGCCTCTTCGCCAAGGGCCGCACAGAGGTCGTAAACGTGCTTCACCAGCGGCTCCAGTCCCTTGATCTCACACTTCAGCGCGTCAAACCTGGCACCCCACTCCTCCATGTCGCGGGCAGGCGTCTTGTAGCGAGGTGCGCGTGCAGGTGAAGACACCCGAGAACATCATGGGCATCGAGTTGTTCACCGAGTCGGAGTTGGCATAGTCCACACCGTTGCGCTCGTTGTGGAAGGCCTGCAGCATGATGTCGCGCTTCTCCTGGAAGCCACCCTTGGCGTTCACCAGCGAGAGCAGCTCGGTGGAGAACATATACTGGTGGAGGAACCACGTCTGGCCGTCATAGCCCGTCTCCGTGTTGTTCTCCGCGTGCTTGTAGAAGCGGTTGTTCGACACCTTCACCACGTTGTATCGGATGATGCCTCCGGGCTCGTGCAGGGCCTCGCCTTTCTGTGCCTTGCTCGACGTGCCGCGCTCGTTCTTCTCCTTCTTATAGGCCTTCTCTGCGTCGCGGGCAGGCTTGTCGCTCTCACGCATCGTCAGCATGATGTGGTCGTCTTGTTCCTTGGCCAGCGACTTGCCCGATGCAGGGTCGCCGCACATCAGCACCAGCGAGTTCAGGCGCTGCATGTCACCCTTCCAGTTCTGGTAGTCGCAGCGCGTCAGCAGCACGGAGTACATCCCCGAGGCCGAGATCACCGCACCGGGCTTCACGCG
>OMZO01000078.1 GCA_900315525.1 uncultured Prevotella sp. | reverse complement strand
TATTCATAAAGAACCTCTCTTGTCGCCATCAGCTCTTCTATCAGTTCTGGGTCAACGGCAGAATAGACCTCACCCGCCAGCATCTTCTCTTTCTCTGTCATACGCTTAATCATTATATTTTATTCACCTCAGTGCACTGATATGTTTTTGCCTTGCTATCAAGTTCTGAAAGACGGTCAAGGGCAGCTTGTAATGTCTCGTCTCGTTTGGCAAAATGGAAACGGATCAAATGATGTACATCCTCTTTGAAGAAGCAACTGCCAGGAACAGCTCCCACCCCGACATGCTCAGCAAGCCACTCGCAGAAATGCAGGTCATCCTTTACGCCATACTTTGAGACATCAAGCATCACGTAATAGGCACCTTCGGGATCAGTAAACTCCAATCCGAACTGACGAAGTCCGTCACAGAACAGATGCTTCATGTGAGTATAATGTGCCTGCAAGCCCTCGTAATAGGAATCAGGGAAGCGCAGACCGACAGTTGCCGCCTCCATCAATGGAGCCGCTGCACCAACTGTCAGGAAGTCATGCACCTTCTTCACCCGGTCGATGATGCGTTCTGGGGCAATGACATAGCCAAGTCGCCAGCCTGTGATGCTGTAGGTCTTGGAAAGCGAGCGCTATCGTCTGGAGTTCTTCGCGTGAAAAAACCTTACCGCAGGGGTTAGACGGATTGCAGAGCACCAATGCCTTGGCACCCTGCCTGAAGGCATCCTCTATCAGGTTGGCATCGAAAGCCCACGCAGGTGGCACGAGCGGGATGTATATCGGCTCAGCACCGCTCAGGATGGTGTCTGCCGTGTAGTTCTCATAGAACGGTGAGAAGATGGCCACTTTGT
Organism: uncultured Prevotella sp.; assembly: GCA_900315525.1. Classification (GTDB taxonomy): domain Bacteria; phylum Bacteroidota; class Bacteroidia; order Bacteroidales; family Bacteroidaceae; genus Prevotella. The sequence continues at coordinate 3,166 of OMZO01000078.1, read as the reverse complement.
CGCCAGGATTCACAACCGTCATCATGGCTGCCATCATAGCCTCCGTCGATCCGCATGTCACCACGATATTCTTATCGGGGTCAATGTCCAGACCAGTGAAGTGACTCTGTTTCTTAGCCAATGCCTCACGGAAGTTCTGCGCTCCCCATGTAATTGCATACTGGTGAGGACCATGAGGGGCAATCTCTGCCAGACGGTCTGTGATCTCCTTTGGAGGGTCGAAGTCTGGGAATCCCTGTGAGAGATTGATGGCTCCGTACTTGTTTGATATCCGGGTCATCCTACGGATAACGGAATCGGTAAATCCTGCTGTTCTTGTTGATAACGGTCGCATACTATGTTATTCCTAATAGTTCAATTTCAAAGATAAGTGTAGAGCCACCAGGGATGCCCGGCTGGGAGAACTTGCCATACCCCATTTCAGCAGGGATGTAAAGTTCCCACTTGTCGCCGATGTGCATCTGTTGCATGGCGATGATCCAGCCCTCTATCAAGTCGCAGAGTCTGCAAGCCAAAGGAACACCGCCACGGCTGCTGTCAAACTGCTTGCCATCGATGGTCTTGCCTGTGTAATGAGCCGTAATGATGCTGCGTACCGTTGGCTTTGGACCGTCCTGATTTCCTTCACTCAGCACTTTATAGTAGATGCCTTTGGGCAGAGCCTTGACACCTTCCTCTTTTGCTTTTGCTTCCAGCCAATCCTTATTGGACTGTATATATTCTCGTTTGTCCTTCATTAGCTTTCGTTGATATAGTTCTTTGTTGACATATCATAGTACAGAGCTTCAAGTTCCTGTAGTGTCAACTTCTCCACAGAATGCTCGATGATTCGTATCAGCTCATCACGCCTGAAATCATCAGACTGTCCAAAATGTGCCATAATTTATTTATTTTATTTGAGTTTTATAATATCACTCCAACGAGTGGTCGGATTCTTACTTCTGAAATCGTGCTTGATGGCATTAGCAAACACTTCTGCTTTACCTTTACCATTCTTCTGGGTGTATTGCTGGGCACCGATGACGATGGTCTCAGAGCCGTGCATGCGGTTGATGCGGTCTATCACCTCATCGAGTCGGCGCATCTTCTGAATCTGTTCGGCGTTCAGGTCGAATAAGTCTTGTTGAATGGGGCTGTCTGGAGAAATACCCATCACAATGACACCAGCTTTCTTATACTGGTAGCCCTGAATGAAAATCCGGTCAAGCACATCGTGAGCCGCCTGAACAATGGGAATAGTCGAACTGGTTGGGGTGACAAGCCGAGTCTCCTGAAAGTTCCAGTATTGAGCCAGGTCTTCACGGAAGGCTGCGATTGAGCGAGAGCAGAGCGGAGCTTGCTCCAGCTTTGCCGAGCGTGAGCAGGCTCGACCGAAGGTCAAGGCATTGGTATTGACAAACACGCCAACGGTGGTGGCAACTGTCTTCTGAGTTCTCAGTTTCTCAGCACAACGAGCAGCATAGTTGGCAATGTGAGTGCGCAGGGTGTCCTTGTCGCTTATCATGCCATTGAACGAGCGGCTGGTGCAGATTGATTTCTTCTTTGCCAGTTCCTCGTTAGGCACCACATCCTCACCATTCAGTTCCTGCCACGTTCTGACGATGTTGATGTTGTTGAACGTCTGTCGTACCCAATCCTTATGATGCTTGGCAAAGTCGAGGGCTGTTTTGCAACCAAGTGCCTGTAGTTTGGCAGCATAGCGTCTGCCGATACCCCAGACATCCTCGATAGGACACCATTCCAGAGCCTTCTCCCGTTTGTAGTCCGTATCGATCATGCAGCAGTGCTTATATGCAGCATATTTCTTCGCCAGTTTCGAGGCGATCTTCGCCAGTGTCTTGTTGGGAGCAAGTCCGATGCTGATAGGCAAGCCCACCTCACGCTTCACTCGCTTGTGCAGGTTTTCGCCCCACGTCTGCAACTGATCCAACGCTATGCCGTCAAGATACATGAAGCACTCGTCAATCGAGTAGCGGAAATAGGCAGGTGTTTCTTGGCGGATGATGCTCACCACTCGACCTGTCAGTTCCCCATAAAGTTCGTAGTTAGAAGAGAACACGGCAATCTTCTGTCCAGGGAATAACTCTGCCAACTGAAAATATGGCGTACCCTCCTTGATGCCCATCTTCTTAGCCTCATTGGAACGAGCCACTACGCAACCGTCGTTGTTGCTCAATACCACAATCGGTTTCCCCTCCAAATCAGGACGGAAAACTTTCTCGCATGAGCAGTAGCAGTTATCCAAGTCGGCTATACCATACATCGTTTCTACAGCTTTTCAAAAGTACGAATCAGGTGAATCACAGTGCCCCAAATCTGGAAGTTCTCAGGATCATTGACCTTGAAGACTGGATAGTCTGGGTTGGCTGGGCGCAGTTCGATGTAGCCGTCTTTACTATGTGTCAGATCGAGGAACTTCATCGTGAATCCCCCATCCCACCACGCCACGACGATTGAACCGTCGTGTGGCTCAACTGCCCTGTCGATAATCACACGGTCACCATCCAACAACCCTGCATCCTTCATCGAGTCACCCTCCACATCGCCATAGAACGAGGCTTCAGGGTGACGGATATAGTCACGATTAAAGTCCAGCGTCTCATGCCTATAATCATCAGCCGGACTGGGAAATCCTGCCTTGATACCCGCATGTTCCAGCTCCAGTTTGGTGTCAAATACACCTTTGATTATCTTGATGTTGCCCATCTTAAAATCCTAATAATTCTCAAATTCTGCCACAAAATTACTCATTAATCCTCAGAATTTATCAGAAATGACTAATTTTGCAACATTATTTAGGAGAATAGCCATGCCAAAAGAACGTAACAAGGCAGACTCGTATCGTGAGAAGGCTTACGAGGGTGACACCAAGGCAATGAACAACCTTGGGGTCTGCTATGAGCGTGGCACAGGCGTAAAAGTCAGCCTTGAACTGGCTTTCGAATGGTATATGAAAGCCGCTGAGCAGGGCGATGTCTATGGATGCTTCAACGTAGGCGAGTGCTATTATCACGGCAAGGGTGTGGAGCAGGATGTGAGGCTGGCCTTTGAGTGGTACATGAAAGCTGCCGACAAGGGTGACATGCAGTCGCAGGTGAACGTGGCCAATGCCTATTACCTTGGCGATGGAGTCGAACAAGATCACCATAAGGCTTTCCTCTGGTAT
>OMZO01000069.1 GCA_900315525.1 uncultured Prevotella sp. | reverse complement strand
CAGGCCACGCACAAAGTCCAGACGGAACCCGTCGAAGCCTATCTTGCCCTTCAGCCATTTGCCCCAATCGCAAAGCCGCTGCTGCACTTCCTCGTTATACGTGTCGAGGTCATTGCCGAAGAACTTAGTACGTGGACGCAGCACATCGTCGGTGAAGTCCGTCAACGAATCCGATGCCGATGACGGATGGAAGTGCTGGTAGTGCCATTCGTAGTTTGGTTCGCCCTCGCCCGTATGCTTCGGGAAGAAAAGATGCGTCCGTGTATAAGCCGTGTCGTTCTTCCATTGGATGTCGCTCTCGGGGTAAGGCTCATGAAGTCCCGCCCTAACATACGCCGTGACAGCGGGATTGGCCTCGAAGTTCTCATCACCACCATAGAGGTGATTCAGCACCACGTCGGAATAGACCTTAATGCCCGCTTTGTGCATCGTGGCAATCATCTGCTCCAGTTCCGCACGACTGCCGTAGCGCGTTTCAATAGTGCCCTTCTGCTCATAGTTGCCGAGGTCATAATGGTCGTAGATGCCGTAGCCACTATCATAGATGCCCCAGTTACCCTTTGCGGGAATGGGTGTCCACAGGCTGCTGATGCCTGCAACTTTTAGATCTGGTGCAATCTCGCTCAGATGCTCCCACCAAGTGCCATTCTTCGCCTGGTCATCTACAGGCACATCCCAATAGAACGCCTGCATCATCACATCGTCCAATGGCTGCAACGGCTCATCCTTCTGCGCAGAACAAGCTGCCAAAACTGACAAGAGGAAAAGAGAAAAGGATTTGTTCAATTTCATAAGCCAAATGTTTTTGAGATTTGAAAAGGACTGCCGGAACTTCTCGTCCAGCAGTCCTCTACTAAACTAACTACTAACTAAAACCTATGTATGAATCAAACTGCCGTAATCGTCGCGGTGTTGTTGTTCGCATTGAGCACAATCTTATAGGTGCCTGCACTGATGTGGATATTCGGGCCGTCCTGCGTCAAGGTGTTCAGGTCGCCACCGAGGTTAATCGTCCACGAGGCATCCCAGCGGAACTTGATGTCGCCGTCGCTGACGGTAATCGTGGTTGACCATGTATCAGTGTCCGGGTCGTAGTCCATCACCTGGCCCTTGTCCCAACCGCCAGCCGTAGCGTCGCCGATCACCTCCCAGCCAGTCTTTGCCAGCGAGGCCACCATCTTCTTCGTGTCAGCCGTAATCTTGTAGTAAGCGCCCTCAGTAATGACGATGTTCGCACCGTCGCCAATCACGAAGTCGCCTTTTGTGCGGGTCTCGTTCCAACTGATGTCGCCCACGATGCCAATCCACGAGCCACTGTCATAGAACTTGAATTCCGTACCCGCAGCGAAGTAGTAAGCCCCCGAATACTTGAAGTCGCGGGCCTCAGACAGCACCTTGTATGCACTCTCAGCCTCAGGACTCCAGCCCTGGTAACTGCCCGGCAGGGTCATGAAGGCACTGCTCATTTCGATGGTCGTCTCTTCCATCGCGTAGGTATAGCGTCCGGCATTGGTCAGGTCGAGCGTGACGATGTAGGCACTCTCCTTCGGCACCTTGATATTATCACCGCTCGGAGCCAGTCCGTTCTCCGTCATACCGTCGCCACCGTAGTTAATCGTCCAGTCGCTGTTGGCGCGGAACTTAAACTCCTTGTCGGTCATTGAGGTAATCACCGTCCAGAGGCGCGTGCTCTTGTCGTATTCCATCTTCGTATCGTCGCTCCAGCCGCCAGAGGTGGCATCGCCGATGACGCCCCATGTGTTGCAAGCCCACGACTGACTCAGTGTTCCGTCGGCCTCCATATTCACCTCCACGAAGCCCTTGCCGTCGTCGGTTACTTCGCCCTGTGCCAGCACCTTCGTCACGTCCTTGCCGTCGAGGATGGCATAGGTTGTAGCATCGTCGAACTGTACCCAGCCCTGATAAACACCGTCGCCGTCGGGATCACCAATCAGATAGGCCGTCGTATAATCCCAGTTTGGATAGCCAACGGCCACGTAGGCGTATGGCCAGTCAATATCATCCACGTTCGGGTCGTAGGGCGTAGCCTTGAACGCCACGGTGTTCGTAGCCTCGTTCTGATACACGTCGAAAGCCGTTGACTTCAGCGATACGGTGAAGTCGTAAGCCTGTCCGGGATAGGCACCGATGCTGGCCAGAATCTTGTTCATCTCAGCATTGGTAAACGACAGTTTGGTGTTGCCCGTCTCACCGATGACAACGCTCTTCTGACTGCTGTTGTTGGTCAGTGTCACGGTGTAGTTGACCACCGCGCCACTGCCATAGTTGGCTTTTTCCCATGTGATGTCAGGGAACTGAGCCGTACTGTTATCCTTCGTGATGGTGATGTCGGCAGGTGTGACGGCATTCAACGTTGCTGCCTGTCGTAACTCCAGTACAGGGTCGGTGGTGTCCTCTGCGCATGATGCAAGTGCGAGGACTCCGACTGCAAGGAAATATATATTCTTAAATTTCATAATATTTTAGTTACTTTAAGTTTAATAACCTTCATTCTGTCTAAGATTCTCGTTAGAGCCGATATCGTCGGAAGGAATGGGATAGACGGCATAGAAACTATCTACAGCCTTACCTTCTGCCACGCCACCCTTCCAGGGCCATACGTAGTCACCACCGGTATATTTGCCGAAGCGCACGAGGTCGGTACGCCGCTGTGCCTCATAGAACATTTCACGTCCACGCTCGTCGAGCATAAAGTCCAAATTGAAGTCGCTGTCAGAGATAGGCGCAGCCAACTTGTCGGTATAGGCACGTTTGCGCAGGTCGTTCAGGTAACCCAAAGCTTCGGCCTTGGTTGCACCCTGTCCGCCACGAAGCACGGCCTCGGCCAGATTCAGGTAGATCTCACCCAGACGGAACAATGGAAAGTCCGTCCATGCCTCAGAAGAAGAGGGTTTTGAACCATCCTTATATATATTATAGAACTTGGTAACTGGGATGCCGTTATTCACGAAGTTAGCCTCATTTGTAATCTCAAAGTTTGATGTCGCATCGGTGCGGAGCATCTGCCGACGGCTGTCCTTGTCCATCTCGTTCTCGCGGGTGAATATGTTATAGAGCGATGACTTGGCACGTACACCCTGCCAGGCACCTTTGGCGTTGGTTTCTTCCTGGAACTCTGAAGACCCCCAGCACAGCAGGGCTGTCATGCCTCCCCATGTCATCGTTTCCTCACCCTCATAGCGGCAGGGCATAATCATCTCCTTCGAGTGGTCGTTGTCAGCCTTGAACATATCGCCGTAGTTCTCTTCCAACTGATAGCCTGCGCCAATCACTTTCTTCGAGTAGGTGATGCAGTCGGTGTAACGGTTTTCACCCACGTAGGTCTCGGCATTCAGATACAGGCGGCTGAGTGCGGCCCACATACAGGCTTTGTTGGCGTGGCCATAACTGTCGCTCCATCCTATTACCGGGTCGGCAAGTTCACTTTCGCAGGCCAGCATCTCACTCTCGATATACTTGAAGAGGTCTGCCGCCAGAATCTGCTTCGGACGGTCACTACCCACGGTGCTGTTCTCATCGACAAACGGCACGTTGCGGTAGAGGTCGAGCGCATATTGGTACATCAGGGCTCTCATGAAACGGGCCTCAGCGCGATACTGAGCCACCTTTGCCTTCACCTGCTCAGAACAACCACGTTCTGACAACTTGCCTTCGGTGGTCTCACGCAGATAGGCATTGGAGAGGTTGATCTGATAGAACAGACGATAGTAACTACCTTTCACCCAAGGAGAGGAGGCGGCCCATGAAATATGATTGAAATCAGGGATACCGGGATCGTTCCAGCAGCAGTGCGCCATATCGGATGCCAGTTCCTGCATGTTCCATAATACACGGATGAACGAAGCCTGTGAACCGCCATCAATACCTACCACATCCTGTTCGTCGTCACCGCCTTTGTTTCCGCCTATCACCAGTCCGGCATAAATCTTGGCCAGACTTTCCTCATAGGCACCTATCTCATTTCCGAACACGACGCTTGAAACCAAGTCGTCCTTGTCGATGGGCACGGTGTCGAGGTCACCCGTGCATGATGTCGTGCCCAGCATTGTACCAACGAGGGCAACTGACAGGATATTTTTGAATTTCATTGTTTTCATCTTCTTTTGCTGATTTAGAAATTAAGATTTACGCCTAACATAAACGAGCGGGGGCGGGGATAGATTTCCTTGTCGATACCCTCACCGCTGATTTCCGGGTCAAGACCCTTGTACTTCGTGATGACAAACGGATTCTGTACGGTGAAATACACGCGGGCGGTCTGCTTATCGTTGAAGAGTTTCGGGAAAGTGTAGCCCAACGTGACATTATCCATACGGAAGAATGAGGCGTTCTGGATGTAGTAACTGCTGCGATACTGACCAGCCTTGAAGTCATGATCCCATGCAGATTCCAGACGGTTCTTCAGAAAACCGCTCTGGTCGTACATCTGTGAGCCGTCCCAAGCTTCACGGTTCGACTGCACGTTATTATATACATAGTTGCCGAAACTGGCACGGACGGCAAACGACAGGTCCCAGTTCTTATAAGAGATCTGATTGCTCAGACCCATATAGACATCAGGAGCCGACTTCTTGTAAGCTATCAGGTCTTCCTCGTCAATCTTGTTATCACCATTCTGGTCAACGTATGCCCCTTCGATGGGCTTGCCGTCGGTGTCAAACATTTGCTCAAATACATAGAACGAGTTATAAGGATGGTTCACGGCATTGATCTGAATCTTATAGCCTGTGGCACCGTCGATGTCCCCATGAATCACGCCCTTGTAGGACGGATCGTCGTTGAAGGTCAGTTTGGTAATTTCGTTCTTGTTGTAAGAGACATTATAACTAACGGTCCAGTGCCAGTCCTTTGTGTCAACAGGATGGGCAGTCAACGAAAGTTCGATACCCTTGTTCTCCAAGGTTCCAACATTTGTCAGCAGCTCGTTGCTGAAATTCGTACCAGCTGGAGCAGTTACGGTGTTCAGGAGGTTGTCAGTCTTGCGATAGTAATAATCCAACGTACCTATTATCTTGTTGTTCAGGAAACCGAAGTCCAGCCCTACGTTATAAGTCGTGGTCTCTTCCCATTTCAAATTCTCGTCATAGGCTTGCGGGGCTATCAGGCGATATTTTGTATTGCCGAAATAGTAGTTGGCACCAGCCTTGGAGTAGGAATAGCGAGCCATATAGGGATAATCGCCGTTGTTGAGGTTCTGCTGTCCTGTGATACCATAACCCAGACGGAGTTTCAAATCAGAAATAGCCTTCACATTCCTCAAGAAAGGCTCGTCGTTGATGCGCCATGCCAGAGCAACCGACGGGAATAGTCCCCAACGGTTTTCTTTGCTGAAGCGTGAAGAACCGTCATCACGCAGGGTAAAGGTAAAGAGGTAGCGGTCAAGCAATGTGTAGTTCAAGCGTCCGAAGAACGATACGAGATAGTTTTCGGTCTTGTTCTCTTCCATATCCTTGTAAAACTCAGCGCCTTTCTCTTTGGCGAACTTCTCTGAATAAGGGTATTTCGTCCAGTCGGACTTGTAGAAGTGCTGCCAGGAGTAGCCTGCCATCACGTCGATGTTGTGGACACCGAAAGTGTTGGCATAGTCTAGATAGAACTCCAACAATGTGTTACGTTTCAACTGCCAGTAACTGGTGTTTTCACCGAAGCCAGCCTTGTAGTTGCCAGCCGACCAAGTCATCGGTGAGTTGTCGGTAATAGTGACATCGCCCTCTCCTTTCGACACGTC
>OMZO01000099.1 GCA_900315525.1 uncultured Prevotella sp. | reverse complement strand
GATGAGTACTTCGACTATCGCTTCGGCAAACTTGAGTATCGCACGGTAAGATTCGAGGAAGAAACACTGCCCGTGGCCAACTACCAGGGCAATGCCGTCGTCAACTACACCAGCCACGAGGTAGCCTACACGCGCAGCATCGAGCACAAGCATTTCGAGCAATTCGGTGATGCCGTCAATCAGACGCCCGTCACGATCATATCTCGCGAATATTCCACAGAGTGGAAAGACGGCATGGAGCCTTACTACCCCATCAACGACGAGCGCAACACTCGCCTCTGCAATAAATATACTGCTCTGGCAGCGGCTAAAGACCACACGATCTTCGGTGGGCGCCTCGCGGAATACAAGTACTACGATATGGCTCCCATCGTCGAGAAAGTGCTGAAGCTGTTTGATACGTAAGACCTGCTACCGTTTGTACCGCCGATAAAGTCTCAGTACAAGCTGCAGCAACCTGCCGTCACGATTCTTACGCCATGCGCCGATGTAGGGATAGCAGAACAAGGGAACGCTCAGCAACCTGCAGCCCACGGCCTTATAGAGTGCTGGCGACTTGGCTTTCAGCAGCTCGTCGAAAGCTATCATCGCTTCGTTGTGCCGATCGTCCATATCCACCAGGGCCCGCTTATACAGGGCAATGATTCGGCCTCGCATCTTGTCGGCCATCATCTGCTCCACAGCCTGGCTCACAGCCTTCATCCCCACGAAATCCGCAAGCATGGCCGAGGTGCACCGGAACTCCTGAGCGAACTGCCGCCGATAGACATTCACATCCATCGACTGACCCTCACGGCCTACACGATAGTAATAGACCAGCAGTCCTGTAAAGAACACCGTCTTCACCATTGCCATCGGTGAGAATCCCCACTGCACGTCGGTATAAGAGATGCCCTCTTCCTGATGATACCCCATCTGGATGACATTCTCGCGACGATAGGCAATCTCGTGCATCCACAGTCCCTGCACACTCCGTTTGCGGGAGAGCGTATCCATATCGAGCGTTTGGCCGCTGGGGATATGCAAATCTCTCACATCGGCCACATGCCCACTGGCATCGACCTTGGCGAAATGGCTGACGACGAGATCGACATCCACATGCTTCAGCATCTCCACCATCTGATCGAAATTCTCAGTGTCAAACCAGTCGTCGGCATCGAGCACCTTCACATACTTACCCACAGCATGGCGTAATCCTTCGTTGATACACGAGCCGTAGTTGCCATTCTCCTTGTCGATCACTCGAAAGCTCTGCGGATACTTGTTTTGCTACCGTCATTGATCACCAGCACGTCGAGGGCATCCAAGTTACGCTGGATGACCAGGCTTTCAAGTGCCTTCAATATGTAGGCCTCCATATTGTATGTCGGAATGATAATCGAGATCAGTTTCTCCATAGTGCTTATAGGTATTTGTGATCTTTGTCCTTGAAGCAGCTGTCGATCAAGCCTTTGAGTCGGCGGGCGGTGCTGGAATGATGGATATAGTAAGGCGTCTGTCGCAGGGTTTCGATATCGATGCGTGCCAGTTCTTCTTCAATAGTCAGCTTCTCCATATAGGCACGGGCCATCAGTTCGTAGGCTATGGCCTCCCAGGCAGGTTTGTTGCCCCAATAGTGACCTATGAACTTGTCTGCCTCTTGCAGGCTTGTACGCTCGTAAAGCGCTATCGAGAGAGAATACTGCTCGATGGTGACGCGCTCTACATCCTCTGCCAGCATCCCGTCACAGAGCGTCAACGCCAACTGGCTTACTTCCGCGAGCTTGTCTTTAGGTATGGCGACAACCCCAGCATTGTACATGCAGTGCTGCTTGCCGATGGTTACATTCCCATAAGTATGGCCCTCTACCTGTCGCCACATGCGCAGCGAACGTGAAGTCATCTCCGAGGGATGCCCCTCATTGAGATGCATCAGCCCACACCCCTCGTCCAAACGACGCTTCAAGTCGCTCAGTGATCCATAGAGGATGGTGTCTGTGTCAAGATACATCAGGTGACGATCGGGATAATGAACAGCCATATACTCGATAGCCTTGATCTTAGCCCGCCAGAAGAAGCCGTGCTTACCCTTCCACTCCGTAATGGTATCATCGCTGATAGGTATCACCTCCACCCCACTGCTGGCATAGAGTTCTGGATGAGTCGCCATCACGAAGATCTGGTCATCAGGCCCCAGCTGTTTCTGGAAAGTACGAATGGAGAGATAGGCCTGCACGTGATGTACTGCCTTCTCGCCGAATATCATGAAGAAGATGTTCATAGGCTGCAAGATTTAATAAATATGACGGAACAAGTCGTCGAAATACCTGAATGCCTTTGGCGTAGGCGACTGTTCGGGGTCTTCTATCCAGTAGAGCGGCGTGTCGTGATACATCGAGGCCACCAGCGTAAAAGTGCTGGGCGGACCAATAAGATAGTCGCACATCGAGAGCAGACAGAGGTCTTCGGCAGGATTACCCTCTGGGAAATGAACGGAGAAATCATTGAGATGTTCACGATAATAGTCTTTATCCAGGTTAGGATCGTTGCCACAGATATAGACCGAAAGCCGTTCCTTAGGACAACAGCAGTCGTAATAGCTGCGGATGATCTGAACATATTGCTCGTCGCTATAGTAGAAACGGCCTCCCTGAAATGTCTTGTAGTCGCCACGACGGATATGCACCCCTAAATGGACGCCCCTCGTATCGCCTAAACGCTCCTTTGCCTTACGCTCCACAGCCTCATCGAAGGCAAAGAGGTCGAGTATCTCAGGCTTGTACTTCAGGAAGAGGTCATACCAGCGGGCATACCAG
>OMZO01000067.1 GCA_900315525.1 uncultured Prevotella sp. | reverse complement strand
GACTGGCTTCGAGTATATGCTATCGAAAAACGTCGGCATAGGCTTACAGATAGACTATTTTGTCATGTCACTGAAGAAGCCTGAGGGCTTAGGCGACAAGTATGACTTCTATGGCATCAAGCGGATTGATCCCCAGATTAGCCTCCAGTATTACTTGCCTTAGTCATGGGGACAGATTCTGAGTCATAGCAGTCATCATACCCAAGTACCTGTCCCAGTGACTAAACCGAGAGGTCCCGTGAGTCTTTGCACTCACGGGACCTCTCTTGAACTGACGGGGCTGTTACATACACCACCTGCGGGCAATATTTTCTTTTGTGTGGTCATTATCGGGGATAAGACGGAATAAAAGTCCACCATTTACCTGCTCCAACTCGTTGATCGAAATATTCTGTTTCATAACTATTGTGCCCTTCCGGGACTTGGGGTTTAAATTTTACTTATTATTATATTATTAATTATCTGTTTGCGTCTCCCAGAACTTGTTTTGTCTGATTGGGCTTCGCCCGAATCCGCTCTCGCTCGAAATAGCTCGAATTTCATTCGGCTCTTTACTCGCTTATTCGCGGTTTTGACGATGCAAAGGTACAGCGACTTTTGCCTGATTCCAAAAATTTAGGCGAAATCTTCCCGGAGTTGTTGCGACAGGGCATTATAGATGCGACAAAGTTGGCGCAAGGGGCAAAATCTTGTCGCTTTCTTAAATTGGCAAGGGGCGGATAGCTTCGTTACGTTTAATTAACAGAAAAAAATCGCGATGTATGCCTGTATGAACTTGAAATGTTGTACCTTTGAAGCCCATTTGGAATATATAAAACAATTAATACCCTGACAATAATGGACAAGACGGATTTTAAAGAACAACTTCGCGATGCAAGACGGGAAGTTGAGCGGGAGCGCGAGCTCTTGATGGAGAAAATGGAGGCTCAGGAGAACTACCTGAGGGTGCTGGAAACGTGTGATGAGTATGCGAAGGAGAATGACGCTCTGATAGAGGAGAATGAGCAGCTGAAGGAAGAGGTGGAGACCATGAAACAGCAAATGCAGGAGAAGGATACGAGACTCTCGGAACTCCAGAAACTCTCGGCTGGCGTGGCCAAGAAATCATCGCTGGAGGTGGTAGAGAAGGCCGTGCGCACCTATCTGAACACCTCGAAGCGCAAGACACTCAGCAAGCGCGAGGCGGCCAAAACGGTGCTGCTCGAACTGGTCACATCGGCCAAGCTCGAACTGTCTGAGGACCTGATGGAACAGCTGAACCACTTTGACGATGAAAACCCTGAGCCGCAGATCGTGATAGATAAGGCCGGGGACGTGATAGCTGATGGAGGAGTGAAGAACGTAAAGAACGGAACGGATGATTAAGATAGGTAAGGTGATAGGTGATGTGATCGAGTCGGGGGGGGTGAAGAACGTGACCAACAACTACTATGACGGCCGTCAGCCCGAAAGTGAGGGCAAGGACATGCAGCTGAAGGCGGAGACCAAGGTGCCCGAGCGGCTGAAGACGGAGGAGGCTGAGGAGCTGATGGAGGACTTGGTGGATGCCGGCATGTTGACTGAGGACTGGCAGCCCGAGGGACTGAGCGGACCGGAGCGGGCCTTGGTGGCCAAGGCTGTGTGCGACCGGTTGGAGGTGAACGAGGTGTGGCAGCTGTTCGGCCAGCTGTGGGGTGAGAAGCCCGAGACCTTGCGCGCCTACTATAATAAGGCTATGGAGCAGAAGAAGTCGCTGAAATTCCAAGATCGGCTGAAAAATATATTGGACTGATAATCAGTCTATTGTGAAAAATCGTACCTGCTACGCGTACCTACTACGTAGCAGGTTTTTTTATGTAGGTTGTCGTACCTTTGCATCGTCTTCCGAGATATGCAGCCAATAAGTGAGCGGGCTATCCTTAGAGAAGCGGGAGCAAAGAAAAAATATGTCAAGAGATTTAATGCAAGGTAAGCGCATTTACGACAGGTTGAAGAATCAGGCTCGCCAGCAACTGGCTCTGATGAACAAGTGCCGGATGCGCAAAACGGGAGGCAAAGGAGTAGCGAACCAACCCTTCTATGTACAGTTTCTTAATCGCTAACAAATTTCAAGTTTAACTCTGAGTTGAGGTGAACGGAGTCTCGCGAGATTTCAATCACAATCGAAAGGTGGCCACCCTTCTGAAGCTTCGCTCAACCAAAATTCAGAACGAAAATGAATCCACAGAAATTTCAAGAACAGATTCTGAACAACGCAGTCCAGATGGACGCCAGTGTGAACTTCCAGTTGAACGGCAACATGCTGATAGTGCCGTGCCCGTGGGAGGATGACAAGGAGGTGACTAATGGTGAGCGTGTACGTTATCGTGGTGGTATCGAGGTGGATGCCGACGGCCGCACCAGAGTGAAGCGTTACAATGTGGGCAAGAACGGACCTAAGTTGGAAACCCTCTACGAGACCCCTCATGGAGCGGTGAAGATGACACGACCACAATACCGCCGTAAGGCCGACGGTTATCACAAAGCAGGCCTGCGCCGCCGAATGGATGAGGAGTATGTCTATGTCACCTTCAAGTTCCCTAAGAAATATGGGCTGGCACTGACCAAGGCGCTCTATGAGGAGGAGGCCGACGAGATTATGTCTTACTTTAAAACACGCAAGGAGGAAACGATATGGAAATGATTCTGGAGAGACTGATAGCACTCAACACGAGACTGACCAAGGAGCAGACAAGGGCATTCATCAAGGAATGCCCGCTCCAGGACTACGATGCGCTGACACGCAAGCCCCGCTTGGCTCAGCAGGCCGAGCGCATCAACCAGACGCTGGATGAAGAGGAGCAGCGGAGGCTAAAGTCGTGGCTGCCTTTCCGTTGTCCGCACTATACCCAGTTCCGTGATGATTATCGGGATCGTGAGCATATCGTGGCCGAGTCGTTCACCTGGCAGACCTGTATTGATATTGACGACCCGGATAAGGTTGAACAAGCCAACATGATGTCTGAGAAACTCGATATCGAGGCTGGCGGCCAGTGGCAGGGGCTGATGCTGCACAAGGAGTATTCCATCCGCAGGAAGCTGCACATAGATATTCGGTTGCCGTTAGGTATGACGGTGCCAGAGGCACAGCGAGCCTATTGTAAGGCTTTGGGTATGCCTGAGGCTTGCGACACCACATGCTTTACCCCGGAGAGGTTTATCTATATTTCGCCCGCTGATTTTGAGATCTATCGTGCCGATGGATGGTACGCTCAGCTTTCTGAGGAAGAGATTACTCAGCGTCGCAAGGCCTATACTGATAGGGGGCTTTCAATTGATGGTCGTACTGAAGATGGCTCTTATTATGATCCAGGCGATGAAGATGCACCTGCAAATGTAACCCCATCTAATGTACCTGAAGTTCCAGCAGAAAAGGTTGAAACGAGGTATCCGCAAGAGTTCAAGGGTGTGCCTTATACCTCTATTATCAGCGAGTACTGGCGCAGGACGGGTGGTGAACCCTCAGAAGGTGAACGCAACAAGCGACTGCATCAGTTGGCTGCTAATCTTCGTGCCATCTGTGATAATTCAGAGGAGTGGTTGCTGGAGGTGATGCCCCGATTCGGGCTGTCGGTCGCAGAGATGAAAAGCATCATCCACTCGGCCTGCAAGGAGCCAACAAAAGGCTCTCGTTTGATGGATCAGATTGTAAGTGCTTTAGAAATCGGAATATCGTCGAATGAAGTGGAGGATGCTGAGGCTGTGGCCGAAGAGACTGGTGTGAAGGTTAATGTCAAGGCTTTGCCTGCTGGACTTCGTGAAAGCCTCACAGGTGTCCCTGTGTCGATGCACATGCCTGTGCTCTGTTCTTTGATGCCTTTGGCCGCTGCATATGCAGACCAAGTAGAGGTGCGCTATTGCGATGGTGAAATGCAGAAGTTGGGTATGATGTCGATTATCTACGGTGAACAGGCATCAGGTAAGTCTGTTTGCAAGCATGCCGTGAACATCTGGAAGCGTCAGTTCGATGAAGAGGATGCTTTGGCTCGTAAGCGTGAGGATGAATGGAAAGACCGCAAGAAAAGCCGCAAGGCCAACGAGAAGGCTCCTGAAGACCCGAAGGTGCTGATTCGTGTAGTACCTGTAACGGTTTCCTGCTCAACTCTGTTGAAGCGTCTGAAGAATGCCAATGGTCATACCTTGTTCTCCTTTGGAGAGGAACTTGACACGTTACGCAAGACCAACGGTGCTGGCTCCTGGAGCTCGAAGTATGACATTTACCGCCTTGCCTTTGACCCCATAGACTCTGAATGGGGACAGGATTACAATTCTGACCAGGCTGAATCGGGAGTCGTGAAAGTTGCGTATAATTGGTCTATGCTTGGGACCAGCGGGGCTGTCAAGAAGTGCTTTAAGGGGGATAATGTAGAAAACGGTCTTTCAAGCCGTATTCTCTTGGCCGAGATGCCCGACACCTCATTTGCCAAGATGCCCAGATACGGGCGTCGCTCAGCAGAAGACGAAGCAAGGATTCAGGAGGCTGTGACTCGTCTGCGTGCATACAGCGGTTATGTTGATACCCCTCGTCTGCGTAAAGCCATCGATCAATGGGTTGAGCAGCAGCGTGTGATCGCTCTGAAGGACATCGACCATGTGAAGGACATTTATCGCCGTCGAGCTGCTGTCATTGGTTTCCGTTGTGGGGTTATATTCCATCTTCTGAGTGGATGTTCCAAGGAGTCCAAGGCTTGTCTTGACTTTGCGCTGATGATGGCCGAGTATTGTTTGAGCCAACAAATAAAAGTGTTTGGCCAGGCACTACAGAATCAGTATGTAGATGCCCAGACAGAATGCCAACGCTATGGTGAGAATAACAGTATCTTCGACCAGTTGCCACCAACCTTCACAGCCGATGACCTGGCAGCTTTAAAGCGAAGCTCAGTTTCGCGAAACACGATCATCAAGATCATCTCTCGTTGGAATCGTGATGGATGGGTTGAGAAGGTGGACACTAAGCGCTGGAGTAAAGTGTCGAAGTCGCCTGAGTTAAAGCGTGACAATGACAAAGTGACATCGTGACATTAAGGAGGTATCGATATGGAACTGATAATAGAACGTATAGCAAAACGCAAGACTTACACGATAGGTAGGCTGTATATTCGGCGACGTGTAGATGACGAGTATCTGGCAGGCACAGCCGATGATTATTTCTGCGACACCCTCGAACCCACCTGGCGCGACTATGCCAACGGTGCCTACAAGGTGAAAGGCCGTTCGGCCATCCCCGAAGGCCGCTACGCAGTGGTGATCTCATTCTCGCCCAAGTTCAAGCAGTGGCTTCCCATCCTGCTCGGCGTGCCCAAATTCGAGGGCATCCGCATCCATGCTGGCAACACGTCGGAAGACACCGAGGGCTGCATCCTCGTCGGCAAGAACCGAGAGGTCGGCAAGGTGCTTGACTCCCGCATCTGGGTTCACCGCCTAAAACAGAAGATCGTAGAGGCCAAAGAAAAAGGTGAAGCTGTCTGGATCACCATCAAGTGACGTAAGGTTAGCTCGATGACCGAATGGTAAGTCAACTCGACTCAGTCAAGTAAAGAAACAGGCAGCATCCACGACGGGGTGCTGCCTGCAGCTGTTTTAACAAGATGAATCCTCATTACGAGACCTCAATGGCCTTGGTAACTTTCTCCTTCGGTTCGGTCTTCGGCATGGTGATGGTCAGGATGCCGTCCTCAACCTTGGCAGAAATCTGGTCTTTCACCACATCGTCTGGCAGCACGTAGTTCTGTTCGTAGTTTGAGTAGCTGAACTCACGGCGCAGATAGTGATGGTGACTATCCTCATGCTTGTGTTCCTGTTTGTTCTCAATGGCGATGGTGAGGTTGCCCTCGTCGTTGATGGCTACGCGGCAA
>OMZO01000084.1 GCA_900315525.1 uncultured Prevotella sp. | reverse complement strand
GAAGAAGGCTGCCGTATCGATGGCGGTATTGAAGACCATACCAGCATAACCGTTCCAGTTGCCGTTGATATTCTCTGGCTGCGTGATGCGGGCACCAGTAGATTTATCGAGCGTCACCTTGTTGCTGATGGCATTGCTCGTGGTGTTCAGGCCTGCCCAGGTGGCGATGGAGCGCTGGCGACGCTGGGTATAGTTGTTGTAGAAGATACGCAGGTTCTGGGTGAACGAGGGTTTCAGTCCAGGGTTACCCTTGCGGATGTTCAGCGGGTCGCTATTGTCGGTGATATCGAGCAGGTCGCTCATCGAGGGCTGGTTGGTGTTGGCATTATACTGCACGCGCAGCTGGCTTACCTCGGAGCGCTTCCAGCGGAAGTCGAGTGTCGGCGTGACGTTGGTGACGGTGCGCGTGGTGTCGGTATGCAGTCCCTGATAGTCCTGCAGGAAGTGAGAACGCTGCGGAATGAGGCGCACGCCGACGTTGAAGTTGAAGGTCTTGCGCACGATGCGGAGCATCAGTTCGAGGTTGTGGGTATAGTTCTTATACTCCGATCCCACCATGTAGGCGACGGTATGATCTTGGACTTGCTGAAGTCGTAGGTGCCGCGGTCGCTCTTCGTATAGTCGTAGCGGAACTGATAGATGAACTGGAGATAGACCTGACGGAAGATGGGCTCGCTGTAAGTGAGGCGGGCACGGTAGTTCCAGTTCTTCGTCGGGGTGAAGTTATAGCGGCGGATGAGGTTGGAGGAGTCCTTGGCGAGCTGGTAGAACTGCACGAAGCTGTTGCTGATGGAGCGGCTTTCGCCATCGCCCCAGTTACCGTTGAGCTGGAGGGTGATGTTACGGCCTGTGGTGCTGAGCTTACGATTCAGCTGAAGCATACCGCCGAGGTTCTTGGAGTCGCTGTAGCTGACATTGTCCTGATCGCGGGTGTTCTTGACGATACCCAGGCTGATGAGGGTGTTGATCTCATCAAGCGGATTGGCGACATGCTCATAGGGGTCCTTGTCGAAGGTGCCCTCGTCGCTGAGGTCCATGCCGTCGTTGGAGTTATAGCGGAAGGTGGGGCGGAACAGAATGTTGGTCATCGTGTCGGGCATCCACTCGATGCGCATCTGTCCGTTCCAGCTGTTGGTGCGCGAATAGTTCTGCGTGAGGCTGTTGCTGAACACGGTGGTCTGCGCATCGTAGATCTGCTGACTGGTGCGACGGGCAAGCTGATCACCGTCGGTATGGTTCCAGCGCACGCTACCGTCGAACTTGAACTTATTCTTCTTCTCGTAGTTGAAGTTCACGCCGAGCATCTTGGCGGCGTTCAGTCCCTGTCGCTGCTGTCCCCATCGGCCACCGCCGCCACCGCCTGGGAAGCCCATGTCGTTGACATTGTTGGCGCGGGCAAAGAGCATCACGCGGGTATTGTTCTGCATCACGGCTCCCATGCCTCGGCCTGAATAACGGTGCTGCGTACCTGCGGCGAGATCGACGTTGGCCATGATACCCTTGTTCATGCCACGCTTGATGCCGAAGTCGAGCACGGTCTCCTCCTCACCGTCCTGAATGCCGCTGACGCGCGAGAGGTCGCTCTGCTGGTCGTAGGCCTTGATGCGATCGATGATGTTCGTAGGCAGGTTCTGGAGGGCCGTCTTGGTATCGCCCGTCATGAACTCCTTACCATCGACGAGGATCTTCTTGACCTCCTTGCCATTGATCTTGATGGAACCGTCGTCGCTGACCTCAGCGCCAGGCAGACGCTTGACGAGCTCCTCGACAACCGAGCCCTCGGGCGTGCGGAACGCGCTCGCGTTATATACAAAGGTATCGGCCTTGAGCGTCACCTTCGAGGCGTGAGCCGTCACCGTGGCGCCTTTCAGCATAATGGCATCGGGCTCGAGGGTGATGGTGCCGGCATGGAAATCCTTGCCGTCGCGGATGGTGAACTGCTTGGTATAGGTCTTGAAACCTACATAGGTGATCTTCAGGGTGTATCTTCCGTCGCGGGGAGCCTTGATCGAGAAGCCGCCATTGGTATTCGTCAATGCGTTGGCCACTACCTTCTCGCCGCTGAGAATAGCAGCAGTGGCCTGAATGACGGCCTCCTGCGTATCCTGTTCAACAACCTTGCCCGATATCGTACGCTGGGCAAACAACGTGACTGCCATCATCAACGCGGCAGTCAGAACTAGCATTTTCTTCATTTAGCGTGTTTATTTTATGACCTTTTGACGCAGAAACAGCGGAAAAGTTTAATGAGTAAGAAAATTTTCTTAATTTTATTCTTTTGTTTCAATATTTAATCGTATCTTTGCACCGCAAAAGAAACAGACAGACCTGCAGCCATTAAAAGAAAATAATGAATCAACAAAACGTTGTCATCGCTGAGAATCTCGAAAGGTCGCTGAATGAGGCGATTGAGGCTTGTGAGCACGACAAAGTGTTTATACTTGCCGACGAGACGACCAGAAGCTGCTGCCTGCCTGTTGTGGAGGGGTTTGCCGCACTACAGGGTGCTAAGCGTATCACCATCGGTGCGACGGATACCCACAAGACGCTGGAGTCGCTGGCTCATGTCTGGGAAGAACTGGGTGCAGGCGGCGGCACACGCCACTCCTTATTAATAAATATAGGTGGTGGTATGGTGACCGACCTGGGAGGCTTTGCTGCCTCCACCTTCAAGCGAGGCATCAACTACATCAACATCCCCACGACCCTGCTTTCGATGGTCGATGCGAGCGTCGGCGGAAAGACGGGTATCAACTTCAGGGGGCTGAAGAACGAAATCGGTGTCTTCAACAATGCAAGCACCGTGATCCTCGACACACAGTTCCTGAAGACACTCGACGCGGAGAACATCTGTTCGGGCTATGCCGAAATGCTGAAGCACGGACTGATCAGCAACGAGACGATGTGGGCAGAGCTGATGAACTTCGACCTTGAAGCGCCCGACCTGAAGCTGCTGAGCCGTATGGTGGGTGACAGTGTAGCCGTGAAGGAGCGCATCGTGACGGAGGACCCGACAGAGAAAGGCATCCGCAAGGCACTGAACCTGGGGCACACCGTCGGACACGCCTTCGAGTCGTTGGCACTACAGCGGACACCAGTGCTGCACGGATATGCCGTAGCTTGGGGACTGATCTGCGAACTCTACCTGAGTTGCATCAAGACAGGATTCCCAACGGACAAAATGAGGCAGACCGTGCGCTTCATCCAGACGCACTACGGGAAGATGGACATCTCATGTGATGACTACCCCACCCTGCTGGAACTGATGACACACGACAAGAAAAACGTGGCAGGCATCATCAACTTCACACTACTGGGCGGCATCGGAGACATCCGCATCAACCAGACAGCGACCAAAGAGGAGATTTGCGAAGCCCTTGACTTCTACAGGGAGGGCTGACTTGATAAAGAAAATACCAATCAACTTAATAGACCTAATCATATTACTAACTAATCGCGATAGGGCGGCTCGAGAGAGTAGCCCTATCCTTTTTTTATCACGCCTGGGCAGCTAACA
>OMZO01000066.1 GCA_900315525.1 uncultured Prevotella sp. | reverse complement strand
TACTTGGACTACTTGAGCAACGGAAATCCAGAATTGCTGGAATACCAGATGCGGGAATACCTCTCTCTGATGCGCCGCCATCGTCGCCTGATGGAACTGTGATAGTCGCTGGGACAGGTACTTGGGTATAACGGCTCCTATGACTCAGGTACCTGTCCCCACGGCTAATTATTTCTTCAATAATCCTTGTGGATTCCAAATAATTTTCGTATCTTTGCAGGCAGTAAAAGACTTACTAAAATAATATTCACTACAAGCAATCATCAACTCTATGGCGAATCAGATAGATAGCAAAAAACAAAAAGCCCGCCTGGCGCTGATCCTGAAGACAGGACGACTGCGGCTGTGGTTCTACTATCCCGCCACTCGCCACTATCGCTACCTCTCGGAAGCAGGCGAGTTCGGACCGGAATTCAACCCCTCCGAATTTGGCCAGGCCTTCCACCCCACCGACCTTGAGGTGATGCGCAGCCTCGTCTTCGACATCTGCGACGGCAAGCAGGACAGCGGCAAGGTGAAACTGCGCAGCAGAGCCGAGAAAGAGTCGGAATGCAAGCACTATGAGGAATCCATCACCGTGATAAGCCGCGACGAGAACGGCCTGCCTACCGCGCTGATGGGCATCCAGCACGACGTGACCGACGAATACCGCCAACAGGAGAAGATCAAGAAACTGCTCATACGCTATCAGACCATCTTCAACTCATCGCTGCTCGACAACCTCTACTACGACAGCAAGGGCGTGCTTCTAGAGATCAACGAGCGAGCCTGCGAGGACTTCAACCTCAAGAGCCGCGAACAGGTGCTCGACGGCAGCTTCCTGCTGAAGAACAACCCCTTTTTCAACCAGCTACAGTTCGACCAGATAGAGGACTCGTACACAGGCAGCATCATCGACTTCGACAAGCTGACGGAAGAGCGATACCGCAATGAAGAGATTGGACTGACGGGCAAGATGTACTACGAATCGGCCATCAACCCCATCCGCAACGAGGAGGGCAAGCTGGAGGGCGTCTATATGTCGGGGCGCGACATCACCGAGATGGTCAACTCATTCCATCGCCTGCAGAAGAGTGTCGAGAAGCTGCAACATGGCACCGACAGCATCAAGCAGTATATCGCCAACATCGACTACGCCCTGAGCGTCAGCGGTGTGCAGCTGGTGAACTACTACCCCCACTCCTACACCTTCGAGCTCATCAACAGGGAGACCAACAGCAAGCTGCACATGTCGCAGCTGCGCTGCATCCGACTGGCCACCATGCGCTTCAGACGGACGGTGAACAGCGTGCTCAACAGGATGGACCACCTGACGAGGCACGACATCGAACAGGCCATCGAGATCGAGATACGCGACAAGAAAGGCCGACAGATATGGCTGCTGTTCAACATGGTGCCTATGTTCGACGCAGAAGGCCGCGTGGAGCGCTACTTCGGCACCTACCGCGACATCACCGACATGGTGGAGACTGAGAAGCAGCTGGCCATAGAGACGAAGAAGGCGCAGGAGACGGAGCTGCTGAAACAGACCTTCCTGACGAACATGAGCTACGAGATACGTACGCCGCTGAACAACATCGTGGGCTATGCAGGCCTCTTTACGGGCGACCACGACGCGAACGACGAGCCCTTCTTCATGGAGCAGATCAAGCACAGCACGGGCGAACTGCTGCTGCTGGTGAACGATATCCTCTACATCTCGCGCCTGGAGGCCAACATGGAGGAGTACACGAAGGAGCCCACCGACTTTGCCGGAGCCTTCGAGGCCCTCTGCCTCGCAGGCCTGTCGGCTATCAAGCCCGAGGTGCAGCCCATCATCGTACAGACCTACAACCGCCTGGTGGTCGACATCGACATGAAGCATGTGACGGAGCTCATCCAGCGTATGTGTAGCATGTCCTGCCTGATGACCTCCCAAGGCTCGATCCAAGTCAGCTACGAGTATCATCGCGGCGAGCTGACCTTCCGTTTCGAAGATACGGGCAAAGGAGTCACAGAGGAAATGATGTCGCACATCTTCGACCACTTCACGCGCGATGAGAAAGGCGAACTGATAGGCTCGGGTCTCGATCTGGCGATTGCACAGCTGCTGGCACATCAGATGGGCGGTACCATCGATATCCAGTCAGACTACGGAAAGGGCACGAGTGCATGGGTGTCGATCCCCTGCACCGCCTTAGTGATCGAAAAGAAAAGGAATCTTGAACAGTAATTGAGGTATGGAGACGAAGAATATGTTTGACGAGCAGCAGGCGATGCAGATGGCACTCGACATCAGCGGCAACCACGTGGTGTGCCTTGACCTGAAGGATAACCGCGTGTACGACCTGTTCGGAAAGGCTGTGTTTGGTGAGGAAATGGGCATCGAGGCGTATTTCGCCGGCTTCCACCCCGACGATCTGGAACAGTTCCGCTCTCAGGTTGAGCGTATGAGAAGCGGCAGCGAGACAGAAGCAGAATGGCACTACCGCTGGAACGCCAACCTTGGAGGCCAGGGCGCCCCGATATGGCGCGACATCCACGGGCACGCCCTCACCGAGTTTGAGGACGGCAAGCCCGTGAGCATCATTACCACACTGATCGATGAGACAGAAACGAAAAGCAAGGAGCGCGAGATTGAGCGGCTGTCGAAGCGATACTGGACCGTCTTCGAGAATTCCATCATCGGGCAGTCGTTCTATTCACCCGACGGCTGGCTGCTCGACTCCAACCGCATCATGCGCAAGATCTGTAACTTCGAGGAAGATCTAGACAAAGAGTTCTACTATAAGGCGAACCTCTTCGACGTGATGCCGTTCAACGAGGTGCTCGACCGATACCATCCCGAAGACTACTGGGCCTGCTCGCTGAGCATCGTACCCGAGAAGAACATGTATGTGTATCTGGAAATCAGCGTTCACCCCATCTACGACGAGGACGGACAGCTGATGTATCTCTCAGTGACGGCCAACGACATCACGGAGGAGCGCAACATGTATCTCAACGTGATGGAGAACGACGCCAGGATGCAGAAGATGAACGAGTCGATCAAGAACTACGAGGCCGAGCTGCGCTACATGCTGGAGGCCTCGAAGATGCAGACGTGGCGCATCAGCCTCGATCGCAACGTCCTGGAGTTCTACAGCGGCCTGGACACCGTCGAACGCTCTTTCGACCTGAAGCAGATTCAGAAGATCTTCGTCAATCAGGAGGAAGACTTCGTGAAAGCCCTCTCGAACCCGGAAGAGGCCCTGCGCAAACCGCTGGTGTACGTAGGCCAGATGCATCCGATGGTGACCCTGAAAAACACCGAGCCGCAATGGGTACAGATCAACTGCATCCCCGAGTTTGACAAGAACGGACAGCTGAAGGGTGCCTTCGGTGTATGGCGAAACATCAACGACCTGATGCACAAGCAGGATCTGCTGCGCCAAGAGACCCAGCGCGCCAAGGAGTCGGGCAAGGCGAAGAGTCTCTTCCTGGCCAACATGACGCACGAGATACGTACCCCCATCAATGCCATCGTGGGCTTCTCGGAGGTGCTCTCGATGCTGACGACGTCGGAGGAGAAGAAGGAGTCGATACAGATCATCAAGAACAACTGCGACATGCTGCTGCGACTGGTGAACGATATCCTGACGGCATCGTCGCTGGAGACAGGGCAGATCAGCATAGAGCCCGTCGATGTCGACTTTGCCAAGTCGTTCAACGAGTGGTTCGAGTCGCTCCGCCCCAGAGTGCATACATCGGGAGTGGAGTTCATCAAAGACAATCCCTACACCACCCTGCCTATCAAGGTCGACCCGGGGCGCGTGTCGCAAGTCATCACCAACTTCGTCACCAACGCCGTGAAATATACCCATCAGGGACATATCAAGCTGGGCTACCGCCTGGAGACGAGAGACAGCGACGGCGAGCAGCGCAACGGGCTCTACATCTACTGCGAGGACACGGGCGAAGGTGTCCCCCAGGAGATTCAGCCGAAGCTCTTCGAACGCTTCTACAAAGTGAACGACTATATCCAGGGAACCGGTCTGGGACTGTCGATTTGCAAGGCATTCGCCAATGCCAGTCACGGCGACATCGGCATAACGTCTGAGGGCAAGGACAAGGGATCGACCTTCTGGATGTGGTTACCGTTATAACATTTCATCAGAGAATGATTCAATATTTTAAACAAATACTATTATGAAAGAATTAAAAGGAACAAAGACAGAGAAGAACCAATAGTCGCTGGAGGCATCTGGGTATACCCAAGCACCTCCCCGTGACTAATTTGGAGAAAAAAATCAAAGACCTGTCCCCACGGCTACCAGGTCAAGATTGGTGATATCAATACCGGTGGACTGGCTTGGCTGCTGTATGCCGTCGCTGTTGTCGGCACACGATGCGAGTCCTAAGGTCATCAGCAGTACGAGTATTCCTTGTATTTTCTTCATGATCAGTAGTTTGAGTTATTGCTAAAAAAATCGAATCATTTGCTATTTTTGTTGCAAAGATAGGAAAAAAAATAGATAAAAACGTTTGATTTCACAGATTTTTTGCTTACCTTTGCATGTCGCTGGTCATCAAAATCAGGAAATAGCAATAATTCAAAGACATATCAATATCAACCATGTACGATCAGATTCGGGAAGATCCACTCTATATCATGCTTTATGCAGTCGTGATAACCATGGCCATGATAGCCGGCTGCTATCTGCTGTTCCGCAGAGCCAATGCCATAGCCCCCGACGTCACGCCACCCCTCCGTCTGCGCCGCTGGACCGCAGCCTTCTTTGCCAGCATCGCGCTGGGCCACATGTGGTATATGCCGCTCTTCTTTCACACCTCACCCGAGGATGTCAGGTCGTATGACCTGGTAGGCGGATTGCTCGACAGCATGACGGTTATTCCTTTGGAGATAGCCGTATTGTTCGTCATGCTGCAAGACCGCCAGCGGCCGCTTTGGCCCATTGCCGTGATGTTAGCCCCGATCATTGTTGGAAACGCATTCAGCGCTGCCACCCATAGTTACGACCTTCTGCTGGCATTATATGTCTATTCCCTGTTGATGTGCATTGGCCTGACGATATATATGGTACGTGCGCTGAGGCAATATGGGCGCTGGCTGCGCGAAAACTATGCCGACCTGGAGCACAAGGAGGTATGGCAGACTTTCGTAGTGCTGGCCATCATTATGCTGGCGTTCGTCATCTATGCGTTTACCATCGAAGGCGTGATTTATCAATACGCCATGCAGCTGATCACCATCGTGCTGATCTGCTATCTCTTGTGGCGTGTAGAGACATTAAGCGACCTTAGCATTTCTCAGCAACAGAGCCAGATGGCAGCAGAGCTTGCCTCCGTCGAGTCGGAGGATGCGGACCATGATGAACTCCCACAAGCCATTCGCGACAAAATCAGGACATCGCTGCAACAGCATTGCATAGATACGCAACTTTACTTGCAGCACGACCTGACCATTTCGCAGCTGGCCCAGGCCATTGGTACGAACCGCACCTATCTCAGCCAGTATTTCTCCAGTCAAGGGCTCACTTACAATGCCTATATCAACGATTTACGCATCAATCATTTCGTCAGCCTCTATCGCGAGAATGTCGCTGCTCAGCGTTCGTTCACTGTTTACCAGCTGGCCAAGGAGAGCGGCTACAGCAGTTACAGTACGTTTTGTGGCATCATCAAGCGCAAGACGGGGCAGTCGGTGACAGCCTGGATGAAGGACATCGCTCCCGACCTAGAGCTGCGTAATGATTAAAAAATAATGAAACAGATAATGAAGAATTTAATGCAATGGGTGCTGGCCGCCATCCTCATCAGCGGCGCAAGTGTATTCACATCGTGTGTTGACAATTCAATAGACAACCCGGCCGTGCCAGACCACTTCATCAATGAGGCATTGATGGACAAGACCGTCAAGCCCGGCGACGACTTCTACACGTATGCCCTGGGCACCTGGTTCAAATCA
>OMZO01000064.1 GCA_900315525.1 uncultured Prevotella sp. | reverse complement strand
CGAGGGCGACCAGACGAAGCAATGGATGCTCTCGACCATCATGACCGGATTTACGCTGAGCGACAGTTCGGCCATCAAGGACAGTATCCTGCTGGAGAACGTGCCCGCAGGCTATGGGTTCCTGCCAGTGATCCTGCAGGCCATCCGTCAGAAGCGCGTCATCATGATGGGTTATCAGAAGTTCGGTTCAGAGGCTTATGTGAAGCCTGTCAATCCTTATGCTGTCAGACTCTTCCGCCAGCGGTGGTACATGCTGGCCGACAACGGTGAGCGTATGTCGGTCTATTCGCTCGACCGCATGCAGTCGGTAGCGCTGAGCGAACAGCGTTTCGTGCGGCCTGACGATTTCTCGCCCGAGGCTTACTTTGCAGAATACTATGGTGTGATGACCGACGGCACGCCCTTGGAGCATGTGCAGCTGAGGGCTTACGGGAAGATGGCCAACCTCTTGCGCACGCTGCCGCTACACGCCTCGCAGCGCGAACTGAGGAGTGGGGAAGGCTATACGGACTTTGCGCTCGACATCCGTCCGTCGATTGACTTCATCAGTGAACTGCTGTCGAAGATTGACGGTCTCGAGGTATTGAAGCCCGAGAACCTGAGGGCCAAGATACGGGCCATCTTGGAAGAGTCGCTCCGAAGAAATTCATAGAAGTGTTAAATCAATGTTAAATTCCCAAGGTGTACACACTTACGGTACACCTTGGGTTTTTCTTTGCAGTCGTAAACCAATAATTTATGAGTTATGGCTGGATTGTTTATATTATTTGTTTTATCAGTAGTGCTCTTCAATGTGATGAGCGCCTATGTTAAGAGTGTTTAATCATTAATGATGTGAAAAGCAATGAAGTACAAGACTATCGTTGACAAGAATGAGAGCAGTCTGTTGCAGATTATCCGGGCTGCAGAGAGTTTCAATGCAGGCGGTTTCCTGGAGAGCCTGCGCAAGCGTAATCTATCGACCTACGAAATTGAACAGTTGACCTTCGAGGTGAGAGAGCACCAACAGAAGATGAACCGCGAGGTGCGTGCGCTGGTGAAGTTTTCGGAGACCTTCCTGACGAGCTACGCTACCGAGAACAATCGCTGCTTCGAGACGACGGAGCAACTGTTTAACCACATCCGCAGCACGCTCTCTGCTGCCCGTAAGGTGTTGCGGAAGACGTGCCCCCGACGGATGAAGCCGCTGCCTGAGGGAAAGGAGCGCCCGCTCTTCTATCTGCGCTCGACGCTGACCGTCGGCACGCATGCTGGCGACCTCTTCGGTGTCGAGTCGTTCGAGCTCTCGGTGCAGACGCTCTATCGTGACATGACCACCTTCTTCGTGACCATCATCAACACGCTGGCGCTCTGCCACAGGATGATCATCTCGGAGCGTGAGATCCGTGATGATGCCGACCGCTGCCTGGAGATCTACAACGACACCTGTGCGAAGCTGATGGACGAGGTGAGGCATCTGTCGCGCTGGCTGGAAGACGTCAAGCAACTGCCCGACAGCCAGTTGCTGAACCGCAAGCAGCGGGCCCGTTCGGAGAAGTCGTTCGCCCGTGAGAACTATCATCAGTACACGCCTGCCGAACTGAAGGAGATGCTCGTACTGGAGCTGGTGACGAAGGGGCATAACGCCGGACTGACCGACGAGGAGGCGCTGCTCTGGCCCAACGATCATGAGCAGGCGATGCGCGTGAGGCGCGTGATCCCGCTGTTCGACCAGCTGGGAGCAGAAGGTCTGAAGGGCAAGATGGACAGCGGTCTGGTCATCGAGTTCCTGAAATGGTGCAAGGTGGAGTCGAAGCTGGAGAAGCAGCTCTATCAGTATTTCTGTCAGGCATACAAGGAGCAGGGTGGCCGGCTGCAGCCGCTTGGCTGGTCGTCGGTCTGTCAGGTGCGCAAGGATCGTCGTGAGCAGCATATCAGCGACGAGGAACAGGCAGAGTCGTTTGAGCGTCGTCTGGCTGCTATCGTATAGGAAAATCAGGTTTTCGGGCAGATTTTCGGTCGAAAGACTGGATGATGCTCAACTTTTAATGGATGGATTCCGAGAGGTTCCATCCATTTTTTTGTGCCTTTTTGGATGGGTTTGGATAGCGATTTGAAAGGTTTGGATGATTTTCGGGTGTCGCCATCCAGAGATTTTGTCGATTTTATCCAAAGGTTAGCCAAAATCATCCAAAGGTTTTGGATAAGGCCGTGTAACTTGCATCCAGTCAGCATCTTAGCCATCCATATGGTTTCGTCAAAAAGCTTGTTTTGCCTTCATTTTGTGCCTACCTTTGCAATGTCGAAAGACAAAAAGAGAGTTCTTTGAGCTGCGCGATCTTTGAAATGTTGATACAGGAATAAGTGTTTTCATATTTTTTGGGGTTTAGTTATTCTTTGAGTTGTTTTATTTGCGGTGAAGCGTCACCGGCCAGCCGTCTGGTGCGTGAGCATAGGGCGGATTTATTCAGAGAGTTAATTCACATTATTAATAATAAAAAAGAAAGGATTATATGAAGAAGATAGTAACAGTAAAAAATGACTTCGGCGTTGCGGTGAAGAAGTGCTGCATGTCGTGTGCCCATAGAGACTGCACGAGACTTTGTTGTTCACGATACTGCAGTGAGCATCACAAAGAGGTCGGCCGCTATGATGTCTGCGAGGAATGGCAGATGAGCGACCAGATGAAAGCGGCCGGTAAAGGCGGCGGGAAGATCAAGCGCCGAAAATACTTGGCTTATCTCGCATCGATAAGGGAAGAGGAGGCGCTGGCCAGACAACTGGGAGCGGGCTTTCCTGCCAAATCGATTGAGGCAATCAGAAGTGAATTTGAACAGGAGCATGGCTCCATTTTTATTAACATCTAAAATTTTAATTTATTATGCAAACAATGCTTTTAAGAGTTGTAAGTAGCGGTGAGATGATCAGCGTGAAGAGTGAGAAATCCGAGAACGGTGTGCTGAACAAGCGGATCCTGGTGCTTCAGGAGCTGGGCGGCAAGTATGAGAACTGCTATGTGGTGACGGTGCTGGGCAATCTGGCCTCGCTGACCTTCGAGAAGGACGAATTGGTGTTTGCAACACTGAGGTTCCAGACGAGGGAGTATAATGGGCAGGTGTTTATGGACATCGTGGCAACGGAAGTGATTAAAAGGTAAAAAAGTAAAAAGGTAAAAAAGTAAGTGTTTAATCTGAGTTGAAAGAACGAGCGGAGAAGTATCGATGAAATGAGCTCAACTACCTTCGCTTTTCCAAGGCTCGCAATTTCAACAAATTATGAAAATCAGAAACGGTAAAATTTTAGGGAAACAAGTAATGGTTGAGGGTCTGATGACTCTTGGCAAGTTGGAAACAGGTCTGCGCACGCTCGACTTTCAGTGCTGCGAAGATGTGCAGGCAGAAGCCTTCGCAGGCAACTTCAAGGTGCAGGGCACGAGAGACGGCAACATCTATATGATGGAGAAGCCTAAGCGCAAGCGTAACACACCGCTGTTTCGTGAGGATAATTCCTCGCTGTCGCAAGGACAGAATAAGCGGTGGTACTTCTATTTCTCGCTCGACGAGAATCAGCTGGAACAGTTGCCTGAGAAGCTGATAAGGCAGGCTACGGCTATCGCTATGAAGTGTATTCTGGAGTATGAATTGGATGTCAAATCAATCCTTATTTAACGGCCTATGATCTACAGAATCTATTATCAGGGGGTGGTGAAGTATATCACCCCCGTGAAGAACCGCGAGGAACTGATGGCGCTGAGGAACTCGAAGGAGAACCTGGAGCACTTGGCGAAGGCGCGTGGGGGCGACCCGAAGGAGAAGGGTAAGCTGTTGCAGCTGGCCTACAACCTTGGGCATGCTGAGGGCAAGCTGGCTGGCGTGGAGAGTATCGGCAGCTACTTCTTCCACGATGTGGACTGCTACGACCCTGCACAGTCGGCTGAGATCAAAGATCTAGTGCTCTCGAAGAAGGATGAGATCGGTCTGATGATGCTCGAGAAGAGTCCGGGTGGCGGTTGGCATCTGGTGTGCCGACGGGAGCCGGGAACGACCATCTTGGAGAATCAGGTGAAGGTGGCCACTGCGCTGCATATTGAGATGGATACGAATGCTAAAAATCTTAACAGAGTGGTGTTCTCGACAAGTGGTTCGGGGGAGGATCTGCCTTATCTCGACGATGCACTGTTCGACGAGCCGATGACGGCAGAGGCGTGTGCGCTGGAGTATCAGCGACTGAAGGATCGTGAGAAGAAGGGGCAGGAACAAGTGCCCAAGGGTGCCAGGAAGGCGAATAAACACTATCGGCCGTGGGAGGATGGAGCCTCGTCAGACCCCTCCAAAGGGAGGGGAGGGCTGATTTCGCAGAAGTCCTCCAACCCTAATCCAGAGCTGGGATCTACCACCCTTAGTCGTTCTCCAAATGTTTCCCCCAATGCGGCAGGCATTCATGAGGCCGACGAGCGGACGAGGTTTATCTTCCGTGAGTGCATGAAGGAAGAGGGCGTGACGGAGACCGATCTGACGGATGAGGGTGGTCGCCACAACTCGGTGAAGATGGTGCTGAGCAGTTGTAACCAGCTGCTCTCCAAGGCCGAGACGCTGAGCATGCTGAAGGAGCTGATGCCCGACCATTGGCAGGATGAGAACATCCAGACGCTCGTCAACGACTTCTACACCGATTATTATAATCCGAGTCAGCGACTGACGCTGTTTCAGAAGCGCGTGTTCAGGGAGAGCAGGAAGATCGGACAGAGAGCGGATGATGCTGAGGAGATGAACGGACAGCGTTTGTCTGAGAACAGCCTTTCACAAAACGAACTGTCGAGGATCTTTGCCAGCAAGACACCGCCGGAGATTCCAGCTCAGTTGCCCAGACTGGTGAAGACCGTGCTGCAGAATACGCCCCAGAAGTTTAAAGCAGCGGTAGCTCAGGCGATGTTCCCGCCACTGGCGACCTATCCGCAGAAGCTTAGCTTCGTCTATATCGACAATCAGGTGCGCGACCTGCGTATCAATTGTCTGATCGTAGCGCCGACGGGTTCGGGTAAGGACTCATGTACGAAGCAGCCTCTGACGCATCTGATCGCTGACATGCAGGCACGTGACCACGAGAACCGTCTGCGACTGATGAAGTACAACGACGAGTGTAATGCCAAGGCCAGCAACAAGCAGAAACCCCAGCGTCCAGAAGGACTGATTATCCAGAACATCAAGGCCGACATCACGAAGGCTGCCCTCGTGCAACGTATGGTAGAGGCCGACAGTGCACCGCTCTACGTGCGCCTGAACGAGCTGGAGCAGTGGGACCAGATAGAAGCCAAGTCGGGCAGGAGTAATCATTTTACGACGATGAAGCTCTGTGACGACGAGGGCAACGACTACGGTTCCGACCGCGCCAGTACGCAGAGCGTGATGGGCGACGGCTGCCTGCACCTCAATTGGAACGCCAACACGACCACTTCAAAGGCGATTCGCTATTTCCGATACGTGTTGACCGACGGTCCAATTTCCCGTCTCTGTCTGGCCACGATTGTCGTTGATGACGATGATTATGACGATGATATCGCCGTGTTCGGCAAATATGATCAGTCGTACGACGAAGCGCTGAAGCCTTTCATCGACAACCTGAAGGCTGCTACTGGGGAGATTGACTGTCTGGAGGCCAAGCGAATGGCCAGACGTTTACTGCGAGAGTGTGCAGAGTTTTACCGTCTGTCGCAAGATAAAGTGTTCGACAATCTGACACACCGTGCTTTGGTGGCAGCCTTCCGAAAGGGTTGTCTGCTGTATGCGGCCAACGGGATGAAGTGGGAAAGGTCGATCGACACATTCTGTCGTTGGAGCTTGTTCTACGACCTCTATCTGAAGATGACCATCTGGGGCGACCAGATACGCCATGCGGATGACGACATCCCGACCTCGAAACGAGGACCTCAGAGCCTGTTGGATTTCCTGCCCGAGACATTCACTTTGGAAGATGCCAAACGTGTGCGTCAGCAGCAGGGGAAGAGCAATGAAGGTCGTCAATGTCAAAACATGATATCCCAGTGGTTATTCCGCAAGTATGTATTACAGATTACAGATTACAGTTATAAAAAAGCGACTATCAATAATAAAAATAATGGATCAAGTGGAAATCAATAAGCAAGCAAAACTCTCCGAGCATTTTAAGCTCGGGGAGTTGACCAAGACCAAGCATGTGACGGCGGATGGGAATATCCCGAGTCACGAAGTGATAGAGAATCTGAAACGGCTCTGCTGGTGGCTGGAGGAGTTGCGGTATAGTTATAATACGCTATATTGCTTGCAGCCTGGGGAGGATTATGAGACCTCGGAGAATGTAGAGGGGATTGTCGTGAACTCTGGCTATCGCTCGCCAGCGGTGAACAAGCTCGCTGGAGGTGTGCCTACAAGCAACCATGTGACGGGTTGCGCGGTGGATATCCGCTGCGTAGGTAAAGAGCAGATGATACGCTATGCCTCTATCCTACTCGACATCGCGGATCGCAACAGAATCGGCGACGAATCAGCTTCTTGCGTCCCTGATAGCAAGCCAAACTAAAAAGGACGGCTCTTTCAATGTAACGAAAGAACCGTCCCTCTGTGATATGTATTATGAGTGTGTCGGTGTCCTTACCAGCGACGTCCGCCGCCGAAGCCTCCACCTGGGCGACCACCGCCTTGGCGCCCGCCACGGGCACCGGGACCGCCAGGACCACCAGGGCCTCCACCACCGAAGATACTCTTGGCTCCGCCGAAGAGGTTCAGACGATAGATGACGTGGAGCATGGCGTAGCTCGTGATGGAGTTGTACTCGGTATCAGTACGTCCCATGGCAGAGACAACGCTGGTGAGCGCTGACTGCTGATGGAGGATATCGTAGAGCTGCAGCGAGATGGTGAGGGGCTTGCCCTTGAGGAAGCTCTGCGACAGTTGGGCATTCCAGATGAGCTCGTTGGTGTTCATCGAGGCATCGTTGTAGCCACGACGGCTCTGCATGTTCATATTGGTGGTGAGGGCGGTACCCCAGGGGGC
>OMZO01000063.1 GCA_900315525.1 uncultured Prevotella sp. | reverse complement strand
CCTCACCGGACGTATTGATGTGACAGACTATCTTGACTACGAGGATCCGCAGAATATCGGACGTGAGTATGCCTATTCCATCTGGAATCCCCGCTACGGGTCTATGATGGGAGGCAACGTAAAGTTCCGTGGAGCAGGCAAGTACAAACTGCATTTCGAGGTTAGCAATGCGCCTGGCAATATTGCTGAAGGTAAGAGTGCCCCTGAACGTCCTGCTGTACTGGGTGAAGGAACTCACGACTATTTCTATTATGAGAATGTCAATGAGTGCGGCTATGGTTTCAGTGCCCATTTCTTCAAGAAGTTCGTGGTATTGAAGTCTACCACGAAGTATGAGACATTCGGATGTTTCGGTATGGGTGTTGCTTTCGACGGGGTGTATATAAAGGTTAAGCAATAGATAATATGGCATTTTTAGATTTAGTGAAGCAGAGGTATAGCTGTAGGAGCTATCAGGAGAAGAGTGTGGAACAGAAGAAACTGGACTATGTGATGGAGTGTGTCCGCTTTGCACCGTCGGCGGTGAACAAGCAACCGTGGATGTTCCGTATGGTCAAGAACGAGGTCGACAAGGCGAAGTTGCAGGAGTGCTACAACCGTGAGTGGTTTGCGACGGCTCCGATGTACATTATCTGCAGCATCCTGCACGACGAGGAGTGGGTACGCTCGGACGGCAAACATCATGGTGATATAGACATAGCCATCGCTGTTGAGCATCTGTGTCTGGCAGCTACGGAGCAAGGTCTCGCTACCTGCTGGGTCTGCAACTTCGATGCTGAGAAATGCAAGCAGTTCTTTGGCCTTGGTGACAACGAGGAACCTGCTGTGCTGATTCCCATTGGCTATGCCGCTGACGAGCCGAAGGAGAAGAAACGCAAGGAGATTGGGGAAATCTGCAAGTAATGTCAAAGAGGATGTACATCATTTGATCCGTTTCCATTTTGCCAAACGAGACGAGACATTGCAAGCTGCCCTTGACCGTCTTTCTTTCCTCGATAGCAAAGCAAAAACGTTTCTTGTTTTCATGGTATTTCCTTATCTTTGCACCTATGATTGTAGCAAACATGAATCTCCATGAGGTCTATGCCGATCTGATGGGTGAGATGAACAAACTAGACTGGAAACGCGATGCGTTGCTACGAAAAGCAGTGAATGTCCTCAGAAGAAGCGATGAGTTCCCAGCCAGTGTCATGTATGACTATCAGATACAGACCTCCAAGAACCAGTATATCATCTACTTCTATCGTGAGCATGCATTTGCTCCGGTCCTGTCAGGCTATTTGTGTGTACTCTTTGACGGCAGCAAACGCTATATCATCAAATGGACGGACAAGGGTATACCTGAGATATTGATTCTGACAAGCCATTTCCTGCAGCGTTATAAAGAAAGGTTCCTGAAACAACCGGAATTGTCGGCAAATGAAGTTGCGGTCAGGTTTATTTCGCGCAACCGAACGTTGAGAATTATGCCCGTCGATGAGCGTATCAATAAGCGCATTGAGGAATATGGTGAGTTTGCAGGTGAGGGTTTTCTGGCACAGGACGGCTTCTGCTTCAAGTTGTCTGGTGAAGAGACGATAAGTGGTGAAGACCCTGTCAGAATCAGTTTCTTCACCACCTTCATGCCATTGTCTGAGATGTCAGATGTTCAGCGCGAGGCTATCTTTGAAGAGTGTATGAAGGATATTGATAACTTGAATCGTTGATTATTCTTCCCAGTCTATTTCCTGGAAGCGTGAGAATCGCTTGCCGTCCCGTTCAATCTGTTCGAAGAACATCTTTTCTGGGCGAACCCAGTATTTGCGGTCGCCGTAGAGTGCCTGATAGACTACCATGCGTTCTTGAGTCTCTGAGTCGAAGGCCGATGCTATCATCTTGTACTTGTTTCCCTTGAAGTGCTGGAAGTAGCGTACCCGGTCTTCTGCGATGGGATAATCAAGCAGCAGCTTCTCGATGAGCGGACAGTACCATGTCTTGAACTGCTCTGCCGTTGGGGCATGTCCACCAGGGAAGTGATGGCTGTTCATATAATGCTTCAGGAAAAGCGGCTCGAAGTGTGCCAATGTGTCTTCCTCACCGAAGAGTCCCCACACGCGATCCTTATTATATATATTACAGCAGTCGAACTGGTGTACCTCCAGTTCCTCGAACTCACTGATGAGTTGTTCGTCGATGGTGAAGTCCTGCTTGCCATCAGCCCTTGGTGACTTGTATTGATGGCTGCCGATACGCTCATGGAGGAAGTCTGACATCTTGAAGTGCGGGTTGCCGAGTAGTGCAGGAATGCCCACAATCGGTGAGATCATCTGCGCATAGAACGACCCGCAGCTGTTGCCCACGAGAACATCTGGCTTCTCCTTGTCACAGATGTCGCGGATGAGCCTGATGGCATCATGAGGGTGGAGTGGGAGGTCGGGAGTCAGTACGTTTGCCAGGTACCCTCCCCGAGACTCACCGGGTCTCGGGGTTCCTCCCTTCTCGAATGCCTCCCTCAATGCCACAGCAGGCACACAATGGCCGCTGGCATAGAATCCGTGAAGGAACAATATTGTCTTTTCTTTCTTCATATCAGCTTGCAAAGGTATTCAAAAAAACGCGGATCTCCACTTAGTTCTGAATCATGCTTTGACCTCGGCTATGACTTCGATTTCTACCAATGCTCCTTTAGGCAACGTCTTGACGGCAACAGCTGAACGTGCGGGATATGGCTCTGTGAAAAACTCTGCATAGACACTGTTCATATCTGCAAAGTCTCCCATGTCAGCCATGAACACGGTTGTCTTCAACACATTACTCATGGTCAGTCCAACCTCTTCCAATATGGCTTTAACATTGGTCAAGGACTGAAGGGTTTGTTCTTTAATGCCTCCTTTAACAATCATTCCTGTCGCAGGGTCAATGGGAATCTGCCCTGAAGTATAGACCAGATTTCCTACTTGGATGGCCTGACTGTATGGGCCAATGGCAGCGGGTGCCTTTTCTGTGCTAATCGCTTTCATTTTTTTCTCTTATTATTATTTCAGTTCTTGCTGATGAATCCCTTGGCCTTCAGCCAGTGAATCATCTGGCTGCTCCACGTTTCAGTAGTGGTATCGTCCCTAATAATAGTTACTACCAACCTTCTTGAACCATCATTTCTATAAACTATCCTAATTCTAAGGTGCAAATTTACAAAATCTGCTGAAATTTCACTAACTTTGCCCTGTTATTACAACATAGTTTAAGAGAATAGGCTTATGATAGACCAGATTATTGACTATAACAAGACTTTCGTAGAACAGAAGGGCTACGAGAAGTATCTGACTAGCAAATATCCGCTTGTTCCTATGGACATTGTGGTAAGAGGCTTTATTATCGACTCTGAAACTGGTGAATTGGAAGAAATAAGATAGCTAAACGATATGGATTACCTTCCCAAAGCCCAAAGACCCTGCCATTCTGGTTTCGAGCGTCAACATGCTCTTAAGAGACGAGGAGTTTGACACGCTGGAATCACTATGCTATGCCTTCAGCAGAGAACCCAAGGAAATCAAGGACTATCTCATGAAGTATGGCTTCGTATGGAGTGAGCCTCAGAAACAATTCAGACCCATCGGCTACGATCAATGATCACAAAGGACAGCATGCTATTGCGTCCTATGCAGATGACATGAGTCGGGAATTATATGATGCCATCAGTGGCGGCAGGGCTGACTTCCTCCGTGACCACAAACGGTTTCCAGAGGATATTACACAAGCAGTAGAACGATTAGAAAACATGTTATAGAAGTATGGAGAATTTTGAAGAGATATTGCGTAAGGACTTACACCAGTTCCTGCAGTCAATGAAGGAGGTTGATGAACGTTTGCCGGAGTGTCCCGATGTTGAAGACAAATGGGAAGGGATAGCCAATACCTACATCCCTGACGGCATACGAGAGTTTCAGGACTACCCTTCAGCCTCACTGGGTTGGATGATGTATATCGGCATGGCCGTAGCCAAGATGTGGGACACGGAATGGGACATCTATTCAAAGATTGACGACCTCTATGCCTACATGCGCGACAAGCGCGGCTACGACTCGATGGATGAATATATTCGCCAAGATGTCCTCTTGTTGCAGGGCGCAGACTACACAGCTCTGGAGAAAGTCACTGGCGAGTGTGCTTCACGGGTCTATAATGCCTTGATGCATCAGCATCTGGAGCCTGGCACAAAGGAGGCATTCAATGGCTATGTGGTCTCTCTGCACCAACTCTACCTATTTGGTGCTGCAATGCAGTTGAAGCGTATGGGTTATCACATGACGAAAATGAATTAATGCAAATTACCAACCGTAGTTGAGCGCATACATAACGAGGAAATGGGATTATTTGGCAAGAATAACAAAGAGAGAATAGTATGAAGAAATTATTCACATTACTTTGCATCGGCCTATTGTTTACGGCCTGTGCACAGCAAACTAAAAATGAAACAGACATGGAGTTTACTGACAACGTAAAAGAGGCCCTCGCAGACAGTGGCCGAATCGATTTGAACAGTCTTCAGTGGACGAGAGAACCGGGTGGATTTGAGGTGAAGGGTGACACCATCCTCATCACTACTGCGCCGCATACCGACCTTTGGCAGCGCACCTACTATCACTTCCAGAACGACAATGCCCCCGTGTTACAGATGAAGACCCGTGAAAAGTTCTTCAGCTTTGTGGTGAAGACCGACTTCACGCAGAGTCATCAGCGCTTTGACCAGTGCGGCATCGTGATGTATCTGGACAGTGAGAACTGGCTGAAAGGTTCTGTTGAATACGAAAACGACGAATTCCAACACCTCGGCAGTGTAGCCACGAACAAGGGCTATTCCGACTGGGCCACAACAGCGATTCCTGCTGACGTGAAGACGATGTGGTATCGGTTCTCCCGTCGCGAGGATGACTACTGCATCGAGTGCTCCACCAACGGCATCGATTTCAGTCAGATGCGCATCTGCCACATGTATGCCGGTGCCGACGAAATCAGCTTTGGCATCTATGCCTGTTCACCCGAAGAGTCATCCTTCACAGCAGTCTTCTCCGATATGAAAATTACCGAATGTGCATGGAAGGCGCACGACGGTCAACAGCCTGATAAAGAGAAGTAAAATATGAAGTGGGCAGTACTATCTGACAAATCCAAACTCCCAAAGACTATCCGACAAAAATATATATGAATAAGGTCCGAATTACAGCCATCCGTCAGACGGTCTATCCTGACCTGATGGCTAAATATGAGAATCCCATTGAGCATACTTGCGATGTCAGGGAGGGTCAGCAATGGATATCAGAGAATGGAGAATGTCCTGAAGGAATGTGCCCTTCTGCCTGGTCATCCATGCGGGAGTTTGTAGAGTCGTTGGCAAAAGGTGAGGGGAACTTTTACGATGGCTGGATGAAGAATCCCATGAGTGCGATGATCAGCTGCAACGACGGCTTTCGTCCGTTCAGTTTCTATATTGAGGTGATTGAATAATGATCACTCAATCTTTATATCTCTTATGGCATCAAGTGGGACTTTCTTCCCATCTGTAAACTCGATGCACTTTTCAAGTTCATCGATGCGTTTCACATTACCGGTATAAGACTGATAGGAACCTCCTGCCTTATGCTCGTCTGGCACGAAATACTCGATGGTCACAGAAGGATGCTCTGGCAACATGGAAACGATCAATTCCATTTTGTGGTTCATTTCTACATTGCCGGATTCACTCAAACCTACCCAGTCATCTGTCAATCGGCCTGATTCCTGAATGGCAGCATCATAGCCAGTCAATGCGGCAAAGGGTGCAAACTGGGCTGCACGGTTCCACATAGACATCCTTGGATGATGCTTCGGCTCGTAGTGTGGCAGATTGATGATATCGTCGTAGTCGTTCGTCATGCTTTGTGTCCTCCTATCTGTTCGTTACGTTCCTTGGCTGTGGCTCCTTCCTCGAAGTTCAGGCCTCGGAGGATCGAGTTCTAGGCTCGGATTGGCTTTCAGTTCCGGATCATTGTAGGATTTGCCTGTCATCCTCCATCCGGCAGCTCTTTTGCGCTCGTTGTTCACCTCGCGCACTCTCTGAACCACCTCGAACAGTCGCGCACGTCCTCCGATGCCGTATGCTTTCAGCGACGGAGAAACAGCCAGACAGATGGTTTTCTCTGTTCGCGACACGTTAGCCACGACAAGGTTTGTGGTCAGCGGGTCAAGCCCTCTGTCCACACACTCTACAGAGGCGTAGAAGGACTTTAAATCGATGGCAATATATGTCCGCTGCT
Organism: uncultured Prevotella sp.; assembly: GCA_900315525.1. GTDB lineage: Bacteria > Bacteroidota > Bacteroidia > Bacteroidales > Bacteroidaceae > Prevotella. Next base: position 5,052 of record OMZO01000063.1, on the reverse strand, counting down.
GATCCTGCATACATTCTATCTGATGAGATTAGAAACCTACCTTTCTTTCAGGTGCTGAGAACGAGCAGAAGCGGGCTGTGGCATTGGTGATGTAGAGCACGGCCATATTGTCATCATCAGCCTTATACATCGACTTCAAGCCCTCGTTGCGGTTGAGGAATTCCTCTTTGACGGCCAGTGTCTCGTCGTTGACCAGGGTTCCGTTCAGGCGCATCCATTCGCTGCCTGATTTCTTTAAGGCACAGATCTCGAACTTGCCGTTTGCAGCCATCTGCTTGTAAACGTCCTTCACCTTGCCCGTCATGATGTAGAGACGGCCATCGATAATCTCTGATACGCCGAAGGCACGCACATGGGGCTGGTCACCGTCGGCTGTGGCAATGAAGAATGCTCCGCACTCCTTCAAATACGCCTGTACTTCTTGCATGTTTGCTTCTTTCATTTCTTGACTGATTGTGTCGTTAGTTACTACTTCATTCTTTACTTCGCTACTCTCTGTTTCAGGAGCGGCTGCTTGTTTGTTACCACATGCTGCTAATGCCATCATTGCAGCGAAAGCGAATAATACCTTTTTCATTTTTTTTCTCATTTTATCTCCAAATTTACTTCATTATCTTTCATATCATTTCATTCTTTTCTCAAACTTGAAGAGTCCATCTTCCTGATCAAATTGAGCTTCGCTCTTCCTCTCTCGCGACTCGGCATAGCCGATGTTAACATCGCTCTGCTCTCGCTGCTCGTTCGGTTGTCTCGGCATATTGGGATCTGGGTGATGTTCGTTGAAAAATTCAACGGCATGGAATCCGCAGCGATTGATGTAGAAGTGTATGTTGCGGCGGTCGAAATATGGGGTGCAAGTTTCCCAAACTTCTATCTCAGGATGCATGGCTTCTATAGATTTCCAGATGGCTTGGCCGATTCCTTTGCTCTGAACACCCACCTTTACATAGAGGAATGCTAACTCTCCCATAGTGTCATTAGCGGTAATGATGGCACCGCCGACACGTTGGCCATCCTCGCTGACGGCTTCGTAGGCTTCAGCACCTTCTGCCTCTAATGACTGATAGAAGTCCTTGTCGGGCAATACCTGCCATTGATTATCGTCTTTGTAATACGCCATAAATCCATGCTGGAATGCCTCCTGCATTTCTTCCTTGAAAGCGATGGTATGCTCCTCAGAGAGTCTGATAAGATTAATTGAATCTTTAAAACCAAAGAACTGTTTCAATCCTTTTCTCTCCTTCAGGTCGTCTACGGTAAAACCATAATGCTTTGCTGCTGCAAGGGTAATGACGTGTTCGAGAAATTCATCGTAGGAAAGAGCAAACCACTCCTTGGGAATATCCACGTTGATGGTTCCTCCGCCATAGTGACTGCCTTCGTTCCATGCTTCGTCAAGCTCGGCTTCATAGGTCCCATCATCCTTCTTGTTGAAGCAGTACCACGATGCCCATTCTTCCATACCCTCTACGTAATGGCCTTCGAAATGTGGGGCAGAGTGCGACTTCGGCGAATAGGTGGCCTCGCCCTTCTTCGCATCCCTCCGATAGATCATGAATTTCTCCTTGTGCATATCTCTCTTATTTGTTTATGAAATATATGAGGGCAATCTGAGCTAACCCAGATATTCATCATCCCTCACCAGCACCTTCTCGATCTTACCGATGTACATGGTGTGATAGTCGCCCTGCGGATAACTCTTGTCGATGGTATCCTGATAGATGATGCCACTTGGCTGGATCTCTGCGGCATACACCTTCTTGCAAACGAGCACCAGCTTGGCTTCCTCGAAATAGACAGTGTTATCGGCATAGACAGGTGTGAGTCCAGCCTTGGCTATCTTGTCCTCGTCACGTCCTGACGTGCTGCCCAGATAGGCCATCTGCTTCTTAAACGACTTGTCCATGACACAGAGCGAGAAATAAGGCTCCTCATCAACAAACTCCTTGGTATAGCGCGACTCACGAATATAAACCACTGCCGAAGGATCGTTGTTACCCCACAGGCAACCCAGATGCCCCCATGAGGCCGTCATCGTGTTGCAGTTGTTCTCGTCACCAGCCGTTATCAGCATCCATTCACCACCAATGAGGTTGAACGGATTGAACTTCAAGTCTTTGTAACTAATCTCTTGCATCTTCACTACAAATTACATAAAACAATTTAATTCATTTGCAAAAGTACTCAAAAATCCTCAGTTTTTGTAATTATGCACCCATATTTAACAAAAGTTGATTTCCGTCAGCTGAAAGTTGCCATCAATTTCCTGAGAAAGAAGAAAAGGCTATAAAAAGACTGGCAGCACTAGTTGATGCTGACGATGACCTGAATGATGGTCTTCCAAGTTTCCTTTTTCATAGTCGTTTTCGTTTTTAGTGGTTATACATTCTCGTTTCTAAAAGAGTGCGCCCGCAGTGTAGATTGTCTTACTTCGGTTGAAGACTCAGACGGTAATCGCTGGGTGACTGGCCGAGATGCTTGGTGCAGTAACGGCTGAAGTAAGAGAGCGACGTGAAGTTCATCAAGTCGGCTATCTGGGTGAGTGACAGGCGTTCGTCATTCAGATAGTCTTTTAATATAGGTATGGTATGGCGGTCGATGTATGAGGTGACACTATGTCCCGTCACGCGCTTGATGGTGGCAGAAAGATATTTGGGTGAAACATTCAGTCGCTCTGCATAGTAGCTCACATCACGCTCTGTTCGGCTGATGCCGGTGGAAAGTAATGTCATCAGCTGTTTCACGATGTAGGCTGTGCGGTCGGTATGGCTATCTGTGGATTCTCGTTGGGCATGGGCCTCGAAGATGTCGTACATCATCGTCAGGCAGAGGCTGCCCATCAGTTCGCGATAGAACTGCAAATGGCGGTCGTCCTTGCGGTCACGAAGACGATGGAAGTCATCAAGCAGATGTTGTGCTTGTTCATCTGAGAGTTTAATGACAGGGTCTTGGTTCAGCGAGATACTGCCACCGATGCTGTAGTTGTTCGACGGCAGCAGGTTCTGCAGGAACTTGTAATCGGCAGCAAACCACTCCACCTGCAAGTCTGCATGAGCCGCCAGGTTGCTGATACGATCAGGCATCGGTATCACCACGAGGTCGTTTCTGACAATGTGGTAGCAATGCTCGTTAAACACAAAACTTGCCTCACCTGCCAGGCATAGCAGATGCATACAGGTATGTCTCAACTCACGGGAATTCATCCCGTAGAAGTCTGTGGAATATTGAAAATCTGAACTCATATCTTTGTCTTTTGGATGCGAAGATACGCATTATTTTGTATATAAAAGAACGATTTCGGCAAAAAGTGAAAATCGTGACGCAATTTGTGAAAACAAAATATCGAAAAAACGCCGTAACTTTGCAGCGTGATTAGAAAATACATTTAAAATGAATTTCAAAAGTATCATTACAGCCGCTCTGGCATTGCTCGTATCAACAGCATGCAATGGCGGTGCTAAACAGGAGAAAGTTATGAATAAGGATTCAAAGGCAATTGTGGTGTTCTTCTCGCATGCGGGAGACAACTACGCAGTAGGAAACATTGAGGTGGGCAACACGAAGATTGTGGCAGACTACATCACTGAGTTAACTGGCGCAGCGCAGTTTGAAATCGTCACCCACAAGTACGACGGAATGGCTTATACACCACTCATCAATCTGGCGAAGGAAGAGACCAAGAAAGGTGAATTGCCAGAGTACGAAGGCGATGTAGATATGAGCGGCTACGATACCGTTTTCATTGGTGGTCCCGTATGGTGGGGCACTTATCCGCAGGTGATGTTTACCTTCTTCAAGAAGCATGCCAATGATCTGAAGGGTAAGACCGTCATTCCTTTCACCACTCACGAAGGCTCTGGATTGGCCAACTGTGTGGAGGATGTGAAGGATGCCTTCCCTGGTGCAAATGTCACAAAGGGCTTTAGCATCTACGGTCACGAGGTGCGCACAGAGAAAGCGAAAGTAGAAAAATGGATTAATGGATTGAAATAATATGGAGTACATTACATTATCAAACGGTGTCAAGATGCCGACATTGGGCTACGGTGTGTTTCTCGTAAGCCCAGACGAGTGCGAACGTTGCGTGAGTGATGCTTTGAGCGTAGGCTATCGCCTGATTGATACGGCACAGGCCTATCAGAACGAGGAAGGCGTTGGCAATGCCTGGCGCAAGAGTGGACTGAAGCGCGAGGATCTATTCCTTGTAACGAAGGTCTGGATTTCGAACAACGGTGAAGAAAAGGCCGCCAAGAGTATCGACGAGAGTCTGCGTAAGTTGCAGACGGAGTATATCGACTTGCTGCTTATCCACCAGGCCTACGGCGACGTGTTCGGCACATGGCGGGCTATGGAGAAGGCTTATCGTGCAGGCAAGGTGCGTGATGGTGAACCAGTTGCAGTGCAACGCCCTTGCGCAGCAGACGTGTATCGAGCCGATTCACGCTGAGTTCGGCACGAAGGTGATGGCGTGGGGACCGCTTGGCGGACAGGGTGCTGAAGGTATCGTAAAGAGCGAGGTGTTGGCTGCCATTGGAGCGAAGTATGGTAAGACTGCTGCACAGGTTGCCCTCCGCTGGCTCACCCAGCGTGGTATCGTAGCCATCCCCAAATCAACTCACAAGGAGCGTATGGCGCAAAACTTTGACATCTTCGACTTCACGCTGATCGATGACGAGATGGCTCAGATTGCCCAGCTGAACCAGCACGACACGGGCATCATCAACTTCGGCGACCCACAGTTCGTGAAATACTTAATTGAGAATTACGGATAATAAAAAAACAACTATGTTAGGAAACTTTTCTTATTACAACCCAACCAAACTGTATTTTGGTGATGAGTCTTTGAACTTCCTCAAGGACGAACTGAAGGGCTACGGCCCAGTGGTGCTGCTCAACTATGGTAGCGGCAGTGTGAAACACAACGGCATCTATGACCAGGTGATTGCCATTCTGAAAGAGGCAGGCAAGACCATCGTTGAGAACCCTGGCGTGATGACCAATCCTACCTTAGAGAAACTGCATGAGGGCGTCAAGATTGCCCGCGAGAACGAG
>OMZO01000050.1 GCA_900315525.1 uncultured Prevotella sp. | reverse complement strand
AGTGATAATGGAGAATTGAACTCGTCTCATTATTTTATTATGTAACTTAACGCATGTAGGGCCTGCATCACTGCGGGCCCTACATACATCATTACTAACCTAAAACCAAATAACAAGTATGAAAAAGATAATTTATCTAACCATTATAACGTTTAATTCTAATTTCTGATTGCTGATGCAAAGATAGGGTGAGTTTAGGCCATTTCCAAATATTTTGGCCAGATCTTCATGGAGTTGTTGCGACGGGGTGGGCTCGAGACGACAAAAAGTGGCCAAAGGGCAAAATCCTGTCGTGAGCAAAGAATTCTTCCCAATTATTTTGTGGCATCAAAAGAAATTGTGTAAAATCGTGCAAAATGTTTGCAAGTGTCGAATCTTTTAAGTACTTTTGCCGATGAGTTCGAGACGAGAACGGGCTAAAGAGCCCACAGCAAAGTTGAGAATATGTATATACCTCCATTCACAGTAAGCTCTGAGGCTATCAACCTGATAGCGGAGATCTCAGGTCAGATAGAACGCTATGCCATCCGTTTGGAACAAGAGGACGGATTACGCCTTCGTAAGGTAAATCGTATCAAGACTATTCACTCGTCACTGGCCATTGAGGGAAACAAACTGAGTGAAGATCAGGTGCGCGACATCATTGATGGTAAGAATGTGGTGGCTCCTATCAAGGAGATTCAGGAGGTAAGGAATGCCATCAAGACTTACGAGATGTATCCTACACTCGATGCTTTCAAAGAAAAAGATCTTCTGAAGGCGCATGGTGTGATGATGCAGGCATTGGTGGATGATGCTGGGCATTATAGACGTGGAGGCGTGGGTGTGTTTGGCGAGAAAGGACTGGTGCATTTGGCACCTCCTGCAGATCGTGTACCTATGCTGATGGGTGATCTTTTTGATTGGCTGAAACATTCAAAGGATCATCTGCTTATCCGTTCCTGTGTATTCCACTTCGAATTTGAGTTTATCCATCCTTTCATTGATGGTAATGGTCGCATGGGACGCCTATGGCAATCGCTGATATTGGGTAAGCTTCATCCACTGTTTGAACATCTGCCTGTAGAGAACATGGTATATAGCAATCAGCAGCAATATTATGATGCTATCACAGCCAGCACAAATGCAGGTCAGTCTGGACCTTTCATTGACTTTATGCTGAACGAGATATACAAGACGCTGAAGTCGCACCAAGGAGAACCATTACCCGATAAAGTAGCCGATAAAGTAGCCGATAAAGTAGCCAATAAATCGGCACAGAAGGTTATGATGTTGCTGAATGAGAATGGGCATCTGACGCGCGAAGAACTTGCTGAGCGTACAGGTCTATCGTTAGGTGGTATCAAGAAAATCATAAACTCTTTACGTGAGAATGGATTTATAGAACGTGTTGGCAGCAACAAAACAGGCTATTGGAAAGTAACAATCGACAATCTATAATTTGTATCATTCACGAAATGTATAACGCATGTAGGGCCTGCATCACTGCGGGCCCTACATACATCATTACTAACCTAATAACCAATTTATAACGTATGAAAAAGAAAACTCTAACTTTGTTTTGTTGATGCAAAGTTACGTTGAGTTTAGGCTATTTCCAAATATTTAGGCCAGATCTTCTCGGAGTTGTTGCGACATCAGAGATGATCTGCGACATAGGGGCAGCAGAGAACAAATCATTGTCGTATTATAGGGAATATTTGGAAGTTGTAAGTGGCTTATTGAAAAGCTAAAGAACAAGGACAACATGACATTCGAGGATATTAACAAAGAGTGGCTGAAAGTGCTATCTCCAGATTGCATAATTGATGACATGAGTGCAGCCATCATGGACTACGTAGGCAGAATCAAGCCAGTCATCGTTGAGGACTATCAGCCAAAATATGAAGAGATATGGCTGAGAATACTTGAACTGGAGGAAGTGAAAAAGGAAATCTATGACCGGGGGAGACAACAGGGAACGATATTTAATAGAAGTCTTGTGGCAAACATTATCCATCTGATGACCATAGATAATATGGTAGTGAAAGGTACTAATGATGTCAGAATAGCTGAGCTGCTGGAACCTTCAAAGGGGAAGAATCATCCAGTCAGGAGCTGTTTAGGTCTTTCGCCTGAAAGCAGGGTAAAACGGGCGATAGAACAGCTTTTAATAGAGCTAGGCGTGAAAGTTCGTGAAAGTTAAGGGGTGCTGAAAAGCACCCTTTTTTATTGGCCTTCAACGAGTTAGGCCTCCGTGAAAGTTTCGTGAAAGTTTCTTTTTTTCTTTCACCGAAACTTTTTCTTCAATTTTGCACTCGAATTCATCAGTGAGATGTTTCTCTTGCGCTGGTGCTTGAGAATATCTATATATTTCAGAGGTTAATACTGTCCCCTCTCTGGTTCGTGAGAATAGGAGAGTTTCCAAAGAGAAAATTCAAAAATCAATAATAATTAAAGGTCGCCTTGAAGGGGGCGACGTAAAACAAAACTTCAAAGATGAAGAAGAGAAAACTGCTGGTGCGAAAGATGGCACACAATGTTCGTCAGGTGAATCACGACTTGCGCTTCGAGTATGGGGTGGCTCCACATGCTGACCGTGAGATGACCACGCTGGAGAAAAAGGTAAGTCCGCAGCTTTATGGGATGCTCATGCAGCAGCTGCTTGGTTTCCACGGCGACATGCAGCTGGAGATGGCTGAGAATCTGGTGATGTTCGCCTGTGAGCATATCGCTCACACGACTGGATGTGACAGTGTGGACATGGTGCTGGATGTCTGTTATTCGTGGATAGCTGCCGAACAGGGCATCTTAAAACAAAGCTACTATGGGGTTCGATGATTTCTATATCGAGATCAAGAAGCTTCGTGCTGAGAACAGTCAACTGAAACGAGAGGTCAGGAGACTTAGAAAGGAATTACAAAAATAAAATAAAGATGATAGAAGAAAATTACATTGAGAAGCCGGAAGGAAAGCCGGTGAAGGCCTATAGGGCCAGAGTGAAGATGTACGGCAATGATGTCTTTGTGGTGAACCCGATGGAGCCCCGTGAGAGCAATCGCAAGATGATCAAACAAAAGGGCAAGAGTTCTTTCTACAAGAGTGAGGGCGAGAAGGATTCTTCCTACTCCATCCACATCAACGTGGATGCGAATGACCCTGACCCCGTGGCCACCATGCAGGAGCGTTTCGCAGAGCTCACCAAGGGCGAACTGAAAAGTGAGTTGAAACTGAAGGTGAAGGGCAAGATGCTCTTCGAGAGCCCAAAGCTGAAACTCTATCTGAACAAGACCACCAAGCAGGTGGTGATCCAGACGACGCTGGACTGCTCGCCTACGGTGGAAAGAGAGCTGCTGCAATTGCAGAGCGAGATGGGGCGCGTCATCGGCGCTAACTACTCGGAGATTCTTAAAGTGTTTAACTCAAAGACGGAGAAGAAGGCTGAAGCCGCTCTCTCGGACAAGGAGATCATAGACCGCGTGTAGCCGATGTTCACATTCCAAGAGAATACTCACTTTTCTCAGGCGCTTCCTTGCACAAAGGAAGCGTTCTGGGAGCAAGTCAAGAAACAGACTACAGCCTGGCGCATCAATGCCCGCAGGGCTATTCTTGCTGCCGTTGAAGCCTCAAAGACAGAGGGCGCTCCCGCCCTGCAGTCATGGCTCAGCAGCTCGGAATACCAGAAGTTCGACCTGAAACGTCAGAACCTAAAGAAGAAATCCGCAAAGGAAGCCTGGGCCAAAAAGACGGATGCCGAAAAGCTGAAAGCATACGCACAGGATCTCAAGGAGAATCTGCCTGCTTTCATCTTCAGCTGTTATAAGTTTGACGCTACAGAGTCTGCCAAGGGGCAGCCCTTCTGCCATCGTCGCTTGAAGGACTGTCATCTAAATGGTCTTGTGATGCTCGACATCGACCATGTGGAGAACCCGATGCAGATATGGTGGCAGCTCAGGGATAACGCAGAGCTGATGACTCGCACAAAGCTGGTGTATATTACCAGCAGCGGCAGCGGTCTCCGCATCATCTTCACAGCAGACAGCAGTCTGGGTAATCTGGCAGACAATCAGATTGTCTTTGCGAACGCACTGGGGCAGAAGGCAGATGCAAGCTGCATCGACGCCACCCGTAACTCTTTCTCTCCGAAAGAAGAGGATATATTGTTTATTGATGAAACCATTTTTGACTATTATGATGAAGATTTTGATAAGATGTTCACGGCTGCATACCGTGATGAGAAGACTCAGCCTATTAACCATCGATTTGGAGCCTCCCCCAACCCCTCCAAAGGGAGGGGAGAATCGGCAGAGATTAATTTAGGCACGGATTCCACGGATTTACACGGATTAAAAAGTAGTCCTATTGGAAATCCTGCTGAGTTTCCCGCCGAGGAAAAAAATCCGTGTAATCCGTGCCAAGAAAATACTTGGAGGGGATATGATCTACAGTCTATTATTGATGCTCGTTATGCTGATAAGCTGCCCTGTAAAGAAGACAGTAACCGACACAACGAGAGCCTTAAGCTCGCCACTGACCTTATGCTCATGCTCGACGGTGATAAAAAACTGGTGCAGACCATTGTCGAAAGACAATCGTGGGTGCAAGAGATTATCGAAGAGCGCGATGAGGATGTGGCGCAGACGGTGGAGAGTGCTGCCAAGCAACTCGCCAAGAAAGAAGAAACAACCTCAAAGCCTTACCCCAGTAAGGCCATGCAAGCGGCCATACAGGCTGTGACAGGGCTCACTTACAGGGAACTGATCTCTGAATCAGCTGCCGAAGGCGGTGTGACTGCAAGCACTTCTATTGAAAAGAAATTGCAGCAGTGGGGTGAGGAAATTGAAGGGATGTTTGATGATTTCCCATTGCTTCGAGATGTCTGTGAAGGATTGAAAAAAAGCCAGTATCCTGCAGCCTTGTTCGTGGCTGGTGGTGTGATGATGACGCTCATGACGCGCACGTGGTACCGCTTCTACCATCGTCCACAGCAGGAGCGCAGACTGAATTGCTCGCTTTTCATCATCGGACATCCAGCCTCTAACAAGTCAATGGCTGATGATATCTACGAGGTACTTTCGACGCCTATCGCTGCCGCTGACAAGGCTGGTCTCGCAGCCCTGAACCGCTACAAGCAGGATCAGAAGAAGAAAGCTACCAATAAAGAGGGTAAGGACAAACCACAGGGCATTATCCGCATACACCCGGCACGAACCTCTAACGGCCAGATGATTCAGGACATGCTCAATGCCAAGGAGACGATTGAGGGCAAGGAGATACAGCTGCACCTCTTTACGTTTGATACGGAGCTGGATAACTCGACGACCTTGCAGCAGGGCGGCTCTTGGATCAACAAGCAGAGTATGGAATTGAAAGCTTTTCATAATGAGAAGGACGGACAGATGTACCAGAACTCGGATTCGCCTGTCGATGAATTCCGTGTGACTTGGAACTTCATCTGCGTCTGGCTGTCATCCCGATGCCTAAGACCAACTTTGAGATGATCGGTTTTGAGGAAAAGACTGCTATAGACTGGCAGCGCCTGGATCGCATGAAGACATGGGCATACCGTCTCGACAGCCGTTTTGGAGAACTGCCATTCTGGGGCATTGTGAGAAAGCTTTACGACTGGACAAAAGACCGTATGGCTGACTGTGCAGATGACGATTCTGAGGCCAATGAACTGATGCTGAAACGCGTAGCCTATCACGCCATCAACTACTCCGCTCCTTTCATCGACGCCCGTCATTGGGACAAGATGAAGCAGAAGGGCAGCTACTGGGTAGGTGAGTATGAGACGGACGAGACGGACTGGAAGCTTTGCGAACTCATTGCAAGAATCCAGTATGCGACACAGCAGCACTTCTTCGGCGTCATCGCTGAGAAATACTTCGACGACATGAACAATGACGTGCAGTTTACGGGCAAGCGCCACCAGCAGAAATCTGTAGATGGCTATAACCGTCTGCCGACAGAATTCTCTATTGAAGACGTCATGAAGTGTTTTGGCTATGATCGAATGAATAGTGCTGAGGTTAAACTGAAGCGGCTTAAGGATTATGGGGCTGTGGAGAAAATAGGTGTTGTAGATGGTAAGACTAAATATCGTAAAAAGAATGAGATGATGCTTTAACTTACAACTTACAAACTTACAAAACTAAAAATAAAATGAATAACGTAGAAATGAATAAACAAGCCAAACTCTCCGAGCACATGACGCTCGGGGAGTTGACCAAGACGAAGCATATGACGGCGGATGGGAACATCCCGAGTCACGAAGTGATTGAGAACCTGAAGCGGCTCTGCTGGTGGCTGGAGGAGCTGCGGTATAGCTATAATACGCTCTATTGCCTGCAGCCAGGGGAGGATTATGAGTCCTCGGAGAATGTCGAAGGCATCATCATCAATTCGGGCTATCGCTCGCCGGCGGTGAATAAACTCGCTGGTGGTGTGCCTACCTCGAATCATGTAACGGGGTGTGCGGTGGATATCCGCTGTGCGGGTAAGGAGCAGATGATCCGTTACGCGGGCATCTTGCTGGACATCGCTGACGGCACAGGGAAGGATTATGACGAGCTCCTGCTGGAGCAGCATGGAAACATCTGCTGGATACACTTCGCCGTGCGCCCAAAGGAGAATCGAAGAAAGATTCTTTTCCTAAAGGTCTAAAAGAAATTTGCGGCAGATATGGCATGGTTTACCATATCTGCTGCATTTTTTCGTTTTCTACTGTCAGGCCTTGATGAACGCCACCTTGCGGCGGTTCTGCTGGAAAACGACAAGATTTTGCCCTATAGACCACTTATGTCGTTTCGTTCCCACCCTGTCACAACAACTCAGAGAAGATTTCGCCTAAATTTTTGGAATCTGGGCAGAATCGCCGTACCTTTGCCGTCGCAAACAAGTTGCAACGGCGAGTGAAGGCTGCGGCTCAGCAAAGCTCGAACAAGTTCGCCTCTGCGTTCGCCTTGCACTTCACTTGCATCGTCAATCAGACAAAACAAGTATAACAATAAAAAATAAAAAGATTATGGCAAAGACAAGAATGATGGTAAAGCAGGTGCTCATGAGCATCGTTACCCTGGTGAGTTTCGTAATGGCACAGTATGAGGACTTCAGCCGCGTGGCAAGTATCGGCGTCGGACTCGTCGGCAACTCCTACTACTCTTCCGAAGCATAGACCTAAGCCTCGGTAATCACAGACTGATCCGCATGACGCAATGAGATGCATCATGCGGATTTTTGTGCGCGGTTCAATGAAATACCGACATTTTGCAAAAACCCTACATAAAATATTTCATATTTCAAAATAATCATGTACCTTTGCAGCCGGTAAAAAGAAAAGAAGTTAAGATGCAAGACGCAAGTATGCCCCTCTGGGCGTGGATTCTGTTTTATGTACTGGTTTTTATTATGCTGCTGATTGACTTGAAGTCATTCGGTAAGAAAGGCCAGCATGAGGTGAAGGTGTCGGAAGCACTTAAGATGACGGCCGTATGGATTGGTGTTTCATTAGTGTTCTGCGGCGGTATCTACCTGTTCTATCCTGGCGATTCTCATGAGAAGGCGATGGAGTTCCTGGCAGGCTACTTGATAGAGAAATCGTTGTCGATGGACAACCTTTTCGTCTTCCTGATGCTGTTCTCCTTCTTCGGCATCGAGCGCAAATACCAGCATGAGGTGCTCTTCTGGGGCATCTTCGGCGCCTTGGTACTCCGAAGCATCTTCATCTTCGCGGGTACGGCGATGATCACTCGCTTCGAATGGGTTCTTGGCCTCTTTGGAATCTTCCTGATTTACACAGGCATCAAGATGTTCGGGCACAATGATGACGAGCAGGTGGATCCCTCAAAGAACATCTTCGTCAGACTCTTCAAGAAGTTCTTCCCCGTAACTGATAAGATGCATGAAGACAAATTCTTCATCGTAGAAAACGGTAAGCGCCTTGCTACCCCGGTATTCATTGCGCTGCTTGTGATCGAGACCACCGACGTGGCCTTTGCCGTCGACTCCATCCCCGCCGTATTCTCTGTCAGCCGTGATCCGTTCATCGTGCTTACCTCCAACATCTTCGCGATTCTCGGTCTGCGCGCCCTCTATTTCGCCCTCGCCGCTGTTGCCAAGTATTTCACTTACTTGAAATACGGGCTCGGCATCATCCTCAGCTTCGTAGGTATCAAGATGCTATTGGCTATGAATGAATATGTGAATGCTTTCGGTGAGATGATCGGATTCAACTTCAATATGCCACATATAGAAGTGCCCACCACAGTCTCACTCGCCATTATCTTCGGCGTGCTCGTACTGTCGATGGGCATCTCCGTCGTAGTCTCTCGTAACAAGGCTACTCCATCGTCTTGACTACGATATTCTGTCCGGCATCAATCGCAGCCTTTATATCACGACCGCCACTCTGCACCTTGCAGAGGCTGATATCCGGTCCCTGGACCTCGATAACCTTGAGTTTTCCGATCTGTCTTTCGGCAATCTTTCCAGCAACCTGTTTCTCCAGATAGACACCAAAGTGAAGGCCTTCATAGACGCCGTTGTGATTGCCAAGATCGATATAGACTTCCTTCTGCTTATCTTTCTTTTCTCTGGCACCCTCAACGATATTGGCACGTAAAGGATAGCACTGGTCCAGATAACTGCGCACGTTTCTCGAAAGACTATTCAGGGCATTGCTAACGGCCTTCTCTGCTGTCTCCATCCACGAGCAGTCATACTCAGAGAGTCTGAATGAAGGGCTGATGATGACCTTGTCAGTCTTGGCATCCTTGAAATGAAGGGTTACACTGATCTGACCCATATAGTAAGTATGAGTACGCTTGGTGGATTCGTAATAAGTGGTCTTCTGGGTGTAGGAAATATTGTCGATAGTAGCATCAACATACATCGCCCCCGGCTGAGCAGCCTCGCTCTCAGAAAGATTACCATCGATGGCATCCAGACGATAAGTATTCGTAATACCTCTTACGATGGCAGCCTTAACCTCGTCTTCATAGCCCTCCAACTTGGTGGTAGTCTGTCCTGCGAGCACTGCACTTGTCAACTGTCCAAGTACACTACCCACTGTAGCCTTCTGCTTACCTGCAGCATAATTGTTCTTTACATTCGTCACTCCCACAAGAAAAGACGGATTGCGGGAATCCTGTGCATGGGCGGCTAACAAAGTGCATATTGCCAATGCAGCCATAATCATTATTCGCTTCATTGATGTAGAATTAATAGTTGTTACTGGATGCAAAGATACGAAGAAAAAACGAAATGCAAACAAAAATCATACAGAAAGTTAAATATTCGTATTTTTTGCCCTCCATTGTAGCATACTTGGAAACTAATCCGTATTTTTGCAATTGATATGGACATAAAGGCATATACAAACGACGCGGTAGAACTTCTGAAAGAACTGATTGCCATTCCTTCAGTAAGTAGAGACGAGACAAAGGCAGCAGATTGTCTGTCTGAGTATCTGAACAAATGGAACTTGCCTCATGGGCGAGAAGGCAACAATCTGTGGATTGGCTGCCAGGACTGGGCCGACAATCGACCAACGGTAATGCTGAATGCGCACATCGACACAGTAAAGCCTGTCAGTTCCTGGACGCGCGATCCGTTCACACCAACACAGGAAGGAGATATTCTCTATGGTCTTGGCGCCAACGACTGCGGAGGAGGACTCGTTTCGCTGCTTCAAGTCTATCGCATGATGCTCCATCGTCCACGCAACTACAACATCCTATGGGTAGCTTCAGCTGAAGAGGAGATTTCTGGTGCCAATGGTTTCAGCCGCGTGTTGCCACATCTGCCAAAGGTCGATGTGGCGATTGTAGGAGAGCCCACTGGTATGCAACCTGCTATTGCCGAGAAAGGTCTGATGGTTATTGACGGCTATGCCTACGGAAAATCTGGACATGCCGCCAGAAACGAGGGTATCAATGCCATCTACGAAGCACTCGACGACCTCGTATGGCTGCGCGACTACAAGTTCCGTAAGGAAAGCCCCCTACTTGGACCTACTAAGATGACCGTAACGGTAGTGAAGAGTGGAACCCAGCACAATGTCGTTCCTGATACACTCCATTTTATAATAGATGTACGCACGAACGAATTCTATCAGAATGAATTCTTATTCGAATTCCTGTGCAAGAAAATGACCAAATGCGAGTTGCACGCCCGTTCTTTCAGGTTACACTCATCGAGCATCCCACAAGATCATCCTATCATTCGCAGATGCTTGGAACGAGGCATGACACCTTTTGGTTCTCCCACGTTAAGCGATCAGGCACTGATGCCTTTCCCGTCTTTCAAACTCGGACCAGGGGAGTCGTCACGCTCACATTCTGCCGATGAATTCATTAAGATATCAGAAATAGAACAAGCCATCAGCACTTACCTGTACTTACTGGATGGCCTGAATCTTTAAGGGAACACTACCTTGACAACCAGCTTTCGGGATTGAGCTTGCTGTTGCCCTTGCGAAGTTGGAACTGCATCATGCCGTCAGAACCAAGTCGGCCTAATGTTTGATTGGTGGAAACTCTCTGTCCACGACTGACATTGACAGAAGCCAGATCACAATAGACAGACAGATAACTACCATGACGGACAATAACTACCGTCGTTCCGGAATAGCTAAACACCGCACTTACCTCTCCGTCGAAGATACAACGGACAGCAGCTCCAGGTTGTCCTTTTATATCTATACCTTTCTTGTCGAGGGTCACATGCCCTTTCACATCGGTTACCGTATTCGTGCCAAAACGATGCACTATACGATAGCTGCCGACAACAGGCATAGGAAAGCGTCCGCGATTGCTCTCAAAGTTTCCCGTGAGCTGACGATCAACTGAAGAAACCGTGTATTCGGCCTCTGCTGTTTTCTTAGCCTCAGCAACTTCGCGCTCACGAGCTTTAGCTTCTGCAACCGCTTTACGTTCTGCTGCCAGACGCGCTTTCTCAGCTTCTCTTGCGGCCCGCTCTGCACGTGCCTTCTCCTCTGCGCTCTTCTTGGCAGCAGCACGCGCCTCAGCCTTGGCTTTCTCCTCCCTGGCCTTTGCTTCGGCTATACGACGAGCATTTTCACGGGCAGCGGCTTCTGCTGCAGCCTTCTTCCGAGCCAGTTCCTCTGCACGCTTCTTTGCAGCAGCTTCTGCAGCCTTTCTCTTGGCCTCGGCTTCTGCACGAGCCTTGGCACGGGCTATTTCCTCAGCAATAAGACGATCAATCTGAGCATTGAGTTCGATATCCCGTTTCTTTTGCTTGTCAATAATGGTCTGAATGGTCTTCTGTTGCTTCTTTAACGAGCTGACCACCTGTTCCTGTTCTACTTGCTTGTTTTCCAGAGATTTCTTCTCCTGTTCACCACGACTGAGCAGGACATGTTTCTCTTTCTTTGAGTTCTTCAGTTCCTCAAAGGCGTCATTTACCTGCTGCTGCATTGAGAGCACAGCCTCACCTTGAGCCTGCTGATAAGCTGCATATTCGCGGACAAAACGGAGACGGCGATACATCTGAGAGAAATTCTTAGCGCTGAAAATAAACATCATCTGACTCTGGATACTCCGATTACGATGCATATAGCGCATGGATTTCTGGAATCTGTTCTTCCGCTCTTGCAGTTCTTTCTCCAACATCTTCAACTGAATCTCCAACGTATGGATATTGCCGTCAAGTCGCGAAATATCATGCCGAATCGTATCAATAGTCCTACGCTTATCAGCGATTTCATTTGTCAGTGCCATCAGATTCTGCAGACGTTTCTTCACATCCTGCTCATTGGCACGCAGACGACGTTCCTGCTCCTGTATCTGCTTTCTTACCTGCGCCTGCTCATTCTTCAGGCTATTAACAGTCACAGTAGGTTTTTTCGGAGCAGTTTTCTTTTTGGCCGTACCTTTCTTTTGAGAAGCACCTTTCTTTTTGGCTGTCGTTTTCTTGACAGCCGTCTTTCTCTGCTGCTGAACAGCAGAAAAGGCAGGGCTTACAGATAAGTGAATGGTGATAAGGGCTATAAACACCACCACAAGCCAGCGTTCCTGAGTCAATTTTCTCATCGTTAGTCTATCACCTTTCACTTATCCAGACAGCCATTAAAGAGACATGAAACGACGCAGGATTTCGTCTACTGTTACCTCACGGTACTTATTCGAAATTTCTGTCCGCGTCTCCCATTCGGTTTCCGCACCAATATAGCTCAGAGTCATACCAAGCTTCACTTCCTTACCAGAAGTTGACAGCGTAATGCCATGTTTAGTGGGGAAGTATGTCTTATTCAACTTCTCGAATTGGTCATAGTCCCAGTTCAGCTGCGTATTTCCATTGAGCTTGTCCTTATAGAGGATATTTGCCATTCTCAACAGAGCGTTCTCCTTACTGGCCAACCAACTGTAGTCCATCTTACCTTCCTCAAGACTGATGATCATGTCGTCACCACTCTCTAAGATTGAATATGCAGCCAGAGAATCAAGGCTTTGTTTCTCAGCCTTCACCTGATTAGGTCTGAAAAGCTCATTCCAGAAAAGAGCCTGAATGGTGTTGAAGTTAAGGCCGCTATTACGCAGGAAATCAACAGACATCCAAGGAGCCTTCAGATACTGCTTATTGATACGGTCCATGATCAGCACGTAGTCTTTTGTCATTTCGATACGACCTGCCTCCACAAAGCCGAAAGCCATCAGTTGCAAACGAATGACATCATCACGCTTCATCTTCAGGTTACCCGTCAATGTCAGCTTCTGAGGGCCGACTTCAACTGAGAACTTCACCTTAGAAGTCATAAACTTTGCTGTCTGCGAATTTTCCTGAACAGCAGAGATAAAGTCAACCTTTTCTCTTGTTTCTGCGTTCATAACTACAGGTTTCTGAACTTTCTTGTGTGAACCGCAAGAAGTGAGTACCAGTGGCAATACCAAGATGGCAACTCTTAAAAAACTAGGAATTTTCATTTCTTTAAATATTTTTTTAGTTTGATTTTACGGAGCAGCAGCTGATCCTCAGGTTTCTTTTGCTGAGCATCTCGCCAGTAAGAGAGAGCACGGTCAATATCCCTGTTTTGGGCATAGATATCTCCCGCATGTTCTATGATCACTTCATTTCCAAGCGAGTCCTCCATATTCTGAAGCGCCTGGTCAATATATATCTTAGCCTCTGAATACCGTTCTTGCATGAAGAGTATCCAAGCATAAGTATCCAGATAGGTTGCATTCTTGGGCTCTGCCTTCACCGTCTTAAAACTCATCGCCTCGGCCTTGTCCAACTGTTCTCCACGTTCACTGAGGTAATAAGCATAGTTGTTCAGACAACCGATGTTATCGTCTTTCCACTGCAGGCAAGAATCGTAGGCTTCGAAAGCCTCCTTAGCAAGTCCTTTCTGATGGAGGATATCCCCCATGACGGCATAGAAATCTGAAACAATAGCAGGGGAACTCTCTTCATTGATGACTCCAATGCCATTCTGAAAAGCAGAGAGCGCACCATCCAGATTTTCCTTTTTATAATAGGCAATACCCTGATAATAGTAAAAAGCCATCTCGTCAGGGTTATACTGCCGAGCCTCTTGGCACAAATTAATGACACGATCGAGGTCATCTTCTTCCCATGCATAGCCCACGAGTTGCAAGCGTGCTCCAGAATGATCCGGTGCTATTGACAGTACTTTTTCCAATACCTGACGGATACTGTCCTTTGGCATTTTCTTGGCATTCATATAAGAGGCACAGAAGAGAGCCATATCCGCATCACAATTGGGGAGCGCCAACATTTGGTGGAACAATGACATGACTCGGGTGCTATCACCACCAGCAGACTCGCTGGCAGAGATTTCCTGACGTAGGAGCTGAATCTTTTCCGCAGAGGTTGTATTCTGGTTCATCAGTACTCGTTCAGTCAGAGAGTCAGCTATAGCCATATCGCCCTGCGACTGATAATAGGTGCGCAACGACAGGAGCACGCGGTTATTATCTGGTTCAACCTCCAATACCTGATGATAGATTCCCAAAGCTTTCTTGGTTTGGCCATTCATCATCAAGGCCTCACCATACATTGCTTGACAGTTCTGGTCATTGGGGAACTGCTTAGCCAACTGGCTCATCTCCGAAACAGCCGCCTTCTTATCACCCATACGGGTGTAGATTTCACTTTTGGCCACAGAGAGCCGTTCGCTCTTACCGTCAATCTTCTCTAACCGGTTCAGAACCTCTACGGCATGCTCATTATCACCCGTTTGCTGATAAAGCTGAAAAAGCATTTCCAACAAATCCAGATGATCCTTGTTGCGTTCATAGATACCTTCGATGACAAGTATCGCATTGGCGTAATCCTGTTGGCGGATATAAGTCTGAGCCAAGGTTTCCATGTAAGTCTCGTTATCAGGTGCCAATGATGCAGCACGCTTCACACAGGCCGTCGATTTCTCTGTATCTCTGAGTTCTGCATAATACTGCGCCAGGAAATAATAGACCTCCGCAGCATCAGGCTTCAGTTCCTGGCAGTGGCGCAATAAGTCAAAGGCAGCATCGTTGTTGCCTTTTTGACGCTGGACCATTGCCTCCATAAAGAAATGATCAAACTTACGATTAATGGAATCTGGGTACACCATATCCTGAGCTTGAGCCTTCAGTCCCAGGCCCATCATCAGAAACAGCATCAGATACTTCATCATTCCCATCATCCGTTATTTTACACCAGTATGACCATAGCCTCCCTCGCCACGTTCAGTCTCATCGAGCATTTCTACAGCTTCAAACTCTCCCTGTTCGTGACGGGCGATCACCATCTGCGCGATTCGCTCACCATCGTTCACAACAAAATCCTCCTGCGACAGATTGATGAGCAGCACTCCCACCTCACCACGATAGTCGGCATCGATGGTGCCAGGCGAATTCAGCACTGTGATACCCTTCTTCAGAGCGAGGCCACTGCGAGGTCTAACCTGTGCCTCATAGCCTGCTGGCAACGCGATGTGCAGTCCTGTGGGTATGAGTCTGCGCTCCAAGGGCCGAAGTATAATCGGCTCTTCTAAATTAGCTCTCAGATCCATGCCCGCACTCTGCGGTGTTGCGTACTGTGGCAAAGGTTGATGGCCCTTGTTTATGACTTGTATTTTTAACATGACTTTCAAAAACCATTTAATTAATGTGCAAAATTAAGCAATTCTCTTCAAATAGCCATAATTTTACTCGAAAAATATGGTTTTTTAGGTGAAATTAGTTACTTTTGCACCCAGATTATGATGAATTGGCAAGAACTTATATCAAATAAGCGCCTCGGACAAGAGCATCGTCACCCTGAACGCCACGATGACCGAACAGAGTTCAAGCGCGACTATGACCGACTGATTTTCTCGGCTCCTTTCCGTCGTCTTCAGAACAAGACGCAGGTTTTCCCATTGCCTGGAAGTATCTTCGTACACAATCGTCTCACTCACTCTTTGGAGGTGTCAAGTGTCGGTATGTCTTTAGGCAACGATGTGGCCCAGCGACTGACAGCACGACATCCCGAACTGAGCGACTCTCTCTTTCAGGAGATCGGCCAGATTGTTGCTACTGCCTGTCTTGCCCATGATCTTGGGAATCCTCCTTTCGGACATAGCGGCGAGAAGGCCATGCAGGCCTATTTCATCGACGGGGCAGGCTGCGACTTACAGCGTCAGGTGAGTCCGCAATTCTGGAGCGACCTCACCCACTTTGAGGGTAATGCCAATGCCTTCAGACTTCTGACACACCAGTTCAAGGGACGTCGGCCTGGTGGTTTTGTCATGACGTACTCCACGCTTGCAAGTATCGTGAAATATCCTTACTCCTCAACTGCTGCAGGAAAGAAAGGGAAGTTCGGCTTCTTCGACACCGAGAAGGAGTCTTACTTGAGGATTGCCAACGAGTTAGGCATCCCTTGCAAATCAGCAATGGGTGAACCGCTACGATTCGCCCGACATCCTTTAGTGTATCTTGTAGAAGCAGCGGATGACATCTGTTACGAGATTATGGACATCGAGGACGCTCACAAGCTGAAGATCCTCACACACGACGAAACGATGCAGTTGCTTTTGGGATTCTTCGACGACGAAACCCGCCAGCATATCCTTCATCGCATCGAAGAGGAAGGTGTAGCAGACAACAATGAGAAAATTGTTTACTTAAGAGCCTGTGTCATCGGCAAGTTGGAGAATGAGTGTGTCAAGGTCTTTACTGACAACGAAGAACAGATTCTAAGCGGTGATTTCCAAGGCAGCCTCATCGATCATATCAGTCCTCTGCAACATGAGGCTTATTTGCATTGCAGCGACCTCTCTTTCAGTCGTATCTACAAGAGCCGCCCTGTACTCGACGTCGAACTATCCGGTTATCAGATCATCCAGACACTCATGCAGCAGTTCATCGATGCTGCCGTACATCCTGAGCGTTTCTACTCAAAACACCTCATCAGCCGCGTCAGTAGCCAATACGACATCGACGCCCCTGATATCGAAACACGCCTGATGGCCGTCATCGATTATATCAGTGGCATGACCGATGTCTATGCCCTCGACATCTATCAGAAAATCAGCGGCATTTCCCTGCCAATCGTATAAGCAACTATCCATCAAGAAATCGGAAATACCCAAATAAATTTGGTATTTCCCGTACTTATTCGTACCTTTGCAGGCGAAATGAAGAAACTATATATAGAAACATACGGCTGCCAGATGAATGTGGCAGACTCTGAGGTGGTGGCATCCGTCATGCAGATGGCCGGCTACGAGACCACAGAGAATTTGGAGGAGGCTAACGCCGTCTTCCTGAATACTTGTAGTGTCAGAGACAATGCAGAGCAGAAAATCTACCATCGTTTGGAGGCATTAGATGCTGAGCGTCGTAAGCGCAAAAAAGAAATGCAGGGCGCTGGAGGCAATCCGCTGATTATCGGCGTTCTGGGATGTATGGCAGAAAGAGCCCAGCAGGATCTTCTGGACAATCACTTCTGTGATCTTGTGGCTGGTCCTGACGCTTATCTCACATTGCCAGACCTCATTGCTCAGGCAGAGACAGGCCACAAGGCCATGAACACAGAACTCTCAACCACCGAGACCTACCGCGACGTGGTGCCCCAGCGTATCGGACTGGGACATAAGATCGGCGGTTATGTGAGCATCATGCGAGGTTGCAACAATTTCTGCCATTATTGCATCGTACCTTACACGAGAGGTCGCGAGCGCAGTCGTGACGTAGAGAGTATACTGCGTGAGGTTCGGGATCTGAGAGATCGTGGTTTCAAAGAAGTTACGCTCTTAGGACAAAACGTCAACTCGTATGCTTGTGGCGAAACCACTTTCCCACAACTTTTAAGACGAGTAGCCGAGGAAGCACCAGAGATGAGAGTAAGATTCACTACAAGTCATCCCAAGGACATGAGCGACGAAACCCTTCACGTGATTGCCGAGATGCCTAATGTCTGCAAGCATATCCACTTGCCTGTACAAAGCGGCAGCGACAAGATACTGAAACTCATGAACCGCAAATACACTCGTGAGTGGTATATGGGACGCGTAGAGGCTATCCGCCGCATCATACCCGACTGCGGACTCTCCACAGATATCTTCGTAGGCTACCACGATGAGACACTCGAGGATCATGAGCTGTCGCTCAGCCTGATGCGCGAGGTGGGTTACGACTCTGCCTTTATGTTCAAGTATTCTGAGCGTCCAGGCACCTATGCCTCCAAGCATCTGCCCGACAATGTGCCTGAGGAGGAAAAGATACGCCGACTGAACGAACTGATTGCCCTTCAGACAGAGATGTCGGCCCTACAAAACAAGAAAGACGAGGGCAAGGAGTTTGATGTGCTGGTAGAGGGATTCTCTAAGCGCAGTCGTCAGCAACTCTGCGGACGCACGGAACAGAACAAGATGGTCGTGTTCGATAAGGGCAGCCATCACATCGGAGAGACCGTGCGCGTCAGAATCACGGGAAGTACAAGTGCCACACTATTCGGGACCTTGGTCCTTTAACAAAGAATAATTATGAAAGAGTTTCTGAACGTATTAAGGCGATTCGTGCCGCCATACAAAAAATACCTGATACTGTCGGTGGTATTCAATATCCTGTCGGCCATCCTCAACATTTTCTCGTTTGCAGCCCTTATACCTATCCTGCAGATTCTCTTCCAGACGAGCGATGCAGCCACAGCCACTGAACTGATGGACTGGGACTGGACGAACATACAGGCTGTCCTGATGAACAACATGAACTACTACGTCAACGGTCTGATTGCTGAGTGGGGACAAACCACCACCTTATTGTTTATCGGACTGTTCCTCGCCGCTACGACGTTCTTAAAGACTGGAGCCTATTTCCTCTCCGCAGCCACGATCATTCCCATCCGAACTGGTGTCGTGCGCGATATCCGCAACCAACTCTACGAGAAGATCACTTCGCTGCCACTCGGATTCTTCTCCGAGGAGCGCAAAGGTGATATCATCGCCCGTATGAGTGGTGACGTGCAGGAGATCGAGAACTCCATCATGGCGTCGCTGGAGATGCTCTTCAAGAACCCGATCCTCATTGTCAGTTATTTCGCTGCCCTCATCTTCATCTCTTGGGAACTGACGCTTTTCACCCTCATCATCGTGCCCATCATGGGATGGTTCATGGGATGGGTAGGCCGTAAACTGAAAGCACAGTCTATCCAGGCACAGGCACTCTGGAGCGACACGATGAGTCAGGTGGAGGAGACGCTCGGTGGTCTGCGTAGAGTTCCTTGGCACCATCATGATCGTCATCGTACTCTGGTTTGGCGGCATCCTCGTCATCAACAACCATACGCTCTCTGGTCCGATCTTCATCTACTACATGGTGATGCTCTACTCCATCATCAACCCGCTGAAGGACTTCTCAAAAGCCGGCTACAACATCCCCAAGGGATTAGCCTCGATGGAGCGTGTCGACAAGATACTGATGGCAGAAAACGATATCAAAGAGCCGGAACAGCCTAAGCATCTGCAAAGCTTTGAGCATCAGATAGAATTCCGGCATGTGTCCTTCCGTTACGGAGAACAATGGGTGCTGAAGGATATCAATCTCGTCATCCCCAAAGGCAAGACAATAGCCCTCGTAGGACAAAGCGGAAGCGGCAAGTCCACACTCGTCGATCTGATTCCACGCTACTATGACGTGCAGGAAGGCGAGGTGCTCATCGACGGCATCAATGTGAAGGATCTGGGCATCTACGACCTGCGCCAGTTGATTGGCAATGTCAATCAGGAAGCCATTCTTTTCAACGACACCTTCCGCAACAACATCTCCTTCGGCGTGACGAGTGCTACTCAGGAGCAGATCGAGGAAGCTGCGAAGATTGCCAATGCCTATGATTTCATCACGGCTTCAGAACAGGGCTTCGATACCAACATCGGTGATCGTGGTGGCCGACTCAGTGGTGGTCAGCGCCAACGCGTATCCATCGCCCGAGCTATTCTGAAGAATCCGCCGATCCTTATCCTCGACGAGGCCACTTCTGCACTCGATACTGAAAGTGAACGACTGGTACAAGATGCGCTGGAGCGACTGATGAAGACACGCACCACTGTGGCCATCGCCCACAGACTGAGCACCATCAAGAACGCTGATGAGATCTGTGTGCTTCACGACGGAAAGATCGTTGAGCGAGGCACCCATGAGGAACTGCTCGCTTCAGACGGCTACTATAAGAAACTCCACGAGATGCAAAGCTAATGAAACAACGGTCACTATTTCTCATCAGATTCTACCTGCTGACGCTGATCATCTTTCTCGTCGCCAAGGTAGCATTTATGATCGCTAACCTCACCGACCATTCTTTCACAGCCATCGATGCGGCCAACGTCATCTGGCACGGACTTTCCCTCGACCTTTCCACCTCCATCTATTTCCTGCTATTGCCTTTCATTATAACCATGATATCATTATGGTGGGATGGAGACTTACTGCGCAGGATACTACGCGTCTATTACGGCGTCATCGCCATCATGCTGGCATTGGCTTTCGTAGCCGACACCTGCCTATATCCTTTCTGGGGATTCAAGCTCGATGCGAGTTGTCTGCAGTATCTGGAGACGCCCGTCGAGGCCAGAGCCAGCGTGTCGGGTCTCTATATGGTGATCGCCCTCATCGTTCTCGTGACGCTCACCTACGGCATTTACAGACTCTACAGACTGATACCTTTCTGGGAGAGCAGGGCAAGTCACCAACAGACAGCCACGTTGGGTAATATACTCCTGATTCCGGTCTTCATTATCGGCATTCGTGGCGGTCTTGACGAATCTACCACCAATGTCGGGCAAGTCTATTTCTCACAGAATCAGTTCCTGAACCACGCTGCCGTCAATCCTGTATTCAGTTTCCTGTCGTCGTTCGAGAAGACGGCCAGCAACATCGTCGATTACGACTTCTTCTCAGAAGAGGAGTACAAACGGCTGACTCAGGATCTCTACCCTACGACATCCGAAGGGACCGATTCACTGCTGAACACGACGCGACCCAATATCGTCATCGTACTCATGGAAAGTGCGGGCGACTTTCTCACCAAGGCTATGCCGAACCTCAGGCGCCTGAAAGAAGAAGGCATCGACTTCACGAATTGCTACGGCAACACTTGGCGCACTGATCGCGGGACGGTGTGTACCTACAGCGGCTATCCCTCGTTCCCGACCTCATCGGTGATGAAGATGCCCAAGAAGTCCAGCCTGTTGCCAGGCATCGCCTCAACACTCAGACAACAAGGTTACAAGACTTCCTACCTCTACGGCGGCGACATCAATTTCACCAACATGCGCAGTTATCTGATCGGTACAGGTTGGGAGAAACTGACTTGGAAGGCAGACTACACCAGCGAGGAACAAAGCACTGCCAAATGGGGCGTACGCGACGACATCACCTTCAACACCCTCTACAACCAGATATGTTCGATAGAACCGACGGACTCCACCAACTATCTCTTCGGCTTCTCCACACTCAGCTCGCATGAGCCTTGGGACGTACCCGTCAAGAAAATCAAGGACGAGGAAGAGAATGCCTTCTATTACCTCGATCTCTGCATCGGTGACTTCATCAGCAAGTTGAAGGCTACACCCCAATGGAAGAACCTGCTCATCATCTTCCTGCCAGATCACAGCATCGATCACGGGACGATGAACGAGAGTGTCAGACTGCGCAACAAGATACCAATGGTATGGGTAGGCGGAGCCGTCAAACAGCCGCGCAAGGTCACCCCATTCTGCAACCAGACTGACTTGGCAGCCACTTTGCTTTCACAACTGCAACTGCCTCACGACCAATTCCGATGGAGCCGCGACGTGCTGAGCAGTTCATACCGCTACCCATTTGCCGTACATAATTACAATAACGGTTTCTCGATGATTGACTCTACGGGTTTCATCGTCTATGACCTCGACGCCTCACGCTTTGTGACCAATGAGAGCAGCGACGCCTCGCGGATGGAACGTATCGGCAAGGCCATCCTGCAAGCGACAACAGCAGACCTGAAGTCAATGGGAACCAAAAAATGACAGCATTATGATGACATTCCGACGCCTACACCTCCTATCCCCACTGGCAACCACCATCTGTAACCTGCTGATGGTCTATGTGCTCTACTTCGTGGCTCGCATCATCTACCTGATGGTCAACTACAGCTATTTCGCACAAGGACTCACCCTGAGTCACCTGATGGAGATGCTGGGTGGCGGACTGGTGTTCGACACGACGGCCATCCTCGTGACGAATATCCCGTATATCGTATTGATGCTGCTCCCTTGGCATGGAAAGGAGACCAGAGGCTACCAGCAACTATGCCGATGGGTGTTTGTCGTCATCAACGCACTGGCCTTTGCGGTCAATCTATGCGATGCCGTCTATTTCCGTTTCACGATGCGGCGCACGACGACTACCATCTTCAGCGAGTTCTCCCATGAGAACAACCTCGGTTCGATATTCCTGACCGAAACGATCGGCCATATCTATCTCGTGGCTATCTTCGCCCTGCTGGTATGGGCCATCTATAAATGCTATCGCCAGACAGGACTCCGAACAAACGACTACCGCTGGTGGCACTACGACTTGGTGATGCTGCTCTCGCTGGCTGGCCTGGCTCCGTTCGTAGTAGCAGGCATCCGAGGCGGGTTTGCCACAGCCGTGCGGCCTATCACCATCAGCAATGCCAATCAGTATGTGGACCGCCCTGTCGAAGCAGCCCTCGTGCTGAACACACCGTTTTCCTTATATCGCACGATAGGCAAGGCCGTATTCGAAGTGCCCGACTATTATGCCAGCGAAGAAGAGATGGCTGCCGTATATACCCCCATCCACAAACCACTGGCAAGCGACAGCTGCGCCTTCACGAAGAAGAATGTGGTCGTGCTCATCGTCGAGAGTTTCGGACGTGAATACATCGGTGCCCTCAATAAGACCCTCGAGGGCGGCAATTACAAGGGCTATACACCTCATGTCGATTCACTCATCGCCAAGAGCGTCAGCTTCAGCCGTTCTTTCTGCAACGGCCGCAAGAGCATCGATGGCATGCCGAGCATCCTGTCGAGCATCCCGATGTTCGTAGAGCCTTTCTTCCTCACACCTGCCTCGATGAACAACGTCAGCGGTATTGCCCGCCTATTGGCAGGCGAAGGCTACGAGACGGCCTTCTTCCACGGAGCGCAACGAGGCTCGATGGGATTCCAGGCTTTCGCGCGCGCAACAGGTTTCCAAGCGTATTATGGTCGTGAGGACTATGACGAAGACAAGCGCTTCGGCGGCGATCGTGACTTCGATGGCATGTGGGCCATCTGGGACGAGCCGTTCCTTCAATACTATGCCACGAAGATGTCGGAGATGAAGGAGCCGTTCATGACGGCCGTTTTCACCGCCAGCAGCCATCACCCCTATGTCGTTCCCGAGGAATACCAGGATATCTACCCCGAAGAAGGCATCATCATCCACAAGTGCATCCGCTATACGGATATGGCCATCGGCAAGTTCTTCGAGAAAGTCAGTCACGAGCCTTGGTTCAACAACACCATCTTCGTGCTGACCAGCGACCATACGAACCTCTCCGACCACGCTTACTACCAGACGGACCTTGGTGGATTCTGCTCACCGATCATCATCTATGAGCCAGGCAATACGGAGCGGAAGCCCGAGATACAGAATAAGATTGCCCAGCAGATTGATATCCTGCCTACAGTGATGGGCATGCTCCACTACAAGAAACCCTATTTCGGCTTCGGCATCGACCTCTTCAACACACCAGAAGAGGATACCTGGGCCGTGAACTATCTGAACGGCATCTACCAATACGTGCATAATGGCTACGTGCTCCAGTTTGACGGTCAGAAGGCTACCGGCATGTATGCACTCACCGACTCGCTCATGGAGCGCAATCAGGTAAACAAGTTCAAGAATATCCAGCAGCCGATGGAGCGCGAACTGAAGGCCATCATACAACAGTATATGGAGCGCATGACGCAAGACCGACTGCAGCCTTAAAGGGAGAGTACCCCTCAAGCCACATGGCTTGAGAGATACTTCTGGGTCTTGTGGTACTTCTTCGAGACGTCGTCGAAGAGGATGAATCCACGTTTGGTCCACTGAGCCAACTGATCCTTGGGGTTAGGATTCTTCTTACCCTGCTGAATGCGCATCGAACGGCACTCCTCACGGCTGAACTCGTCGGGCATCAGGTCGAGCATGTTGGCAATACCACCTCGGCACACCTTGTGCTCCAACTCCCTGTCTTCGTCAAGGGCCTCGCTGAAGAGAGACATCTTCACCCACATGTCGTAGTCAAACGACCAGCGGCAGAAATCCTCAATCTCACGCGACCACTTCATGCCGTTCATCACGTAGAGGATGCAGGCCTTACGGAAGGCGATGACGGCACCACGACGGGCCAAGACTCGATAACCATCATCATCGAACAGGGCTGAGCGCTCCACAGCCAGCTTCGTCAACTCGCAGGCCATCTTCTTCGCCTGATGACAGACAATCGTTCCGCTGGCTTCATCGAGCAGTTGCAGATAGGCTGTCATCTGCAGCTCGTACTTCTCGTCGTAGCGCTTATAGACGGGAATCTCACCGTTGTCCTCAATCTCCGGAATCGTACAGAAGTCCACACGGGACACCGTACCGTCGTTCACGTTCTTGCGGAAGTAGCGGATGGCCGAGGCTGGCGTCGTAGAGGCATTCCAGCACCAACGCATCGGAGCACGGGCTGTCACCGACTGGGCACCGACTCGTTCCTGCCCGTACATATCGGTATCGAAGTTGCGGCAGATCACTCGACTCACCATCTCCTTCGAACTCCCGCCCGCCATCTTCGAGAGCATCTCAATCTCGTCCATTCGCGTGTAGAGACACTTGTGGCCGGCACGTTCGGCATCAGCCAGACGTTGGGTGAAGGCGGCATTGGTCATGTCGGAGTCAACCACTTGGATGCAGATGTCCTTCGGGCGCTCACTGCCTTTCTTGTTGGCCGCACGTGAGTTCTGTTCGTCCTTCCACTGCTGCTCCTGTTCACGACAGAGCATATCACGAGCCATGATGTCCTTCAGACTGATGTCGATGGGGCGCTTGATGCACGACTTACCCGTAGCCATCGGAGCCACCAGACAGTTCATCAGCGTGGCCTCCATCTCCGAATTGTCGGCATACTCGAGCTTGACACCACCCATACGGACGGCCCACGAAGGGAAGATAGCCGAGGCCATAGCCGCACGACAGTGGTCGGGCACCTTCGAGATAGCCAGACGGACGGCAGCTGGCAATCGGCGGGGCATCTGAGGTTCTCGCATCAGCACAGCCTTGTCGGTGCCCTGCTCCAGGTTCTGACGGCGACGGCAGAGATCGAGCGTCAGCTTCATCTTCGGGCTCATGGCAGCCGACTGCTTGCGCTTGCAGGCACTCTGGATGGTCTCCGTCACGCGCTCGTGAGCCTCTCCATAGTCGGGCAGGATGCGGCGAATCCACTGAGGGTCATCGTTGCAGACATGGCGCAGATGGCAGGCCATCCTGAAGATGAAGTCATTGCGATTGCCGTGTTCCGGTGCGCCTCCCAACTGATCGGCCAATTCTTCGACGATCTTCTCGTAGGGGATGCCCTGGTAGTCTGCAGGATAAATTACCCCGTTGTCAGCGGTGTCATCGTCATCGGTGTCATCGCTTGGCTCACCGTCAACGGATGCTGTCTTGCATGCGTCGGTGCCTGATGCGAGCTTGCGGCCATCGATGTCAAGTCCACGCTCCAGATAAGCCTTGCGACGCAGGGCAATCTCCTCATCCGACAGTCGTGTCTGCCAATCGTCGCTCGTATAGAGCTGAGAGGCCTCATCGACGATGTAGATCATGCGTTCAGGTGAACAGCAGTCGGCATCGAAATCCACGCCCAGCGCCTTCGTATAAGCCTGCTGTGCTTCCTCGATGGTCATGCCTACCGGGATGCGGATGTCCAGATGCAGCTTCTTCGAGGCCGAATACTCTGCATGGAGCAGCTTCCCCTTCCACTCACCGTCCACCTTATTAAGATGGTACGCGCGAGCCAAAGCTCGTGACACCTGACTGGCATCGTCGATATCGACACAGGTCTGAAAAGTGAACTCCTCGGGCAGAATCGAGTCCTGCGCACGATGGTTGTCGCGGAAACGGAAGTAGTGAGGACAGCGGAAAGGCAACTGGGCCTTCAGCTGGCGACGGGCGTCCTTATTCTCCGTTGCGCGAATCTGGTTGATAATACTTGCCACCTCGTCGCTGCGGGTGACGTTAACAAACTCTTCGAGCTTACACTCGAACACTTGCCCCTTAAGGGCTCGAACCAA
>OMZO01000062.1 GCA_900315525.1 uncultured Prevotella sp. | reverse complement strand
CTATTAGTCGCAGAAAAGGCGAAATAATTACATCCAAACGGAACTATTTTACATTCTTGCCTTCTGCTTCGCGCCGGCACCAGAGCCTCGATACTTCGATCGGGCCTCATTGAACTTCCAGACAAGGTCGATGAGGAACGTGCGGCGGGCGGGATTAGCAGTCGCGAGTTCGCGGATGCCATAGACGGTGGCGTCGGTCTTATTAGTATTGAAGATGTCCACGCAGCGCACATCGAGTGTAAGCTGCCCGAGACGGCGGAGATTGAAGTCGCGTTGCATGCCGAGCGTGAGGTTGAAACGCTGGGAAGTGATGCTGAAGTTGTTGTAGTCACCCTTCGATGCCCACTGGGCATTGGCACTCAGGCGGAAACTGTGAGGCAGTTCGATGTCGTTGTTCCAGACGAGCGTGACGTATGGATCGTTGAGGGTCTTCATCGAACCATTAGCCGTTGGTGTCTTATAGTTCTGAAAGACGGTGAATGCATACCACATCGGGTGCCAGCAACCAATAGTGGGGCGTGCGGAGAGGCTCAGTTCGAACTGGTTATAGTCGTCGGCACTGTTGATGGGGCGGACGAGGCTGATGAGCGGATCCTCGGAGCCAGGGAAAGGCTCGGTGGACATAGTCACTATGTTCTTTAGGCGGCCATAGTTCACCGATAGATTTGCCCACTGATAGGCTGCATTTAGCACAAGGCTATGGGTATATGTCGGCTTCAGATAGGGGTTGCCGCTCTGGTAGGTATATCGGTTGACGTACATCGTCGAACTGGTGAGGCTTGAGTAGGCCGGGCGTTGGATGTCGCGACGATACGACAGGCTCAGTTGCATCTTTCCGATGGGAGCAGAGAGGGTAGCGGTGGGGAACCAGTCTCCGTAGTCGCGGCACACCTCGTCCTGTCGCTTGCCAAAATCGAAGTAGTCGTTGGTCAGGTGTTCGTAGCGCAAACCAATCTGGGCAAACACCTTACCGAACTGCCGGCCGTACTCGACGAAGGCCGCAGCCGACTTTTCATTGATTTCCGTGTCGGTGGTCTTGACGGGCACGTAATCGGAAGCCTGAAATGTGTAGGCATCCGTGCGGTGGTTGTAGCTGTACTCGCCACCAACGGAGAGGTTGCCTTTCAGTATGGGATAACTGAAGATAAGCTTCGAGGCCCAGAAATTATTGGCGCTGTTGGTATTGCTTTCAATGGTACGGTTGACTGGGACTGCGCTGACAACAGTAGTCGTCTCCGTTGTGCGGCCTGGCGTCTTGGTGTCGTCGAAGAGTCCGTCGATGTTTAGGTCGATACCCAACTGTCCCACCTTACCATTGTAATAGGCGTTGAAGATGTGCTTCTTGACACTCTGGTCCTGCCAGATGTAACTCGCGGAGCGCTCTGTCAGGATGCCATTCTCGAACATATCTGTCAGGTAGTCGCCCTTCGTCTCGCCGCTGGGCGTGCGGTCGTATTTGTAGTAGGCACCGAAAGTGTGGTTTTCGTTCACCATATAGTTCAACTGCAACTGTGGCGACCATGCGTGCCAGGGATGTCTGATCTCCTGGGTGGAGTGACCCGTCACCTGATTCGGACCAACATAGTAAAGCATGTCATTGACCTGTAGCCCCTTATAGTGATTATAGGTACCTACCCAGAACGATCCCGTTACATCAAGCCCGCCCGTACGGTAATTGGCCGTGAAATTGTCGTTCAGCGAACCGCCGTACTGGTACATGAACTGCGTACTGTTCTGGAAACTCAGACCTTCACCCTGTGCCTTTTTCAGCGTGATGCGCACGACGGCCTTTACCGAGGCGGCATAGCGGGCTCCAGGGTTCTGCACCACATCAACGTGTTGGATCTGATCGGAGCGCAGGCGAGAGAGTTCCTTCATGTCCTGCACCCGACGCCCGTTGATATACACCTCAGCATCACCGCGTCCCAGCACCTTCACACCACCGTCGCGCTCAGCTTCGAGCGAAGGAATCTTCGAGAGCGCATCGTTTATGGTTCCGGCTTTCTCCAGTATCGTACCAGCGACGGTGGTGCGCATGGCGTCACCCTTCACATGCGTCTTCGGCAATTGCCCCTTCACCACGACCTCGCTGAGCAGTTTGGCATCCTCCTTCATCTGGATGGTCAGCCCCTCGCCCGCGTTTATATATAAGGTCTGATAGCCCACGCTAGTCACCTTGAACAGGCCTTGGTTTATATCCGTCACAATCTTGAACATGCCCTGCTCGTCGGTCATCGCACCTTGTACGAAAGCCGAGTCGGGCAGTGATAGCAGCACCACATTCACGTAGGGCATCGGTTCGCCCTTCTCGTCAATCACTCGTCCGCCCCAGTCCTGTGTCTTGGCGGACATCATCATCGTCATCATCATTGCAGCCATCAGTACTGCGAATCTTAAACTAACTCTTTTCATATCATTTATCATTTTAATTGATTCTTTGACTTATTTGTCGTATATGACGCTGCAAAATTACAGATAGTTGCAGAAACCCCTGCATAAGTGGGATATTATGCAGGGGTTTGTGACGAATGGTGTGATAAACGGTAAAACTGTGACCAATGGCGCTTACCACACTAATGCTCGCTTCTCCTTGGGGATAAACATCTTGTCGGTGGGCTTGATGCCGAAAGCCTCGTACCAGGTATCGATCATCGGCAGGGCTGCCATCACACGCAGACGAGCTGGTGAGTGAACGTCGCTGTTCACCAACATGGCGATGTACTCAGGCGTTGAGTTGCAAGCCCAGACGCGGGCGTATGCCAAGTAGAAACGCTGGTCAGGGGTGAATCCATCGACATCGCCGAGGGGCTCGGAGGTCATGCGATTCTTGTAGGCACGATAAGCAATCTTCAGGCCACCATTGTCGCTGACGTTCTCACCGAGGGTTTTCTGACCGTTCACTTTTAGACCTGGCACGGCTTCCTGCTCACTGAACCAATCGGCAATAACCTTGGTACGCTCATCATAGCGGGCCTTGTCGCCAGCCGTCCACCAATTGGCGAGATTACCGTCTTTGTCGAACTGACAGCCTTGATCGTCAAAGCCGTGGGTCATCTCATGGCCTATGACAGCACCGATGGCACCGTAGTTGCAGACATAATCGGCCTCGGGGTCGAAGAATGGGGGCTGTAGGATGGCAGCAGGGAAATTGATGCTGTTGAAGAGCGGGTGATAGAAGGCATTGACCGTCTGCGGCGAGCAGGGCATCATAGTCTTGTCAACGGGCTGATGCCAGTACTTGCGCAACCCAGCCTGACGCGACTCCTGCTTGATGCGGATGAAGTTCTCTACGAGGTTCTCCGTCTCGCGGATGTCAATGAACTTCTCCATGTCCTGCCACTTGTTGGGATAGCCTACGTTGATGTGCATGGCGTGCAGCTTCTCCAGAGCCTTGGCTTTAGTCGAGTCGCTCATCCAGGTGTTCTCCTTCAGACGGTCCTCGAAGGCTTGCTGTAAGTCCTTCACCAGACGGTAAACACGCTGTTTGCTACTCTCGGGGAAGTATTCCTTGACGTAGAGTTTGCCGATGGTTTCGCCCAGATTGCCACTGATGGTAGCGACGGCACGCTTCCAGCGTGGCTGCTGCTCCTGCACACCGCTGATGACCTTTGAGGCCTCGAAGGCACGGTCGGTGAAGGCATCGCTCAGAAAACCTGCATAGGCGTTAATGACGTGCAACTCCATATATGATTTCAAATCCTCTACGCTCGTTTCGGCCAGCACTTTCTCTACCTCGTGTATCGCATCGAACTCACCGACGTTCACCACGTCGATGTCCTTCGGCAGTCCTAATGCATCACGATAGGCCACATAATCGATGCCCTTGAAGTCGTTGAGCAGCTGCTCCCATGACATCGGGTGGTTCGTGGCCATCGGGTCGCGACGGGTCACCTGGTCGAGTGTCTTCATACCTATTCTATACTCAACGGCCCATGCGGCCTGCATCTTCTGCTCGGCGGCGGCTTCGCTGTAACCCACCATCTTCAGATAGTCCTTGTTAAGGCTCTTGACGGCGGCAACGGTAGCCTTCTGCTGCTCGTTGGGCTGATCGTAGTACTCCTTGGGCAGCGAGGCACCACCATGCCCCGCAAACATCATATACTCTGACGAGTTGAAGGGGTTCAGGCTGAGGCTGAGGCCGAAGGGAGCCGTATTAAATCCCTTGGCATCGAGTGCGTACATCAACTTAAGAGCCTCATCACGGGTCTGTACCTCACGCACTTGTCGCAGATAGGGCATGATCGGCTCGTACCCCATGCGGTTACGGCTGACGCTGTCCATGTAGAGACGGTAGAGCGCACCAATCTTCTGACCGTCAGAACCTTGCGGCAGATCTTTTTTCTCGGCGTATGCCATGATGAGTTTGTTGATGCGGTCGTTGTTCAGTTCATACAGGTCGGTGAAGGCTCCGTTCTCAGGGTGCTGTGCGTCTAGCGGGTTTGCCTTCAGCCATCCACCAACGGCGTACTGCCAGAAGTCATCACCTGGTTTTACACTCTGGTCCATATTAGACCTCAGATTCTGTGCCGTGCTCGCTAAGCTAATAAAAGCGAGGGCAACGGCGAAAAACAATTTTCTCATAATTACAATTTATTCAGTTTAACTGTTCATTTGACTCTTAGACGCAAGGTGCAGTCGAAAAACTACGCGTCGGCTCAATTAATTTTCTTAGTTCTTGATATCCACACCCCCGAAAAAATTGCTGGCGATGATGTGGATGGTTGGGGCTTTCGGGGCGACGGTATGTGTAGCATGATTGCCGACGCCACCGATGAAGCTTTGGCTTTTTACCTCTATGTTGACCGTCGTGGGTACGAAGAGTTCAATGCCGCCAAAATAGGTGTGGATGTCGATCTCCTCATCTTCAGTAATCACGGCCTCACGTAGGTCCAGTCGGATGCCACCACAGAAAGCGTCGAGACGAGCACCATGGAATGTCTCGCCATGATAGACATACTCGTCACCACCATAGTGAACCGAGCAGCGAATACGCTTTCCATCTTCGCCGATGGGCAGCGGGCGCTGCAGCCATTGGTCTGGATCGCGTCGGTAGCTGTCGATGATCAGATGTACACCTACATATAATAATATAAAGATACAGAAATACATGGCCCATCTACCTTCCGAGATCGTTTCAAACCAACTCCAATGGAGAATACCCCACAACGTAGCGAGCTTCAGTAGACTGGCAACAACAAAAAGGAGGCCGATAATCGTTCTTGGTTTCATGTTCGTATTCATTTCTCAATTCTGTTAAATTAAACATTTCCAAATGCAAAGGTAGGGCGAATGACATATCTTTCCAAATATCTGGGATATTCTGCAGGTGTTTGTGATGAATGGTTATGAATCTGGGACGAAATAAGGGAAGAGTGATGAGCGATAGCAAATTTTTCACTTTTCATTCTTCTCTTTTCACTTAATTTTTGTACCTTTGTCGCCGTATGAACAATAGTCACAAAGAAACCATCAGTATCCGATTCATCAGTACCGCTTTCATGATACTGGCAATTGCGATTTTCAAGCCCTTCGGACTCGAAGTAGGGCAATGGCAGGCCTATCTGCATCTACTGAGCCTTTTCGTGTTAGGCTTGTCCAGCTGTTTTATCACAGAGGTCGTTCTGCGATACATCGTAC
Source organism: uncultured Prevotella sp. (assembly GCA_900315525.1). Lineage (GTDB taxonomy): Bacteria > Bacteroidota > Bacteroidia > Bacteroidales > Bacteroidaceae > Prevotella. Next base: position 6,517 of record OMZO01000062.1, on the reverse strand, counting down.
GCATGCCTCGCTCCTACGAACGCGGCATCAACTATATCATCAGTCGCAATCTGCGCTTCCAGTTCATCAATACGCCTTTGGTCGCCTTGCTTATCTGTCTGTATCGTCACTTTGTGATGAGCAGTCTGGTGGATAGTAACCGGTTGTCGCTGAGCAACTATCTGGAGACACTGGCCATCATTGCCTTCCTCTCCTTTGCTATTGGACTCTATTGGCGCTTCAAGTTCCGTAGCAAGTATCTGGCGATGGAACTGGAAGAGACAAGGCTGCTGAACGAGGAACTGAAGAAGATGCAAGAGCCGGAACATTCTTCTCCGCACGAAATGAAAAAAACGAGTGAGAAACCCTGCCCGCAGGAGCTCACGCTTGCTGGCACGACCAACGAATCGGTGACGCTCCAGATTTCCCACCTATTATATATTGAGGCTGTGGGCAACTATGTGAAGGTTTGCCATCTGGACAACGGACAGGTGCGCACCGATTTGCTTCGTGCCACGATGAAACAGATGGAGGAAACGTTGAAGGACTATCCGATGATCGTTCGCTGCCATCGCGCCTTCCTGGTCAATCTTGGTCAGGTCGAGCAGATTGTCTCACATTCCGGCTCCACCCAGTTGCTCATCAAGTACTGCCACGAATCACTTCCTGTCTCACGCAGCAATATGTCACAAGTCAAGGCTACAATTCAGCGAGGGCAGAGCGATGCTCGCATCGACTATGCCGAGCTTTAGTAGTCTCGAACACAGTCATGGTTGCGCCAAGGATTAATTATCTTTTCTATTATTTAGTCCAAGTCATTTTTATGTGAGGAATGCCATCGAGCATGAAGGTATCGGATGACTGCTTGAATCCTATACCTTCATAAAAGCCTCTAGCATACTCCTGTGCCTCAATGTCTATAAGTGTTGCACCGAAATGCTCTATGGCAGCATCGATAGCGCGAAGCATGATCAGCTTTCCATAACCTTTGCCACGCTCAGTAGTGATGACTCTGCCTATCGAAATTTCCTTCATGTGAGTACCGGCAGGGCATACACGAGCCAAGGCAACGATCTTGTCTGCGACTGTCAGCCACATGTGGATGGACTTCTGGTCATCGCCGTCCATGTCCTGATAGACGCAGTTCTGTTCAACCACGAACACCTCGCTACGTACTTTCAGGAGTTCGTACAGTTCATCCGTAGTCAGTTCTTGAAACGTTTTTTTATGCAGATTCGGCTCAATGTTCATAAAATCATTTAAATCAGTGGGCAAATTTCCACAAAATTCGAGAATAATCACTATATTTGTGGCATTATTTAGGATAGTTTTTAAACAAACCCAACAAAACAGAGATTATGAGACTTAGCAATGGCTTAATGATTCATTATAGAAGATTAAAGAAATTTCAATTATACAAATCGGCAAACGTGGTCAACGGCTATATCGATGGTCTTTTCACCTCTCAGCACGGCACTGAGATCAACGTCCATATTGTCCTCCATCATGTGGAAGGTACGTTCGTTGGCAGTGACCTTAATGACGGGCGCAATAGCATTTCCGGTAGGTGTACCACGCCCTGTGGTAAAGACGATGGCCTGACACCCGGAAGCCACCATCGAAGTGACAGAGGCGATGTCGAAGCCAGCCGTATCCATCACTACGGCTCCTCGCTTAGACGGCATGACGGCCTGCTGTAGCACTTCCTGGATAGGACGCGTGCCGCCTTTGCGGATGCAGCCGAGACTCTTCTCTTCGAGTGTGGACAGTCCTCCTGCCTTGTTGCCTGGCGTAGGCTGGCCAGCCCGACAGTCTTGCCCAGCGGCAGTAAGATGAGTCTCGTATGCACGGCATACCTCGATGATCTGATTGTGAATCGCTGGTGTTGCAGCTCGTTTGGCCAGTATGTGTTCACCGCCAATCCATTCAATCGACTCGCTCATCACTGTCGTAGCTCCCATATCCACCAGAAGGTCGCTCATTTCACCCACCGTCGGATTGCTGGCAATGCCGGAGGTGGCATCAGAACCACCACACTCAATGCCGATGTAGAGTTCTGAGGCATCGAAGAGCTCCTTTTGCTGCATGGCAGCCTGTCCCGCCATCTCGCGGGCAGCACGGACAGCCTTTTCAATGGTCTTCAGTGTACCACCTTCTTCCTGAATACCAAAGGAAACTATAGGTTTCTTGGTTAGTCGGCCAATTTTCTCTTTCAGCTGCTTGTGCGGGACTGTTTCACAGCCTAATCCGATGATGACCACACCGTAGATGTTAGGATGACAAGCAAAACCCGTCAGGAAGACGATGTTGACTGCTCCTCGTATCTGACTCGCAACGATACGGCAACTCTCGCTGGCACAGACGCATGTCGGCAATATCAGGATATGGTTACGGATGCCTGGCCGCCCCTCTGGCCGCCGATAGCCCCAGAACTGGAAAGAGGCTTGGTCTGGGTTGCCTTCAGACTGCTCGGCACACATTTGCCAATCATCGCCAGCCAACTCGCTGTCATAGTCTCGCAGCTCACTTTTCAGGTTATGATCGTTTACCCAGCATCCCTTGCTGATAGCTGCAACGGTATGGCTCTAATGCGACCTTATGACAGTATGGGATGTTCTCTTCTGCTTTCAGAATCATGTGCTCATTGCCTTTCATGAAGCAGACATTATCTCCTTTGGCAATCTCGGTGACTGTTGTAACTACATTGTCTGCGAGATTCATCAATAATGCGTTTACTACCATATTTATACTAAGTTGCTTTATTTGGGACAAAGATACGAAATAGAAATGAGAAATGATACATTATTTCACATTCTTCTTGTTTTTCTTGCAAATTTTACCTAAATTTGCAGCGGTATAAACTATAAACCTAAATGTTATGAACGAGAGATTTCCATACGGCTATGATTTGAATGCCTATATCGACAAGGCGTTCGAGCAGATGAAGGCTGACTTCCCTTGGGCAACGAAGGACATGATAGCTGAGCATACCAATTTCGGTATCGAGAAAGTGGGCGATGACTATCAGTATGTTAGGTATTACTCGTTTTGTAGTCCAGACATTCTCAATGTGGACTGTGAAGAGTTTATCCGTCGGCTGGCCAGTGACCATGACTGGGAACTGGAAAAAGCCAATCCCGTGAAGGAATGCATCGATGTGGAAGCCTCAAACAGATGCAGCGGCGACTGGTTTCTGGAGTGCTATCAGATTCAGAAACATGAGAAGGGCGGCTATTCGGTTTATGTAACGGCTGGCAACCGCTCGGCAGGCGGGTCAAAGACGGTCTTTATTCCTGCTTCCTATTTCAAGCTGAGTTGGGAAGAGTTTCTTGACAAGTATCTCGATCTGGCTACCCCCGGCTCTTTCTATGTGGGCAGGGCAGACCTCGAACGCGACCCTCGCATCAAAGAGTTCCTGGGCTTCTGATTCTTTTTATTAACTAACGAATCATTCAAAGCAAAATGAAGAAGATTTTTATCATGATGTTTACCCTTGTGAGTTTGACGGCAAGCGCACAGGATATTAAAAGCGGTTCCAAGTGGAATATCAGTAATCTGGTCTATGAGGCCAAGATAAATACAGACAAGACCATCACCTTTACCGCTATGGCTGAGGGTGAAGAGCTGGCTTTCCGACTGACACCCAACTACAGTAAGAAAAATGAGTTTGTGCTTTCGGAGGAGCTGAATGCTGACGGCTTCAATCCTTTCAGCAAGACTCCCCGTGCCAAATACATAGAGAAAGAAGGATGGAAACTGATCTGTCTTTATGACCAGAAAGGCAATCTGCACAATGTGCTCGACGGTTCATTCTTCGGAGAAGGGGAGAAGGTGGCAATGGGCAAGTGGATGGAACAGATCATGGGCAAGTACGTCGATGGTTATGGTGACACGCTGGAGATCGGTCATGAGGTCATCTATGAAAAAGGTGTAGCCCGTGCCGAATATAAGAATATCGCCTTCAATGGCACTGTCACAGGCGTTCTCAGTATCAACGGACTTACCGACCTCGAAGGAATGTGGGAGGCTGTGCAGACACTCGATGGTCTGACCCTCTACGAGGTGGAACAGGACGAATACGGCATGTTCAAACGCAAGGACCAGAAGAAGACGCTGAGTTGGGTGAATTCAGAGCCGCGCTTTGGCTATGCCAACCGCATCCTGCTCAATGACAAGTTGTTCCAGAAGATGCCTAAATCCACCCTTCGCATCATGCGTAACTCCATCTTAGCCAAGCATGGCTATATGTTCTCTTCACGTGACCTGGCAGATTATTTCGCCAGTCAGCCTTGGTTTAGTCCACGTCCTTCAAACGATGGCATTAATGATGAGCTGTCTCTGGTAGAAAGTCTGAATATCGAACTCATCAAACAAATAGAGGGAAATAAATCAGGTGAAAAAAGGTTATTATAAGAAATGAGTAAGATCCGAGTATATACATTAAACAGGAATAATATGAAAAGACTATCATTAGCAATCATTTTTGCCTGCTGTACGCTGACCGTAGCGGCACAGGAAGATGGCTTCCGTGTAAACTATCAGGGAGCGAAACCTACTATCAAAGACTTTGCCTTGGCCTATATCACCTCTCTCATTTCCGAGGCTGAAGAGTGTGATGAAGAGGGAATGTCTCTGTACGAGAACTTGCAAGACGCCATCAAATGTCAAACCAAGGGATTGCCACTTGAAGCAAACAGAACACTTACTATCGACCAGAAGAACGGCTTCCTCGTCTATGAGCATAAATATGTTGAACACCTCGGCAGGATAGAAATGTGCTATTGGAACGAAACCGACGGAAAACACAAATTGTTTGCCTGTAACAGATGGAGTTTCGAGAATGGAAAACTATGCCCTGCCACGAACTGGAAAGGATATCACTGTCACTACGTGGGAAGATAATGGCAAGAAGACACAGAAGACGCTGAAGTGGAACGGTCACGGATTCAATTACTGAACGCTTGCAATAAACGGCTCACCTTCGGGGTGTAATTTCCGTCTCGCGACAAATCATGTCTAGCAGTGGCTGGTTGTAATTAATCAGATTGTCGTTTTTATTTACGTTGGCAAATTTACGAAGAATATTCCAATTCTGGCTTGATGTCTTTCGTGAAATACGCTACGGAACTCTGTCCGAAGCCTTGTATGGTCATCATGTAGGCCAATGTCAATAGATACAGTTTCTTCATATACAAAAATGATTATTTGTTTCTGCTTGCTGCCACCCAGACGGGTTCCTCGCTCATCACGGGCTTGTTGACTGCCATTACGCCGGAGAGGTTGTGGGGCACGTAAGGCTCTTCCAAGTAGCGGATGTCATCGGCTGTCAGACGGACATCGAGCGACTTCACAGCTCCCTCGATGTGATGCAGTTTGGTGGCTCCCACGATGGGTGATTCTACCTTGGTCAACAGCCAGGCCAACGAGATCTGCGTCATCTCCACGTCATAGCGGTCGGCCCACGCCGAGGTCGAGTGAACGACGGATAATCTCACGTGTCGGCTCCTCACCAATCGTCCACGAGTGCTGTCCGATGGTAGGATCTCCGAACCCCATACAGCCCAGGCAGATGCGAGACACACGCAGGTCTGAGTTTCCAAGTTTTACGTAGTCCATATTATCTCTGCTTTTTGAATATCAGTTTCATCGTCTCTGGGTCGAGTGGCTTCATCGTGGGCAGTTTCAGGTCTTTCACCATGTGGAGTGTGCCCTGCTTGTATTTCTGGAAGTGGTTGGTCTTCAGGTGCTGCTGATAGGCTTCCTTGGAGGCATAGATTTCGAGGATGCGGATCTTCGTGGAGTCCTCGGCGCTCTGCATCGGGTAGAGGCAGACGACACCCGGCTCTCGTTCCACACTCAGACGGTCCACCTCGTTGGCAAATTCGAGATACTCCTTGAGATACTGCGGATAGACTTCGATCTCAGCCAGACGAACTATCATCGTCTCGTTTTTTTGTGCTGCTGACGTGATGGAGAACACAAGGGCGAACAGGATTATAATTTTTCTCATATCCATTTGTCGATTACAACCTTCATTTATCATTCCATTGAGTGTTCCCAACCGCCACGGGTATCAATGCCTGTGGCATCGGCAAGTGCTTCGAGCTTAGAGATTTCTTCAGCTGTCAGCTGAATCTTGGCAGCTTCGGCAGCCTCGATGACGTGACGCTCCTTCGTGGCTCCGATGATGGGTAGCGTTCCCTTGGCGATGGCCCACGCGATGCCAATCTGAGAGCATGAGGCACCATACTTCTGTCCGATGGCGGTCATCTCGTTGGTCAGTGCCTCCAACTGTGCCAATACGGGGTTGTACTTCTTACCGCGATCACTCTCTGCAGGCAGCGGGTTCTCCTTATTATATTTGCCAGAGAGCGCTCCCTGCTCCAGCACCATGTAGGCCCAGAACTCGATGCCGTTCTCCTTGCAATAGTCCAGCACACCGCCTTTCTCCGACGAACGGTAGAGTAGGGAGAAGTGGTTCTGCACGGCACTCACCTTGAAGCCTGCCTCGCCGAGGATTTCGTTGGCACGCTGAATC
>OMZO01000060.1 GCA_900315525.1 uncultured Prevotella sp. | reverse complement strand
CGTCTCGATCAGTTCTTGTGGTGATCCTTTGAAGGCAGTGACGATGTCCGTAATGCGCTGCTGCCCGAAGAGATCGCGATTTGCATTTTCTGCCTCTGTCAGTCCATCGGTATAAAGAAAGATGGTAGTTCCAGATACCAAGTCTGTTTCCTGTTTGGAGTATTGGCAGGTTTCCGTGACTCCAATGGGCAGATTTGAGTCGCAGGGCAGCAGTTTGCCTTCGATATAAGGTGCATCATGACCAGCATTGCAATAGCTCAGATGGCCCGTCTGAAGATCGAGCACACCGACGAACAACGTGACGAACATGCAATTGTCATTGCCCTCGCATATATTCGTGTTCATCGTTTCCACAATATGGTTCGGCTCTGCAGTGTGGGCAGCGACATTGCGGAAGAGTGTTCGGCTGACGGCCATGACCAATGAGGCAGGGACGCCCTTGCCCGACACGTCGCCGATGCAGAAAAACAGTTTCTCATCGCGAATGAAGAAGTCGTAGAGGTCACCACCTACGGCCTTGGCAGGCACCAACGCCGCATAGAGCTCAAGGTCTTCGCGATCGGGGAAGGCAGGGAACGTCTTAGGTAACATCGACATCTGGATATTGTGGGCAATAGCCAATTCCCGCTCTATCGATGCCTTCGCTGTGGTCGACACTTTGAGATCCTCCATATATTGTTTCAGCGACTGCTGCATGATGCCGAACGAGTCGCGCAACTGGGCTATTTCGTCGTTGCGCTTGAATGTAGGCAGCGAGGCGTCGAAGTTTCCTTTAGCCACCTCCTGAGCCGACTCTGACAGAAATGCCAACGGCTTAGTGGCACGATGGATGCTCCTACTGGTAAAGAAGAAGATAACAAGGCAACCGACACCCATGCAGAAGAGGATGACAATGGCAATCACTATACCCCATGTAAACACAAGGTCACGATGCTGAAACACAACCAGTGTACAGCCCGTACCACCCAACTGCTTAGTATTGACATAATAAGGTGTACCCTTCAAATCCTTCATGTCAAGTTCACTATCCACCAACTCTTGTTCGCCCTTGAGTATGCTGATATCAAGTGAGTCGGAACCGGCAATCCTGTTGCCTTTGCTGTCGAGAATCTGAATAGAGAAATAAATGTCACCGTCGTCACCAATGTCGCCTTGTGCATCGACCATGAATTCCTTCCTGACATTATTCATCGTTTCGTCGATGGCTATATTGAGCATTTCACTACTCAGATCAACACCATAGACGCCGACTTTGCGCCCCTGACGGTCGAATACAGGTACGACATAACTGCAAAACATACCGCTATTGACGGTGTCATCGTAGTACAAGTCTGTCAGGTAGCCTTCGTCAGTACGCGCTAAGGACAGTCCCCGCTGATACCACGCGCCATTGAAATAGTCGTGCTGCGAAGAGCCTATCTGCCGGAAATCAACGTTTGTACTGTCGGTGTGGTAGGCATAGGCTTCGAACCATCGGCCCTGACCTTTGAAGTAATCAGGCTCAAAGGCGACAAAACAGCCTGCCAAGTGCTTGTTGATCTTGATGATTTGCTCCAGCGCGCCGAAGATGTGCTCTGGACTGTCCATATTGGCTTCAACGACGGTACGGTTATTAAACGTAACGGTCTTCGCCAATCGGAACATCGTCTCAACATTGCTGGCAATGCCATCGGTCACGTACTGCCCGCGCACGCTGCCATTACCGAGTGACATAAAAGATACAAACGCAGCGATGACTCCAACGATAAGCACATTGAAGAACAATATAATTCCGATGACACGCCAGGTGATACGGCGCGATAGATGGCTCTTTTTCATATTTTCTTTTCTATAGTCAGAACATTCTTATGATCTACGTAAGCATAGCGGACATCATCCATCTTACGACGGAAGAGAAAGATGCCAAGTCCGCCTATACGACGTTTGTCCCACGACAGCCCTGTGTCAGGTTTTTCTTGCTCCAAGGGATTGAAAGGCACACCGCCATCCTCGAAACGTATCGTCATGCGGTCGGTCTTCTGGATGTCCACATCCAAGAAACCATCAACACCTTCCGGATAGGCATAAGATGTCACATTCATGATGATTTCCTCACAAGCCAACCGCAGCACCTGGATCTCTTCCTGATTGCAGGAAGCGACCTCAGGCGACTTCAGAATGGCCGTGAGAATCTCTCGCGCCTGCCCGTTGATGGGTTGGAAATGCAGTTTACTCATTTTCCGACAAGGATGATGATGGAACGAGGACCGACAAGCACCTCATGCTGATTATCCGTCAGCGGTTCCTCACCTGGTTCAAAAATATCCTGAGGCGACTCCATCCCCGTATTAGCAAATACATGCCAAGCCATACCTTCAGGTAATTGAGGCAGTTCAAATCCGTGCATCTCCCAATGCATGTTCATAGCCACATAGATGAAGTCGTCGGGATGAGCCTCAGCGGTATTGGCAACATATTGGCCATTCAGCATGAAGGCTAACGTGAGATTGTTGTGGCCACATTCGGACTGCCAAGCCTTTGTCCCATGCCATGAAAAATCAGGGTAGCCAAGGTTACGATAGTCCTGGTGGCGGAGATGCTCCTCATAACGAAGTACTTGATGTCGACGGCGGAACCTGATCATCTGTTTGAAATAGCGGAAGATGTCAGCGTTCTTCTCCAGATTGTTCCAGTCGAGCCAGGCGATTTCATTGTCCTGGCAATAAGCATTGTTGTTACCTTTCTGAGAGTTGCCCATCTCATCACCCGAAAGCACCATCGGAATACCCTGGCTCACCATGAGTAGCGTGATGGCATTCTTCACCTGGCGATGGCGCAGACTGTTGATCTCTGGATCATCCGTTTCGCCCTCACAACCACAGTTCCAACTATTATTATGGTTTTCTCCGTCACGATTATCCTCACCATTGGCCTCGTTGTGCTTGCCGTTATACGACACGAGATCCATCAAAGTGAAACCGTCGTGAGCCGTGACAAAATTCACGCTGGCCTTAATCCCCCTACCCTGTGAGGCATAAAGGTCGGGCGATCCGATGATGCGCTCCTTCACATCGGAGAGCACGTCAGAATCGCTCTTCAGAAAGCGTCGGATACTATCGCGGAACTTCCCGTTCCACTCTGCCCAACGTCCCCATGAGGGGAACGAGCCCACTTGATAGAGCCCACCCGCATCCCAGGCCTCAGCGATGAGTTTAGTCTTGCCGAGAATCGGGTCATGAGCCAGTGATTCGAGCAGTGGCGGATTCGACATCGGATGGCCGTTCTGATCGCGTCCTAATATAGCAGCCAGATCGAAACGGAAACCGTCGATATGATAATCGACCACCCAATAGCGCAAACTTTCCACAATCATGTCGCGCACGTTGGGGTTGTTGCAGTTCAGCGTATTGCCGCACCCGCTGAAGTTATAATAATGCCCATCGGGGGTAAGCATGTAATAGGTCTTATTGTCGATGCCGCGATAAGAGATGTAGGGTCCCTGTTCGTTGCCTTCGGCGGTGTGGTTAAACACCACGTCGAGAATCACCTCAATACCGTTCTTATGTAACTGCTTCACCAGGTTTTTCAACTCGTCGACCTGCATGGCATATTTTCCCGTAGAGGCATAGGCAGCTTTGGGAGCAAAGAATCCCACGTTGCTGTAGCCCCACAGGTTATAGAGCTGCCGACCATCAACTGGGGATACACGGTGGTTCTCAAACTCGTCGAACTCATGGATAGGCATCAGCTCCACACAGTTGACACCCAGTTCAAGCAGATAAGGAATCTTCTCGACGATACCAGCAAACGTTCCTCTGTGCTTCACGCCAGAGCCTGCTCCACACGTGAAGTTACGCACGTGCATCTCATAGACGACAAGGTCATTGACAGGTGTCTCCAACGGGAGATCATCCTCCCAGTCGAAATCGTCGAATACCACGCGTGCACGATATTGGTAGGCACTGTCCCAATGAGGTTCCTGTCCCCACACATCGCGCCCCACGATGAGTTTCGCATAGGGATCGAGCAGGATCTTCGACTTATCAAACCAGTGACCCTTTTCCGGCTCATATGGGCCATCCATCCGGAAACCGTATTCTATATTCTCATAATCCAGGTCGAAGATGATCATGGAGAACACATTACCCAACCGGAACTCCTTGAAGAAAGGTATTTCCACAAAGGGTTCCTCCTCGCGATTATGAAAGAGCACCAACGTACAGTCAGTGGCATAACGTGAATAGACCGAGAAGTTCACCATATTGCCAACGACGGTTGCCCCAAAAGGATAAGGTCTGCCCGGGCGCAACTTCAGGCCCTGATACTCATGAGTAGGAAACAGATCGACTCTATGCATAACAATTCAACGTTAACTGTTCACTGCCTGAAGGCATTCATCCATGGTGTGGAAACAATCGAAGAAGGAATTGAAACCCGTGACATCCATGATATCCTGAACCTCATCACTGACTCCGACCAGACAGAGCCTCAGCCCTTTCGAGGCTGCTATTTTCTTAGAATAAAGCAACACGCGCAAACCTGTACTCGATACATATTTGCAGGCTGTCATATCGACGATCGCACTCGAGCCTTTCTCCAAAATGGCTAAAACATCGTCCTGTACTTGCTGGTAGTTAAATGAATCCAGCTCTTTTGCTAATTGATATGTTTCAAATTTCATACTATTTCCTGATAAGTAGTTGTGGTGACATCGACCAGTCCATGCAGTTGCGCACGCGAAGGTCGGCATAGGGCTCGGCATTGAAAATGGTAGGACGGTTGGTCATCAACTGCTCCGTACCATAGAGGAAGGAGAACGGACGTGACTGTTCCATCGTCAGGTCGATAGCCTCTTTCAACAAATTCGCATCGTCATGACAGTCGAACATGAATCTATCGGTGTCGTGATTGTCGAGGAACAAGACAAGCTTAAAATCCTGAGGATAGTTTGCAAAGTGGTCGGCGATCTTGCTTTGCAGGGTCTGATTACCCTTGATGCCTCGTCCTGCATGGACTTCTTCCAAGAGAATATCGCGATAGGCAAAATCCAGGACGCCGTCCAACGTCCCTACATAATCACCCTGCAAGCTCTCCTGACTGAACGGTTTCGTTTCTTGAGCAAGAAACTCCTGCAACCGACTCTCTGTCTTGAAATACAACTGACTGGCCAACTGCGGCCCGATGCCCTGTGCCCACACCTCACCAAAGACGACGATGTCGCTGCTGATGGCCTGCAAACTCTGGCGCAGACGCTGCAGGAAACTGTGTGGCTGTCCCAGAGCGTGATCGATACGGAAGGCATCCACACCCATGCGAGCAAGTTTCTCGGCTTTGTCGATCATAAAACTGACCACTTCAGGGTTCGTCAGATTAAACTTGGGCAGATCGCCGAAGCCTAAGAACGATACGAACTCATCGCTGTTCTCTTTAGGATAGAAGAACCAGTCGCGGTGCTTGCCCCCATTCTTCAGCAATGACGCTTCGAAAATCGGCGCCTCATACCAGCAATGATTGGGCACGAAGTCGCAGATAATCTTCATCCCCATGTCGTGAGCCTTATCGAGCAGGCGCTGATAGTCCTCCCACGTACCGAGGTGCGGATCTACGTCTTCAAAATTCAGGGTATGATACCCGTGATAGTTGGCCGACTTGAAAATGGGCGAGAGCATAACGGCATTGAAACCCAGATCTTTGATATAATCAAGTTTGTCGATGACTCCCTGCAGGTTGCCCCCGCAGAACACGTTCTCACTCTTTGGCGGCACTTGCCACCCTCCGTTGAATCTGTCAATCAGCAGATGATAGATCCTGATGTTGTCAAACCAGTTCTTCATATTGTTTTTTATTACTTTATTTAGAATTCATAACCGAGATTCACGAACAGATACGCCTTCTTGGTATGGTTGCTATAACCAAAGGTAGCCCCTACAGGCCCGAATATCGTATTCAGATAATAAGCGGCTTGCACACCCACCATCGTACGGTGGTCGAAGAGTTCCTTGGCCTTGTCCGACTGCTGGCCTGCAGCCACGCGGAGCAGTGCGTAATGGTTGGTGCCGAAGCGCTGCTGCAACTGAAGTTGGGCGGCAGCAAACTGCTTGCCGATATATTCCATGTGGCCAATGCCGGCAAACGGCATCTGCTGCTCAACGTAGTGACCGAACCACTCGCCACCGAGGGTATTGCCAAGTACGACAGGAACCACCGGTCCAAAAAGCATACGGCCATAGATCATCGGCTGAATGGTGAAGCGGCTCCCAAGGGTGAACGACATACGCCAATTGACATTCACGTCGCTCATACCCGTTTTCTTGCCCAGTTTCGTACCATCGTCAGCCCGTTCTCTGAGCTTGGCGAAGTCGTTGGTCACAAAGGCATATTCGGCATTGAAGCGCGCACCCCGGGTGGGGAAATTCCAGTTGTCCTCACTGTTATAGTTCATACGGGCCCGATAGCTGATAAAGTGCTCATTATCGAGCGATACCTGTCTGGCCGTCTCAGAGCCGAGTCCGTTGCGGTAGTTCAGGTAATCCCAGCGCAAACCGAACTGCAGGTTGAAGCGACTCAGGTCGAAGTTGATAGGTACGAACTCTGCCTGCGACTGGTTGTAGCGGATGTTATAGTCACGCTCACCTTCGACATACACGTCTATATCGTTGCGGTAGAAGGTGTAACTCAGCTTCGGACGGGTGAAGAAGCGTGGATGAGCAGTAATCTCACCGCGTGCAAACATACGTTTACCCAGTCGCAAGGTGATATCGGTGTTGACTGGGATAGCGGTCTTCAACGGAATGTCGAGGCCTACTTGCACCGTCGCATACTCCTCGGTGTCGAAACGGAAGCCGGCATGCAACTGCAACGACTTACGGTTACCGGCTGAAAGAATCACACGCATACCTTCACCCTCAGGCACCAATCGGCACTCTGCCGTCTGATAGAAGAGATCCATACGCATCGTCGTGGTGAGCTGTTGCTCCAGTTTGGCATCAATGCTATCGACCTTGTTAAGATGGAATTTCTGACGCACAAAACGCTCTGCCTGCGGAGTCATGTTCTCGAAAGTAAAACCAGTCACGCGCTGTTTCTCGGTAAGCACTTTCGGGCGCAGCGGATGCAGGATGACTGGGTGGAAATTCTCGTCAATGCCAATACGCTGCTTCAGGGCGATGATCTCGTCCCAGTGGCGCATAGCCTCTTCCTCACCACGGCGTATCAGCGTGTCGATGGCCGCCGACGTAAAGCTGGCGGCATTAAAGCCTTTTGTATCTACAGGCATATGCAAGTCGGTGATTGCCAGGTTCTCGTCATACTTGTTCTTACAGTTCACATCAACGATCTGGCTGATGATGCTCATCGTACCGCCCATGTCTTCGGCTACCTTCGGAGGTCCCTGCACAGTGACGCCGATAATGATGTCGGCTCCCATCTCGCGGGCAATGTCGGCAGGATAGTTATTCTTCAGGCCACCGTCCACCAAGACCATATTACCCAACCTCACAGGCGAGAAGGCTGCAGGGATCGACATCGAGGCGCGCATGGCCTGTACCAGCCGCCCACTATGGAAGTCATACTCGTCGTTGGTAATGATATCTGTTGCCACACAGGCAAACGGGATGGGAAGATCTTTAGAAAAGTCAAGTGAGTCGGTATAGCCTACGCAGAGCTTCTGGAACAACTCAGCCAGGTTCTTACCTTTGATAATACCACCGGCATTCATATCCTTCTTGCCAATCGTCAGACCAGTGGTAACAAAATAGGTGTTCTGCTTCTTGCGGTCACTGATACTCTGATTGCGCAGGTCCTCCTTGTCACTAATCACGTAGCCCCAGTCCTGCACACGCACCATTGAATCGAGCGCATTGGCGTTATAGCCGATGGCATAGAGACCACCAATGATGCTACCCATTGAAGTACCCGTCACGATATCAACGGGGATTCCCGCCTTCTCAAGTACTTTCAGCACACCGATGTGCGCCATACCCTTGGCACCGCCGCCACTCAGCACGACGGCCACCTTCTTCCTGTTCACATACATGCTGTCTTCTTGGGCATGGGCCAGCCCGAACGTCAGCACAGCTACTAATATCAATACTATCTTTTTCATAATCTTCTACTTATTATCGACACCATTATGATATTTCATCCGATATTCCAGAGGCGTCATACCGGTATGTTCCTTGAAGTATTTGCCGAAGAACGAAGCGTTCGGGAATCTCAGATCATAGGCA
>OMZO01000083.1 GCA_900315525.1 uncultured Prevotella sp. | reverse complement strand
TCCCGGGTAAGGGATTATCGCTTCGGGTCGTAGATGACGTCCGGACAAGTCGTAGATGGCATTCCTTTCAGTCAAGGGTGACATTCCGCTGAATCACATTGCAAAGTTACGACATCCGCACCCCCGTTTTGTTGCCAGAAGTTGCCGCCCGTTGCCGCTGATCAACTTTTTTCAAAATAAAGTTAGTCGATGCAGAGGTATTCGGCGATGAGACGCACCTGGCGGGCGGTGTAACTGTTGCGGTTACGGTTCCAGCGCGTCTGCTTCAGCGCCTCTACCAACTCGGGACAGCCGTTGATGTCCTCACGCAGCCGCTTCATTGCCGACTTCACCTCCTTGGTATGCGGCGAATAGATCCGCGCCAGCTCCCGCTTCATATACTCACGGTCTTCTATCATAATACTTTCTTTATTTCACTCTTCACTATTAACTACCCCCTAAATCTCTGCCACATTGCCACATTAAAATAGAAAAATCTCGCGCGTACCGTACAGGGGCGTGCGCGGTACGCACGGAGATCTTCAGAATAATGTGGCATTTGTGGCGTCATCACCCTCACCGCCATAGACGGCATAGATCTCCTCCATCGTCAGCGCACAGGTATCCTCCACGGCCTCCAAGGCCCGGAGCCGACGGTTGGCCTGTATCTCCTCCGGCTTGTAGGCTATCACCTTGAAGCCGCGCAGATTGCCCGATCGGCCGTTCACGAAGCCTAGCTTGCGCATGATGCGCCCCAGCTTGTTCTCCGACAGGTCGAGCCGCAGGCTGCCCGAGATGGTCTGCATGATGTCCCCCGAGGACACGAACTCGCCAGCCTCCCCGCCCTTCGGCACCCGGTAGTGGGTCAGGATCAGGTCGTGCTCGTACTGCGGCACCTCGAAACGCTCGTTGTGCCGGCTCTGCAGCTCTGTCTCCGGCCCTTCCTCAAACCAGTAGCGGAAGCCCCTCAGGTAGAGGGCGTAGGCCTGTGCGAAGATGGCATCGCAGTCGAAGGGATGGTCGCGCGGCGAGCTGATGCGCTCTACCTCGAACGGCAGCCAGCGGCGCGTGCCCGTCACGTCGTTGATGAACTGCACGTTGTTGCCCGTACCGCAGTAGCTGGCGATATGCTTGCGGCGCTCGCTGGCATGGGCGTACGGCTTGCGCTCGTCGGTCACCCGCGTGGTGACGGCCCACTTCAGGCGGTTCATCTCCGGTGACTTCATCGCATCCAGCTCCTCACAGCAGATCAGGCCGTAGTACGACAGCTTCAGCACCTCGTCCTTCGTCATCTGCCCGAAGCTGGTGTTTGAATGGAAATACGACTCTAGGGCCGGGGGCAGCAGCGCGTTGAACCAGGTGGTCTTGTAGCTGCCCTGACGCCCGATGAGCACCAGGATCACCTCGTTTACCACCTTGTCGTCGATCCATCCCGCCACCATGCCCACCAGCCACTTGCGAAGCCAGAGGTAGAACAGCAGCTGCTCCTCGGTGCCGCCACGTACCGTGACCGTCATCGACAGGTCGAGGATCGGGTTGCTCTCGCCGTCCCACGGCGGCAGACGGTTCAGGTAGCTGAGAAACGGGTTGTAGAGCGGCGAGAAGTCGGAATTGATCACGCTCCAGACGTTCTTCTGGCTTGTCTTCTTCACGCTGCCGATCATGCCCCAGAGGCTATCGACGAGCCTGTCGTTGGTGGCATGCCACTCGGTGGCCGAGCGCCACTCGTCGAGCGGCGACGCCCCCGTCGGATAGACCATCTGCAGGGCCTCGAACTCATCCTTCTCCGGCACCCGGAACTCCGTCTTGCCCGTCACTACGTTATACCGCAGCAGCAGGTGGTCCTTCAGGAACTGCCTGATGTCCTCCGGCGTGGCGATCGTCTCCTGCCAGCTCTTCTTGTGCTCCTTAGCCTCGCCGTCTTCAGTTGATTTCTTCTTGCTCATTACCCTCTATAAACTATAAACAAAAACACCGCCGCAAAGATACGGCAACAAACCGAGTAATACAAAAGAATCCATAACGCCATGTACACCGAAAGGGTACAAGTGTACAGCAAAATGAAAAATAATCAGCCGATTATTTGGCGGATTTGGGAATAATGTGTAAATTTGCACCGTCATATATTTACATCCTTAATTTAGATAATATGGAAACAACAATTAAAAAAAACCGCGAAGAGGTAAGAGCCGCATTCCGGGAAATGATGCGCAAGAAACATGAGCGTATTCAGGAATCAAGAGAGAATTTGGAGTTAATGTACCAACAGGGACTGTTCAACTATTAGTCGGCAGCCCCTTTGAATATTTATAGAAGAATTCTTTGAAGCAAACGGCAACGAGGCGATGCTTTATATTACAGAAACAGGCGACGGGAAGCAGATGTTCCGCAATCGCCTGTTCGTAAGGTGGTTTAATCAGTATAGCCAGTCTATGGCCGTTCTTGGCGGTACTTTTTAAGTTGCCGATAGAGCGTGGCATAACTGCTGCTCAAGTTTGTGTGGTTAGCAAGATAATTAGATAGTTGGCTCAGCGACACCAGCAAGGCACCTGAGTCATCAAGATCAAGCAAGTCGTAATAAACACGGTTAGAATAGATACGCTTTCTGTCGAACTCGAAATGCGCCATGGCAAGGGCATCCACCGATGCATCATCATCGATGAGATACGGTCTCCACAACTCGATGACCTTCCTCAGCTCACCGTGGAAATTATCACGAAACAGGGCCGACAGCGGTGTGTCTTTCTCGAAAATGGGAGCTGCCGACGGCTGATCATCCGCAACCACTTTATTTTGAAATGCCTTAACCCACTTATCACCATAGATGTACTGGTTATCCACATGATCCACGTGGAGGCTGCCTTTTTCATAGATATTGATGACTGTGCTGCCTTGGTGATCTTTTTCTTTCCGGTGCAGTTGCTCCAGCAGTACGTTCACCATCTTCAGGACATCGGCGGGCAGCAAGTCGCCGAGCCCTCCCAGACTATCTGGGACTTCTTCATTTTGATTCATATTCACGCTTTCCTCAAAAATTAACCAATATAATGATTTTGGAGAAAAACGG
>OMZO01000057.1 GCA_900315525.1 uncultured Prevotella sp. | reverse complement strand
GATGCCTTTTCGGCGATGATCTCTTCGGCTTCGCAGCGGAACATCTCGCAGGCCTTGGGGTTGATGTTCACGATCTTGCCTTCCTTGTCGAAATACATGATGCCCACGATCGGGGTGTAGAATATCGACCAGTAGCGCAGCGCCCGATCGTTTTCATCGCGTTTGTGCTGGCTCTCCTTTGTCACGTCCTTTTTGGTGCCGATAATCACCCTGGGCTTGCCTTCCTTGTCGCGGCGCAGCACCGAGAGCACGATATAGTAGTCGCGCAGGTCGGTATCGCCGCCTTCCACGTCTTTCGCCCTCAGGCTCAGTGTCAGTTCTTCCTCTTTATTGTTCTTCGTGCCTTTCGCCAGTCGGTTCAGGGCCGCCTTCAGTCTCGCGGAGTCCTCGGGGCTGTAGCGCTGCGAGAATTCCTCCATCGAGTAGGTGTAGGCCACCTGCCCGTTGTCGTTGCACCATGCAAACTGGTCCTTCACGATGTCGTAGGTCCATATTCTCACCTGGCTGGTCTGCAGGATCAGGGCCAGTCGTCGGTTGCGCATCAGGTTCTGCCGGTTGAGCTTGTTACTCTGTATGCGGTAGCTGATGGCGTAGGCACTTGCAAAGACGATCAGCAGGAGGGCTATTCCCAGTGCGTACCAGATCCACTGAGGGGTCTCGGGTTTCAGTCGCTCGGGGTAGAACCACTTGTCTTGCAGTGGGGTGATCTTGTCGGCGGTATAGAGTTTGGTGTAGGCTTCGTCTAAACGGTCGAGCAGTTGCTGGTCGTTCGACATGAACTTATACTCACCGTGGGGCATGTTGACCGGCGTCAGTTGCAGGTTGTCGATATGGTAGCGGTTCATCAGCCATTTCAG
Organism: uncultured Prevotella sp.; assembly: GCA_900315525.1. GTDB lineage: Bacteria > Bacteroidota > Bacteroidia > Bacteroidales > Bacteroidaceae > Prevotella. The sequence goes on along the minus strand of OMZO01000057.1, from coordinate 8,418 downwards.
CGACAAGGTGTTCCAAACGATCTGGCCGTCTTCGTGGGCACTCACCTGCTGTATCACCTCTCGCAGGTCGCTACTGGGTATGGCATTCTCTTCCCATCCGTAGTCTATCATCAGGTGGTAACTCATGCTGTTGGGGTTGACTATCACCTTGATGCCTTCCTTGCCCAAGTCGCGAAACGTCTTGATGTCCGTCGGCTTGCCCTTAGGCGCTGCCACGCTCTGCGTGAACAGGGTGATGGCGTTGTTGCCGTAGAGTCCGTACTGGTCGTGGAAGCCTACGGCCAGACCCAGCATAAGGTCCGACTTCCTGTCTCTCAGATCCTCGAAAGCCTGCTGCTGTGGGCGCAGTCTGATGATATAGGGGATGTTGAGTTCTTTCATGATCAGGCGGATCAGGTCGATGTTGAAGCCGTCGGGCTCGCCGTTGTCGTTGAAGAAGGCGTATGGCCACAGGTCCCACGCGTCCTCATACACCAGCGGATTCTGCTCTGTATATACTCTTGTGGAGTCGCTTTTAGCCGCCATGGTCGTCAATGACAGGAAGGCTACAAACAGCAATAATGATAATCTCTGCCAGTTAGACGGTTTTAGGTATCTTGTAATTGACATGGTTTATGCATATTTACGTTTTCTGTTGCAAAGATACTCAAAAATTGTCAGATTGGCGTCATCTCAACCGATTTTTTTTCGCATTCTTCTTGTTTTTCTTGTATTTTTTCCCTAATTTTGCACTTGTCTAAAACTATCAACCGAAATGTTATGAACAAGAAATTCCATTTTCCTTTCAAGAAGAAGACCGTTTTATGGCTGATGCTCGGTGCCTGGATGACGACGGCACAGGCACAGATCAACGAAGGTCTTCATTGGTATAACGGACAGATCACCTTCACGGCCCGCAACATCGCGAACAAGGGTGTGGTGATGGAGGCCATGGACGAAGGTGAAGAGCATGAATTCGTGCTGCGTTATGTCAAGGAGGTGAACCCGAAGCACCATGTCTATCGCACAGAGAACGGTTCGAATGACCGCGTGAATATCTATGGTGTCGGCACTACCGTTCGCCATAGGCAGGCTGAAGGCTGGGATGTGCTCTGCTTCTACGACGCCAACAACCGTCTGGCAGCGGTCATGTCGGGCGAGGAAGTGTGGGACGCTCAGAAGCTGAACGAAGCCCGCTGGAAAAACATGATGATGGGCGAATATGCGTCAGAGGCGGAGAACGATGTCGAGACGGTGCTCCGTTGGAAGTGGGACAACCTGGTCATTGGAGGCACCGACTTCCCTTACGACGTCGTCACCTTCAACGGCCGCGTCACGGGATACATCAATATCCATCCCGTGGAGGGAGACACCAATATGCTGGCGGGTACATGGAAGGTGGAGCCCACGCTGAAGGGCTTCCATCTCAGCGCCGTCAATACCGATACGGGCACTACGCCCTGGGAGTGGCAGCCCAGCGGTGCTGAATATGAATTTGCCGAGTGCGACCCTGAGATCGGGCGCTTCTTCTTTGCCAGCACGACGCTGCTCAACGACCATCAGTTCCGCTTCTTCGACGATACCATGCTCCGTATCATGCGAAACACGATCCTGGCCCGTCACGGCTATCGCTTCAAGTCGAAGGATCTGCAGGAGTATTTCGGCAATGAGCCTTGGTACCATCCAGCTGCCTCTAACGATGATATCCGCCTGTCGCTCGTCGAACAGTTGAACGTGGAGCTCATCCAGCAGATGGAGGCCAAGTGACTCATTGTTCTTGAAATACCGCCCTTTTTACCTGTGGGAACAGAGCATGTTCTTCGGGTCGAGGGCTTCGTCGAGCTTCTCCTGCGTCATCAGTCCCTTCTCCAGCACGATGTCATAGACCGAGCGGTTGGTGTCGAGCGCCTCCTTGGCCACTTTGGTGGAAGTCTTGTAGCCGATGTAGGGGTTCAGGGCGGTGACGATGCCGATGGAGTTCTTTACCATCTCCATGCAGCGCTCCTTGTTGACGGTGATGCCCAGCACGCACTCTTCCGTGAGCGTCTCGATGGCGTTCTTCAGCCAGATGAGACTCTCGAAGAGCGACTCCGTGATGACGGGCTCCATCACGTTCAGCTGCAACTGTCCGGCTTCGGCGGCAAAGCTGACGGTCGTGTCGTTGCCTATCACCTTGAAGCATACCTGATTGACGACCTCGGGAATAACGGGGTTCACCTTGCCCGGCATGATGCTTGAGCCAGGAGCCTTTGGCGGCAGGTTGATCTCGTTGAGACCGCAGCGCGGACCAGAGGCCATCAGTCGTAGGTCGTTACAGATCTTCGACAGCTTCACGGCCAGTCGCTTCAGGGCCGACGAGTAGCTGACGTAAGCGCCGGTGTCGGGGGTAGCCTCCACCAGGTCGGTAGCCGACACGAAGGCCTCGCCCGTCAGCTTCGACAGATTGGCAGCGCAGAGCTTGGCAAAGCCTGGCACGGCATTCAGACCGGTGCCGATAGCCGTACCGCCCATGTTGATTTCGAGCAGCAGCTTCACGTTGCGCTCCAGGTTCAGGATCTCCTCCTCCAGATTGTTGGCGTAGGCATTGAACTCCTGTCCGCTGGTCATCGGCACGGCGTCCTGCAGCTGGGTGCGCCCCATCTTGATACAGTCCTTGAATTCGTCGCCCTTGTAGCGGAAGGCGCTGATGAGACCCGTCAGAGCGGCTATCAGACTCTTGTTCATGTGGATGATGGCCAGACGGATGGTGGTCGGATACACGTCGTTGGTCGATTGTCCGCAGTTGCAGTGGTCGTTGGGCAGACAGTACTGGTAGTCACCCTTCTCGTGGCCCATGATCTCGAGGGCGCGGTTGGCGATCACCTCGTTGGCATTCATGTTCACCGAGGTGCCAGCGCCGCCCTGCATCATGTCGATGGGGAAGTTGTCGTGCCACTGTCCGTCGATGAGTTCGCGGCAGGCCTGCGAGATGGCGCCGGCTATCTCGTCGTTGATCACGCCCAGCGTGTGGTTGGTCTGCACGGCAGCGAGCTTCACGTAGGCGATGGCCTTGATGAAGTCGGGATACATCGACATCGTCTTGCGCGAGATGTGATAGTTGTTGATACCACGTTGTGTCTGTACGCCGTAGAGCACGTCGGCTGGAACTTTGAGCTCGCCTAAGAGGTCTGACTCGATTCTGAATTTCTGTTCTGACATAGTCTTAAAATTATTTTTGAATGATTGAATGAATAAATGTCGATTTTAGTAAACCAATGTGGTGATCAGGTAGCCCACACCGATTGAGACGAAGGTGGTGATGAAGCCTGCCAGCTGGAACGAGTGGTTCAGCACGTAGCGCCCGATGCGCGTCGTTCCCGTCGTGTCGAAGTTGATGGCAGCCACCTCGGTGGGGTAGTTGGGGATGAAGAAGTAGCCGTTCACGGCAGGGAACATGGCCACGAGTGCCAGCGGCGCGATGCCCAGTCCGATGCCCAGCGGGAAGAGCGTGCCTACGGTGGCAGCCTGCGAGAAGAGCATGATGCTCATGATGAACAGGGCTATGGCGAAGAGGAACGGGTATTGGGTGACGATGCCGGCGATGTGGCTCTTGAAGAACTCCAGGTTGCCGTTGAAGAAGGTGTCGCCCATCCACGCGATGCCGAAGATGGCTATCATGGCATTCATGCCTGCCGAGAAGATGTTGCCACTCACGGCTGCCTTCACGTCGGCCTTGCCTACGAGCAATATCAGGGCTGCTATCGACATCATCACGATCTCAATGGTCTGAGGCATCGAGAGAGGCTTCATCACGCCATCCACCTCGAACGACGGGCGCAGAGCGGGGATGCTGCCGAACAATACGACCAATACTACACCCAGCAGGAAAGCCAGCACGCTCCACTTCGCCCGGGGATTCAAAGCCGTCTGAGGCTGTGTCTGCACCTCGTCCACCGGCTGGATCAAACCCTCTCTCACGCGACGCTGGTACTCGGGATCGTCTTCCAGCTCCTTGCCGACGCGATTCTGCACGAAGGCAGCCACGATGATGGCTATCAGCGAGGAGGGGATGGTGATGAGCAGCACGTCGTTCAGCCCGATGCCCTTTCCGCCCAGCAGTTCCGTAGAGATGACCGCAGCCGTAGCTGCCGACATCGGACTGCTCGTGATGCCCAGTGAGGCCGCGATGGTCGCCACCGTCATAGGGCGCTCAGGGCGTATCTTCGAGTTCTTCGAGATCTCGGCGATGATGGGCAGCAGCGAGTAGGAGGTGTGGGCGGTGCCAGCCAGCATGGTGAAGAGCCACGTCACGAGCGGACCCAGGTAGGTGATCTGTTCGGGGTGCTTGCGCAGGAACTTCGATGCCTTTTCCACCATGTAGTCCAGTCCGCCAGAGGCCTGCAGTGCCGCCGAGGCCGTAATCACCGAGGCGATGATGAGCATCACGTCGATGGGGATATTGCCGGGACGCATGCCGAATATGAACACCAGGATAAACACACCGACCATGCCGTAGATACCCAGTCCGATGCCCCCTACGCGGGCGCCGATGAATATCAGCGAGAGAACGATCAACAGTTGTACGAGAACAATGATTGTCAACATAAGCTTTGTATAATTTATTAAATATGTATAAGACGAAAATCTGCTGCAAAGATAGGATTATTCTTAGCAACGTCCAAGGATTTCTCCCAAAATTTTTCCGACTTGTTGCGACAGCCTGCTCTAATTGCGACAAAAGGGTAGGAGTGGGGATGTTTTTTGGCACGGATTTACACGGCTTTAAATAAATTTAAAGACACGGATTAAATTCTGTGTCTCTCAGAATGAGAGCCGTGTTAATCCGTGCCTAAAATAATCTCCGCGGAATCCGTGCCGGCCGAGCGCACTCTTCCCTTAATTAGTCCTGGTCAAGCCCATCATCCCCACCACCGGGATTCTGCGGCTCCCCGCCTGTGTTGTCACTGCCACCGCCCGCGGTCTCTGAGCCCGTCGAAGAGCCGCCGCCTATCGAAGAGCCGCCCTTGGCAGCCGCGATTTCAGCCTTGGTCTTGTCGCTCCAAGCCAGCTTCACGTCCTTCTTGAGCTCCTCGCGCGTGAAGTCGCCCGTTGACTGTGCCAGGAGCTTCACCACCCTCACGGCAGGACCCGTCTTCTGACCCTCAGCCAGCGTGCCGATGGTAGCCGAGGCCACCTTGTCCTGCTCCGCGTCGTAGAGCGTGTCGAGGGCATTAGCCTCCACCGTCGCCTTGAAGATAGCCAGGTTGCCCACCTTCACGGTGTTGCCACTGAGCACCATCTCGCGCGTGCACTTCACGAAGTCGGTCAGCACGCCCACGATCAAGCCCTCAGAGAAGGCCGTGTTGTGCTCCGCCATGTGATGGGCCATGTCATGGATGTCCATCGCCTGTTTGTAACTCACGCGGGCATACAGCTTACCCGCCTGTTCTGATTCCGAATTCTCGGTCACCTTTGAAAGATAAAGTTCAATCATAAGTTTGTAAAAGTTTTTAAATGGTATTAAGTTATTAAGGACAATCTGCATCGGGTGCCCTCTTTCCCGCTTGTAATCAAATCTTTAATCACGCTACAAAGTTACAAAAAAATTCCGAAACTACCAAACATTTCCGCAAGAAATTTTTCATTTATTTTAGGCACGGATTCCGTGGAGTTTTTTTAGGCACGGATTAACACGGCTCTCATTCTGAGAGACACGGAATTTTAATTAATAGCGATAGCACCATACACTATTACCTAAAAAGAATCCGTGTCTTTAAATTTATTTAAAGCCGTGTTAATCCGTGCCTAAAAAATACACTCCGTGTTAATCCGTGCCTTAAAATATTCTCCGTGGAATCCGTGCCTAAAAACAACCCCACCTTATTCGTCAATAAGGCAGGGTTGTTGCGCGTTAGTGGCGGGTTGCGATTACGGAGAGATAGTAGTCCGAGAAGTCCTTGCAGCCCGGGGGCAGTTGGTGGTGCACGAGCTGGGGCAGCACCTCCTTCAGCTGCATGAAGAGTCGTTCGCCCGGCGCATCGCGATCGGGGTACATTTCGTAGCGGACTGACAGTTCTGAACTGAGGGTCTGAAGCAGATTAACGTCTTTCTTTGAAAGCAGCGTTGCCGACGGGATGGCGATGGCCTTGTGACCAGCAGACAAGAGACTCCAACAATCGCTACAACCCTCAGCTATGAAGAGCACTTCGCCAGGCTTCAAGAGGTTCAGTACAGACAGGTTGTAGATGGTACATTGCGACCCGCTTGGGAATCGGAAACGAGGTGTTGCACCCTTCACCAAATTGCGGTTCTGTATGCCAATCAACTTGCCTTGCCGGTCGTAGTAAGGTATCTGCAACCATGGAATGCCATTATAGTCTTTCCATGAAGTAAGTCTACACCAACGCACCACTCTCGCATCCAGCCGCCGCTCGTCGAAGAGGAACCGCCGTGCCTCGTCGTTCAGCCAAGGCCGCTCGAAATACCGCGAATAGCGACTGGCGTCGAAGGGCTTGGGCGGCTTCTCTTTTTTCGGCTGATACTCCGTCAGGATCACATTGTGTTCGTCGGCCAACCACCGGCAGGCCTCGAGGAATGACATGCCGAGGTGGCGCATCACGAGGTCGATCGTGCCGCCCGAGGCACCGCAGACGAAGCAGCGCCAGGTGTTCTTGCTCACCTTGAACGACAGCGAGGCGTGGTGGTCGTCATGGAACGGGCAGAGCGCCTTGTGGCGCACCACCCTGAGTCCGAGTCGCTCCGCGACCCCCTCAATCGGCAGGTCGCGAAGCTTCTGAAGTTGAATCCTATCCATAGTCTTCAATCACTTTTCCCTTTCAGATACTCCTCGGTCTTGGAATACAGCCCCGTCTGGGCGGAGAAGGTGATGAACCCTCGGTTCTTCCAGACACGCAACTGACGCTTAGTGCCATCCTTAGGCTTATTGACAGTTTCACGAAGAACCTCCAATTGTGCCTCATTGAAAGCGTTAGGGAGACTATCGAGCATATTCTTCGGTCCAGTCTTAATGACCTCTGAAAGACCTGTTTCACCACTTCTGATCAAGTCGGCGAATACTGCCATTTTGCTCCAGAGATCGTGATACACGAGCCATTCCACGAGTTCACCCATCGATCTGGTCCAGGTCTGACCATTGAGCGTCCAGAGTATGCAGCCCGCCTTCCAAGCCGACACCAGACTGCGGTGCGAAAGTTCAAACAGCAAGTCATCGTCTGCCAGGTCGGCCATCGTCGCCATGTCCTGAGCCAGGCGGTCGATGAGTTTGTTCAGTTGTCGGATGATGAACCGGCCCTTGCAGATATTCAGGCGTGCCATATACTTGTCAAGCTGCTGATAGAACTTGTCGTCGTACTTGCCCTGTCGTGGAATGCGGCCCTTGCGGCTGCCACGGGGTTTGTAGGAGAAGACCATGCGGCCGAAGGTGCCGTTAGTCAACTCGTAACGATAGAACCTACGAGTAGAATCCGGATTCGAGGAGACCGTAAAGCATGCACGGATAATCGGATTGCCAGTCACGCCATCCGACGTGGCACGCAGAGCACCAGCTCTGTCGCAGTCATAGACATTGCGTAGCAACACTGACACTTGCTTGTGACCACCGCAGAGCCGGTCGGCCATCTCCACCTCGGGCAGGTTGAAGTACTGCGTGAGGCCACCTTGATCCTCGAGAGCCATCGCGTTCTGGATGAAAGCCGCGTTGGTCGTATTCGTCGGTGGAAAACGGAAGGTCACGTTCGGGCGGTCGGGTTTGTCCTTGTTGTCTCCTTTGGTATTCTTCAGCTTCTGCCATTCCAGCAATCTGTTCTCTTCTGCCTTATCGTGCTGGCGGAAATCACGGCAAATGGCATCTGCAAGTGGTTTCAGTTGACCCTTGTTATCGCCACTATGGGCCACCAGATTGGCCATCATACCCGTCGGTTCCTTCCAACTATTGTCCGGATATTGAAATTCCGCACCGCTGATATGAGCGCCAAGGATGGGGAAAAACATCGGAACCAAGGGCTCTTGTATGTCTTCTACAGCCTGCGAGAGCAGGAGTTTGATACATTCTGTGCCTTTGCCAAGGGTTGGCATAGCGGGCGCAGTCGCTTTTGAAATGTCGTATCTCATTGATATTCTGCTTTTTAGATGAAACTTAATTCGGCCAAGCGTTTCAGTTTCAGTTGTTTCAGTTGATTTTTGAGGGGGTGTTTCTCACTCCTATATTATATATATTATATATAACTTATTTATTATCAAATAGTTATAATTAATAGTACTGGAATTTCGAAACATAACCACCTCGCAAAAATCAAACTGAAACTGAAACAACTGAAACGCTCTGCTCATTCTTCCTCTACCAGGCCATAGAGTGCCATGCAGATTTCGTTATACACTGCGAGGGCATAGCGCTCGACGCTGAAGTGACCGTCGGTCTTCAGGGGGCGGAAGTTCAGGCGC
>OMZO01000055.1 GCA_900315525.1 uncultured Prevotella sp. | reverse complement strand
AGCTCTGCTGCACTAAGCATACAGACATAGTAAGGCTTTTGCAGGTACGACATTAACTGGTCAATATAATAGGTTGCTGGCACAGATCCACGCAACACATATTGAGTGGGAATAATAACGTAATACCCTCTATATACACTGGCTATAGTCTTGTTTGAACTAAGTCTGGAAAGTTCATTTTGAAGAATCTGTTCTGAAGAGCACAAGTCAGCAGCCCTTACATCCTCAACAGAAAACGTAGGAAAACCATGAATAGCTCTATCTTCAATCCACTTTTGTAATGTCATACTGGGTAATTTTGGCGCAAATATAATAAAAAAAATATTACCTTTGTACTGTTTTCGCCTAAAATCACACTATTTTATAGAATTTTATCTCCAAATTCGCATTTTTATCGAATTTGGAAGCAAAATACATGCATATAACTCTTAATGATTGCCGTCCAAAAGAAAGAGAAGCCAATTATTCTGTTTGATAGCGCAACCCTTTGGTTTAGTTTATACCCATATTAAATATCTATAACCTAAACTAAACCTTAATGCAAGAATGTGCAAAAACCTGCGTTAAAAAGTGTAAACGTGCAAAGAACTGGAAAATCGATTTTGCAGATGTTTGCATTTTCTTTTTTTGAAGGCAGTCATATTTGCAGATTTTTGCCTATTTTGCGTCCCTCCACCGTCTCTCGGAGTCACTTTAGACACCCTAAAACAAAGGCTTTTGCACTGATTATCAGCCACTTATATTTGCAGATGGTAACTTCTAGATCGGCAAGTAATGAAAAAGCCGCCGATAGTCACGATGGATTATCAGCGGCAGATGTAAAGAGAAACAATTACTTGACTGCGTCGAGTTCCGTCACGACTCGGCAATGCTCAAGCAAGTTTGTCATTGCTATCGCTGTTCCGTCACTTGATGGTGATCCAGACGGCTTCACCCTTGTCTTTGGCTTCGACGATTTTCTGTTTGAGGCGGTGAACCCAGATGCGGCTGTCGAGGACTTTGCCGACTTCGCGGTTCTTTCCTACCAGGATGCAGCCTTCGGTGTCTTCTGAGCAGTTGCCTGCGTGGATGCGAATGCCTTCGAATTTCGGAACACCGAGCAGGATGGGAAGCCACTGTTGCATCTTTGGCGAGAAGGAGATGACTACGGCGTAGCGGCCTTCTGGGATGGCTGAACGGCCTTTTACCTTGTAGGCCCCGTTGGCGTAGTCTCGCCATGTGGGTTCCAGTGTGTCGCAGAAATACTGGTTCTCCGTTCCTGCCAGATACTCGTCATCTACGCGCCTCTGAATGTAGAGCCTGCCTATCGTGTAGGTCTTGCGTTTTGCTATACGTTCTAATATCAGTTCCATGTCATTTCTGCTTTTTGATTTTCGAAAAACTGTCATCTGTCATCTGTAAGAGGTAGCCGCGATGTACCCACTGCGAGAGCATGTTTCGGGTACCGCGAGTATCCATGCCATTGGCCTGTCGGATAAGGTCCGCATCATGTACTGTAAACTCGTCGGGCAGCAGTTTTAGCAGGTTGCGAGGGCCGCGACGGCCTGTCTGCTCGTCGGCACTACGGTTAGCATTCTCGATAGCCTCGCCAAAAAATGTCATTTTGCAATGCATATCATACAGAAGGCTCCAACGGACAAAATCCTCAATCTCGCGAGACCATTTGTAGTCGTTGCAGATGTAGAGCACACAAGCCTTCAGATAAGCGATTACGTTGGCTCGGAACGAGAGGTTCTCATACACTCTCGACTGTGAGAGACGGGCAAACTCGGCACATTCATCTTTCAGGCGTTTTGCCAGACGGAAAGCCTGCGGACAGTCTATTACCCCAGCAGCTCGACAAAGGCGGTCAATAAAGGGGCGCAGCTCTTCGTCGAAACTCGAATCATACGTGCCATAGACGGGCATGTCTGCTCCTATTTCACGCTCAGGGATGGTGCAGAAGTTGATGCGGCTGATTGGGCCGTCGGTCAATACGTTGCGGAAATAGCGCTGTCCCTTTTGGATAGTTGTGGCTGCATTCCAATTGAATCGGATGCAGACCTTTTCCGTGACCGATTGCGTACCTACACGCGTCTGACCGTAACGGTTGTCTGGGTCGAAAGCCAGGCACATAATCTGAAACTGCTGCGAACCACGAGCCGAACCGCGAAGGGCATCAAACTGGTCGATCTCGTTCATCTTCGTATAGAGGAAATGCTCGTCGGCCTCAGCCATACGCATCACGAAGGCAGGATTGGTCATGTCTGGGTCAACCTCCTGGATGACAAGCCCTTCTGGACGCTGGCGTTTGTCTTTATTAGAGCCTTTCGAGTTTACCTCTTTCTTCCAGTCGGCCTCTCGTTTCAGGTTCTCAGCATCACGCTTGCGGATGTCGGCCATGATGTGGTTGATGGGTTGCGAGATACAATCCTTACCGGCTCCCGTTCCAGCCATCAGCACGTTCATAAACGTGGCTTCGTGCATCACATTGTCGATATACGGGAAACGTACCTTCCACAGATGAGCACCCAGCGACGGAAAGATAGCGTGAGCCACAGCAGGCTTATAGACATCGGGGGTTCTTGAAACTAGCAGCTGTACCACTTTCGGCAGTTTCTTCGGCATCTCTGGTGGCAAGGCAGGCTCAGTGGTCATAGATGTTGAATGACCATTTATTGCCACTTGATTGTCTGCTGGCTCTGCTTTAACCATCTTCAGGCTTTTGGCCAATACCTTGCGCTGAAACTGTGACATCTTCTGATTAGGGTCATAGTATTTCGAGTAGAAATCATCCACCAACTGCTGGATATTCTTGTCCTGCCAGTTCTGCGCCATGCGTACCTGCAACACACCCATCAACTCCGACTTCTTCAACAACTGGGTAGCCCCCACAGAGAGGATGCTTTTCAGCGCCTCATGCCTATGACCTTCCACGATGAGCACATCGGGTGTCAACTCCGCCTCTTTCATGCAAGCATCAAAGATATATAATGTACGCGCATCAGCCTCAACGATGTCATCTGTAGTGCTCACGGCAATAGCAGGCGTAGCGATGTTTTCAGGCTTCACCAGCGGCCTTCCATCGACATCAAGCCCTCTTTGCAGATAAGCCTCGCGACGTTCCTCCAACTCTTCGCCCTCGATGGGTTCCAGCCAATGCTCAGAGCGGAAAACTTCCTGATCTATGCCTGTTATATAAATGTACCTTTCGGGTGTGAAACACGACGAGTCAAGCAACTCATCGGCATTAAAACCGATTTCCTCGCAGAAACTGCGCTGTGCTTCCTCGATGGTCATGCCCTTGGGAATGCGGATGTAAATGTGGCCCTTGCCACGAGCCGAATAAGCCTCACGCAGCACCATATCGTGCCACTCCGACATGTCGTCCTTGTTCACCTCCAACGCTTTCTCAAAGGCCCCGCGCACCAGCTTAGGGTTGTCTATATCCACGCACGTCATAAAGGTGAAGGCTTCGGGCAGGATGCAATCCTGTGCACGATGGTTGTCCTTGAATGCCGTGTAGTGAGGGCAGATGAATGGCAACCAGTCCTTTTTCTCCTCCTTACCGGCACGAATGTCTGCTACATCGCGACGAAGCCACTCCTGGCGGAGCAGCTCGTCAAGCTGCTCCCCAGTTTGGGTCTCTGCATACCCCCGATTATTCTTTTGTTTGTCAGAGAAATGCTTGGTGTTCAGTGCTATCTGTCGGTTTACCATACTGTTTCCTCCTTTCTTGAGTTAAAATAGGCCATGATTTCCTCGGACTCCTGATAGAAGAGGCTCTTCATCAACGAGAGTGGATAGCGGCGGGGAAATCTGAACTCCACCTTCAGACATCCGCGCTGTCCGTGGTTCATCTCGCGAGTACGCTTCACATCAGCATGGGCTGTCTGGAAGAGCGTCTCATACTTCGGGCCGTTCAGTCCGTCGTGATAACGCTTCATGCGAGTCCTTCCGTCTTCTTCCACCATCACCCCAGCACGATAGCGAACCAGCCCCTTGCCATCAGCTGTCACTGGTGCTTTATCCTGCTCCCACACACATGGGAAGATGTTGATGTCGCCGTTGTTCATGAATGTAGTCTGTGTGTCCATCTGCACGTCGTGCAGAATCTGCTGCTTGTAATTGCCTTTTGTTGTGTTCATCTTTTTGCTGATTCGGCTTCGAAGAAGTTCCAGCAGTCCGATGGCCATCTTTCACGTGAAAACTACCTTCGCTCCGTCTCAGCACCCCACTGCCTTTTCAGTGGGCTTTAAATTGTTTGACAGTGCAAAGTTAGCGCGTTTCCAACAACAGCAGAAACGTCTGAATACAATAAACCTTCCGACTCGGAAGGAGCGGAAGGTTTAGGAAACTTTCTCTCGGAAGCCTCGGACAGAAGCCTCTCAGTCTTCTTTGAGGAAAAGGAAAATATCGTTCGTTTTTGCCACCATCAGCAGACTGTCCTTACGTTCCTTTCCTGTGCTTGTCAGTGGGTAGCAGCTCTTGATGAAGTCTGTCATGGTCTTCTGGTCGGTGATGTAGTTGGCGAAACTATAGCGGCTCTTCTGTGTCAGGTCGTTGATAGCCCCGATATAGTTTTCCTCCGTTGCGCCGTTTTGCAGCAATGCAGGACAGGATGCGGCCACCATCCTGACAAAGGCTGGCACAGATGTGTCTGTCAGAATGCGACGTGCTATCATGGCTGCCATCAGGCAGAACAGCTGATTATACGGTTTACCCGCGGTCAGCAGTCCATGCTCAAAACATGCCGTCACTTTCTGGTTGGCAGTCAGCGGGGCTGGTGCTGCTGGGGATGACGTTTTGCTTGTGTCGCGCGATTCCACCTTGCTTACCTCTTCTGTCACCTCAGCGCCATTGTCGGCCACTCGTACCTGAGCCTTGTCCACGCTCAGATACACATTCTGGTTGTCGTGTATGTCAATATACGACCCCTATACATAGATATTGTTTCCTGCCATCAGCCTTTGTACTTTTAGAAGTTCACTGCCTCATTGTCGTGCACGTCATTCCAGTCGCCATTCACCTCGATATCGCCGTCGGCAGTCAGCGACAGGTTGGGCAACTCGGGGACTGGCATCACCTCGCTGAGGGCCTTATACTCCTCGGCATCGGCTTCGTTGGGAAGGGCCTTCTGCAGCACGAAAGCCACCAGCGACAATACCTTCACATTACGGATCTTTTCCAGCAGCGACCTCAGCTTATGCCGTGATATGACGATAAAGCGGTTTCCCCCAGGGGTTCTCTCCGCTGCCGATGCGTTGCCACAGTAGGCAAGGGCACGCTCCTTCCAAAGGTCACGCTCAGCTTTCAGCTGCGCGACCTCCGTCTCCAGTTGGGCAATCCGTATATCCTTGGCATTCAAGCCATTCTGGAGTTCCATAAATTCACCTGGCGTCATATTCATAGCAAGATGCAAAGGTACAAAAAATCCCGCATCAATAAGCAGATACGGGAGAGAATTTTGCGTTAAAGATTGTAAATCCCTATATTGCCGCCACCTTGTTCAGTTCGTTGCAGATGGCGCGGTTGATGAAGTCGTTGATCGTCGTACCCGATGCAACCACGAAAGCCGCTACGCGCGAATGCAGTTCAGATGGCATCCTCAGGTTCAGCTTGCCGCTATAAGGCTTCTGAGGCTCCACGCCGTCAGCCCTGCAGCCCTCGATGTAGCTGTCGATACCAACCTCGAAGTCCAGCCTGAGTTCGTCGAGCGTCTGCCCCTCATAAGCTATCAAGTCCTTGCACATGCCCTGCACCTTACCCACCAGGCAGTTGTCCTCCCGGCTATATTCCACGCTACCCTTGTAGCCCTTGTACTCTAAGTAGTCCATATCCTTGATGCAACTTTTATTGCCTATTTTCGCCTTCGATAATTTTCTTAATTACATCACTTATCTTCTCACACTTAATCTGTGTTCGATAATGCACATTTACGCCCGCTTCTTGCATGCACTTGAAGAAAACTTTGGCACAGGCTATCTTAACCTTCTCTTCTGGGCGGAGGTCATTTTCCAAGCTATTTACATCCTTCGTTTCAACGACCAGATTCAGCTCTTTACTGCCGTCTTTGCGTTCTACGACATACATGAAGTCTGGACTATAGCTCGAACTTGCAATCGTAGGTATGGCAATGCTACTGCGTGGTATTTTGCCGAACACCGTAACCTTTGCGATTTCAACTTTGTTGATGATGTTATCTCTCTCTAACGGGGAGTCATAGGCAACGGTATCATAGAGATATGTTTCCAGAGGGCTGACATCCTTCTCGATATTCACACCAATCAACCCCGCCTTGATGGTTTGATTCGGCTTGCCATCATAGGTCAACTTCGTGTCTTTAGGGATAAAGTCGGTCTTCGAATAATTGAACTTGCCCATCAGATTCATTGCAAACCAGTCGTATATGGTTTGAATGTTCTTGTTAAGCGAGTACTCGCTGAACCACCTCTTCGTATCTTCACCCTCATGCGTTTTTGCGTATTCAGTGGTTGCATGATGAATGATGGAGATAGGTACGGCTGTTGCATTACTTAGCCGGCGAAGATACTCTCCGTATGGGATATGACGGCTAATGACCGGTATTTCATATCCTGTATCTTGGGCAATCCCCATTCCATCTTGCTGGGCTTCCAACTTTACACGTTCACTTGTCACGTGAATGTCATCGGTAAATAGCAACAGGCCTGGTAACTCTTTTTCAAGAAGCTCGCCAATCTGACTTTGGAATGAAAGTATATATTTTGTGGTTATTTTCTTCCAAAGCTCCGCAATCTCGCTGAACTTTTCCTGTCTGATCCGGATTGGCTCCTTACGCTCTTTGTTCCTATCATGTACCTTTCCAGGATTGTAATCCTTAGGCCGCAATTCAGGAAACTTGTTCAGGAAATCCAGCATGTGTTCCTTCTTGACCACAATAAGGCTTCCATTAACATCAATCATGTCTTTAATTTCAGCCAAAAGCATGATGACGTTAGTGTTTCTCTTATCTGCGAGTTCATTGAAATCGGCAAGAGAGAACTTCCCGAACTGCTTACTTGTCTGCATTTCTCCATTGATCTCTGCCACGAGTTCGCTTGCAAAACTTGCCTCCGATTTGTCAACGATATAGTTGAGCATAAAGTCCTCGCCCTTCACTCTGCGGCCAGTGACATCTACAGGCAAGCGGAGACCACGCCCAACTTCCTGCATCTTACTGATTTCACTACCACTGGAGCGAAGCTTACAAATTGTAAACACATTAGGGTTGTCCCAACCTTCTTTCAGCGTCCATTTTGAAAAGAGGAATCGGCGTGTGTTCCAACTGCCATCCTCGCGTCTGAATTGGAGCAATTTCTTTTTTCCATTCAAGATTTCATCAACCTCGTCGGCTATATTCTGGTCAGTATCCTGATTGTCACGAGCGAAATAGCCTCCAGCACAGGCATGCAAATCGCTGAACGATGCTTCCAAATAATTGCGATATTCGTCAGATATGGGCTGACGAAGCTCATGCTCTATTTGCTGTTTAAGTATATTCTCAAATTTCTCTCGTAGCCATGGGGCAGTACCATCTTCACGGTCTCGGAACGAGTCAACGTCTTCGATAAAGAACAAGGCAAGCGTCCGAATTTTTGGCGAACGTTCAAAATTCTCCTTCTCAATCTCAAAATGCCGTTTCAAGGCAAGGGACATCATCTGCTCTTGATACGACACGCTATAAGAATCAACAAAGAACGACTCTTCCTTGTTCAGGTCTTTGCCGTTGGAAAGCGTTACAAATTTCTTACTGATGCCTGTGATGCTAATGCCGTTGAAAGCCTCGTCTATCTGGCTGAGGGAGTCACCCACAGAGAGCGTGAAATGTTTCTTGATTTTCCCTTTATTGTCTGACAAAGTGAATTTTGCATAGTTTGGTCTGCCGCCTTCAAACTCTGTCAGTTTTACCTTGCCAATCCTGCTATCCTCAGACCCCACATGCTCCTTGGCAACACCCTTGATAAGGTTTTGCCTGAAGGATTCATAAGCATTTAGGTCGTATAGCAGGTTATGATAGTCTTTCACTGCCTTTTGTCCCCTGCCTGCTGAGTGCTCTGGAAATGTTGCACCAAAACGGATGATGCACTGGGGCTTCAGATTGTCGGTTATACTCTGATAGGTTTTACCACTCTCCTTGAATTTGTGCGGCTCGTCTATTAGCACGAACGGATGGGTGGCGGCTATTGCCTCAAACGGCTTGTAAAAGCCTTCCACGCCACTGTCGTACTTGGTGCTTTTCAGCACCTTGCCTGATGTGAGCAAGGCCATGTTTGTAAGAAGTACGTAGATTCGTTTGTTGTCGTGGAGTGTTCCTTCCACAAATTTACGCACTTCGCCAGGGAAAAGATTCCTTCCCTTCTTTTTCTTGCTGCTGTTATTGCTGGCTTTAAGGACGCAGAGATCAATATCAGTCTTGTACCCTCTTTCGTCTCTGAAATGCCGTCTGACGTATGGGTCTGAAATAAAGTCTTTTGTACCTGCCTTGATGGGCAGAGTGGGAACGATGATGACGAACTTGTTGATGCCATACCGCTTGAACAACTCATACATGATGTGAGTATAGACGTATGTCTTACCCGTACCAGTCTCCATCTTAATGTCAAGTGAGAGATAGTCTCCTGCAGCATCGTAGCCTGCATAGTCAACAATCCCTTCATTCCGTTGCGTTCTTTCCACCCGCCGTTTCAACGTAGCAGTTGACTCTTCTGACGCAAAGTCGAACACAGGATTCTCATAGTACTTACGCTCTTGAGCTATACCAAGTTCAGAAAACAAGTTGGCAATAAGTTCTACAGGCTTCTCCTGGTGCTCAAGTCCTGTTTCTAACAGTAAATCCATAGTATTCTCCGCTTAATATCTTACGTCAACCGTTATGTTTGTGCCGCTCTCATTGTCTTTGAGTGCAGGAATGTTCTTTTTCAACATCAGCATTTCAGCCAGTGAGAAACTATAGCCGAAAACGACAATGGTGGCTGGATGGAAATCCATGACATCACGCTCATATTTCTCCATCAGGCCAGTCATAGCCTGCTCGTCAAAGCCTTCATCAATCAGATACAGGTGCTTGTCTATATAGTAGGCTGTGTATCTGCCGAGTTTTATGTGCTGCAATTCTACTCCCAATCCGTAGTGGTCATCACACAGCCACGTAGTTAGCACAGCCTCCTTGCCGCCCATGAGCTTCAGCATCTCTGGTGCTCCCACAAATTCAAGAGGCTTAAACTCTTTCAGCTTATCAATGGTTTCTTCAGGCAGTTCCTGGAGCGTGTAGTGCTTGAAGCCGAAGTCGCCATCAGCATGCGTTTCATCCTTTATCAATTGGGTCGCCTTTTTTATGCGTGACATTCCAATTTGATCTATCGTCCTATAATCATTAGGGGCATTGTACGCTTTAGTCCCGGGCTTTACCTTTTCTTGCAATTGGACAAGTATATACTTATTGTTCCTCTTCCCCTTACTATACGCATTATTCCACATCAATGCTTCTGCAGAAGTGCCAGAGCCAGAAAAGAAATCCATTAAAATGTCGTTCTTATCTAAGCATAGGTCGCAAATAGTATCTATCAGTGCAATAGGTTTAGTGTGATCAAAGATTTTCTTTCCCAATGTTTTAGCGACATCTTTTGTAGCATTGTCATTGGAATAGATATTGTCGGTGAATTCGAGTGTCGACAACCCTGTTGTCCTTTCTCCATAATCAATGAAATACCCATCGCCGTCTTCCTTGTCTTCAATGAAAGCCTTCTGGTAGGTCTTTGTATAAATCCGTGAGCCGTTCCTTGATTTCTTTACCACTATAAATCCATTAGCGAGGCCAAAGTCAAACTTCTTCTTGCTCCACCTCCAAGCCCAATCTGCACGGTCATGATTGCCCGACTTTCTTTCGTCAAAATCTTCCTTTGATCCGCCTGGATAGAAGGTTTCGCCATCGAGTTCTATTGGATAATCCAAACTATCACTATATTGGAGACTATCATAATCAAGAGTCTGATTTAATTTGTAATAGCCCCTTTTCTCGAAAAACTCATCTTTGTTCTTGAACCCAGCATCATTATGCTTTAAAGGATAAAAAAGTGGAGATTCTGTTCGCGAATAAACTAAGACATAATCATGATTATTGTTAATCGCTTCAGAAGACTTGCCACTTTTCTTTGTTATTCTGGGTATGCAACCTATAAAATTCTCCGGCCCAAAGATTTCGTCACACAGCAGTTTCAGGTTGGCCTGCTCATTGTCGTCTATGGAAATAAAGATAACACCGTCATCCGTCAGCATTTCCTTTGCCTTCTGCAGGCGAGGCAGCATGAATGTCAGCCACGCGGCATCACTGCACGTACTGCCATCGTTGAAACCGAGAATACGCTCAGCTATCTCCTCGTCAATGTTCAGTTTTTCAGCTAATTCTTCTTTCGTGAACTTGAATTTGTCATTGTAGACAAACCCATCCGAACCTGTATTATACGGTGGGTCAATATAGATGCATTTCACCCTTCCGGCATACGATTTGGCAAGGTGTTTCAGTGCGTCAAGGTTATCGCCACTGATGTATATGTTCTCACTGTTGATGTTTTGTGGCTCACGATTATGTACTTCGTCTGGGACAATAACCGTCGTCGACTCCATACCTGTCAGCATCCTGGCATAGCTTTTGCCCAGAAAATCGAAGCCCTGATTCTCCTTAACCAAGTCCACTTTGTCTGATATCAAAGACTCGAACTTTGCCATGTCGAACTTCCCCTCACTATTAAAACAGTCAGCAAAGTCTCTGTGCAGGAGTTCCATCACCCCGCTGTTGGGTCTCACTTCTTTATTGTTTTCGATTATATTCTTTATCATATCGATTTATGTCTTAACAAAGCATCAATGACGCTTATTCCAATATGTCGTGTCACTGCCCTCTCCAGCCGAAGCGTGGGCATAGACGATGCAAAAATACAAAATAATTTCCGAAAAGAATACCTTTCGCGGTGAAAAAATGCAAAAAAATGGAATGACTCATGACAGTTATGACAGATGACAGTTTTTTGAATTGGAGAAGAAAATAGTATTAATATTATATATATTATAATATATATAATATTAATCCATAAGTTTACCGTTTTTTCAATAACTGTCATCTGTCATTTGTCATCCTGCTAAGGCTCAACCTGCCTGCTATCGACGAAAAGTAATACACGATGGCCGAAAAATACGGATTCGAGGGCTCGAAATTACGGTTCGTTCAAATTCATCAAATTCGTGCTTAAAACTGCCCCAAATTGAAGGGAAAAATTTGGAAGTATGAGATGATCTTCGTACCTTTGCATTGTCAATCATGAGAGACACAAAGCGGGAAGTCGGTCACCCGATGTAGCTGGCCGCAAGTGAATCTAATACTATGTAAAACACATTTAAGCACTATGGCAAAGATTTTGTATGAAGTAAAACAGAACCAGAATTCGTTCAGTGCAGCTTTCGGCAAGTGGTACGCACAGATCAAGAACCTCGAGACGCTGAACACGCGCAAGCTGGCTAACCACATCTCGGAACACGGAAGCATCTACACCCCCGACGTCGTTTACGGCGTGTTGGAGAAGTTCCGCAGCTGTCTTGTTGAGATGCTGCTGGAGTCGAAGAAGGTAAAGATTGAGGGGCTCGGCACCTTCTACTGCACCCTCGAGAACCAGAAGAACGGCGCGCTGAAGAAGGATTTCAATGTGAACAAGCACCTGAAGGCTCTCCACATCCGATTCCTGCCCGAGCAGACTACGGAGGAGAACATCTCAAGCCGCGAGTTCCTGAAGAAGGCCGAGTTTATCAACATCGAGCAGCTCCTGAAG
>OMZO01000054.1 GCA_900315525.1 uncultured Prevotella sp. | reverse complement strand
TAGGGTTTTGGCACGTGTCGAAAGGACTGTATAGATTCCCCCTACTTTGTTGCAGACTTCCCAACTTGACTCGAAGATGTAGTCTGGCATTAACTGCTTATTTGCCATATTTTAACTATAATTGGCCGCAAAGTTACTTAAATATTTCTAAAAACCCGCATCTTATTCCTAATTTTTTTGGTAAAAATGAGCAAATAATGATTTAGATTAGTAACTTTGTAAGCAATTAAGAAACAACATGAGTATGAACAAGTTAATTTCGTTTGTTTTTGCCATCCTCCTCGCTCTGCCTGCTATGGGTCAGAACGACAAAAAGCCTTTTCGCGCGTACATTTATAATAAAGAATATGAAGTCTATCTTAGAATCGACTTCTACGATGAGTCTATCACCGTTCCCGGACAGGAACTCTACGGACAACTGCCAGGATACCTCGGCAAGATGCACAATTCCTTCTGCTGGGTCATCACCTCTGCCAACGTGATGGACAACGAAGCCAAGATTGCCATGATCAACGACTTCGGCAGCGAGGACTTAATAGCAACTCTCACCTATGAAAATGATTCCCTCTACCGCCTGAAGCAGATAGAGGGAAGTACACTGAAAGTCCCCAAGAACGGGAAATGGCAGAAACTGCCTAAAACCTTGGAATTCAAACGCCAATAGGAGAAGGATCTATCCCTTGGTCTTGTTCCAGTAAATAAAGCCGCCAATAATTACCAAAGCGACTACTGCAATAATGTCAAGTGTTCCCATATCTTCTATTTTTATACTATTTGTCTTTGATATCACATAGTCTTTGTAATCTGACTTTGTAAACATTGTTACACTCTATTTGCATAACCTTTGGTAATCCACTTACCAAGTTGGAAAGATGAAGTGCTACATGTCCCATCGTACGACGGAGATTAATCTCGACACATGGATGAAGCATAAATCCGTTACAGTCTTCACGCGCCACCACCATCATATCAACGCCAAATGGCCCCTTATAGTATTGGCAGAACACAGCACTTGTCAATACGCAAATATTTTCTCTAACAGAGCGAAGTAAATCTACTGGTATATAACGACTTATATAATCCATTTTAAAGTCTTCATCAGCAAGAATATTACCAGTATAAGCAGCGTTAGAAGTCTGGAAAAGTGAAAGTCCCAGATAGCTCGTATGACCTTCTCCATCATACCAGAACTCCATTCCGAAATCCTTCACCTTAGCATAGTAAGGCTCCACCATAACACTACCCTGTCGCTTGGCTACATTCTCTATCCACCCATGATCCTGAGGACTCATACTTTTGTCAAGGAATCTAACCCCCCGTCCGCTACTACTCCAAGGGGCTTTAACCACTATCTTCCCCCACTTCGTCAGCAACTCTGGAATCCCCTCAGGATTAGACATGACAG
Organism: uncultured Prevotella sp.; assembly: GCA_900315525.1. Lineage (GTDB taxonomy): Bacteria > Bacteroidota > Bacteroidia > Bacteroidales > Bacteroidaceae > Prevotella. Next base: position 11,682 of record OMZO01000054.1, on the reverse strand, counting down.
CCTCACCAATGATGCCATCACCTTGCAACCCTGACAGTATACGCATCGCAGTGGAGCGATGAGACAGTTCACGGATCATGTGAAGATTATCGGGCATGAGCGACTTGCTGACACCATAGCGCACGAGTTCAGAACATATAGCCTGATCCCAGCCCCAAGCATCTACTCCCGTAAGCGGGAGCTCAGACAACTGCTCCCTGCTGACGAAGCGATTAAATGGGCGACGCATGAACCGACGGTAACAACGCTCTGCATCCTCTGTATTACCAACAAGCACCACATCATCATCGCCTGCCCACAAAGCAGGCAGGAAGCCAAGATCAGCCCGGAGCTGACGCCCTGCATGAGGCGCCGTGAAATTCGACAAATTCGCAGCCAAAGCCAGGTCGTGTTCAGGATTAAAAACGTGCAATATCATCATTCTGGCGGCAAAGGTAAAAAAAAAATAGCACTTTCATGCACAAAAATTTGCTTATCTCGTTTTTTTCCTTTACTTTTGCACATTATATAATTAAAAAATCCAAAACAATGCCTGTAAAGATACTCAGTGTAGATGACGAAACTGACCTGGAGTTATTGCTCACCCAATACTTCAGAAGAGAGATCCGTAAAGGAGAATACGAATTCCACTTTGCCCATAACGGACTGGAAGCCCTGGCCATGCTGCTTAAGCATAAGGACTTCGACATCATCCTTTCGGATATTAACATGCCAGAGATGGACGGTCTGACCTTGTTGACGAAGATTAACGAAATGCGCAACCCTGCCTTGAAGTGTATCATGGTGTCGGCCTATGGCGACATGGGGAACATCCGTCAGGCAATGAACAATGGTGCTTTTGACTTCGCTACCAAGCCCATTGACCTCGACGACCTGAGCCTGACGATAAAGAAGGCCATCGAACATATCAAGTACATCAAGAACATGCAGAAGGACAGCGCACAGCTGGAATCACTGAAAGGCGACCTTGCCATAGCCAGCGAGATACAGCAAGCCATTCTGCCGCGTATTTTCCCACCATTCCCCGAGAATGCCCAGCAGCTGGACATTGCAGCTTCCATGCATGCTGCAAAAGATGTTGGCGGCGACTTCTACGATTTCTTCCGCATCGACGACGACCATATTGGCTTTTCCATTGCCGACGTAAGCGGAAAAGGCATTCCCGCAGCTATTTTCATGGCTGTCAGCCGCACACTCATTAGGGCTACAGGAATCAGGGGAGGTAATCCTTCTGACTGTATCACCTACTCCAACAAGTTGTTAGCCACAGAATCGGTAGATTGTATGTTCGTAACCGTCTTCTATGGCATCTATACCATCAGTACGGGTGAGATTTCCTACTGTAATGCAGGCCACAATCCCCCCATCGTCCTCAAAGCAGACGGGACGGCTATGGAACTGCCTATGCCACAAGATCCATTGGTGGGCGCTCTTGAAGACATGACCTATCACGACGTCAATATGAAATTGGAACCTGGCGAGACACTCGTGATGTTTACCGACGGTGTGAATGAGGCCATGAACAAAGACTTTCAGGAGTTCGGCGACGACCGCTTAATTGCATCGCTGCAGAAATGTTCTGGTCAGAATTGTCAGCAGATTATCGACTCTGTTAAAGCTGATGTTGCTTCCTTTGTGGGTGAAATGGAACAGAGTGACGACATCACGTTGTTCGCTTTGAAACGAGTGAAGTAAGAACAATCTCATAGGATGGCGTGAAGACGAGTAGTATTATAAAATACGCGATTGGAGGCCTGCTGGTTTGTACATCAGTATCAGGCATTTGGGGCTGGCTCACCACAGACAAGCTCGTGGATGAGATGAAGCAAAAAATGACTGAACTGGAACGACAGGAGAAGCGCTCGGCTGTGCTGAAGAGCATCAGTAATCAGATGGAGGAAATCACCTATCAGCAGATGAAACTCTCCGACGAACAACGTCTTGAGGCTATCGAACAGCGAGAACTGGCAGAACAAGAGCGCAGGAATGCTGTATTGGCACAGCAGAAGGCCTTGGCTTCAGAGCATAAAGCCATCGACGCCTACGAACAAGCCCAGTATCAGCGCATACAAGCCGACTTACAGCGACAACAGGCAGAGTACTCCAAGAGCGTCGCCGACACATTGAGTTTTCTGGCTCTTGGCAGGTCGCTCGGTGCACAAGCTACGACACAGTTCTATGCAGGCAACCGAGAACTGGCAGCTATGCTGAGCGACTTGGCATATGAATACACCAAACGCTATCATGGTGATATGTACTATCCTGCTATCTACCAGGCCATCGCACTCTCAAGCCAGAGTTCGAACAACTGGCCTAAGCATCAAGGTCCCATCACAGACTTGGATTTCATGCCTAACACCGACGACTTGCTGGTCTCCGTCAGTTCCTATGGCGAGATCATGATGCATCAGAAGAACGGCAGGAATCTCCGTACAATGGAGTTGTTGAAAGACAGCAAATATGACTTCCGCGATGTCTATGTAAACCCGAAGAACGGACACTTCTACGCGCTTAGCCGCAACAGCTACATGGCAGTGAAGGCTGGCAAGAAAATCACTATGATACCGCTGGAGACCATCAGACATCCGATCAAGATTCAGCAATTAGAAAAATCCACCGACCTTCTGATCATAGGTGAGAAGCAATTGGCCCTCTTCGACACGAAGACCAACACCGTGAAGGAGACACGCAATTTGGATTTCAATGTCACATTCACGAATCGTTTTGACTACAAACCTATCATCTTTGACGATCAGGGAAGGATGCATATTGTGGAGTCTATTAACAAGATCATCACCAAGAAGACACCTGTCAAGGGACGCATCACTGCCTTTGCGAGTTCCAAGGGATCGGGCCTGCAAGCCTACGGTATGAGCGACGGCATGCTCTATGTAATAGACAAGAACGGCAAGGTAAGGACACTCGTCGGTCATCGGTCACGCATCTCGTTTATCAAAATCAACTTCAACCACGTCTACTCATCAAGTTACGACGGAACCGTCAACCTGTGGAACATCAGTGGTGAGAAGATTGAACCGATGACGCTGGTCAATCAGGGGAACTGGATTCAGTGCTTCACCTTCGACCCGTCAAAGGAACACATGTGGATAGGCGACCAGCGAGGAAACCTCTCTGAGGTGCTTATCTCCGTGCCCAAGATTATCGAGAATGTCAAGGCACAGGTAAAGCGCAACTTCACACCCACAGAATGGAACTACTATATCGGTGAGAATGTCGAGTACGAGCCTATCGTGAAAACGGGAAGAAAGGAGGAACGCCCATGAAAAGAGTGTTCATCAGCTGCATCATCCTGCTGCTTTCCTTAACGGCTTTGGCCCAGGGATTGCCTTTCATGCGTCATTTCAATACAGATGACTATAAGGCGCATGCCATGAATTTCGACTTGGATATTGACAAGAACGGTATCGTCTATGTGGCCAACTTCGAAGGTCTGCTTTATTACGACAACGTCAGATGGCGCATACTTCACACGCCAGGCCTCAGTCGTCTTACCGTCGTATTTTGCGACTCTAAAGGTAATGTCTGGACGGGTGGTTATAACTTCTTCGGCAAAGTCGTTGTTGAGCCCAACGGCACTTTAGCCCTTCAAGACTTGGGAAAGCGACATAATATAAAAGGTGAGATCCTTGAGATTTGGGAGGAAGACAATGGTGTCATCTATTTCATCTCGAACAATGGCAACATCTACGAAATAACAAACAATCAGATCAAACTCAAGGAGAAGGTGAGAGATCAGGTTATCACCGCTGGTCTGACAGACATCATTGATTCCGACGCCCTTATAGAAAAAGGTAAGGTCGAAGCCCTGACAGACACACTGGTAAGTGAACCGCTCGACAATGGTCTGACTGCTACTGTCAGGAAAGGACATGGGTTATTTATCTCAGACCAGAACGGACGAGTCCTCTATGCACTGAATGAGGCAACAAGTATGCCGAACAACAATATCACCTACATCAAATACGACCATCACGGTACGCTTTGGGGGATTATGGACAACGGTATATTCGCAATAGCCCTGCCCTCTGCTTATTCTCACTTCACCAACAATGACGGTCTGTCTGAGGGCGTGATTTCCATTACAAAATTCAAAGATAACATCTATGCCGGCACACTCAACGGTCTGTTCAGGCTGCAGGGTACACATTTCGTGAATGTGGGACTCGGCAATTTTGCCTGTTGGGAACTCTCTGCATCAAGCGACAGACTGCTGGCTGCAACGGCCACAGGTATCTACCTCATCAAGCCCAACGGCACTTACTCGCTCATTTCGTCAGAAGGAGCACTCTCCGTATATGATGCGGGCGATGTGATCTACAGCGGAGAGATGGGCGGACTATTCACAATGACCCCCGACGGCAAGAACAGAAAGAAGGTCTGCAATCTGGAGAAGGTGTCAGCCGTCATCTGCGACAAGCATGGGGACATCTGGATACAGAATGTGTACGGCCAGGTGATGCGCCAGAATTCAGACAAGAAATTCATACCCTATAACGAGAGTGCCAAAGAGTCAACGGCAGTACTGGTGCAGTTTGCCGACACCATTCGCGCCATCGACGCCTTGGCCACTTACCCCATCCCCTTCCCACAATTCTCCTATTTTGACGGAGACATCACCTGGCTGACGAATAATGAAGGTACACAACTCTACGCATGGAGAAACGGAAAGGAAGTGAAGGATCTCGACTACCTCTACCCTTTCAAGGGCAACACCATCAGCGCCATACTCCACAACGGTCATCAGCTGTGGCTGGGCAACAACAAGGGCTTCTCCATCATCGACACCGATGTGAAGGATCCTGCCTTCCTGATGAAACCTGTGGTGCACATCCGCTCCATCGGTCTTGGAAGCGACACCATCCTCTGGGGAGGATTCGGCCCCATACCAGAAGAAATAATATTGGACAGCAAGGAGCGAAACATCCACTTCACCTACGCACTCAACAATATCCCCATCGTCAATATGGCCTACTACCGTTATCAGCTCAACGACGGACGATGGAGCGCCTGGACAACAGAACAGCATATTTCCTTCTATAACCTTCCCTATGGTGATTATACGTTCAGAGTGGAAGGACTCGACGCCTTCGGCCATAAGACCGACACCACAGAGTTCAGCTTCAGCATCTCCTACCCCTTCTACCTGAGATGGTATATGATTATTCTCTACCTCTTGGCAGCAGGCTTCATCCTATACCTTATTTATAAGATGCGCATCCGCATCTTGCAGAAAGAGAAGCTGAGACTGGAGCAGGTAGTACAAGAACGCACCGCCGAAATCGTCAAGCAGAAGGATGAGATTCAGGAGAAGTCTGAAAGTCTCGAATTAACGCTCAACGAACTCCATAGTGCACAAAACCAGCTGATACGTCAGGAGAAACTGGCTACCGTCGGTAAACTTACCCAAGGCCTTATCGACCGTATCCTAAACCCGCTGAACTATATCAACAACTTCTCGAAACTCTCAGAAGGACTGGTGAGAGACGTGGAGGCCAACATCGAAGACGAGAAAGAACACATGAGCGAAGACAATTACGAAGATACCATCGACGTACTGGGCATGCTCAAAGGCAATCTGCAGAAAGTCGGCGAGCACGGGCAGAACACGACTCGCACCCTGAAGGCGATGGAAGAGATGCTTAGAGACAGAAGTGGCGGTATCGTCAAGACGGATGTAACCACGCTGTTCAAGCACAATCAGAGTATGGTCGATAACTACTACGGCAAGCAGATAGCAGCCCAGCACATCAATGTGGTTTTCGATTATCCCTCAGAACCCATCTTCGTCAATGCCAATCCGGAACTGCTGAGCAAAGTATTCATGAGCTTGCTGGGCAACAGCTTCTATGCCGCCGAGAAAAAGTTCACGAAAGGCAGCGGATACAGCCCAGAGGTGTCTCTCAAGGCGGAAGTCGTAGCGTCGCAGCTGGTCATCACCATCCACGATAATGGTATCGGTATCGAAGAGAGCATCCTCGATAAGATATTCGACCCCTTCTTTACCACCAAGACCACAGGCGAAGCCGCTGGTATCGGTCTATATCTGAGTCATGACATCATACAGAGCTATGGTGGTACCATCACCGTCAACTCCGTCAAGGATCAGTTCGCTGATTTCACAATAACATTGCCTATCATTAAAGATTAAGTATATGGAACAGACTATCGAACAACTGCAAGATCAACTCAAGAAGCAGGAGAAGCTGGCCTCTCTGGGACTGCTCAGTGCCGGTATCGCCCATGAGATACAGAATCCCCTGAACTTCGTCATCAACTTCAGTAAGATGTCTGACAAACTACTGAAAGACCTGATAGAGATCATTGACGATAACGCAGACAAGCTTCCTGAAGACGACCGCGAAGATATGAACGACATCGTCGCAGACCTGAAGGAGAACATGCAGAAGATCAATGAGCACGGAGAGCGCGCCATCAGTATCATACGCGGCATCCTCCTCGTATCAAGGGGCAAGGAAGGCATGATGGTACCGTCGGACATCTGCAAACTGGTGAAGGAATACGTCTGGCTTGGATACCATTCCATGCGCGCCAACTTCCAGGGATTCAACATCGCGATCCACGAGCAGTATGAAGACATGCCCCCCATGATGGTCATTCCACAAGATCTGACAAGAGCCGTGCTCAACATCGTCAACAATGCCTTCTACGCCGTATGGCGTAAATCGCAGGACGCTCCAGCGGATTATCATCCCGAAGTGAATGTACGTGTGGCGACTCAAGGTAGCGACTTCATCATCAGTATCGCCGACAACGGTGAGGGCATGAATGACGAAGTGAAGCAGAAGCTATACGAGAATTTCTTCACCACGAAGCCCGCAGGCCAAGGTACCGGTCTGGGCATGGGTATCACCCGCGACATCATCGAGAACCGACATGGCGGAAAGATCACCTTTGAGAGTACAGAAGGCGAGGGCACTACATTTACTTTCACAATACCCATTAAGAAATGAATCTAGCAAGACGCATCCTGACATCAGCCGCCGCAGCCCTCTTGGCACTGTCGATGACAGCCCAAGAGAACGATGCGCGCTCCATCTACAACCGGGCTGAGGAAGATTATCATATTGGCCGTTTCGAAGAGGCAAGAGACCTGCTGAAAGAGCATCTCTCGGATTTCAAGGGCAACATTCGCGAAAGTGCTTACAGGCTGATGTCGCTCTGCTATCTGGCTGATGACCACACCGAGGAAGCCGAGCGCTATGCTGGGATGCTGCTGACAGAATCGCCTTATTACACCGTCTCTGCCCAGGATCCGATGAGATTCGCGGAGATTGTGGAACAGATCAAGAAGGGGCGCACCACCACATTCACCACCGCCTCCAGTCAGGAGGAATCCCTCGGCGAGGTGCCTGTGCCCGCCACGCTGATCACCGAGGAGATGATCCGCAACTCTGGCGCCAGGAATCTTCAGGAAGTACTGGAAGCCTATGTGCCCGGCATGCACATCGTGGACTGCAACGACGACATCAACATCGCCATGCGCGGCATCTATAGCAACGGACAGGAGAAAATACTCATCATGCTCAACGGCCATCGCCTGAACAGCTACTGCACGAATATCGCATCGCCCGACTTCAGCATCGGCCTGGAGAAACTGACGCGTATAGAGGTGCTGCGAGGTCCTGCCTCCTCACTCTATGGCGGTGTGGCACTCACGGCGGTGGTGAACCTCATCACCAAGCAGGGTGCCGAACTGGATGGCGTCGAAGCCAGAGCAGGCATCGGCAACTACGGCCAGTTAAGAGGTGCCCTCACCTTCGGCAAACGATACTTCGACATCGACATACTCATCTGGGGCAGTATCTATAAGAACAGCGGTGAAAGCAGGACACCTGAACAGCGAACCGACGAATACGGCACCCCAGTCCCCTACGTCACTATTGGCCATATCGGAGAAAAGCCCTCGTATGACTTTGGCGTACAGATGAACTGGAAAAACCTGCGCTTCCTCTACGACACTCATTTCTCACAGATAGTGTCGCCCTACACCATCAGTACGCTGGCTACGACCTACGACCGCGAGAGGTACCGCACCTTCAATGGCATCAGGCCCAGTTTCTCGACGAATGCCCACCATGCAGAAATCGGCTATGGACGCAAGCTTGGGAGCCTGAACCTTCAGGGATCACTGACCTATGATAATTCCGACCTGACTCACTATCAGGTCATCTACGACGGCAATCTGCCTGAGTTCGGAACAGCCCTTAATCTGCCACAAGACCTTCGCTATCTCTTCCAGAAATATTCCGGCATGGGCAGATACATCAATGGTCAGGACTACAGTTATGGTGCCGAGGTTAAAGGCGACTACACATACATCAAACAAGGGCCACACAAAGGGTCCATCACGTTCGGCGCACAATATAGCCACTTCAGACTCGAAGATGTGCGTTACCAGGTCGTTTATGATTTCACCAGTGCCTCGCCCGAGATGCCCAGACTGCAGGAAGGTGGCAAGGGAAGAGAGAACAGCTACAATGCCTTCATCCAGCTGAAACACCAGTGGCACTCGCTGATCCTGAATGCCGGCCTGCGCTACGACCACAAGTTGCGCTACGACTCCACGAAACTCGACGTCTTCTCCCCCCGTGTGGCACTGATCCTGCTGAAACCGAAATGGAATGTGAAACTCAGCTACTCGAAGGCCTTTGTCGATGCACCTTACCTCTACCGCAAGTCCAATTCATTCTTACGACTCTTGGAAAGTGATATGTCTGAAGCCATAGATGAAGAGCTGAGTCCTGAGACGGCACACTCCTTCCAACTCACCTTCGCAGCGAATGGATGGGCACAAGGACTGAACTTTGAAGTCAACACCTTCTATAATATCCTCAACGACCCCATCTCCACCAATGTGATGGACTACGAGAACGGTGGTCAGAACCGCACAGTGGGAGCAGAGTTGATGGCCAGTTACAGCCGATCCAGGTTCACGGCCGACTTCAACTTCTCCTGGATTAAGGTCCTGAAGTCGAATCCTTACAACGTCACCATAACAGGCTTTGCCCAACAGCCGGGTATTGACAGCAACAGAAATACGCCTGTCGCTATGGCCAATGCCGTACTGGCATGGGAGGTCTCACAGCGGCTGAAGTTCACGTCTCATATCAACTTCAAGAGCAAGCAGGAGACTTATAATGCCGACATCGTCAAGATAGCCCAAGCCAACAAAGAAATGGAAGAAGCTAGTAAGTACCCAGCAGGAGACCCAGAGTGGATACAACATATGCGGCAAGCCACGGCCTATATTTCCCAAGCCATCTATAAAGGCGACATGGACCCACGCGTGATTGTCGATCTGGGCGCCGAGTACAAACTCAACAAGCTGACGCTTGGATTCAATGTCCACAACCTCTTCAACACCCAATACAGTCAGAGTGGCTCTAACACCAAGCTCATACCTCAGAAAGGACTCTGGTTCATGGCTTCTGTCGCCTATAAATTCTGATATTCTGCGGCTTTAGCTATTTAGACAACAAAAAAATAAGCCTTTTTAGCAAGATTTTGCTATTTAGACTTTGCAATTTGCGAGAAAAGTGTTACCTTTGCACCACTTTTAAAAGTTTAAAAACAAATCAAGCAGAAATGGAAGCATTTTTCAGGACGCATAGATATCTTGTAGAGCATACGAATGACCCAGTACGCCGTACCCTCATGGACGAGATCAACTGGAGCGATCGTATGATCGGTATCAAGGGTACGCGCGGCATCGGCAAGACGACCTTTCTGCTTCAATATGCCAAGGAGCATTTTGATATACTCGACAAGCAGTGCCTGTATATCAACATGAACAACTTCTATTTCCAGGGGCACGGCATCGCAGACTTCGCTGGTAAGTTCTACAACCACGGGGGCCGCGTGCTGCTCATCGACCAGGTCTTCAAGCAGCCAGACTGGAGTCAGGAACTGCGCAAGTGCTACGACCTCTACCCCAACCTGAAGATTGTGTTCACAGGCAGTAGCGTGATGCGTCTGAAGGACGAGAATCCCGAGCTCAACGGCATCGTCAAGAGCTACAACCTGCGCGGCTTCTCCTTCAGAGAGTTCGTCAATCTGCTCACTGGTAATTCATTCAGAGCTTACACGTTGGAGGAAATCCTCAAAGACCACGAGCATATCATCAAGCAGATACTGCCAAAGGTCTCTCCCAACCGTTTCTTCCAGGACTATATCCATCATGGCTTCTATCCCTTCTTCCAGGAGCACCGCAACTATTCGGAAAACCTCCTGAAGACGATGAACATGATGACCGAGGTTGACATCCTGCTCATCAAGCAGATTGAGCTGAAGTATCTCACCAAGATCAAGAAGCTCTTCTACCAGATTGCCGAAGAAGGCCCCTCAAAAGCGCCCAACGTGAGCAAGCTGGCTCAGGATATCGAGACCAGTCGCGCCACCGTGATGAACTATATCAAGTATCTGACCGATGCCCGCCTGCTGAATCTCATCTATCCCGTCGGACAGGATTTCCCCAAGAAGCCTGCCAAGATCATGCTCCACAACTCCAACCTGATGTATGCCATCTACCCCATCAAGGTGGAAAAGCAGGAGGCGATGGAGACCTTCTTCGTCAATGCGATGTGGAAGGATCACAAGGTGAACACCGGCACGCGCGACTGCCACTTCATCGTCGATGAGAAGCTCAAGTTCCGTATCGTCGATGCCAAGGCGCCCTCCAAGCAGCGATTCCAGTCGGATATCATCTATGCACGATACAACACCGAGATAGGTCATGGGAATCAGATTCCGCTATGGTTGCTGGGATTCCTCTATTAATAATTAAATATGTGTCTATTAAGTTATAATTAAACAAATACAAAACAAAATGGCTAAAGAAAAGAAATTTATCACCTGTGATGGTAACGAGGCTGCGGCTCACGTGAGCTATATGTTCTCGGAGGTAGCTGCTATCTACCCCATCACCCCGTCTTCGCCAATGGCGGAGCATGTCGACGAGTGGGCTGCACGTGGTCGTAAGAACCTGTGGGGTCAGACCGTCAGTGTTCAGGAAATGCAGTCTGAGGCTGGTGCAGCTGGTGCTGTTCACGGTTCTCTGCAGGCTGGTGCTCTCACCACGACCTTCACTGCTTCTCAGGGTCTGCTCCTGATGATTCCTAACATGTACAAGATTGCCGGTGAGCTGATCCCCTGCGTATTCGACGTTTCTGCCCCTGCGTATTCGACGTTTCTGCCCGTACGCTGGCTTCTCACTCTCTCTGTATCTTCGGTGACCACCAGGACGTGATGGCTTGCCGCCAGACTGGTTTCGCTATGCTCTGCGAAGGTAGCGTACAGGAGGTTATGGATATGACCGCCGCTGCTCACCTCGCTTCTCTGGAGACCTGCGTGCCTTTCGTAAACTTCTTCGACGGTTTCCGCACCTCTCACGAGTATCACAAGATTGAGCTGCTCGACCAGGAGGATGTTCGTCCGCTCGTTAAGGAAGAGTACATCAAGCGCTTCCGCGATCGTGCAATGTCACCTGAGCGTCCTATCACCCGTGGTACCGCTGAGAACCCCGAGACCTTCTTCACACACCGCGAGGCCTGCAACCCCTACTACGATGCAGTACCCGAGGTCGTTGAGAAGTATCTGGGCGAGCTCTCTAAGATCACAGGTCGTGAGTATCACCTCTTCTCT
>OMZO01000051.1 GCA_900315525.1 uncultured Prevotella sp. | reverse complement strand
GACAGAAGGTGATGCGGCCAGTCTTGTCCATGAAGCCGCGCTTCATCTCGTATTTCCCTTTGCCATAGACCACTGCCAAACCCTCAGAGTATCTGATGTCGTCGCCTGTGTAAGTGATTTCATTATTCACCTTGAAGAGTCGCTGGCCTGTCTTGTCGATGATATAGCAGGAGTCAACCTTCTGAGTCTGGGCCACGCCGTCCGTGAACTTGCGTCCCCACCAGCCGTCGGGCAGTTCGATAACCATCTTTCCGTCATGGTCTATATAGCCGCTTCGGGCATTTTCACCTGTAGTCGTGACGGCAGCCAGACCTTCGCTGAAATCACCACCATAACTGAAAACGCCCTCAAAAGCCAGCTTGCCAGTCTTGTCGATATAGCTGACCCACTCATGCGAACCATCGACGACAACGGCACAAAGACCTTCATGGAAATTGTTGCCGTCACTCTCTGCCATCGTGTCATACTGATAGGGAATAGCCAGTTCGCCTTTGGTGTTGATATACCCCACCTCTCCACTCTCGTTCACGACAATAGCCATGCCGTCGCTGAAATCATGGGCAAAATGGAACTGATGGGGAATGACCACATTTCCTTTATTGTCCTTGAAGCCATACTTCCCGTTCTCATAGTCACATCTCAGCCTGTCAGGATCCTCCTCCACCTTTGGTTCCTCCACAATGTTACCATGCAGGTCAATATAAAAGTTCTGACCATCCTTCTTAACCCTTGCAACGCCATGACTGAAATTCTCCAAATATTCACAGCCTTCAATAGCTTTGGCAATGGCTTCAAAGTCATAGGGGTTCTCTATTACAACGGCAGCTGAATCCATCACCGTCGAGTCCGCGATGACAGCGTCGGTACTATCCGTCTGTGCTTTCTTGCCTCCGCAAGCCATAAGCATCATCAACGAGGAAATCATCAAAACACTTCTTCTCATAACATTTTGGTTTATAGTTTTACACCGCTGCAAAATTAGGGAAAAAATGTAAGAAAAACAAGAAGAATGTGAAATAATGCATCTTTTTTCATTTCTATTTCGTATCTTTGCAGACAATATGCAGATACTTCTGGCTTCAGCAAAAATCATGAACGACCGCTCGGCGACGAAAGGAGACGCTTGCCAGAGCAAGAAGGTAAGCGTCCTTCCCGACCTTACCCTTTCCACTCCTGCATTCCGTAAAGAGGCTGAGTCGTTCGCAAGGGATATGGCTCAGTACTCCACTGAGACGATAGCAGAAATGCTTGGCTGCAGCCATCAGATAGCAGCACAGAACCGTTTACGTTTTATGCGGTTCTTTGAAGAAATGGAAACATTGCCAGCCATCCTTGCCTATCACGGACAGGCCTATAAGCACCTGAAGGCAGAGACCCTGAAAGCCGAAGACTTGCAGTTTGCCCAGCAGAGACTTTGGATCACCTCGTTCCTCTATGGCCTGCTTCGCCCACTGGACGGAATACTCCCCTATCGGATGGAGGGACATGTTGAGCTGCCCAGCGGCGAGAATCAAAATATGTTCGGATTCTGGAAGAGCCGACTGACTGACATGCTGATAGAATCCGTCAAGGCCGATGATGGCATTCTGATACACCTTGCGACGGAAGAATACCAGCATCTGTTCGACTGGCAGCGCGTCCGCAGGGAAGTACACATTATTCAGCCCCTGTTCTATGTCCGTAAGGGGAATGACCTGAAGATGCAGGCCGTCTGGGCCAAGACATGCAGAGGTGCCATGACGCGATTCATCATCGAGAACCACATTGCCATCCCAGAGCACCTGAATACGTTCAGCTACGAAGGCTTCACATACAATCCGGCTCTTGGAGAGCCAGACTATCCGCATTTCATCAAATGAGCAACCTGAAGAAAAAGGCCACGCTGTCGATACTGCTCATGGTGAGCATGGGCTACCATTGAGGATAATAACTCTCATACTATTTGATGACGGCCTTCACGTCGGTTATCATGTCCTTATGCGCCTCATCAGGCTCTGATAGCTTCGAGGTGAGCGTCACGCTGCCAGCCTTGTCCTTCGATGAGAAAGAGCCGGTATAGACGATGCTACTGGCCTGATAGAGCGTAGCCTCCACCTTCACGCAGTACTTGCCGTCCTTCACCTTCTTGCCCTGCAGATCAGTAAAGTCCCATGTGAATGTCTGTTTGCCGTTAGCCTGAGGCGTTGCACCCGTTACACCGTCCAGCTGGGTCACGAAGAGTGTCTTCACCACCTCACCCTTCTCGTTCTCAATCCAGACGGCATACTGGTTGGAGCCAGGGCCAGCCTGTTTCTGATAGTTGAAACTCACTTCAAGGGTCTTACCCTTCTTGGTCTGAGCCAGGGCCGGCATAGCCAGCAGCATGGCGGCGATAATCGCCAGGAAATACTTTTTCATCATGCTTATAGTCTTTTGTGTAGGGATTAATTATAAATTATCTAAAATGCTGGCACAAAAATAAGGAAAATCAGCCAATTCTAATTATATTTGCAGTCAGATTTAAGTGTTTTTATAAGATGACAAAAGTATTATTAGCAACACTAATAGCTTTTCTATCTGTTGCTTCCCTATCTGCCCAGACAGTCAGGGACAGGAACAACATGAAAATAGGAACCATAGAGAATCAGGGAACAGTCCGTGATGCCAACAACATGAAAGTCGGCTCCATCGATAATAACGGAACAGTCCGTAAATCTGAAGCTGCTCTTTAGTCTCTTCTACAGGCATGGCTTGACTTTAAAAAAAGGGCATGCGCCTGAGAGAAGGACGCACACCCACTATCGTATGAAAGAAAAAAATCATCTGATTCTAAGCACAGGACGAACCCTGCCGGGTGTCTGCTTCAAAGAGGAACTAAGATACTGTCCGTCCGAGAAGGGATCACCGCCGACATCAATGACATCGGCGGCATTTGTTTACGTCTGAATGAAACGTATCCTCCTGCGATTCTCCTGCGATGGTGGACGGACGGCGAAGTGGAGCCAGTAGGTGCCGCGAGGCGAACGCTCTAACAGGAGTTCGTCGAAGTCCTCCTGCGACTCGTCGCTGATGTCAAGGAGGATGACGGCATAACGGAGGGCTTGCTCCATGCCTGCCACGCGGATGTCGGCAGCGCAGCCAGTCAGATGGTTCGAGCCTTTCGCACCACCTACGGCCTTGTTCACGGCCTCAGAGCGATAGCCAGAGTTGATGACTATGGGGTCATCACCCTCGCCATAGCGGCGGTTCCACTCACTGCGAAGCATCTCCAGCCAGCCGCAGAGGCGCTTCAAGTTCTCGATATGTACGTGCGAAGGGATATTTCCATCGGCAGTCTTCGCACTGGTTTTGCACATTTCGCCAAGAGTGAAGTGTTCACTCAGGCGTGCTTGCTTGTTGATTTCTACTTTTTCCATTTTCTCATTTCTATAAATCCTTATGCAACTGCGTAACTGTGTAACTGCGCAACTGCGTTGGCAGGGACGAAGCCCTGCCCGCAGTCATCGTCAAATCATCACAGCCCCAGTCTTCTTGTACTTAGCCTTAGTGGTGCCGTTCTCCACAAACTCATCCACCTTCTCTACCAGCCCATCCTTCAGCAGACGGAACACCCTGGCGCGAGCCGAGTTGTTCTGTGCCAGACCAAAGCAGCGCATCACATCGTCGATGGTAAACACCTCAGGCAGACGGTTGAAGGCCTCGATGGTCTTTGCCCTACGTGGCGTGTTGGCAGCAGCGTCGCGTGTCTTGTCGTCAAAATACTTCTCGGCCAATGCCCCAAAGTAATGACGCTGGCAGGCGTACTGAATGGTCACTATCAACTCTGCCAATTTCCAGTCTGTAGCGTCCGTCTCAAACTCACCACACCAGTATTGGCCATCCTGATGAATATCTGCCCAATGGCGCATCACGATGAACGGCGCAGAGAAGTTCAGCCCATGATAGGCGCAACGCTTCAGCAGCATTTCGTCTGCACGCGAGTTGTTCTCCTTGGCATCCATCATACGGCGTGCCGTCCAGTCGTAGAGTTCATCCACAATCTTCTGCACAGAGAGTTCGCCCTTCACGCGATCCAACTTGAAAGCCCACTCCTTCAGTCTGCCGTCGCTCTCGAAATCGATGGTGCTCTCACGCTCCATCATCTCAAAGTTGGTGCTGGGCAGCGGAATGCACGTCAGGCGCGTAGCCAGTCCAGAACCAAAATTCTGAGCATTCACCTTCTTCTTCAGGGCCATAGGTGTGCCCGTGTAGATATAGTTCCAGAACACGAAGAAGTTCTGCACCACACTATCCAGATTAGAATAGGCCTGGCCATCCTCCTCGTTGTGAAACGCTTTGAGTTCCAAGCTCATCTTATCAATCCACGAACCACCCTTCTGCACCGTCATGGTGTTGTCGAGTTCCGTATCAAAGGTCAGCATGTGCAGCTGCATCTCAGTACCATCAACCACCTCCACAGCGTTCACCATGTCCTGAATGAACTGGGCATTACTGGTACGAGCCGGATGTACCCTGAACAGTGCTTTTGGCTTCTGCGGCTTCTCCTTGTTTGCGCCCTTGGTTTTCATCTCCTCCTTGTAGCGGTTGATGGCTGCGATACCAGCCTTATCCGCTGCCACCATAGGAGCCGCCAAGAGTTTGAACAGTCGAGTAGCAAACGACTTACCACTGGCTGGGTCGCCGATTATCAGCGTCGAATTATTGAGCCTGCGCAGTTCCTCTGGGCGATGGTAGAAGCGATAAGTACACCTTGTCATCAGCGTCATCATCAGGCCACCTGCCACAAACATTGCCGCAGGATATTGGTTCTTCTTCAGACCCTTGCAGATGTCGCGCAGCAAAGGGAAATCATCAAAAAGACTCTCTATCTGTTCGCCCCAGTCCCAGAGCCAACGCTCAATGTCGCCCTCCGTCACCGCCACCGACGTTGACGCCTTGGCTTGCGTAACTTCTTGGTACGTCTGGCCTGTCGCCTCCTTGATAGCATCCTGCATGGCCTTACTCGGCTGCTGGCTGAGGTATTTCTTCTCCCTCTCAACCATGCGCTGAGCGGCAGAGGAAACGGTCTGCTCCACGTTCTCGTCGCGCTCGTCGATGATCTCCTGCACCCACTTCTGCGCCTTGAGCATAGCCAGCGTCTTCTGCTTGTCGCCATCGAACATGATAAGCAAATCACTGGCCAGTTTAAGACTCTCATTGTGGCGGTTACTGTCGGCAGCGCATGGCAGTTTGTCGCCATAGCGCAGGTCAATAATAGACTGTACATCATAGCCCTTCCACGTTAGTCCAGATGCTGGAACATCCATGTTCCTGACAGTCTCAGCCCCTTGTTCAGAACCCTCACTGGCCACAGCAGCAGTCTTAGCATGAACACTACCATCAGCCCCGTCAGCAGCAGGAAATTCATGGTGTAGCGGCTGAGTCTTCCTCTCACGATACTGGGGAGTGTACTCCCTGTCGAAATCTTCGTCATAATAATCAAACAGTAAATCTTCATTAATGTAAAGTATATCCTCCTCCTTGGGAGCGAATGAATTTCTGGTGGCATCAATGCAGCTGGAGTCAGCCTTGTAGCCGAGTTTTGCAGCAAAGACTATCTGGTTGTCAGCCAAATTGCCTTCCTTGATGTCTGCGGTGAAGATGATGCGGATGCCCTTCTTCGAACTGGTGATATGCGCCAGTGCCGTGCGAGCCATCAACTCCTGATTGGCTTTCAGAGCCTCGAATATTTCCAGCGGATTATCCACATGGTCAATATCCAGCATCACCAAGCCATTCAGGTGACAGTCTGCCAACCTACGATGACAAAAAGGATTGCCGTTAGCCGTAGGTGTCGCGTCAAACTCATAGCAGCTGAAAATGAACGCCACAAGGTTGTCCTTCAACTCCTGAGCAAAGGCCAGCAGACGCTCCTCGTCGCTCTTCTCAAAGAACTTCTGACGAGCCGACAACTTTTTAAGTCCACGCTTCTTAGCCAGAAACTTTCCATAGTCCTCATTCTTCAGCCACTTGCCCGTGACCTCAGAATTGTGTTGCTCCACAGCCTCCAGAATCTCCCTTCGGCTATCAATCTTCCAGGCAGTAGAGGCGTTCCTCACGCTGTCCCAGAACTTCTCTCGGCTGCACCTGACAGCCTGAGAGAAGTGAGTGTTTTCCTGATAACAGAATCCCTTATTCATAGCGGTAGCAAATTCTTCAATATTCACTTTTCACTATTCACTTTACAGGGCCTGCAAATCAGTGATGTACAGTGCATTCTCGTGTCGCGTCTGGCCGTTCTGATCCTGCCATGTGCGATGCTTCCAGAAGCCCTTGGCCACGTAAGGCTGGTTCTCGAAGAACTGCGTGTCGCGCTGCTTAGACGCATACTCGCCAGTCAGTTCACCATACACCTCGTCGCCACCGTGCTTCAGCACTACACCACGACTCTTGAAATACTCCGTTGTACCATCCTGTCGCTGGTACTGGCGCTCAGAGTATGCGCCTACCTCCTTGATCAATACTAATGCTTCCATGTTCCTATAGATTAAAAGATTAAACATTATCCAGAATCTCTTCTATCTCCAGCGCCTGCATAGCCGTCTTCAGTTCGCGATGCATCACCACGTCCACCATGCGACGGCCAAGGTCCTTCCTGACACTGTTATAGAACTTGTAACGCTGGGGCGACTCCTTCAACCAGCCGTTCTCCAACTGACACACCACACGTTCATGGCGATCACGAGGCTGACGCTGATAAGCCCTAAAGGTTACTTTACCTGTCCACTCGTCACGACGAAGTGAACCTTCCACACACTTGCCTTCTACAAGGCGCTCCATTACTTCTAATGGAATCTCTACATACTTTCGCATAAACAAATCAGATTATGAGCATCGGAAAAGCGGGGTTTTAGTTGAGCTCATTAGTCCGGACACGTTTCCTCGCTCATCCTCCGACTCGTTATGTCTTATTCCATCGCATAGATACTTCCAAATTTCTCAGTAAACATCTTGCGTATCTCCTCCAAGGTCTTTCGCTCCTGCTCAGTGATAATGCCATTCTGAATGTCATCACTCTCAGCACTGCGAATCTCCTGTACATAGATCAGGTACTCCTTGCGCTTCACCTTGCCGTCGCATTTGCCTGCGTTCTTCAGACCGTCAGACATTTGCCACTTCTTGCACTTGAACTTCTGCTGAACCTTCAGCATCATCGAGGCGCAAACTCTTGTACCGTCGCTCTCAATACACTTGTGTTGACAACTGGCGCAACATTTTTTAATCTTGCAGCCGTGAGCGTTACGAACGCTCGTGATTCTAATCTCCTTAACCATATCTTTAATCTTCTTTAAGTTCCTTGATTGTCTTCTTCAAATCTCGTATCTGCTTCTTCTGGTCATCCACCAAGGCTTTCAGTTCTGTCACCTCTGCCTGGAGTTTCTTCACGGCACTGCCATCCTTCAGCGAGTTCAGCATATCCTTGATCTCCTCCTTGGTCATCGACTCCAAACGTTCAAGTCCCACGTGAACCATGAAGCCCTCCAGCAGACTTTGGGCATTGAAATACATATAGCCCTCGTTGTTCACCTCCAGCATATAGCCGTTAACCATTGTTCTCAACAGGATTGCAAGGCGCTTTTGTTCCTTGGCCTGCTCCTTTTCAACTTTCTTACTCATAGCTTTCATATTTTATAATGTTTGTAACTTCGATACTTTCTGCTTCCTCATCTGGCTCGAATATCGCGGCCAGATCTATCAGCGTTCCAACGTAAATAATTCTCTTTTTCATTTTCTTATTTGTTATTTTGTTGTTATGTCTTTGAACTGTTATTTTGTCCTTTCGACGATGCAAAGGTAGGGCGTTTTTCAATGCAAAATATGGATTTTTTCGAGTTATCAAGGCCCACTATACGCCACTATACGTACAGCCCTTTTTCGCTATACGCACTATACGCATAGCCCACTTTTGGGCACAAAAAAAGCGAGCAGAAATCAATCTGTTCGCTTAAAAACCATTCTTTTTTGACTGCTAAATCGTCTTCAGCCGCTTATATACATCTATTACTATTTTGGCATTCGCAGCGTAACGGTTCTTGTCGCCATTAAACTTGTTCTTCCAAACGGTAATCTCGTTCAATGGCGGCAGCTTCTTACCGTCCATATACCATGCACTGGCTTCTCTGCCCAACAACTGCGTGTAGTTGTGGTATCTGGCTTCGCCCTCCTTCGATGTATCAATCTTCGTCAGCATGTCAGGCACCAACGCCTCCATATCGGCAAAGAAGTCTGCGTAGCCGCCCATCACAGCCAACTGCTGTTTGAAATAGCGGTAGCCTGCATAGATGCAGAACCACCCACGCCCACTGGTGGTGTCTATCTGCTGCGCCACCTCTCTAAGCAGCGCTATCAGCTTAGGCTGTTTCTCCTCAGAGCCAAACGCCACCATGTCGAAGAATTGCAACTGCCGAGGCACAAACACCTCCTCAGCATCAGCCTTCTGAGCCTTCAGTTCTTCAGCCGATACTACCAGCGTCTGAAACGTAGGATTCTCCATCTCGCAGCCGATATTCGCTATACCCCATACGTTGATGGGTGCCTGCTGCTGTTTATTATCTTTATCGTCCATCGTCTTTATTCTCCTTCTTTCTACATTCGATTTCGGCAATAGTACTCTACCAAATAATTCTGGCATCTCTAATTGGCCAACGAGTCGTTGGCTTTTTTCTTTCTCTTCCTTATTTATTAAACCTTCTCGTCACCCTCTTTATTCTTGCTCTGGCAAGCGTCTCCTTTCGTCGCCGAGCGGCTCTCCAATGCCGGCTGTTGTTCCGTTGAGGGTGGTATCACCTTAAACTCAGGACTCTGCATCTGACAGCCCAAATTCGCCGTACTTCCAGCCTGAGGATAGACCTTGAATTCGTTTCTTGGTTTCTTCAACGATTCCTTTACAACATCAGTAAGTTCATGAATCGCATCTACGACCTTATCTTGATAACACTCTTCTTGAACAACTTTTTTAGGTTCTTTCTTTTTTACAGGGATATTGTCTGTGACGAATTCCTGATACACGGCTTCATCACCTTCCATAATAATTTCCCTGTCATTGTCTGGTGTAGCATAAGCACCACGCCGCTCTATATACTGGGCATTCTTGCCAGTCATTGTTATCTTTCTACCCATATCGTTATTCCTTATCTTCTTTATCTGAATTTTCTATATATTGCGCATGATCTCCTGTCATGGTTACATTGTGGTTTATTTGAATAACGGGTTTCCCTTCCCCTGGGTGAGCTTTGAGGTAACTCTCGTATAGTTTTTTATGAACTTCAGGGTGTAGAGAAGCGTCTATGCTATCAATAAGAACTATCGCCTCAGGCGACAACTCCTCTGATGTTTGCGGCTTTATAGTCTTTTTCCCAAATATCTCAGGGAACAGGGTCTCTGCTAAAATATCAAGTTCATGATTAATATATTCACCTTCAACAATCTTCCTCAGTTGTTCAAGCTGAAACTTAAATCTATTCTCTGACGCGAAGTATTGAGGGCTTCGAAGAATAATCCAATCAGCAACCTTAAGAAACAAATGACCATATTCAGTTCTGGACTTGTTGCTACGTGTTTGTGCCGCCAATTGAACATACTTTGTATATTTGGTACCGACAATTCTGTTTAAAACAAGTGAGTACAGGTAACTAATGACACTCCATTTCCTCTCCAACAAAATCAATTGTTTGTTTTTATCTGGAATAGTCATTTTGCTACGCTCAATCATAATAACAGCCATAAAGAAAGCATACAGTTCAAGCCGCTCGCTATCTTTACGAACCTCCTTGTCCTTTAGCTTCTTTTTTACTACAACATACAGACTATCCCAGTCCTCTTGATAACCCTTTCTCGAAAGATGGGATAGGATGACCATGCATTTATTCTCATAACATAATTCCTGATGAATGAGAGAGGCATGTTTGTCTATGAATTCTATCCAATTAATTCTGCCAGTCATCCGAGCCCAGTTGTCACATATCTCCATAGATTTGGATATTAGACTGGTCACCATATATGCCTTTCCAAGCCTATAAATTCTGTTCTCTGGGTAAAGAATATACTCCATGACGTATGGCCTTATTGCCATAGCCAATTCATCTTCTCTATGGTCTCTGGCTATATTTTGGAAAGTAAGTCCCTGATAATAGAGGTCAAAGACTGCATCTTGACTTCTACCACTCAAATAATTCTCTATTGGCGTGATTATCCAGTCTGAAATGTCAGTCCCAACTCTCATTCTTTATCATTATTCTCTTTGTATCTAATCTATTCCTTTTCATCTGATGCTATCAATCTTATTCAATACCTCATCAGGTTTCTCTGCCCACTGAATTACATTATCTGGTTGCTGACCCATATATCCAATATACTCACAAATCAGCTGATAATGATCACGGGCAAAGGCAGTGCTGATGTTACCAATACCATCGAAGCAAATCGGC
Organism: uncultured Prevotella sp.; assembly: GCA_900315525.1. GTDB lineage: Bacteria > Bacteroidota > Bacteroidia > Bacteroidales > Bacteroidaceae > Prevotella. Next base: position 5,120 of record OMZO01000051.1, on the reverse strand, counting down.
TCGTGGTGGGCAATGCGGTTGCGGAACTCGCGGATATGGGTGAGGTCTTTATAGATATCTGCCTGGTTTTTACCTTTCCGTTTGTTTGGGAAGATTTGCAGGAGAGTCTTGCCACCTCGCTTGTATCTTTTCTTTGAAAAGAGTTTTGTCCAGAATCCCATCGTCAGCGAAGCAACCATTTTGTCGTTGTTGTATATACCACGCCTTCTATATCCTGCTTCCGTCTGTCTTATCTCATCCTTATTATATTCGAGCAACTTACCACTGTCTGCTTGGTTAACTATCCAATCAGGATCAGAGTAATATGCTATATAGTGTTCGTTAATAGCATTCCTCAACATAACCTCCAATAGATTCAATGTACCATAGAACCGCTGGCATAGTCTGAGATTGTAGCGATACAATTGCATCGTCTTCCGCTTGTCGCCAGCGCAAGCGTTCTGATATTTGCGCATTCTGGGCACCGAATATAGCTTTTGACTCGTCTTAAAGTCCATTTCTCATTAATTTTTCTAAATTTTCTGTCACTTTTCTTGCAAGTTTCAGTTTTTCTTCCTATCTTTGCAGCGTAACACCCCGTTGTCCCTGCTTACGCATACTTCGGGGTTAGTGTTTTTTATAAGGGTATCGTCATCTAATAATAGTGACCGTATCTGATTTCAAAGACATTTCTATTACCATTCTCGCCAAAAGGAATCTTAGTACGAGTGATGAAAGTTCCTGAATGATTTACCCATACATACGGCTCTATAAAAGCAATATACCCCCACTCATCTTTATCATCTTCACGGAATTCATACATGTTATATCCCTTGGGGCATTCCTTATGAGCAAATCTTTGGTCAAGATACCAACCACGAATACAATGCTTTTTACCATCAGCAGTTTCTATTCCGATGTAGTATTTGTCGAAATCCTTAAAAAACTTGTTCTTCATTCTTTGTCTTTTATTACGTTCCAACCCCATTTCTCCATCACACGGAAAATATTGGGGATGTTATAGGCTCCCCATTGGTTACAAACAGCAAATCGAACGCCGTCTGCCGTCTTCAACAATTCTTCTTCCTTCATCAGATAGCGAGTCTCCAAATCTTTGCGGTCATGCTCCATTTCATGCAGTTCATCAAGGCTTCTGACTACGCCGTATGAACCTTGCATCTCGTCAGGGAATATCTGCTCCAGCTGGCGAAATGTTAGTTTGGGATGAAGTTCTAAATAGCGGATGATAATCTCACGGACTATTCTGTTCTTGCCAAAATAGTTCGTGCCGCCATCAATGGAATACTTCGTGTTGTCACGTCCATTGCTGCCATTCTTGGAACGGGGCTGCTTAACGAGGACATAATGTGACTGTTGGCCTATTTCATTCTCCATGTCCGCATTATCATCCTCATCTTCCTTTTGTCCTAATGGCTGGGCAATGAACTTGTAGCGGTTCAGCAACTTTGTAACAAGTCCGTTATCGTATCGTTTCATTCCAACAAGATAATGCTCAACCATTTCCTTTAAAATAGCATCGCCACCATCTTCTGCAAGTTTTCCTGTAATGTCACGTAATCCCATCGATGTGTGAATTTCGTTCATACGCTCTTTGCAGAAGATTTCAAGCCGTTCCTCACTAAACGAACTACGTGCGAAGAAGTCTACAAAACGCCAACCTTCATCAGCCTCAGAATCAAGACTTACACCCCACACCTCAGTAGGCTCATTCACAGAGTCGTCATAGAACAAAGCAATCCTATCGCCAATATACAAACCGAATGGCACACGACATTGGCGCATGTAAGATACTAACTGCAATATCTGGTCTTCATTGAGTTTATTCCTTGGTCTCTTCACCTCAATAACGAGCACTGGACGTTCGTTAATTTTCAACGTAATGTCTGGCTCCAGCTGATTATGCGAACCAATCTTGATGCGTTCCTTAGGGCAGATTTCTCCTTTGGGTTTGCTCCAGTTCAGTAGTCGTAGTCCTTGCTCTATCATATCCTGATATGGATCTTCAAGGATGTCTTCCTTTGCCGCCTCTATTAAGTCATAGCAGAACTCACGCCACCTATTTTGATTCTTCTCGTGACTCGTCATAAGTTATGTCGATTTTAGCTCATTGTACCTTACCCTGTGCGTCAGCTCGCAATTATCATTGATGTCGCTTGCCAACACAAAGTCGTAATAGTTGTGATCAGTATACGCTTGCATGAATCCCTCGCTGATGCCGCCAGCACCAGCAAACAGGTCTACAAACGTCACGGGCTTGCGCCCTTTTGTGAATTTAGCTAATTGTGCCATTACAATTCTTTATTCTCTTTAGCCTGCAAAGATACGAATAATTTCTGAGATAAAAGTGATTTACCTCAGAAATTAACACATTATTAATAGAGTACATCGTCACGGCATTGTCATTGGGCTATCATCTGAAAGAGTCAATGATGGCATTGACATAGAGTCTGTATTGAGGCAACTTGGACTGGGCGTTTAAAATCCTTCTCTTTTTCCCTACTTCCTGCAATAATCCCATGTGCGACTTTATATCTTCCCAAACTCTCACTTATTTGGTCGATAAGTTCCGTTCTGTGGGCAATAATCAGTATCTTTACAGATTCTCTTCGTTGTATACTGAATTCATTTATATCGTGAATAATCGATGTGAACAGCCGAGTCTTACCTGTGCCAGTGGGCATCTGGAACATCACGCTGTCTACCTTGTCCCAAGATTCAAAAATCTCTTTCTTCGCCATTTGTTGATATTGGCGAAGCGAATCATCTGTTTTACAAATTTCCGAATAACGACTGATATTCATATTATCTCATACATTTTAGCAACAATGCACCAACAAACAGACCAAATAATATCAACATAGAACCGGCTCCACTTAAAATAGTCCATACTACAAATATAAGTAAGCCTAAAATGAAAATGCCTTTTAGAAGATCTTTCATTGTCTTAAATATATTGTTACCTTCTACATTTAGCAGGGTAATAGTCTATACCTAACCCATTGAGTTTCTTTATCATCAATCGCAGGGTCTCGCTGCCGATACCATGCATTTCCTGAAAGTCGTTAATGCTAAACGCCATCAGGTCATCAATGGTTTCGATATGATGTTCCAGAAAAGCATGTTTTAGTCTGGTAGCATAATGTTTCTTTTGCTTACCAAACGCTTTATAGATGTCGTCTAAGGTGACATCGCATTGCTGTAGTTCTTGTTCTGTAGTAGTCATCTAGGCATTTTTTCTTGTTAATGCTGTAAAGATACGAATAATCTTTGAGATTATTTACAACATAGCACATTTTTATACATCTTTTAAAAAAATGTGCAATTTGTCTCGTCAATTGATGGGTCAAATCAAAATTTTGCACTCACTGCGTGGAAAATAGGGTAACAGTATGGAAAAAAGTCAGGCAGTGACTGACTTTTTGATTAAAAAAATAAAAGTATGGACCCATAATTTGGAAGATTAGAGAAAAATGTCTATCATTGCACACAGAACAATGGACGCAGTTACACAGTTACGCAGTTACGCAGTTGCATAAGGTGTAACTGGGCTGTGACTTTGGGAAGAAAGAAATATTTTATATTATTATATATAATAAATTATATATAATAATATAATATAAATATCCATTAGAAAATGACGCTCGAGCTCTGCTCGCTTCGCTCGTCGAAGAACTTCGCCGATGGTAAATGAAACTGCGTAACTGTGTAACTGCGTAACACCGTGATACGCAGATATTCTGCTTTCTTTACATTTTAACATTTCAAATAAATCTGAGATAAATGAAAGAAAGGCTTGTTTTGCATCTGGATTTTTTGTACCTTTGCATCGTCAATGAAGATAAAAATTTGCGCCCCCACGAGAGAAATTTTTCTCGCCCACGGGAGAGATAAAAAAGTCCTTCGAACTGGCGCGGATGACCTTCGGATTTGATAAGGAAGATGGAAGCGAGAGATGTAAGATGTAAGAAGGAAGAGGTAAGATGAAAGGCGCCACAGTGAACCGAAAAACCTTGACAATCTACACCCGCCTGACCAGAACCTTTAGTATTAACCATGTAAAAACACAAGACAGTTATGGCACTGAAAGTAAAAGCTAAGGAACAGTATCAGAACATCGGCAAGTATGCTGGTAAGTATCGTTACGTGATGATGCCGGAGCTCTACACGGCTCTGACTCAGGACAAGGTGATCAAGGAGGCTGCTCTGCGCAGCGGCGTGAGCCGAGGCGTGATGCAGGCGTGCTGGGATGCAGCCGGAGAGGTGATCAAGGCATGGGCAACCGAGGGCCACAGCGTGGCACTGCCAGGTCTGAGAACCATGCGATTCGGCCTGCGCGCCAAGAGCGTTGAGAAGGTCGACGAGGTGAAGGCTGGCCTGATTTCGAGCCGCCGCATCATCTTCACGCCTGACGTGGACCTGAAGGAGGAACTGGCCAAGACGGCCGTACAGATCACCTGTTTCGACCGTACGGGCAAGGAGGTGAAGCGCGTGACCTCGACCGACGATGGCACCGTGGAGGAAGGCGACGGTGAGAACCCATCGACTGAGAACGGCGGCTCTGAGAACACTGGCGAGAACAGCGGTTCTTCGCAGAACAATAACGGCGGTGATGGCGACGACGGCCTCGACCAGGATTAGAGAGAGTAGCGCCTTCGGGCGCACTCTTTTGAGAACGGAAATGTATAACCCTTAAAAGAAAGCACTATGAAGAAGGAAACTTGGAAGACCATTATTCAGGTCATCGTATCAATCCTCACGGCAGCCCTGACTGCCCTCGGCACCACCTCGTGCATGGGCCACGGCCCGATCACGCTCTGACAACGACACGCACTTACTAACGAAAAGGCTGGCAGCACTCACAGAAGTCGCTGCCAGTTTTCATTTATGGAGGCATTCAAGGAATTGTAATATATGGAGAATAATGACGAAGAAGGTTGGAACTAAGGTATGCCTAATACGTAAAGAAATACTAAAAATGTGATTTTTCTTTTAAGAAATAGTCTAAAAATGTGATTTATTTCTTAAATTTGCAGTCGAAAATGTGATTTTGCGATATGGAATTGCTTAAAAGAAAGATTGACAGATATCTTTTGGATTGGAAAAACAACCCAAAAAGGAAG
>OMZO01000088.1 GCA_900315525.1 uncultured Prevotella sp. | reverse complement strand
TCATTCAACATCGGACTCGACCTCACGCTCTGGGAGAACCGTCTGGCTCTGACCGTCGACTACTACCGCTCGAAGACCACCGACATGCTTTATGTCTATAATGTCCCCGTGCCACCATTCACCTACAACAAGTTGTTAGCCAACCTCGGTGCAATGGAGAACAGCGGACTGGAAATCGGTTTTGGCATCACACCGCTACACACCCGCGACATGGTGCTCTCCATCAATATGAACTGGTCGTTCGACCGCAACAAGTTACTCTCGCTCGATGGCTGGTATAACGGACAATACCTGACACCCCCAGAATCGATGACCATCTCCTCACTTACGGGAGCTGGTTTCCACGGGAACTCCGGTATCGTAAAACAGCGGGTCGGTGAGCAAATCGGCATCTTCCGCCTGCCTCATTTCCTGGACATGGAAACCCTTGAAGACGGCACCGTCTTCTACGACGTCACCGATGAGAGCTATGACTGTGGACAGGCGATGCCAAAGGCTATGATGGGTTCCAACTTCGCCTTCCGCTATCGCCATTGGGACGTGACGCTGCAGGTCAACGGCGCCTTCGGACACAAGATCTACAACGGTACGGCTCTCACCTATAACAACCTGTTCTCACTGCCCAACTACAACATCGCGAAAGGAGCACCAGAGCAGAAGTTTGTCAGCCAGATCATCAGCGACTACTATCTAGAAAACGGCGACTACGTGAATATCGACTACCTGACCGTCGGCTGGAACGTACCCCTGAAGTCGAAGTACGTGCAAGGACTGCGCCTGTCAGCATCCGTCAACAACCTCGCTACCATCACTGGCTACAGTGGACTGACACCCATCATCAATTCTAACATCATCAACAGCACATTGGGTCTCGACGATAAGAACATCATGCCTGTCTATCGTTCATACACCATGGGTGTCAGCATCAAGTTCTAACCCATTAAGCATCCTGAATCATGAAAATATATCCCCTGCTTATCGCATTATCACTGACAGCTGTCTCCTGCTCCCTCGATGAGAATCCCAAGGACGGAATCCTTGAGGATGAAACCTATCCCAACGCCAAGGAACTCTACATGAACACCGTCGCCACCCTCTATAATTACATCGGCGGACATGAAGACGGTCAAGGACTGCAGGGCACCTGTCGCGGAATCTACGACCTGCAGACCTTCGCTTCCGACGAAGCCATGATTCCCACACGCGGCGGTGACTGGTTCGACGGCGGCATCTGGCAAGACCTTTACACCCACGACTGGGATGCCGGTCACGAAATGATTAACAATTCATGGCTCTACCTCTACAAAGTCATCACCCTCTGCAACTACTCCATGGAGCAACTCAGCCTACACGCCAATCTAATCTCGCAGGCCCGCTATAATGAATACATCTCCGAGATACGTGCCCTCAGAGCCATCTACTACTGGTATCTGCTCGACCTCTTTGCCAACGTGCCCATCATTGTCATTCACGATATCTCGATGAACGATGTGCTGCAGTCCAAACGCAAGGAGGTGTTTGACTTCTGCGTCAACGAGTTGCAGGCTGCCCTGCCCGACCTCTCTTATAAACACAGTAATGAAGCAGGCGACTATTATGGCAGAGTCACAAAGCCTGTGGCCTATTTCGTGCTTGCCAAGCTGATGCTCAATGCGGAGGTCTATTGCGACAACGACTGGACTGACGGCGTGCGCCCCAACGGTTCCGACATGGAGTTCAAGGTCAACGACAAGACCATGAACGCCTGGGAGGCTACCATCTATTACTGTGGTATGTTGTCTTTCATGCACTACCGACTGGAAGACGAATACACCAATAATTTCGTCGTGCGTAACGAGCGGTCGCAGGAGAACATCTGGACCATCCCCATGGACAAGGACCTCTATAGTACCCAGCATCAGACTATATTACGCTCCTACCACTACCGTCATGCCGCTGCCTACGGCTTCACTGGCAAGAACGGCACATGCGCCACCCTCCGCACACTCGAGATCTTCGACTATGGCAAGCCTGAGCAGGATAAGCGTTTTGCCTACTGCTACTGGGCCAACGACGTCGTCGATTTAGACAACAAACCCATACCCGACCGTACAGGCAAACCCCTCCGTTACTATCCAGAGGAGGTGAAAATGGAAATCATCGACCCTCGGTTCATTGAGACGGCAGGAGCCCGCATGAAGAAATACGAGATCGACAAAAACGCCACAAAGGAGGGGAGACTGATGGACAACGACATCGTGCTCTTCCGTTATGCCGACGTACTGCTGATGAAAGCAGAGGCCTATCTCCGCAACGGCGATCAGGCAACCGGACAAAACTTCTTCGATAATGTGCGCGCTCGCGCCGAGATGCCCTTACGCGAGTTGACATTCGAGAATCTCCTCGACGAGCGACTGCTCGAACTCTGCTGGGAGGGCTGGCGACGCCAAGACCTCATACGCTTCGGTCAATACGAGAGCCTCTTTGACGGAGATGATAGTCAGGAAAAGGTCGATGAGAAAGACGGTCACACCACCGTGTTCCCCATCCCCTCGGATGCTCTGAAAGGTAATCTCAACTTCAAGCAGAATCCCGGCTACTGATGAAACGGTTCTCTTGTTTACTCGTTGCCGCCCTGCTCGTTGCCTGTGCACAGCAGGCGCCCAGACACTTCACCCATGAAGTGCTCAATCGTATGACGCCCATCAAGGATCAGGGTGAGAGCCAGACCTGCTGGATCTACGCCATGCTCGCCGCCATCGA
>OMZO01000026.1 GCA_900315525.1 uncultured Prevotella sp. | reverse complement strand
GCACGGTCAATATGATCATCCATCAACCATATCATACGGTTATCAATAGGTTTACCGCCATGACGGAGCGCCAAGGTAAACCGTTGCTTCGAAGCTGTCACGCTGACTTCACAAGGACGACCTTGCAGTTCGCCCAAAGCTATCTCCAACAGCTGCACTACAATGCGCAGCGGTTCTCTGTCGGATTGTTCTGCAACCACACGCTTCACGAACGCGATTGCCGTCTCGTTTTGATTTGGTAAATAAACGATTTCATTCATAACCGAATGCAAAAATACACAAAAACATCTATTCTACCAAAAAAAAGATGCACGCATTTGGGCTTTATACCAGATGCGTGCGATATTTCGAAAGGCAATTTCTGTAATTGACATTTCTGGGTGATGAGTGATCAGCTCGTAAGCCTCCTTGACACGGATATTATTAATGTACTGAGGAAATGACAATCCACCAGCATGCTGGTTCAGAAGGTCATTCAGACGATGACGACTAATGCCGAAACGCCTCATCACGTCTTCACGCATCAGGTCCACATTGGCATAGAGTCGTTCACTTCGTATTACAGAATCAATCCTCTCAAAGAGTTCCTTGCACATAAGATTTATAGTTTTATGGCACAAAGGTATGCAAAAAAGAGTACATTTTAGTGAAAACACATGCACGCATTTGGGACAGAGCCCAAATGCGTGCATCAAAAAACAGGAAAAACAAACAAACGACATCCACAGCTGACTGGAGTAATGGACAGCAGATAGCTACTGATGCCGATACCGAAGGCTTCACACAAATGGAAGGTAATCTCGCCGCCTATGCTACCTCGGACAAGGCTAACGCGAACTAATCCGCAGCACTCTTGAGAATCTCGGAGAGCGTAGGATGGATATGCACCATGTCGGCGAGTTCGCTGAGCGTGGTGCTTTTGCACATCAGGACGCTGACCTCCTGAACAATGTCGGCCGCATGGGCGCCATAGGCATGGCAACCGAGGATAAGACCTCCCTCCGCAGCAACAAAAAGCTTCAGCATGCCTTCGGTCTCGCCCATTGCAAGGGCTTTGCCATTGGCCCGCCAGAAGGATTTCTTGCACTCATAGGCAATGTCCTGTTCCTTGAGCTGGTCTTCCGTCGGACCGACACAGGCGGTCTCGGGACTGGTGAAGATAGCAGCAGGCATGATGTCGAAGCGAATGCCATCTTTCTTCCCTAAAATCTGGTTGACGACCCGAACGGCCTGCATCTCGGCGGCATGGGCGAGCATCTGGCGACCGTTGACATCGCCGATGGCGAAAACACGAGCCTCTCTCCCTGCCCGGAAATTATCATCTGTGGGGATGGCGCCGTTGGGGGCGAGGGTGATGCCCAGATGTTCCAGACCAAGTCCCTCGGTGCGGGGCTTGCGGCCCGTGGCCATCAGGATAATGTCGGCCTCAACGCTCTGTGTATTCCCTTTCTTATCCTCGAAGAACACTTCGCCATCGGCTATCTGCTTCACGGCACACTGCATGTGGAATGTGATACCCTCTTTCTCCATCTGCTTGCGGAGGCGTTTGGCTAGGTCGCTATCGAGGGCTGGCAGACACTCTTTCAGGTATTCTATCACCGTCACCTCGCTGCCGAAACGACGGAAGACGCTGGCGAACTCCATGCCGATGACGCCTGCACCGATGATGGCAAGGCGCTTAGGCAACTGCTCCAGCTGGAGCAGCCCTGTGGAATCGACGACACGAGGATCGGTCTGGGCGCCTTCGATGGGGAGCCACTTCGTCTCGGAACCGGTAGCGATGATGATATGAGGAGCTGTAAATTCATTGACGCAATTCGCGTCAATGAATTTACAAGCTTCCTTCACAAGGGTGATGTTGGGATGCGAGAGGATGCTCTCGACACCAGCACGCAACTGAGGTACAACGGCAGCCATGCGCTCACGGGCCTCAGCAAAGGTGGCAGAGTGAACGTATGTCTTCGTGGGGATACAGCCTACATTCAGGCACGTGCCTCCCACCTCGCCAGCCTCGAAGATGACGACCTTCAGACCCTGTTTGGCAGCATATTCAGCGGCACGGTAACCGCCAGGTCCCGCACCGATAATAATCAAATCAGTTGTTGTCATTGAGCATCTGTTTATAAGTGGTGACAGGGTGCTTGGCGGCAAGGACATCATCGACACGACCGATAGGCGTATCGTGAGGTGCCGACTTCACCAGTTCGGGATCAGTCTTGGCCTCCTCGGCAATCTTTCGCATCACAGCGATGAAGCCGTCGAGCGTCTCCTTCGACTCGTTCTCCGGCGGTTCGATCATCAGCGACTCATGGAAGAGCAAGGGGAAGTAGATCGTCGGAGCATGATAGCCGTAGTCGAGCAAGCGCTTGGCCACATCCATCGTGGTGACACCCGTACTCTTATCCTTCAGACCATCGAAAACAAACTCGTGACAACAGGTCGTGTCGATGGGCAGTTCATAGACATCCTTCAACGACTCCTTGATATAGTTGGCATTCAGCGTAGCCAACGGTCCTACATGCTTGATCTGGTCGCGTCCGAGCGAGAGAATATAGGTATAGGCACGCAGCATCACAGCGTAGTTGCCCTGATAGGGAGAGACAAAGGGGAAATGCTCCTGCAGTCCCTCGCGCACACCGACGGGACCCGACCCAGGGCCACCACCGCCATGAGGCGTCGAGAAGGTCTTGTGCAGATTGATATGCATCACGTCGAAGCCCATGTCGCCAGGACGGCATGCCCCCAACATCGGATTCAGGTTGGCACCATCATAGTACATCAGACCACCACAGTCATGGATGAGCTTGGCAATCTCTGGGATACGCACCTCGAAGAGACCGAGGGTATTGGGATTGGTCATCATCATGGCAGCAATCTCCTGTCCCTGCTCGGCGACAATACGCTGTAGGTCGTCGAAATCCACCGTGCCATCGGCCAGCGACTTCACCTCGACAATCTCCAGTCCACAGACAGCTGCCGAAGCGGGATTCGTGCCGTGGGCAGAATCAGGAACGATGACCTTCTTACGCTGCAGGTCACCCCGCGAACGATGATAGTTGTCGATGGTCATCAGACCTGTCAGTTCACCATGCGCCCCTGCATAGGGTTTGAAGGTGAAATGAGCCAGCCCCGTCAGCGCACAGAGCGCCTTGTCGAGCATGATGATCAAAGCCTTGGCACCGAGGACGGTCTTTTCCGGCTGCAGCGGGTGCAGATCCTGGAAGGCCGGCAGGGCAGCAATCTCCTCGTTGATCTTTGGATTGTACTTCATCGTACAGGAGCCCAGCGGGTAAAAACCCGTATCGACACCGAAGTTATTATTAGAGAGGTTCGTATAATGGCGCACCACCGTCAACTCATCGCATTCAGACAGGGCAGCATCCTCCTTACGGCGGAGTTCGTCGGGGATCTGATAATCACCGAAATTGTTACGCGGCAGACTATAGCCTTTGCGACCTGGCTTCGAGAGTTCGAAGATCAGATTTCCATATAATGATCTATTCATAAGGCAGCCAATTTTACGAGGTTATCAATTTCTTCCTTCGTGCGTTTCTCCGTGACAGCGAAGAGAAAGCCTTTCTCAAAGCGGAGACCACCGAGGAAACCGGCTTCGATGAAACGCTTGTAGAGCACATCGGCATCGCCGTCATAAGTCACATAGAACTCATTGAAGAAGGGTTTGTCGTAACAAAGCTTGAAGTGACCGGTCTTCACCAGTTCGTCGCAGAGATAATGGGCACCGGCATAAGAACGCTCGGCCGCCTCCTTCAATCCCTGACGCCCCATCAGCGACATATAAACCGTGACCCAAAGCGCCATCAGCGACTGGTTGGAACAAATATTCGACGTGGCCTTCTGGCGACGGATATGCTGTTCACGAGCCTGAAGGGTAAGCACGAAGGCTCGCTGGTCTCGGTTATCCTTGGTCATGCCGACGATACGGCCGGGCATCTTGCGGATGAGTTTCTCCGTACAGCACATATAACCGACATAGGGACCGCCATACGACATAGGGATTCCGAGGCTCTGACCATCGCCTACAGCAATATCGGCTCCCCACTCTCCTGGTGTCTTCAGCACAGCAAGGTCGGCAGCGACACTGTCGACGATGAAGAGGGCCTTCTGCTCATGACAGGCATCGGCAAAACCGGTATAATCCTCCACGATACCATAGATATTGGGCTGCTGTACGAGGACGCCGGCATAACCGTCCTCGGCAAGTCTGGTCTTTACCTCGTCAAGACTGGTCGTACCATTCTGGATAGAAAGCACATCCAACTGGATGCCCTGATGCAAGGCATAGGTCTTAAGCACCTGGAAGGTCAGGGGATTGATGGTGCCTGCTACCAGCAACTTATTCACCTTCTTTCCGGCAGCCACAGCCATCATCATCGCCTCGGCCGCAGCTGTCGTGCCGTCGTACATGGAGGCATTGGAGATGTCCATCCCTGTCAGTTCGGCCATCATCGACTGATACTCGAAGATATAGTGTAACGTACCCTGTGAGATCTCTGCCTGATACGGGGTATAGGAGGTCAGGAATTCTGAGCGCGAAAGCAGATTGGGGATGACGGCGGGCGTATAGTGGTCATAGACGCCCATGCCGGCAAAACAGGTCAACTGCCGGTTCTCCTTACCCAGCAGGTCGTAAGCCTGTCGGATTTCAAGTTCACTCTGTGACAACGGCAGATCGTAGTCATCCTTGAAGCGAATACTGTCGGGAATCTGGGCATAGAGGTCGTCGAGCGACTTGACACCGATCTTCTCCAACATCGCCTGCAGGTCTTCCTCCGTATGCGGGAAATACTTATATTCCATATTATCATACTTTTAGGCACGGATTAACACGGCTCTCTTCGGAGAGACACTGAACTTTATCTCGAAAAGCCGTGTTTATATATAAGCCGCGTTAATCTGTGCCTGAAAAATCACTTCTGACAGAATTTCTCGTAAGCGGCTGCATCCATGAGTTTGTCGAGGTCGGACTTGTCGGAGAGTTCCACCTTAATAATCCAGTTTTCATAAGCATCCTGGTTCACCAGCTCTGGCTGATCCTCCAATGCCTCATTGATTTCGACAACAGTGCCACTAACGGGTGATATCAGGTCTGAGGCGGCCTTCACACTCTCCACAGCACCAAACTCCTCGCCAGCTACCACTTCATCGTCCACCTCGGGCATATCCACATATACCACATTGCCGAGGGCATTTTGTGCATAGTCTGTGATACCAACGAAACCATAGTCACCTTCTACTCTTACATATTCGTGCGACTCTGAGTAGTAGAGTCCTTCAATTACTTTTGCCATAATAAATTATATTTGATGTTTTATTTCTTATAACTTTTGCTATAGAACTGTTTCTTCACCACCTTACCAGGGAACACCTTCTTGCGGATCTGGATCTCCACCTCCGTATCGAGTGCTGCATACTGGGCATCAATCAGTGCCATGCAGACACTCTTGTCGGTAGAGAGGGTGTGATAGCCCGTCGTCACCTCACCGATAGGCTGGCCGTCTTTCAACACTGTATAGCCATGACGAGGGATGGCCTTGTCGAAGAGTTCGATACCGACCAGTTTCCGGGCTGGTCCTTCGGCCTTTTGTCTGGCCAATGCCTCCTTGCCGATGAATTCAGCCTTGTCGAGCTTCACAAACATACCCAGGCCAGCCATAATCGGTGTAATATCCTCAGAGAGTTCATCACCATAGAGCGGCAATCCCACCTCGAAGCGGAGGGTATCACGACAACCAAGTCCACATGCCTGAACACCAGCGGCAATCAGTTTATCCCAACAGGCACGGATGAAATCATGGGTGCCATACACCTCGAAACCGTCTTCACCCGTATAGCCCGTGCGGGAGATAAGAGTCTCCCCAATGGTCTTGCAGGTATAGAACGACAGTTCCTTACAAGGCAGACTGAGCACACGTTCCATGATATCCTCCGACTCTGGTCCCTGGAGGGCAATTTGTCCGTAAAAATCACTACGATTCTGCAAGTCGATGTCGAAGCCGGCAGCATGCTCCTGCATCCACGCCCAGTCTTTATCGATATTGGCAGCATTGATGACGAGGAAGAAGTCGTTCTCGCCCAGCTTATACACCAACAGATCATCGACAGTACCGCCATTCTCATAGCACATCATACCATAATAGATTTTCCCAACAGGAGCACCGGCGATGTCGTTGGTGAATATATGCTGGACATAACGCTCAGCATCCTTACCCTTGACCGTCACTTCGCCCATGTGTGACACATCGAAAAGGCCGACGTGCTCACGCACCGCCATATGCTCTGGAGCGATACCCGCATTTTGGTAAAGCAGGGGCATGTCGAAGCCTCCGAAGGTCACCATCGTAGCACCTAAAGAAATATGCTTGTCGTACAAGCATGTGCGCTTCTCTTTCTTTTCTAATTCTTGTTTGATAGCCATAGATTATTGTTGTAATAAGTTGATGAATTGTTTGTCGAGATAAGTCTGTTCCAGTTGCCTGACGCCAGCGACCTCATCAGCCGTCAACATGCGCTCACCATCACAGAGCGTACTGCAGAACAAGTCTTTCACCTCAGCCAGACTCAATCGGGTATGGTCCTTCAACAAGGTGATGCGCTGGCGAACGCTTTGGATACCATTCTTCTGCAGTTTCTCAGGAGCAGGGGTAATAGCATGCAGCATGTGAGCCATATTCGTGTCATAGAGTAACGTCGAGTGTACGATACTCCTTCCAGTGAGATGATAGCAGGCCGTACCACAGACCTTCTGGCCATTAATCAGAATGTCGTTACGGCTCGTACCCGTGGCCTCGATACCCATCTGATGTAACACCAGCAGCACCATATTGACAAACCGGTTAAAAGCAAAGCCTACGTTCTCCCCAGAAGTGACAAACGAAAGCATCACGTTGTCCTCGTCTGCATAGACACAGCCTCCCCCGCTCTTCCGCCGATACACACTAATACCATGCTCACGGCAATAATCAAGGTTCACCTCATTCGCTGCCACCTGATTGCGCCCGAAAATGACACTGGGCGCCACCTGCCACATGAAAAAGGCATCAGGCTCATCGATATGACGAGCCACATATTCTTCCATCGCCAGATAGAACGACAATGGCCGAATCTCGGAGGTCGGTAACGTGATAAGTTTCATGTTTTAGGCTTCAGCAACTAAACTATCTGCAAAAATATGAAGTTTTTATGTAACTCGCAAATAATAGTAGCTTTTTTTATCTCTATTATGAATTTACGGTGCAAAATTAGTGTTTTTTTTTGTATATTGATAAAAAATGTATAACTTTGCAGCAGAATAAAAAGAAGTTATAGTGGAAAAGTCTGAATTTACACTACTCAATAAGATACAATACCCTGAGGATCTCCGCAAGTTGAGTGTCGATGAACTGCCTCAACTATGTCAGGAACTCCGCAAAGATATTATCGAAGAAGTTGCCGTCAACCCAGGGCATCTGGCTTCGAGTCTCGGTGTTGCAGAGATTACTGTTGCCTTGCATTACGTCTATAACACCCCAGAGGACAGAATCGTCTGGGACGTAGGGCATCAGGCCTATGGACATAAGATCCTGACAGGCCGGAGAGAACAATTCTGCACCAACCGTAAACTGGGTGGCATCAAACCGTTCCCCTCACCGACAGAGAGCGAATACGACACGTTTGCCTGCGGACACGCAAGCAACTCGGTGTCGGCTGCACTCGGCATGGCCGTGGCGGCGAAACTCGAAGGTAACAACCGGCACGTCGTGGCCGTCATCGGCGATGGTGCCATGAGTGGCGGTCTGGCCTTTGAGGGTCTGAACAATGTATCTTCCTCACCTAACGACCTGCTGATCATCCTGAACGACAACAACATGTCGATTGACCGTTCTGTGGGCGGTATGAAACAATACCTGCTGAACCTGAGCACCAACGAGACTTACAACGCATTGCGTTTCAAGGCTTCACGCTGGCTGCACGGCAAGGGTATGCTGAACGATGACCGCAAGAACGGCATTATCCGTCTCACCAACGCCATCAAGAGTGCCATCTCTCATCAGCAGAACATCTTTGAAGGCATGAACATCCGCTATTTCGGTCCCTTCGATGGTCACAACGTGAAGGAACTGGTGCGTATTCTCAAACAGATGAAAGACATGAAGGGGCCCAAACTGCTCCATCTGCACACGCAGAAAGGACATGGCTACGCCCCCGCAGAGAAAGACGTCACCACCTGGCACGCCCCTGGCAAATTCGACCCGGAGACTGGTGAGCGCATCGTCGACAAAGATCCCAACAAGCCCCAGAAATATCAGGACGTATTCGGGCATACCCTGCTTGAACTGGCTCGGCAGAACCCCAAGATTGTAGGCGTAACCCCGGCAATGCCTTCTGGTTGTTCGATGAACATCATGATGAAGGAGATGCCAGAGCGCACCTTCGACGTAGGTATTGCTGAAGGACATGCTGTCACCTTCTCGGGTGGTATGGCTAAGGACGGACTTCTGCCATTCTGCAATATCTACAGCGCCTTCGCACAAAGAGCCTTCGACAATATCATCCACGATGTGGCCTTGCTGAAGCTCAACGTCGTATTCTGCTTCGACCGCGCCGGACTCGTCGGTGAAGACGGTGCCACCCACCACGGTGCCTTTGACCTTGCAGCCCTACGCCCCATCCCGAACCTGATCATCTCATCGCCGATGGATGAACACGAGCTGCGCCGCCTGATGTACACAGCACAGTTGCCCGACAAGGGGCCTTTCGTCATCCGCTATCCCCGTGGCGGTGGCGTGTTACAAGACTGGCGCTGTCCCTTTGAAGAGATACCTATTGGAAAAGGACGTAAACTGCACGACGGCGACGACATCGCCATCCTTAGCATCGGTCCGATGGGCAACAACGTGACAGAGGCAATAGCCAAACTGGCACAAGAAACCTCCGCCCCCAGTATCGCCCACTACGACATGCGTTTCCTGAAACCTATCGACGAGGATATCCTCGAAGAGGTGGGACAGAAATTCTCGCGCATCATCACCGTGGAGAATGGCGCGAAGAAGGGCGGACTCGGTTCTGCCGTACTGGAATGGATGAATGATCATGGCTACCAGCCAAAGGTGGTGCGACTTGGACTACCCGACAGTTTCGTAGAACATGGAACCGTCGCTGAGTTGCAGCACATCGTAGGCATTGATGCTGAAGGAATCATTAAAGCTGTCAATACACTATGAAAGTCGTCATCGTCGGTGCAGGCGCCGTAGGAACTCACCTGTCGAAACTGCTGTCACGAGAACATCAGGACTGTATCCTGATTGACGACGATGAAGAGCGCCTCAGTTCGCTCACCGAATACGACGTGATGACCTATCAGGCCTCCCCAACCAGCATCCATGCCCTCAAGGAGGCGGGCGTACAGCATGCAGACCTCTTCGTCGGCGTAACCCCAGAAGAAAGCATCAATATCAATGCCTGCATCCTGGCCCATGCCCTCGGCGCCAAAAAGACCGTAGCACGCATCGACAACTACGAATACCTATCAGCCGAGAACCAGGCATTCTTCAAGGAACTGGGCATCGACTCACTCATCTACCCTGAAGTACTGGCAGCTATCGACATTACTAACGGACTGAAGTTGTCATGGGTTCGCCAGCGATGGGATGTACACGGTGGAGCACTCATCTTGCTTGGCATCAAGCTCCGCGAGAGTGCAGAGATACTCAACCAGCCACTGAAAGACCTCTGCGGTCCAGACGACCCCTATCACATCGTGGCTATCAAGCGTAACGACGACACCATCATCCCTGGTGGTCTGGACGAGCTCCATGTCAATGACCTCGCCTATTTCATGACTACCAAGGAATATATCCCCTATATTCGCAAGATCGTAGGTAAGGAGCACTATACTGACGTGAAGAACGTCATCATTATGGGAGGTGGGAAGACCGCCGTGCGTGCCGCTCTTAACATCCCCAACTACATGAGCGTGAAGATCATCGAGAAGAACAACCAACGCTGCGAGAAGCTTAACGAACTGCTCGACAACGAGGAAGCCATGATCATTCACGGTGATGGGCGCGACCTCGGGCTGTTGGAAGAGGAAGGCATCCGCAACACACAAGCCTTTGTGGCTCTTACCGACAATGCCGAGACCAATATCCTGGCCTGTCTAACAGCCAAGAAACTCGGTGTGCGCAAGACGGTGGCACTTGTCGAGAACCTCGACTACGTAAACATGGCCGAAAGTCTTGACATCGGTACCATCATCAACAAAAAGACCATTGCCGCCAGCCACATCTACCAACTGATGCTAGATGCCGACGTCGATAACCTGCGCTCTCTGATGGTTGTCGATGCCGAGGTCGCAGAGTTTACCGCTGCCCCTGACTCCCGTGTGACAAAACGCGCTGTGAAGGATCTGGGACTGCCATTCGGGGTAACCATTGGCGGTCTGGTTCGCAACGGCGTAGGCATGCTCGTCAATGGAAACTCACGTATCGAGGCCGGCGACGCCGTCATGGTGTTCTGCCATGAAGCTAAACTACAAACACTTGACAAGTATTTCAAAAAGAATGCGATATGGTAAACTTCCGTATCATCAGCAAGATCATCGGTTCACTCCTGTTCATTGAGGCGTTCTTCATGTCGTGGTGCGCTATTATGGCATTAAGCTACGGTGAGGATGACCAGATGGCTTTTCTGATTTCAATGCTGATGACTACCACAAGTGCCATCTTCTTTCTGATGATGGGCCGACACGCCGAAAACACCCTGAACCGCCGCGATGCCTTCCTGCTCGTGACATCCGTATGGGTTATCTTCTCTTTCTTCGGGATGTTCCCCTTCCTGATTCACGGCAGCATCCGCAACCTTACAGATGCCTTCTTCGAGACCATATCCGGATTTACCACC
This sequence comes from uncultured Prevotella sp., assembly GCA_900315525.1. GTDB lineage: Bacteria > Bacteroidota > Bacteroidia > Bacteroidales > Bacteroidaceae > Prevotella. Next base: position 43,139 of record OMZO01000026.1, on the reverse strand, counting down.
ACTGGTGCCACCATTCTCGACGATGTGGAGTGCCTGCCACACGGCATTCTCTTCTGGCGTTCGCTGATGCAATGGATTGGCGGTCTGGGAATCGTCTTCTTCACCATCGCCATTCTGCCCTCACTCGTCGCAGGAAGCGTGAAGGTGTTCGCGGCTGAAGCGACAGGTCCTATCAAGACCAAGATGCACCCACGCCTCTCAACAACTGCCAAATGGATCTGGTCGATCTATCTTTTCCTCACACTCGGGTGCGGTTTCTCGTTCTGGGCAGCTGGCATGAATTGGTATGAGGCAGTCAACTACTCGATGACAACCACTGCTACCGGTGGATTCTCAATCCATAACGAGGGGACAAACGTGTTTAACTCAGCTCAGATTGACTATATTTGCATCATCTTTGAACTTCTGGCCGGTATTAATTTCACCTTACTGTATGTCAGCATCTTTAAGGTACGGCTAAATACTCTGTTCAGAGATTCTGAGTTTAAGCTTTATATGAGTATGGTAGTCTTAGCCACACTCTGCGTCATGGGTGTACTTATCATCCAACAAGGCTATGACCTGGAACTTGCCTTCCGTAGTGCGCTCTTCCAAATAGCCAGTTTTATCACAACCACTGGCATCTATAGCGACGACGTGGCAAAATGGCCCCATCTCACCTGGATTATCCTGGGAAGCGTCTCACTCCTCGGTGCCTGTGCAGGCAGTACGAGCGGTGGCTTCAAGTGCATCCGCGGCGTGATGCTACTCAAGGTGGTACGCAATAACTTCCGCCAGAGCCTCCACCCGAATGCTGTGCTACCAGTGAAAATCAACGGTCAGAACGTGCCTCAGTCTAGGCTTATCGCTCTCTTCGCCTATTTCGTGCTTGTCGTGCTGATGGTGCTTATCACTACCTCTATCATGATAGTCTCCGGCATCGACAGCATCAACGCCATCGTCATTGCGCTCAGTTGTGTCGGCAATGTAGGACCGTCGCTAGCCAATGACATCGGTGCCAATATCACGTGGTCGGGAATGGCCGATTACATCAAATGGATTCTCTGTGTGCTCATGCTCATGGGACGTCTTGAGATTATGACGGTATTGGTGCTCTTCACCAGAAGCTTCTGGAAAGAAAATTAACTGCTTTACTATAATAACGATGTACAAATTTGAACCGCTGCTGAAGCAGACACTCTGGGGAGGTGACAAGATTATCCCCTTCAAACATCTGGACACACAGATGGAAAATGTAGGTGAGAGCTGGGAGATATCAGGTGTCGAAAACAATGAGACCATCGTTGCCAACGGCCCTGAAAAGGGGAAATCACTCAACCAGCTCGTACGCGAACACAAAGATGAGCTCGTGGGCAAAGACAACTATTCCCGCTTCGGGAATGAGTTCCCATTGCTGATCAAGTTCATTGACGCCAGTCAGGACCTCTCTATCCAAGTTCACCCGAACGACGAAATTGCCCACCGTCAGGGTAAGTCACGCGGAAAGACCGAGATGTGGTATGCACTCGAACCAACTCCAGGCGCACAACTCTATAACGGTCTGAAACAGAAAATCACGCCAGAAGAGTACAAGGCGATGGTCGATAACGACACCATCACCGATGCCCTGGCTCGCTACGAAGTCCATGAGGGTGACGTATTCTTCATCCCTGCGGGGCGTATTCATGCCATTGGTGCGGGCTGTTTTGTTGCTGAAATCCAGCAGACCTCCGACGTTACCTATCGCATCTACGACTTTAAGCGTAAGGACAAGAACGGGAACTACCGCGAACTCCATACTGAGTTGGCAGCAGAAAGCATTGACTATACCGTACTTCCAAACTACCGATGTGGTTACACCCCCAAGGTAAATGAAGGCATCGAACTCGTGGAGTGTCCCTATTTCACGACTTCGGTCTATGACCTCACAGAACCGATGACAATCGACTATAGCGATCTCGACTCCTTCGTCATTCTTATCGGTGTGAAAGGTAATGGGCGTCTCAGTTGCGATGACCAAGAGGTATCATTCCAGATGGGCGACACCCTGTTGCTGCCCGCCACCACCAAAGAGGTGAAGGTTGAGGGTACCATCAAGTTCCTTGAGACCTTTATTTAGTTGATTGCTCCGGCTGGTCGTCCAAGTACCGTCTAACGTCTTCCTGCACACGATGGAACTGCTCTGACACCATATAGCCGTTGTTCTTTTTGAGCATGACCTTGATATCCTGCAACGAATTTTCGTAGCAGGTCATCTCGTTTTGTTTCTGCGTCAGATGAGCCTTGGCATGATAAATTTCGTTCTGGCGCTCCTGTCTAAGTATGTTACACACCTTTGACAAAATCGGTGTCACCACAGTGTCGAAGAGATGATGCCCCTGCATATAAAGGTAGGTGGTCTGCGGCGTCACGCCCAAAGCCTTCACGTCATCCTTCGTCTGGAGATACTCTTCTTTCGCGTCTGGGAATAAGCGCTGCAATTCACCGATACGGGTACGTACCTTTCGCTTGATATTCTCCAAAGAGGGCTCAGGATTGGTTGGTGTAAAACCTCCTGGGTCAGCGACTCGGTTGAAATCTGTGATTGAGAATTTCGGATAGTTGCCATTCCGGTAAAGCATGACAGACCAAACGAAAAGGGGGAACAAGATCTCGCTGAACCGACTGAAGTAGTCACGGAAGTCAAAGATCCGGTGGTCGTTGAGTGTCACAGCCACACAGACATTGTGCAACGAAGGGGCATAGCACTGATAGTTTTCTATAGCATAGACATAGGTATGAAAGACATAGGGACTTTCCAGCACCTTCTGCGACTGAGCAGTAGCACCCTGGAGAAGATAATCGAAGTCGGCATCGACACAAGCAATCATATCCCTGCCTAACGGTTCTCCCTCCAGGAAATTCATCAACACCGATTTCTTTCCTCTCGACAAGCCCGTCTTAGAGGGAAGCATAACCTCAAAGTATCGTTTGTCGTTCTCAAACTCACTGAGTACTGTGCGCCAGAAATAGATATCATCGTAGCTTTCCACATAGGCTACGATACGCCGGCGTGCCCGTTTCGATTTCAGCGCGTTGGCTGCCTCGAAATACTGGCTATTGATATAGCTCTGCAAGCCTTTTGAGCCACCATTCTTCCCTTTCGCCATATCCATTTATGAACCTGCACTTATTCAGGCCGCACTCCCAGCCATCACGCTGACAACGTAATATCGCTGACCTCCGTCACAGCATCCACCCAGCCGTTCATCACCACTGCCGGCGAATGCGTTGTCAGGATAATCTGCACATTCGGATTCAGTTCCAGACAAAGGTCAATGAGACGCTTCTGCCACTCGATATGGAGGCTCACTTCGGGCTCATCCATAAAGAGCACGTAGGACTGATTGTCCTCTACGAGCACTGTCAGTAAGATGGCCAACATCTGCTTCTCACCGCTCGACAACTGATAGGGCACCAATGTCTCGCCTATCTGCGAGAAGCGTATCTCGTTCTCTGTCCGCACGATCTTCTTGCCCGTCTCCGAGAACAGGTCATCAACGATATCCTGGAAACGTTTCTTCTGCATCGAGAGTTGTTGGGCAGCATCTGTATTTCCCGATTGTAGTTCAGCAATGATGCGGTTGCCGATATTCACCTGATAGTCGAGGTACTTCCGCTGCAAGTGGTAGAGCTGGAAGTCGAGTGCAGAGGAAATGCGCGTATCCACGTGAGCCATAGTATCGAGGTCGAGCACAGGTGAGTCCAGCGAGCGAATCACGTCATAGCGTATCCACTTTGCATCCTCAGGCTCCACGTCAAGTTTCACCCCTTTCAGCATATGGGAAGGGAACTCGCCTCCAGCGACAAGGCCCTTCACCACCTTATTCAGGATAGTGCTCTTACCCTGGCCGTTACTACCGCTCAGGATGTTCACCTGACGATTCAGTTCCCACACAATGTGTTTCTTCCCGCTCCAAAGCGAGTCAATCTCGATCCGCTTGATATAGTCCGCGTACTTCTGCATAGCCATTCACGGTGTTTGTCAGTAAAAATCACCCAACCGCACTCAACACTACTTTAAAGGCGGACGTTTCTCGCCCGGATGCCAGCAGTCGAAGAGTGCGATTTCGAAAATCATATTGCTGTAGGCTGGATAGGTTGTCGAAGAACCAGAGCCGTATGCCATCTGATAGGGGATATACACGAGCCAGCGATCACCGACACGCATATCCATCAGAGCCGTGGTGAAGCCCTCTATGAAACTGCCACAACGCAACTGCGTCATAGCCGACGTCTTCCAACTGAAATCACCAATAAAGCTTTGGTCAAACACATAGCCATTCGGATAGGAAGCAGAGGGGATGAGTCTGCCACGATAGGCCACACGAACAGTATCAGTGAAGAGCGGTCTCGGGGCTCCTAAGTTTTCTGTTTCCTCCAGTTTCTTCACATATACATAATAGGTAGGGTCACCCTCCGTAGTCGGATCTTCAGTATAGCTCTTGATCCTGGTCAGGCTGGGATCATTAGCCCACACCTTCACGATAGCATCGTTGCGTGTCTGCCAGTCTGCATACTCGTCTTCTGTGCCGCTCTCCTCACTGCACGAATACAACGAGAACGACAGCGTCAACAGCAGACAGAGTATGCCGGATAACTGATATAGTCTTTTCGTTACCATAAACATTACTGGAGTTTCTTCAGCAGGCTAGCGATGCTCACCTTATCCTCAATGATGGAGTTGAGGTCGCTGATATTCACACGCTCCTGCTCCATCGTATCACGGAAACGAAGTGTCACCTTACCGTCTGTAAGCGTATCGTGATCGACGGTGACGCAATAGGGTGTACCAATAGCGTCCTGACGACGATAGCGCTTGCCGATAGAGTCCTTCTCGTCATACTGGCAGTTGAAGTGGAACTTCAGCTGGTCGATGATCTCGCGGGCCTTCTCGGGCAGACCGTCTTTCTTAACCAACGGCATAACGGCACACTTCACAGGAGCCAGGGCTGCAGGCAACTTCAACACCACGCGAGTCTCGCCATTCTCCAGTTTCTCCTCATCAAAAGCATGACACATGATAGAAAGGAACATACGATCGACACCGATAGAGGTCTCGATGACATACGGCGTGTAGCTCTCATTGGTCTGAGGATCAAAATACTTGATCGACTTGCCAGAGTACTTCTCATGCTGCGAGAGGTCGAAGTTAGTACGAGAGTGGATACCCTCTACCTCCTTGAAGCCGAACGGCATCTTGAACTCGATATCGGTAGCAGCATTAGCATAGTGAGCCAACTTGTCGTGGTCGTGGAAACGATAGTTCTCTGCACCGAAGCCCAGAGCCTGATGCCACTTCATACGCGTCTCCTTCCACTTGGGGAACCACTCCAACTCTGTACCTGGCTGTACGAAGAACTGCATCTCCATCTGTTCGAACTCCCTCATACGGAAGATGAACTGACGAGCCACAATCTCGTTACGGAAAGCCTTACCGATCTGCGCAATACCGAAAGGAATCTTCATACGACCGGTCTTTTGTACGTTCAGGTAGTTCACGAAGATACCCTGAGCAGTCTCAGGACGCAGGTAGATTTTCATCGATCCGTCTGCCGTAGAGCCCATCTCAGTAGAGAACATCAGATTGAACTGACGCACGTCGGTCCAGTTCTTCGTACCACTAATGGGATCCACGATCTCCTCGTCGAGGATAATCTGCTTCAGCTCGTCGAGGTCAGGCCCCTGCATAGCAGCAGCATAGCGGGCATGCAAAGCATCGCGCTTCTCCTTGGTCTCCTTCACACGCTCGCTGGTCTCCAGATATTTCGCCTCATCGAAAGAGTCGCCAAAGCGCTTACGAGCCTTTTCGACCTCTTTCTGAATCTTCTCATCATACTTAGCAATCTGGTCCTCGATGAGCACATCGGCGCGATAGCGCTTCTTTGAGTCACGGTTGTCGATAAGGGGATCGTTGAAGGCATCCACATGTCCAGAAGCCTTCCATATCGTCGGGTGCATAAAGATGGCAGAGTCGATACCCACGATGTTCTCGTGCAGCATCGTCATTGCCTTCCACCAGTACTGCTTGATATTATTCTTCAACTCCACACCGTTCTGACCGTAGTCATATACAGCGCCTAAACCATCGTAAATCTCACTGCTGGGGAACACGAAACCGTACTCCTTGCAATGGCTCACGATCTTCTTAAATACATCTTCTTGTGCCATAATAAAATTTAATTTGCAAATCTGACTGCAAAGGTACTAAAAATAAGCTACGGATTACACGGATTACACGGTTTTTAACTATTTTCAGCAGAAAAAAGAGTTATTTTTTTGTTATTTCGAAAATAATGATTACTTTTGCACCCGCTAAGAAAAAGTATAGGGGCATAGCCCAGTTGGTTTAGAGCGCTGCAGTCACATTGCAGAGGTCCCCGGTTCGAGCCCGGGTGTCCCTACACAATTTAAAATCCCTCAGGTCGATCACAGCCTGAGGGATATTTCGTGTTATGCCTATAGCATCCTACAGAATTTCCTGAAGTCGGACTCTTTGCCGTAGCACACGAGTTCATCATCGGCCTGCAAGACAAGTCCCCCCTCCACGACCTGGGTCACTGCCGCCTCATTATAGGCTATACCAATGCCGTTGATGGTCTTCCCCGCCTGCTTGACCGCGATAATCTTCAGTCCAAACTCATCGTAGAGATGCAAGTCATTGACCTGCTGACCAACGAATGATTCAGGGATACTGAACATGAAGACACAATATTTCCCATCGACACGGAACAAAGAGGTCTTCACGCCCAATTCCATCTGGCGCACCAGGTCGTGAGCAGCCCGCTCTTCGGGGATGAGCACCCGGTCGATATCGAAAGCCTGCAAGATGTTCCTATGCACATAGTCATTGGCACGGGCATAGATATGTTTCACACCTAACTTCTTCAGCAAGGCCACCACACGCACAGAGGCACCCAGATTACGGCCAATGGCCACTATAACCACATCCACCTTCTTCAGCGGTAATACCGATAGCGCCAACTCGTCGCAGGCATCAATCTGAAACACTGCGGCACAACTATCCTTCACACGTTCCACACGACTGGCATCGTTATCGGCACCAATGACCTCGTGACCGTACTCCGTAAATTCGACAGCAAGCACCTTGCCGTAAGTTCCTAAACCAATAATGATACACTTCATGATATGATAATACTGTCTTTTGGCAATTGATAATTCTGATTCTTATACTGATGCAGTATGCCTTGGGCCAATGTAACCAAGCCGACACGCCCAAGGAACATCAACACTACGAGAAGCAACTTGGCAGCATCGCCCAACTGGGCGGTAATACCAAGGGAGGAACCTACGGTGCCGAAAGCCGACACACATTCAAAGATAATCGCCTTGAGGGGCAGATGTGGTTCAAGAACCGTCATCACAAAGACGAAGAGCGTCAATATGCCGATGCTGACAAAGACAGCCACATTGGCCCTGCGCAAAGAGTCGAGCGACAGTTCGCGCCCCGCAAACTCCACCCGATCAGAACCCCGTACGACGGCGCGGATATTAAGCAGACTAACAGCAAAGGCATTCACCTTGATACCGCCTGCCGTAGACTGCGAAGCACCACCAATCCACATCAATATAGTATAGATAATGATGCTCTGAATGCACATACTACCGAGGTCAATACTGATGAAACCTGCCGTTCGCGGACTAACTGCATTGAAGAAAGCCTGTGTTAGTTTCTCTTCCAAAGGCATGCCGGAGAACGTGTTGTTCCATTCAAAGAAACCTATCAAGACACTACCCACCAATATGAGGACTACTGTCGTACGGAGCACAATCTTCGTATTCATGTCATAAAGGTTGGGAATGCTGAAACGAACGTAGCGCTGCCCATGAATCCATTTCCAGATGCCTTCGATATACTTATAGACTGCCATCTTGAAATTCACCAGCACAGGGTAGCCAATACCTCCGAGAATGATAAGCAGCGCGATGATGATGTAAAGCCAGCAATGATGCTCCATCAATTCGGGGGCACTCAGTCCGTTGCGATAGATGGAAAAACCTCCATTGCAGAAGGCCGATATGGAATGGAAGAGGCTGAAGAACAGTTCCTGGGCGAGACTGAGCCCAATCGTACCATGAATATTGAAGAAGATAGCCACAGCTCCCGCCAGTTCGATGAAGGCTGTAAAGCCAAAGATATTAAGCAACGTCGACCAGAGGGAAGCCAGCGACTTCGAACTCACCATATCGCGCACGAGCATCTGGTTGTAGATCGAAGCGTTGCCCATAAAGAAAAGGGCGAAGAAACTGGTAATGGTCATCACACCCAAACCACCTATCTGTATCAATAGCATGATGACCATCTGTCCGAACACGGTAAATGTAGTAGGTACATCGATGGTCGTCAAGCCCGTCACACAAACGGCACTGGTGGCCGTAAACAACGAATCTACCCATGATAGGTGAACACCATGATGGACACAGCGCGGCATCAGCAGAAGACCCGAGCCCACCAGTATGATGAACAGGAAACTGACGGCCATCATCAAGGCCGGATTCGACTTCTTGCCCAATGAACTCATCATCGCATCGGAGAGGTCGATGACGGATATCACGAACAACACCAGCAAGTGGAAAACCCGATTATCCAGGACACTCATCACCCCAGTGCTATCATCAATTCCCAGCACTTTGACGATGATGGGTAACAGCGTCAGTGCCAGAAGTGCATTGACACCCCACCCCCAGAAACTATATGCCGACTTCTTCAGTATCAGGTGACTGATTCGGTCCACCAGAAACGTTATCCACACACAGAAATAGAGCCAGGCGAATTCATGCCTCAACTGAGCAGACAGCTCAAAGCCAAACTCCAATGTCGCACAGACAATCAACGCAACAGCTGCCAGATGAGCAAAGAAAGAAACCACCTGAAGCAGCATATTAACGTATGGTGCAACATATTTCTGCTGATAGAGCAGATAGCGCTTAGGTATGTGCATCGGCAACGGATTGGGAAATCTCAATGAGCAATTACCTGATCACTACCTTTTTACCATGGCGAATGTAAATACCCTTGCGAGGCTTGTCGTCACTCACGCGACGCCCCTTGAGGTCATAGACACGGTCGGCGGCAGGCTGCATCTCACGATGGATGTTGGAGATGCCCGTAGCGGGCTGCTGGTAGTGGTCGTAGCTGAAGGCTGCATCCTTGCTGTTTCCCCAGATATACTGCTCCAGACCGGGATAATCGACAAAGGGGTTGCGATTCTTCTGGATGCCGTAGATAGCTTCATTGCGCTTGATCTCCTTCTCGCTGACAGGATCCTCTGCAGCCCAGCGCAGGAGCATCTTCAGTGCCCAATCCGTAAAGAAGGGGTAGATGTCGCTGGTGAGCATATCACTCTTCCAGTCCTTGGGACTGCGATTCTTGCCGCCTCCCGTCTTGTAAGCCTCGTAACAGGTGGCCATATAGAAATAGACACGAGCCAGATCACCCTTATACTCATCATTTGGTTCAAAGACACGAGCCTTTCCGTTCACCACAGTGTACCCAATAGCTGGATCGCAGATGCCAAACTTCGAGAAACCGTCTGCAGACTGCTTCGTGGGCTTGGTCGAGGGGTCAATCTCGCCGTAAGGATAGTTAGACCGCATGGTGTTGACGTAACGATCGGTAGGGAACAGATGGTGAAGATCAGTGTACATAGGATAGTCGGTGGCATCAGAGCCCTCATTGAACCAACTCTTGGGCATCGCATGCTCACGATTATAGACTACGCCTTCCTCATCGATATCCAGTCCTTTATCCTGATCGTCCTTCGGTGTGAAGTTGGAAATACCTGAATAGATATCCCATATCTTACCGTCGGAACGGATATCATAACTGTTGATGGCATTCCATACACCAGGCGTATAGGTCTGCACCTCGTGCGGACTGATAATCTGGAAAAAGGCAGTCTTCAACTCAGCACCCTTCTTTCCGTCGGCTGCCTGATAATAGGAAAGAACACTCTGATCCTGTGCCCATAAAACCAGAACCGACAGTAGGAACATAACGGATAAGGATAGTCTTTTCATCGAATAATCATGTTTTAGGTAAAAGCACTCCCGATGCCAATACGGCACCGGGAGTGAATATAATGCGGGAAAGAATTACTCAGCGTTAGCCTTCTTGAACGAGAAGCATACACCTGAGCAGAGCTCGACGAGCTCCTTGTAAGTGTCCTTGTAGCCGATGATGGCAATCTGATCACCCACCTCGAGGTCATTGTCAGCAACGAAGAACTTGCGGGCATCACCAGTAGCACCCCATCCAGGATAACAGCCATAGACATAGAGCTCGTTGGTACCGTCTGTGATATACATGTTACCATAGTCATTGTCGTTACCTTTGCTATCCTTCAGTGAGCTTATCGTGCCAGTAACCAGATAGAATACGTTCTTATTGTCGGGCTTCGTGAGGAACTCCTCGATAGTAACCTCCTCCACGTCATAGAGCAGCGTGCAAGTACCGTTGACCATCTGTGGTGTATCCTTATAGGCACCGCGCTTACCGAGTACCTCTACGACATCACCAACCTCAATACCTGCATCGAGGAAACCTTCTGCACGATAGACCAGTGTCTCACCGCTGAAGTCCTTGATGTAGAAGCTCTTACCCTGCTTGTCGCTCCCATAGAGATCCGTCACAACACCCTTGAGGCGATACTGCGTGTCACCCACCTCTGCAGCAAGGAACTCTGCTACAGAAGCGTCGATGATAGCGCCAGCCTGATAGATAGCGAACTGAGAAGAGTATTCTTTACCGCCACTATAGGTCTTCAAGGTAACAGTCGTATTGCGATCGCCACCCTTATTGGCAGCAGCCTTGAAGGTAACAGACTTAGAAGAGACAGCATCGATAGAGAGCCACTCCTTAGCGTCGGCAGGGATTTCTACATTGATACCGTCGCCCTTGCAGGTGATATGAGCCTTCACGTTACCACCCTCCAGTGGCAGAGGATTCTTAGAAAGATCTGTCTTCTCACCGTTGACCGTCAGAGAATCGACCTTGATGAGCGACTTATTGATCTTCACCACAGCCACGTTCACCAGCTCTACAGTACCATTGTAGGTAGTCTTCGGACCTTCGACGGTCAGCTCATCACCCACTTCGATACCCCAGGCAGCGATAGAATTGTTCTGTCCATCCCTACCATTCTTGTCAAGCGTACCATAGATATAAAGCTCGCCAGTGCCATCGTTCATGTACCAGTTACCATAAACGGTATTGGCGATACCCGTCACAGTACCAGTAACACGATAAGTCTTGGAGTCAGGACCTGCAATCACCTGTGCACAAGTAGCAGTCGACACCTTGGCAATACCCTGGATGATGTTCACCTCCTGAGTCTTGTTGCCACAGTTGATCTTCACCGTAGCCGTACGGCCTTCAGCTGCCTGAGCAGAGAAGGTCAAGGTTGACTCTCCGGCATTACCGCTCATAGGCGATACAGTAAGCCATGAAGGAATACCGTCGGCAACAACGTTCCAACTGTCAGAAGCAGTAATGGTCACCTGAGTAGAACCGCCTGCCGTATTAAGTGCTACATAGGATTGAGAGAGACGGATCTCACCGAGATAGGCTCTGTCCTGATCTGTTGCACAGCCCGTGAACATAGCTACGATAGCTACGAACAAGGGAAGGAAATATCTTAATTTCATATTGTCAGACATTTATTAGTTGAAGAAATACTTGATACCAACAGATGCATACCAGCACTGTCCGAGAGAGTGATAAGGCTTCCAGTTCTCTGCATTACCATTGACGGTGTTAGGTGTAGAGAAGGTAGCATAACCATCAGCATCGACACCCTCATACTTCAGGATCTTAGAGTACTGGACACTGCTGCTAGGAGAGGTGCTGTAGTCAAGGTTGGCAATCTTAGCCACACCCCACTTGCTGTTGAAGAAGTTGAGCACGTTCTTCATATCGAAGCTGAGCTGGAGCATGTGCTTGGTGTTACCGACATTCAGCTTAAAGTCGTGCTTGTAGCTGATATCCACGCGGTGAACCCAAGGAGAATAGTGGCTGTAAGCCTCAGCATACTCACCCTGATGGCTTGACAGATAGTCGTTGTTGTGGACGAAGTCCATGAAACGAGCCTTGTCATCCTCAGAAACGAAGCGGAACTCACGGTTGGCAACCTGCTGGTCTGTGGGGATATAGACCACGTCGTAGGTGTAACCGTCACCGTTCATGTCGTTAGCCAGAATATAAGAAGTGTTGTAACCGCCGCGCCAGGTCTCGTAGATCAGGCTATAGTGGTTGCCACTCTTATCGTGGATCGTAGCATTGGCAACGATACGGTCGGGAGTCACATACTGTGAGTTGTGCAGACCTACGTTGTTCGGACCTTCATAGCAGGGAATATAGGTAAAGGCTGAAGAAGCATCAGAACCCGGCATACCAGTCTTCTCCTTGCTGACGGTGTGCGTATAGGCAGCCATCAAGCTAATCCACTCAGCAGGCTGTGCGGTCAGTGTAGCATTGAATGTCCATCCGTAACCCTTGCTTGTGTTGTCAAGCACATAGGCATTTGGCAACTGCTTCACCTTACCGTCGGCAGTCGTATAAGTATATTTGAAGTCCTGATAGAGTGCACGGTCGTCAACACCGTTCAGACGTGCAAAACCGCCTACGTCCTTAATGCTCCAGTCAGAGATACATACAGCGTTGATGGTCTTGTTGAAGATAGCCTCAACAGTAGCGGTGAATGGGAATGATACAGGAATTTGATAGTCGACAGCTACAGAGGTCTTCCATACCTGCGGCATCTTGAAGTCGGGACTCACGGCATTGATAGCAGAACCAGCCTGACCGTCCTCTGGCTTGATGGTCTGGGGACCGAGGCCCTTGGCAATGATATAGTCACGAAGTGCAGTACCTGTGAGGATGTTGCCATTGCCAAACTGTGTCATATCAGTCTTCATAGCACTGTTAGAACCAGTAGCGTTCCAGATACCCTTATACTGTACCATGTTTGAGTTGGTAGGCATGTTCGTGAAGAACACGAGAGGCAGACGACCAGAGAAGAGACCGGTACCACCACGTACCTTCAGCGACTTGTCACCGAACACATCCCAGGTAAAACCAAGACGTGGAGAGACAGTCAACTTTGAAGATGGCCACTTACCAGTATCAATGTGATTACCGTTGTAGTCGAAGTCATAGATAGCCTTATTGGTCATCAGGTCTTCATTGTTGAAGAACAGACCGTCGAGACGCAGACCATAGGTGAGCTTCAGGTTGTCGAGGATGTTCCAGTCATCCTGCAGATAGAAACCGAGCTTATTGAACTGTACACGAGCAGCAGGATCCGTCTTACCATCGTAACCGTAGGTCAGTGCCACGATCTCAGGTGTGCTGTTGAAGAGTGCAGCAGGATCCAGGACGCCGTTCACCCACATATCGTCGGTAGCATTGTAGCGATAGTAACCAGTACCGTTACGCATATACATATTGTCGGCCATCTGGTGCTCAAAGCTGACACCAGCAGTCAACTTATGCGTATCCATATAATAAGTCACATCGTCCTTAATGTTCCAGATCGTATTGTGAACAGCGTTGTTGTAGGTAAACAACTCATAACCCAGAGCCATGTAGTTGTTGCCGCCCTTCGTGATATCGATGAATGGGAACTCGCTGGAGTCAGTAGCACGGACATCATCGAGTTTTGAGTAGGTGAACAGCAACTGGTTAGAGAGTTTCTCCGTGAAGCGGCTGTTCAAGTCGAATGTGAACGAATGAACCTTATTGTCCATAGCGTACATCGAGTTGGCGAATGACATAGAAGACTTCGACATACGAGCGTCCGACATACGGTTACCACCATCCATAGAAGAAGCGTTAGGAGAACTCCAATAGCGGTTCTTGGTATAGTTGTAACGTACAGCAAGATGGTGCTTGTCAGTAATGTTCCAGTCGAGACGAGCCAGAATCTTGTAGTTGCTCTCGTCGGCAGGGAAGCTGGTGTAGCTACCTGTGTTGTAGCCATACTTACTGGCCATATAGTCAGAAACAGCCTGAAGGTCTGCCTTCGTAGTGCGTGAGTAGAATTTCTCTGGGTCAGCGGGGTTGTCACTGTCGGAACCCTGCCAACGGTTAGCCACCGTAGGCTTCTTCACCATTTCACCGTTCACAAAGAAGAACAGCTTGTCCTTGATAATCGGGCCACCCAGGGTGAAACCGTAGGTTGTCACCTGATTCTTCTCACGTGCGCCCGTGATCTGCTCGCGATAGACAGCATCGCCCTGCATATTCTCGTTCTGGTGATAGATATAAGCGGTACCCTTGTAGGTGTTCGTACCCGACTTGGTGATAGCGTTCACACCACCACCGATGAAGTTGGTCTGACGGACATCGTAGGGAGAAACCACCACCTGCAACTCCTCGATGGCATCGATAGAGATAGGATTACCACCACCAGGAAGGCCAGCGTTCAGTCCGAAGTTATTGTTGAAGTTTGCACCGTCAACAGTGAAGTTTGCCGTACGACCGTCAGCACCTGCGAAGCTCATGCCGTTACCTCCGTAGGGAGACAGACGGGTGAATTCCGTGATGCTACGTGAAACGGTAGGCATATTCGTAATCTGTGCACTGGTAATGTTGGTGGAGGCACCAGTCTTCTCTGCGGCAAACTTAGAAGCCTTACCACTGATGACGATCTCCGACAGCTGTGTAGCGTCCTCAGAAAGCCATACGGCCAGGTTGTAAGTTTCAGCCAGTTGAAGGATGATACCCTTTACAACTTTTGACTGGAAGCCGATATAAGATACAGTCACCTCATAAGGACCACCAGTACGCATACCATTGATCGTGAAACGACCAGAGGCGTTGGTAACTGTCGTGTAACGTGTGCCTGAAGGCTCATGTACAGCAACGACAGTGGCACCGATGACTTCCTCGCCGTTAGCATCGTCAAGGGTCACCTTACCTGCCATACTTGAAGTTGTGATTTGCGCCATTACTGTTAACGACATCGCTAACAATAGTGTCACCAGAAAGAATAATCTCTTCTGCATAATGTGTTGTTTTAATTAATTAAATACCCGGCACGAAGCCGATACATACGTTTACGGGTGCAAAATTAATTAAAAAAAACGATATAAGTGTTTAATTTCCGCTATTTTTTTTATGGTTGCGGTGTTTTTTTGAGCAATTTCTCTAATAAGGCGTTTGGATTCTGCGGTTTACCATTCTTTCGCAACTCAAAATGCAGATGTTCGGTCGTGGCGCGCCCCGTACGTCCTGTCAGCGCAATCTGCTGACCACACTTCACGCGATCACCTTCTTTCACCAGATTCTTGGAGTTATGGCTGTAGAGGGTCTCCATCCCGTTGTCGTGCTTGATAATGATACAGTTACCATAGCCGTAATAATTCTTCGACATCGTTACGACACCATCGAAAACGGCATAGATAGGGTCATGGGGACGTGTCTTGAGGTCGACGCCCGTATGACGGTGCCCTCCGCGGTTATTATGATAGGGACTAATCACCTTGGCACCAGGGAGCGGATAGCAGCCAGCATTGTGGTTGAGGTCCATAGAACGTGTTGAGCCACAGGAGAGAATGGCAAACACCAGAAAGAGGAGTTGGGGTAGCAGACGGAATGATGTCATCTTTTCAACGGTTAATGAAGGATGGCTGCCGTCAGAATCCGACCCGACTGGATGCCGAGGCGACGGGCTGAAAAATAATCGTCACTCTGTTGCCAGGTACAGATGCCGGAGACATGGATATGCTCTGGCAACACACCAACAGCCTGCAGTTGGAGACGGTTACAGGCCCAGAGGTCGATGTGCCACTTCTCTACGGGTGTACCGTCCATAGCAGGCATTCGACGACTGATAGCCTCCATCGGAAAATTCGCTGCAACAAACGCGTCATAGACCTCATCACCCACCTCAAAGGCCTCCATCGAGATTCCAGGACCTATGACCACCTGCAACTGAGATGGATTGGAACCGTATTCAGTAATCATAGCCAGCGTGGCCTCACGGGCGATACGCTGGACGGTGCCGCGCCAGCCGGCATGCACCGCACAGACAGCCTCATGCTGGGGGTCATATATTATAATAGGTATGCAGTCGGCAGTAGAGATACCGATGCATACACCGTGCACATTGGTCATCAGCGCATCCACTCCCTCCAGTCTTGCCGTTTGTTCGTCTGCAGACGCATATAGAAATCCGAGGGTGATCTTACGAATCTGCACACCATGCACCTGATGGGGCATCACAATACGGTCGTCTGTAACACCAAGTTTGAGGCTGAGCAACCTACGGTTCTGGCGAATAGCCTCTGGGTCATCACCACAATAGCGATTGACGTTGAACGCACCGTAGTTGCCACGACTAAAGCCACCGTGACGGGTCGTACTGAAAGCAGTAACACCCTCACCTAAAGGATAATATGTCAACTGAGGCTCAGTCATCTTCCGGCTCCAGGTCTTCTATCTCGTAATCTTCCAGATCCTCGATTTCGTCGTCATCAAGGTATTCTATCTCCTCATCCTCGCCCTCGTCGGCAAGTTCCTGGGCGAATCGGCTCATATCTTTGTCACGATGCACCAGCGTGTCCTCAGCTGTTATCACGGCGAGCTTGTTGCTCTCAGCATTCAGTTCGCGCCAGAGCACATCCTTCAGTTCTTCGAGGCCGAAACCGGTTACTGCCGAGATAAAGATGACAGGCAGGTCGCTGGGAAGCGTTTCCTTGAGCATCTCAATGAGCTCCTCATCGAGCAAGTCACACTTCGTGACAGCGAGCACGCGGTGTTTGTCGAGCATATCGGGATTAAACTGTGCCAGTTCGTTGAGCAGTATCTCGTATTCCCGTTTGATGTCGTCTGTATCGCCAGGCACCATGAAAAGCAACAGGGAGTTGCGCTCGATATGACGAAGGAATCGCAGACCGAGTCCTTTACCCTCCGAGGCGCCCTCGATGATACCAGGGATATCTGCCATCACAAACGACTTGCCGTCACGATAGCCGACGATGCCCAGTGAGGGTTCCATCGTGGTAAAGGGATAGTTAGCTATCTTCGGACGCGCATTCGACAGCGCCGATACCAAAGTCGATTTACCAGCATTGGGGAAACCCACGAGGCCCACATCAGCCAGGAGCTTCAGTTCAAGGATGATGGTCATCTCCTGCATCGGCTCACCAGGCTGGGCATAGCGAGGCGCCTGATTGGTGGCCGTGCGGAACTGGAAATTGCCAAGTCCACCTCTTCCGCCTTTCAGCAGCACGATTTCCTGCCCGTCATAGGTCACATCACAGACATACTTGCCAGTCTCTGCATTATAGACCACCGTACCGCAAGGCACGTCGATATAGACATCCTTGCCATCGGTGCCGTGACACTTGTCGCGCCCACCATTTCCACCGTGCTCGGCAAAGATATGGCGTTCGTACTTCAGATGGAGCAGTGTCCAATAGTTATGGTTGCCGCGCAGGATGATGCTGCCGCCCTTGCCTCCGTCGCCACCGTCAGGTCCTCCGTTGGGATTGTACTTCACGTGGCGCAGGTGCATAGACCCTTTGCCGCCCTTGCCAGAGCGACACATGATCTTCACGTAATCTACGAAATTCGACTCCATCGCTATTCTGGGATTACAGGTTGTCAATCACGTCGCATATATCACTGAAGATACGGTCGAGAGAGCCGAGGCCATTGATGTGATAGTGGAGGCCTTCCTGCTTATACCAATCGATCAGCGGCTGTGTCTGAGAGTGATAGACCACGAGGCGCTTCTTGATGGTCTCCTCGTTGTCGTCAGCCCGGCCACTCTGCTGTCCACGGAGGAGCAGACGTTTCATCAGCTCATCTTCCGGCACGTCGAGTTCAATCATGGCAGCCACCTTGTCGCCACGCTCGTCGAGCATCTTCTTCAGGGCCTCTGCCTGTGGGATCGTACGGGGGAAACCGTCGAAGATGACACCCTTGTGATCGCCGAAGCTATCATAGACGCCAGCGAGGATGCTCACCATAAGGTCATCGGGTATCAACTGTCCGTTGTCGATATAAGAGGCAGCGGTCTTACCCAGCTCTGTCCCCTTCTTGATCTCACTGCGAAGCACGTCACCCGTCGAGATATGGTTCAGTCCGTACTTCTCAATCATCTTGTCGCTCTGCGTACCCTTTCCCGAGCCCGGAGCGCCGAAAATCACAATATTCTTCATCGTTATCCTTATTTATGTTTAGTTTATGGTTACTGATTACTCCACAATCGTATAGACATCCTTCAGCTCACGTCCCTGCTGGTCGTAGTCCAACCCGTAGCCCACGATGAAGTCGTCGGGGATGCGGAAAGCGACATAGTCGAGCTCGAGCTCCTCCTGCAGCTTCTCAGGCTTGAAGAAGAGGGTGCAGATATGCACAGAGGCAGGATTGCGGGTACCCAGCGACTCTATCATGCGCTTGATGGTCTGTCCGCTCTCCACGATGTCCTCCACGATGATGACGGTGCGCCCCGAGAGGTTCTCGTTGATGCCCAGCACCTCCTTGATCTTACCTGTAGAGGTGGTACCCTGATAGGAGGCGAGCTTCACGAAGCTGATCTCACAGGGAATCGTCATCTCACGCATCAGGTCGGCAGCAAAGATGAAAGACCCATTTAGTACACCCAGGAAGAGCGGCGTCTTCCCCGCCATATCCTTACTGATCTGCTCGGCCAGTGCCTTTACACGCGACTTGATCTCTGCCTCGGGGATGGAAATTCTGAAGTGCTCATACGCTGAAAAGATTAAAAATTTCTGCAAAATTACAAAAAATCTGCCAAACTCTGCTATTCGTTAGCATATTTTTCGTATTTTTGCACCTATGAAGATATTTACAGGTGCCCAGATACACGAACTGGACAAATATACCATAGAACATGAACCCATTAAGTCTATCGACTTGATGGAGCGTGCTGCCAAAGCGCTGACACAAGCAATTACCGACGTCTGGAGCTCACAGACGCCCATTGTCGTATTCGCCGGTTTTGGAAACAATGGCGGCGACGCATTAGCAGTAGCCAGGATGTTACTCGACAGAGGCTACGACGTGAAGGCTTACCTCTTCAACATCTCGGGCCACCTCTCCGAGGACTGCGCCACCAACAAGAAACGGCTGGAGGAGAAATACGCCAAGGCATTCATCGAGGTGACTCAGGAATTCGAGCCCCCGCAGCTAGATGCCGAGAAGCTGGTCGTCGATGGTCTCTTCGGCTCAGGACTGAGCAGACCGTTGGCAGGCGGTTTTGCCTCACTGGTCAAATATATCAACGCCTCCCAGGCGAAAGTCGTCAGCATCGACGTGCCGTCGGGCCTCATGACAGAGGACAATTCCGCTAACGTGCGGGCAAACATCATCCGCGCCGACCTGACGCTGACACTCCAGCAGCTGAAACTGTCCTTCCTGTTCCCAGAGAATCAGATCTATATCGGACAGGTGAAGATACTCGACATCCGCTTGAGTCAGGAAGGCATCGACAAGATACAAGCCGACTACACCCTGCTCAGCGAAAACGATATTCGTCCGAGAGTGCTCCCGCGCGATCCGTTTGCCCACAAGGGCAAGATGGGCAATGCCCTCATCATCGCAGGAAGCTACGGCATGGGCGGCGCCTCCGTACTGGCCACCAAGGCCTGCCTGAGATCGGGAGCCGGCAAAGTGACGGCCCACACACCGCGATGCAACTACCTCACGCTGCAGATCAGCGTGCCAGAGGCCGTCATCCAGTTCGACCGTGAGGAGACCACATTCTCTGAAGCCGTAGATACCGAGGACTTCAATGCCTTAGGCATCGGCCCAGGACTCGGAACGAGCGAGCAGACGGCCATCGCCATCATCTCACAGCTGCGACGCACCCAATGTCCGATGGTCGTCGATGCCGATGCCATCAATGTGCTTGCCAGTCATCGCGCTTGGCTCCAGCAGTTGCCAAAGGACATCATCCTCACCCCCCACCCCAAGGAGTTTGACAGACTGGAGGGACATTCCACCGACAGCTACGAACGACTGAGGAAGGCGCGCGACCTGGCCATGCGGCTGCAGGGCTATGTCGTCCTGAAAGGTCACCACACCTCCATCTGCCTGCCAAACGGCCACGTGATCCTCAACACCACGGGCAATGCAGGTATGGCCACAGCAGGCAGCGGCGACGTGCTGACGGGTATCATCACAGGCTTGCTGGCTCGCGGCTACAAACAGGAGGATGCCTGCGTGGTGGGTATGTACCTCCACGGACTGGCTGGCGACATCGCCACCCGCGAACTCGGCCAGGAGAGTGTCATCGCCAGCGACCTCATCCACTATCTGCCACAGGCATTCAAACGAATCAACGAATAGAAATGATGAAAATAGATTTAACGAACGTCTCAAGGCATGCAAAAGCCTTGGTTCTCTTCCTTTTCGCCCCCCTCGTGTCTCAGGCCCAGACCGCCAGTTCCTTCTATCAGCCTGGCGTCACCACCGAAGGGGCCGTGTATTTCCTGCCCAAGACTGCCGTCAGAGTGGCCATACAGGTGGAGAAGACCACCTACACGCCTGGCGACTTCTGTAAATATGCAGAGCGATATCTGCGCGTCAAGGGTGTCTCCCCCACTCCGTCAGTCAGTTACCGCATCACGACCATCCGTCAGGAGGCTGTGGCTGTGGCCGACACCTCCAAGCGCTATGCCGTCGAGTTCAATGCGAAGACCTCTGCCAGCAATGTCAATCTCTCCAGCGACGGCATCCTCCTCTCCATCAACACAGATCCAGTGAGAAAACCCAGCGCCAAGTCCTTCACGCCTGCACCACGCCCTGCCGCCGTCAATCCCCGCCAATATATGAGTGAGGAGATCCTGGCTGCTGGCAGCACGGCAAAGATGGCTGAACTCACCGCACAGGACATCTACGAGATCCGTGAGAGCCGCAACCTGCTGGTACGCGGACAGGCCGACAATATGCCGAAGGACGGCGAACAGCTGCGACTGATGCTCAACCAGCTCGACCTGCAAGACCGCTCTATGACGAGCCTCTTCACAGGCATCACCACCAAAGACACCACCGAACACACGCTGACCGTCGTACCCGACAGGGAGGTCAACCATGAGTTGCTCTTCCGTTTCTCCTCGAAATTAGGCATCGTTGACGACGACGACCTCTCGGGCGTACCTTATTATATTAGTATAGAGAACCTGAAGACTGTGCCAGAGGCCGAGCCGACAGACCCGAAAAAGAAACTGAAACAAGTGCCAGGCATCTATGTCAACGTGCCAGGAAAGATGCGGTCCCGCGTGAGCAACGCTTCAGAGACACTCATCTCCTCCGAGTTTGCCGCAGGCCAGTTCGGCAATGTGGAACTCTTGAGCGGTGCCCTTTTCAACAAGCGCTACACCACCCACCTCTGGCTCGACCCTCTCTCTGGCGCCGTTGAGAAACTTGACGCCGAGCAGCCGAAATAAACTTAATCCCTCGCCCTTTTAGGAGCGAGGGATTAAGTTATAATATAAATCTGTCTTGGATATACTTATCCGAGCTTGTTGTCAGAACCGAGCACATCGACAATCTTGTGGATGTACATCTTCTTCATGTTCTCACGAGCGGGCTTCAGATACTGGCGAGGATCGAAGTGATCGGGATGCTCAGCCAGATACTGACGGATGGCAGCAGTCATAGCCAGACGAGAGTCTGAGTCGATGTTGATCTTGCAGACTGCGCTCTTAGAAGCCTTGCGGAGCTGCTCCTCGGGGATACCTACTGCATCAGGCAGCTTGCCACCGAACTTGTTGATGGTGTCGACCTCGTCCTGAGGAACTGAAGATGAACCGTGGAGCACAATGGGGAATCCAGGAAGCTTCTGCTCAATCTCAGCCAGCACGTCGAATGCGAGTGGCGGGGGAACGAGCTTACCAGTCTTCGGATCGCGTGTGCACTGCTCGGGCTTGAACTTGTAAGCACCGTGAGAGGTACCGATAGAGATAGCCAGAGAGTCGCAACCTGTGCGGGTAGCGAAGTCAATGACCTCCTCGGGCTTGGTGTAGTGAGACTCCTCAGCAACAACCTCGTCCTCAACACCTGCGAGCACACCGAGCTCACACTCAACGGTAACGTCGTACTTGTGAGCGTACTCTACAACCTGACGAGAGATCTTGATGTTCTCCTCGTAAGGCAGTGAAGAACCGTCGTACATCACGCTTGAGAAGCCCATGTCGATACAGTCCTTGCAGAGCTCGAAGCTGTCACCGTGGTCGAGGTGAAGCACGATCTCAGGCTTTTCGCAACCCAGTTCCTTTGCATAGGCAACAGCACCCTCAGCCATGTAGCGGAGGATCGTAGCGTTGGCATAGTTACGAGCACCCTTAGAAACCTGCATGATGACAGGTGACTTTGTCTCAACAGCTGCCTGTACGATAGCCTGCATCTGCTCCATTGTGTTGAAATTGAAAGCGGGGATTGCATAGCCACCGGCTACGGCCTTCTTGAACATCTCGCGCGTATTTACGAGACCTAAATCCTTGTAGTTTACCATAATTATTTAAGTTTAAAATGAGTAATAATCAACTTAACGACTGCAAAGATAGAAAAAAAAGGAATAATAGCGAAAAAGTAAAAAGGTAAAAAAACAAAAGTAGTCCATTTTTTTGGATTTATTTACACAAAGGACTGCTTTTGCAATGCCTTTTGCAAAACACACTTTTCATTTTACCTTTTCACCACGACTGTTCAGACAAGCGTGTGTCGGTCGAAATAGGCCTGCACTTCCTCCTTGTTGTTATCGGATATGGGGATATAGACATCGTCGAAAACGATGCGGAAGCGATCGATCATCTGAACCTCGGTCATATGAACGATATAGGAACGGTGGGTGCGCAGGAATTCGGGCTTGGGCAGATACTCGTCGAGCTTCTTCATCGACATGAGCGACATCACGCGCTCGCCACTCTTCAGGTAGAAGCGCACATAGTCTTTCAGACCTTCGATGTAGAGAATGTCGTCGAGACAGACGCGCTGTAGCTTATAATCGCTCTTGACAAACATGAAACGATCGCGCTGGCAGGTGTCTTGCTTCAAGGTGGTGACAAACCACTCGAGGGCCTTGTCGGTGGATTTGAGGAAATCCTCGTAGGAGATGGGCTTCAACAGGTAGTCGAGCGCACTGACCTTGTAGCCTTCGATGGCATACTGGGGGAAGGCCGTGGTGAAGATGACCTTCGTCTCACGCGGCAGGATCTTGGCAAACTCCACGCCCGAGAGCTCTGGCATCTGGATGTCGAGGAAAAGGAGCTGGACAGGATTCTCCCGAAGCATCTTCATGGCCTGTATGGCGCTATTGAAGACACCCTTCAGTTCGAGATAGGGCGTTTTTTGAGCATAGCTTTCAAGCAGGCCTGCTGCTAAAGGCTCATCGTCGATAATGGCGCAAGTGATAATCATAATAGTAGTAATGTTATGAAGTTAAAGACTGATAGCAATATGTGAATAATAGGTTGCACCGCTGACGCCTTTCTCCCACTGGTAATGGCCAGGATAAGACAGGTCGAGGCGCTTCTGCACCTGCTGGAGGCCGATGCCGTGTCCGCTGCGGTCGCGTTCCGTCTTGGGATGGTTGGAGTTCTCGATCTTCACCGTGAGCGATGACGCCTGCTGCACGACGTCGATATGGATGAAACTGTGTTCCGTAGGCGAGACGCCGTGCTTGAAGGCATTCTCGACCAGCGAGATGAGGATAAGGGGGGCCACCTTCTTATCGGGATTGGCGATATCCTGGGTGAAGCGCACCTCCACATGTTGTGGCAGGCGGATGCGCATCAGACTGATGTAGTTCTCGAGGAACTGCATCTCATCCTTGAGGGCCACCTCGGTCTCCTGATTGTCGTAGAGCATATGGCGGAGCATCTTAGAGAGCTGCTGGATGGCTTCCTGTGCCTTTGGGGCGTCGAAGGCCGTTAGGGCATAGATATTGTTCAGCGTGTTGAGCAGGAAGTGGGGATTGATCTGCGAGCGCAGGTTCCTCAGCTCTGCCTCGGCACGGGCGGCCTCAGCCTCCAGGCGCGCCTCCTCGCTGTGCTGCCACCGCATGGCCAGCACGATGGTGGTGGCAATACCTGCCGCAACTACCAGATTGAAGATGTCGCGCAGGATGAAGAAGAGGGAATCGAGCACCATCGGATTGCGAGGGGGCAAATGGTGGGCAGTCTCAAAATAACTGTGCACGAAGGTCATCCAGTAGTGGAGGGCTATGCCAAGACACACGACCATCACGAGGTTTACCAGCAGGTAGTAACGGTGTTTACCCTTCACGAAATAGTGCGGCGTCAGCCAAAGGTAGTTCAGGTAGAACACGATCATCAACAACAGCGGCGAAGCACACATCATCAGATATCTCAAGAGAGAGAACCCGTAACCACGCATGTAGGTGAGCGGCGTGATGAACATAAGCACCCACACCGCCACATGCAACAATATCACAACACGCTTATTCATGGCGAATAGCTTCGATCGGATCCATATTGGCGGCTTTCTGGGCAGGGATATAGCCGAAGAGCACACCGATGAACACACACACCAGGAACGACACGTAGATGCTCCACGCGGGCACACTCGACGGCATGCCGAACGACGACAGGAACGTACTGGCGCCACAGCCCACGAAGATGCCAAGGAGTCCGCCTGTGACGGAGATGAGCACCGACTCGATGAGGAACTGCAGGGAGATGACGGGGCCTGTGGCTCCGACGGCCATTCGCAGGCCTATCTCCTTCGTGCGCTCCGTCACAGAGACGAGCATGATGTTCATAATGCCAATACCGGCCACCAGCAAGGAGAAGGCAGCTGCCACGACCAGGATCAGCGTCACCGTGTCCATCGTCGATGACATCGTCTCCATCATCTCTGCCTGAGAACGGATGGTGAAGTCGTCGTCGGCATCCTCCTTCAGTTTGTGGTTGTCGCGCAGTATCTGCGTCAGCTCCTCAATAGCGGCATCGGACAGTTCCTCCGTGACTGCCGAACAGACGATGCTCGAGAACCACGTCTGAGCGGCGATACGCTTCATCACCGTCGTGTAAGGCGCAATCATCACGTTGTCCTGATCCATACCCCAGGAGTTGTAGCCCTTGGATTTCAGCACACCGATGATGCGCATCGGTATCGACTTGAACCTGATGGTCCTGCCGATAGGATCGACACCCTCGCCGAACAGTTCGGTGACGATGGTCTTTCCCACGACACACACCTTGGAAGCCTTCTTGATATCCTCTTCGGTGAAACACTCGCCTTCCTCGATCGTCCACTGTTTGATGTCGAGATAGTCTGTCGATTCACCGTACATCGAGGTGTTCGTATTGTTGTTGCCATAGATCACTTGTCCACTGGCGGTCACTTCGGGCGACACCTTCGTGACGAATTTCCGTTCACGCAAGATACGCTCGTAGTCGGCCATCTTCAGCGTCTGCATACTCGACGGGTCCTGTCGCACACCACCTCGCATATCGGCACCTGGGCGTATGGTCAACAGGTTGGTACCCATCGTAGAGAGTTCCTGACGGATGCTTTCCTTCGAGCCCTGGCCGATGGCCATCATGATGATGACGGCAGCCACACCGATGATGATACCCAGCATCGAGAGGAACGACCGCATCTTGTTGTTGGAAACGGCCTTGATACTTACCTTAAATAGATTCAGTATATTCATAACTATTCACTCTTCCCTTTTCCCTAATCATCTTGTGGTACTGGCAGGGCGGCCAGAGCCTCGGCTGCCGACTTGATGTTCGTATTGATGGTGTCCTCACGGATCTTGCCGTCACGCAGGTTGATGTTACGGCTCGCATATTCGGCAATCTCGGGATTGTGGGTCACGAAGATGATGGTGTGGCCCTGCCTATAGAGTTCCTGAAAGAGTACGAGCATCTCAAACGATGTGCGGGTATCGAGGTTACCCGTTGCCTCGTCAGCCAACAGCACGGCGGGATCGTTGACCAAGGCACGGGCGATGGCCACGCGCTGCATCTGTCCACCCGACATCTGGTTTGACTTATGCTCCAGACGGTCACCCAGTCCTACGGCCTTCAGGGCGTTGATGGCCCGCTCGCGCCGCTCTTTTGCCGACACGCTGGAATTATACATCAACGGCAGTTCGACGTTCTCGACGGCTGTGGTCTTGGCCAACAGGTTGTAGTTCTGGAACACAAAGCCTATCTTGCGGTTGCGCAGATGGGCACGCTGTGTCTTCGACATCGTCCTGACGGAGATACCATCGAGGAAATACTCACCGCTCGTTGGTGTGTCGAGACAACCCAGCTGGTTCAGCAACGTCGATTTGCCAGAACCGGATGTTCCCTGGATGGTGACGAACTCGCCCTCGTAGATCTTGAACGAGACACCCCGCAGGGCCTTCACCGTCTCTGAGCCCACCTGGAAGTAGCGCTTCACGTTCTGAAGTTCGATGACAACTTTCCTATCTTCCATCGTTATTTCTTCTGTTGGTTATTTCCGTTCCTGTTGTTTCCCCTCGGGCGCGGCATGAAGGGATTGCTGGCCTGTTCCTGCTGTTCTCCGTCGCCTGCTGAGGACACATTGAAGTCGGAGAGCACGACAGTACCGGCAACGACACCACCCGTAATCTCTGTCAGCACACCGTTAGAGGTGCCAATCTCCACCTTGTGGGCCTTGAAGGTGTTGCCTTCCATCGTCCACAACTTATGGTCGGCCTCAACGTCGGCAATGGTCTGGTCCTTCTCCAGGAAGGCTTGGTTGGGCATGAAGCGCAGAGCCTTGGAGGGCACCACCAGAACATCGTTCTTCTCCATCGTATAGATGGTCACGCTGGCGGTCAGACCCGGCATCAGCTTCAGATCCTCGTTAGGAGCCGAGATCACGACCTCGTAGGTCACGACATTGCTCTCTGTCGTTGCCTGCTGGCGCACCTGAGTCACGCGTCCCTCGAAATGGTCGTCGGGGAAGGCATCTACGGTGAAACTGACACGCTGACCTTCCTTCACACCACCGATGTCGGCCTCGTCGATATCGGCAATCACGCGCATATCAGTCAGGTCCTGGGCAATCTTGAAGAGTTCGGGCGTATTAAACGAAGCGGCCACCGTCTGACCTTCCTCTACTGATTTGGAGAGCACCACACCGTCGATAGGCGAAGTGATGGTGGCATAGCCGAGGTTGGTCTCTGCCTTACGCACACTCTCCCGCTTGGCATTCACATCTTCGCGGGCTTTCTGATAAGAGAGCTGGGCATTCTCAAATTCGTCGGCACTCACCAGGCCCTTGTCATAGAGCGTCTTGTAGCGATTGTAGTTGGCCTGCTGATAGGTGGCTGTGCTCTGCGAGCTGGCCAGATTGGCCTTGGCCGTATTCAACTCACTGATCAGGTTGGTCTTGTCCAGTTCGGCAATCACCTGCCCCTTCTTGACGATGCTATTGTAATCGACATAGAGTTTTGCCACGATACCCGACACCTGCGTACCGACGGTAACGCTCGTCACTGGTTCGATGGTACCTGTGGCGGTAATGGAGGTGTGAATACTCTTCTTCTCCACCTTCGCTGTTTCGAACGACACTTTCTCTTCTTTCTTTCCGCCCTTCAGGAGGAACCATGCGATGATAAGCACGGCCACCACACCAATGCCTATCCAGCCTTTCTTTCCAATCTTATTCATATCTTGATTCTTTTTGATTTTTCTGTTACCTTCCAATCAGATCTGGCCACTCTGGTAGAACTTCAGCATCTGCTGGTTATAGAGCGCCAGATACTTCGACTGCAACTGGTTCTGTTGGGCCGAAGCCAGTTTGTCCTTACCTGTCATCAGCTCCACGATATTCTTCAGCCCCAGACGGAACTGCTCAGACAACAGGTCATAGCTCAGCTGTGCACTCTCCACACTGGTGGAGGCGGCCTTGTACTTCTCCTGATTGGTCAACGCGGTCACCCAGTAGTCCTGAATGTCGGCATAGAGCGTCTTCTGTCGGTCCTGCAGGGAGAGTCGTGCCTGCTGCTGATTGATCTTGGCCTTGTTGACCGCAGTCTTGGTTGCACGTCCGTCGTAGATGGGTACTGTGACACCCAGACCGAGCGACGAGTTGAGATTGGTCTTGACTTGTGTCCCCCACCCGTTTGAACTCAGTGAGTTGGACGAGGTGGTCACTCCGCCAGTCAGATTCACAGTGGGCATCCAGCCTGCCTTGGCGATAGACACACTTACACCCGTACGTTCGATGGCCAACTGGAGGCGCTCAATCTCAGGACGCCCGACAAGGGCTTCCTCATAAACCGACTGCAACGAGGGGATCTCTGCCAGGATCTCGCTGTCGCTGACATCAGGGATGGCCACATCGAAGTCCTCCTCATCGGTTATCTCCAACAACTGTTTCAGGTCGAGTTTGGTCTCGGCCAATTGGCCCTTGGCCTGCACGATGGCATATTCATCCTCGGCACGCTCAGCAGAGAGTTGAGCCAAGTCGGCTTTCGACATCTTTCCCACGTTGAACATCTCCTGTCCGCGCTCTTCGTTCTTACGACTCGTCTCCAGCATCTGCTCGTTCACCTTCACGCTCTCCGCCAGATAGAGTATCTGGGCATAGAGCTGGGCAATGCGCTCCTGGATGGTGTTGGCGGTCTCCTGCACAGTGAGGTCTGCCTCCTGCTCTAACATTTTGTCGAGTTTCACGGTGTTATGGTTGCGGTTACCGTTCCAGACGGTCCACTGGCCACTCAGCGAATAAGAACCGTTATAGGAGGTCTTATCGACCTTGGTGTTCACCGTACCATTGGTCACCGTCGAGATACCACTATCCTTCCAGGGCTGATAACCAAGACTCTGGTTGGTAGATGCGTTCACCGTCGGCAACAGGGCGCCTTTGGCTCCCTTTAGGTCTTCCGTCGCACTCTGTTTCTGTAACTTCGACTTCTGAAGCGAGATATTGTTCTCCAGCGCATAGTCGATACACGCCTGCAGGGTCCATAGTCTCGTTTTGGCGGGCTGTCCGTCGGCCTGCAGGTCTTGTGCGGATGCTGTCGATGTTGCCAGCAGCATCCCACCTATTAATATTAATAATGCTTTTCTCATATTCGTTGTTTTGTTGGATTTCGTCGGCAAAGGTACGGCTTTTATCGACAAAACAGAAACGAAATAGACAATATCTGCCAGTTAGTAGAACTTAACAACCAATTCTTCGACAAATCTACCGACTGTTAAACCCCATTAACAACTCCCCGCATCACAACTCGTCGAAAAAATCCCCGCAAGTCGTCGAAAGGCATTTGCAACCGCCTTCTTTTCACCTTACCTTTGCAGTCGAAATTCAATCGCAACAAGCAAACAATAAAAAACAAAATAGGATATGAAACAGTTCAGAGTACTTTTCGTGATGATGCTGCTGATGATCTCAGCAGTGATGACAGCCCAGACCACCGTCAAGGGCGTATTGACAGACGAGAACCTTGGCGAGGCAGAGCCCTTCGCCACCGTCCGCGTATTCAAGCACGGCAAGACCGACAAGCCCATCGCTATGTTCCTCACCAAGGAGGACGGTTCCTTCAGCCAACAGGTAAAGGGCAAGGGCCGCTACGACATCGTGTTCAGCAGTGTCGGCAAGGAAGACCTGAAACAGACCATCACCCTCAACAATCAGGGCACACTCGACCTCGGCACACTGTTGATCAAGGAGAATGCCACGATGCTGAAAGGCGTGGAGATCGTCGCCCAGAAGCCTCTGGTGAAGATGGATGTCGATAAGATGAGTTACAACGTGGCAGAAGATGAGGATGCCAAGTCGAACACCGTACTCGACATGCTGCGCAAAGTGCCGATGGTGACCGTCGATGGACAGGACAACATCACCGTCAACGGTTCGTCTTCCTTCAAGGTCTATGTCGATGGTATGCCCAACGTGATGTTCAACAGCAATCCGTCGATGGTGTTCAAGAGCATGCCAGCCACAGCTGTGAAGAGCATCGAAGTGGTTACCAACCCTGGTGCGAAATACGATGCAGAGGGTGCTGGCGGCGTATTGAACATCATCATGAACAAGCAAAACCCGCAGGCTGCACAGAGCATGAACGGCTACAACGGTACGGTGCGTGCCTCAGGTGGTAACAAGAGCATCAGCGGCGGTGCATTCATCAGCGGACAGCAGGGCAAGCTCTCTTACAGCGCCAATGTGATGACGACCTACAGCAAGCCCGGCACCACCGACACGGAGATGGAGATCACACAGAACAATCCAAACGGCACCAGTCAGCTGATGACCTCATCCAACAAGGTGACCATCCCCTTCACCATGGGTAACCTCACCCTCGGCTACCAGATTGACTCTGTCAGTGCCCTCAACGTCACGGCCTCCATCAACAGTCTGAACATCAAGAGCGATGGCAACTCAACCACCACGATGGGCGGCGGCAGCTACGGCAAGGGGTTCAGCTACGGCAGCAGCACCGACATGCGTAACTCGCGTACGTCTTTCAGTGGCAGCATCGACTACCAGCGTTTCTTCAACAAAGAACACACGCAGTCGCTGGCACTCACCTACCAGCTGAACTACAGTCCATCGACCGTGAAGTCGGACAATATCTTCAACACGACATCGTCGATCATCGACTTGACGAACCGCTACTCAGAGAACAAGGAGAAGACCACCGACCACACCTTCCAGATCGACTACACCATGCCCATCGCCACAGGACAGACGTTGAACTTCGGCACCAAACTGCAACTGCGCAATGCCACCAGCGACGCGAAGTACTACAAGAAGGGTGTCTACGACCCGACATCAAGCATGGACTACGAATACAAGAACTCCATCTTGGCTGGTTACGGCGAGTATGCTGGCAACTTTGGAAAGATAGGCGCCAAGGCAGGCCTGCGCTACGAACAGACATGGCAGAACGTAGAATATCACCTCGGCAACGGTGACGACTTCAAGAAAAACTACGGCAGTCTCGTTCCATCGGCCAGCCTGCAATACACCATCGGACAAGGCAGCAATCTGGGACTCACCTATAACATGCGTATCTCACGACCGGGTATCACCTATCTGAACCCGTATGTGGACAAGACCAACCCGACGACACGCACCTACGGTAACACCGACCTCGACGTGGAGAAGAACCACAACCTCGCTCTGGTCTATAATATGTTCACACCGAAACTGATGCTGAACCTCAACTTGCACCATAACTTCACCGACAATGCCATCGAGCAGTACAGCTTCTACGATGCGCAGAACCTGCTGAACACAACCTATGGCAACATCGTGAGACGTCACCAGACTGGACTGAACGGCTACGTGAACTGGCTCGCTGCCAAGAACACCCGTCTCTTCCTGAATGGCGCCCTGAACTACACCGACTTGCGCAGCAACACCCTCTCACAAAGCAACAGCGGCTGGAGCGCCAATGCCATGATCGGTCTGCAGCAGACACTCCCTGCCGACTTCAAGTTGAGCGTCTATGCTATGACATCAACCAAGAACTACACGCTGCAGGGCTGGAGCGGTGGTTTCAACCTCATCACCGCCAACATCTCGAAATCGCTGCTCAAAGACAAGCTCAACCTCAGTCTGATGGGTATGATGGGACTCAACAAGGGTGGTAACATCAATATCGAGAGTCACAGCCAAGGCAAGGACTTCACCTCGCACACACTGACCAAAGTGCCTCTCTACGGCTTCACCTTCACCGTCAGCTACACCTTCGGTAACTCCAAGCGCCAGGCTCAGCAGCACACCAGCCGCATTCAGAACGACTACATCGAGCAACAGTCACAGGGCGAGATGATCAACAGCGTAGGCAATGTGCAGTAAAAATCCGAGAAATATTTGGTAGTTTATCCGTTAATTCGTAATTTTGCAGTCGTATGAAGGAATTCTTGAAAGATCTTTATGAGGCAATGGGGGGAAGACACCTTTCGCTGTGGCTGGTGCAGATTGCCGTGTGGGCCATCATCATCTTGGCCCTCCCCATGGCGACATGGCTCAGCACGCAGAACGCAGAAGCCGCCAGGACTTCATTCAATGTCGTGTTTGACCTGCTACTGTCGCCGTTCCTGATCTATTTCGTGAACTTCTACGTGTTCGGCCCTATCCTGTTCTTCACGGATGAAAAGGAAGCCCGTGTTTTCCGCCTCTACAACAAACTGAGCACCCGGATGCGCTACCTGATCTTCGCCCTGTGCAACCTGATAGCGATTCCATTGTTCAACAGCAAGTTCTTCATGATATGGTGGCATCGCAACAGCATCCCCAACATGCCGGAAATGACTACCAACATGTGGATCGGCTTTTTCTCCGGTATGTTTATGTTCTTCCTGCTCAACTGCATCGTGGCAGCGATTGCCATTGGCATCCGACACTTCATCCGCACCCGTCAGATACGTCAGCAACTGAAGGACGAACAGGCCAAGCACACAGAGGCTGAGCTCGCCTGGCTGAAGAACCAGATCAACCCCCACTTCCTCTTCAACACGCTGAACAACATCTCGAGTCTCACACAGATAGACCCCGATGCCGCACAGGACGCCATCGCCCAGTTGAGTGATCTGCTGCGCTATGCGATGTACGAGACCAACAAATCCTTGGTGCCCATACAGGGCGAGGTGGAGTTCATGGAGAACTATATCGCCCTGATGAAACTGCGGTGCAACGACAAGGCCGTGGTCAACGCACAATGGGACATCATTAACGGTCAGTCTGAGATTGCCCCATTGCTTTTCATCTCGCTCATCGAGAACGCCTTCAAGCACGGACTGAGCAGCAGTCGTTCCTCTCGTATCGACATCCGACTGGAACAACAGGAAGGACAACTGGTGTTCACCTGCGACAACACCAACTACCCGAAGAGCGATGCCGACCGCAGCGGCTCAGGTATCGGCATCGAGAACACCCGACGCCGACTCGAACTGATGTATCACGACCGCTACCAGTGGGAACAGTCACTCGACGGCGACATCTACCACGTGCGCATCAGACTGAAGAACGAATAAAGGATTAAATCATGGATACTCTACTCACCTGTATCATCATCGACGACGAACCGCTGGCAGTCAGACTTCTCGAGTCGTTCGTCATCAAGACGCCCGACCTGAAACTGCTTGGTTCCTACACCGACTCCGTCGAAGCCATCAACGCCGTCAGGGAGCAGCGGCCTCAGCTGCTCTTCCTCGACATCCAGATGCCCGACCTCAACGGGATGGAACTGGCCCACATGTTGCCCGAAGGCACGAAAGTGATCTTCACCACGGCCTTCAAGGAGTATGCCTATGAGAGTTATGAGGTGAGTGCACTCGACTTCCTGCTGAAGCCCATCCGCTACAACAAGTTCATCACCGCCGTGGAGAAAGCCCGCGAGTGGTTTGGGCGCAGTCAGGAGCATCATGTCGAAGAGCCTGCAGCCATAGTCAACCAAGACGTTGCCAAACCGATCAATACGGTCTTCTTGAAAGTGGATGGGGAGTACCGTCAGGTGGCACTCGACAAGATTCTCTATGTCTGCGGAATGAAAGACTACGTGATGTTCTACGTGGAGGGTGAACGCAAACCGCTCATCACTCACCTGACGATGAAGAGTGTCGAGGAGATGCTGCCCACAAACCAGTTCCTGCGCGTGCACCGTTCCTATATCGTGGCACTCGACAAGATCCGCAGCGTCGATCGTAACGACTGCATCTACATCGGCGACGAGATCATCCGCGTGACCGATGCGTTCAAGGAGACCTTCAACCAGTTCCTCCAGTCGCGCTTCCCTGGCAACTAGATCAGTCCAAGCTGCTTGACGCGCTGCTCGAAGCTCTCACGGTTGCCTATGGCTCCGTTCTTGATGCGAGCACGGTAATTGTAGATGGTGTTCACTGAGTAGTGCAGGAATTCGGCAATCTTCGACGAGTCCTCAAAGCCGAGGCGTATCAGGGCGAAGATGCGGATTTCTGTCGGCAGTCGGTTGTCATCGCGAGGTTTCAGGCGCATCTCCGGCTGCAACAGTCCATTGAAGTCTTCGACGAAATTGGGGAACAGATGGAGGAACACCGAGTCGAAGTTCTCGTAAAGCTCGTCGAGTTCCTTCTCCTTCAGCGCCGTCGATTTCGACAGACGGTACAGTTCGTCGAGTTCCTTGTCCTTCATCTTCTTGTTCACCATCTTACGATAGTCGTCGATCTTGTCGATATACTGTGAACAGAGACTCATGAATCGGCCGATATACTCTTCCTTCACACGATTGCTCTCCGAGAGTTGTGAGTTGAGCAGTGCAAACTCGTCGTTCTTGTCCGAGAGTTGGGCGTTGGTGCTCTTCAGTTCCTCGTTCAGCGCCGCCAGTTTCTCGTTGGAGTCGCTCACCGCCTGCCGAGCCACATCGAGCTGTTTGTTACGACGATGGAGGAAGAAGAGCAGACCGAGCAGCATCACAGCCAGGATACTCACCACGATGACTGATGTCGTGAGCACCTGAGTGTTGCGGGCCAGCTGTTCCTTATAATTGCTGTCGATCACGTTGAGGATAGGCGCAATCTGCCAGTTACGCATACGGGTATTGAAGCGGTTGTTACACTCCCATGTGAAGCGGATATAGTGATAACTATGAGTGAGCTCACCCTCATCATTGAGTTTCTCGGCCAGAGCGAGCAGCGAAGCTTGGTCCATCACAGCGTGACGGATATCACTGAGGGCCGACTGACAGAGCCAGTACTCTGCCTGTTCGGGATTCATCTGATTGTTGATGATCAGGTAGCGATAATAACTGGCGATGGCGTAGTCGCGCGATTCAGGCGACATGTCCTTGAGCCAGCGGTCACTGAGATCCGTCGCCTCCTGATAGCGTTTCTGGGGCAACAGTTCCAGGATGCGCTGCATCATGTAGTCCTGACTGTTATGGTCGATGACGTTATAGAGCGAATCACGATAGGCCGCCTGCTTCTCATAGTAGCCCTCGCGCATCGAACTGACCTGAGTGTAGTAGCCCAATTCACCATAGACGTGCATCTGAGCCATATAGTAATGAGCCAGTCCGAGGGTATCGAGTTGTGTCTTGTCGACCTTACGGAGAAAGGCCAGTGCCTCGTTGTAGAGACCGGCAGTAGAACACTGGAAAGCCGCCCTGGAGATGATATCACCAACCTGTGCTGGCTGGTTCATCTGACGGGCAAGTGTCTCTGCGCGGTTCAGATAGGCCAATGCTGAGTCATTCTGGAAGGCCCTGTACTGTTCATAGAGCGCCAAGGCCAGGCGATAACGCTCCTGCTGGGTTTTGGCCTTCTGATAGTCGGTACGGGTAGCTGCTATCTGTTGCTCATATTGGGCAACATACTCAGGGAAGTGTTCGATTTCCTGATCCACCTGACGGTAGAGATCATCTAAGTTAAGTTTTTGTGCATTTATCACTGCTGTCAGCAGTAAGAACACACTTGTCAGTAGTAATCTAGTCATTACGTATTGTTATTTGTGCGCAAAGGTAAACAATATTTCTGATATTAAATCATTTTTATACGGTTTTTTATCAAAAAAAGGCGTATGCTCCCGCACGCGCCTTTTCACGTTAACCTAAAAAACGAACTCTTTACGAATAATTAACTACTACTAACTATAAACTAATTCAGTATGAATGAAAGATTATTTGATAACTTGTTAGATGCGGTGCCGACGAGTGCCTCGAAGACGCCGGGCTCAGCTTTCCAGGCATGAGCAGCCTCGTCGTAGAAGCTCAGGGCATCCTTGCCGATGGTCAGTGTGACATTACGGCTCTCACCTGGCTGGAGATACACCTTCTGGAAGGCCTTCAACTCCTTCATGGGGCGATCCACAGTGGCTTTCTTGTCCTTGATATAGAGCTGTACGGTCTCTGCACCTGCTCTGTCGCCGGTATTGGTGACCTTGACGGTAAAGGTAATCTGCTCGTCGGCAGTCAACTGCTTCTTGTCGGCAGTCAGGCCTTCTACCTTGAAGGTGGTATAGCTCAGGCCATGACCGAAGGCGAAGGTCGGCTTGATGCCTTTCTTGTCGGTCCAGCGATAGCCCACATAGATACCTTCCTTGTATTCCTCATCGATGATCTGATGGTCGGGACGCCAGGTCCCGGGATAGGTTCCCAAGGCGTGTGCACCACAGTCCTCGAGACGGGCATACCAGGTGAAGGGCAGCTTACCCGATGGATTCACGTCGCCTGCTAGCACACTGGCAATGGCCTCACCGGCCTCTGAGCCGATAAACCAACCCTGTACGACGGCGGGCACCTTGTCGAGCCAAGGCAGCACAGCGCCATTACCCGACACGTTCACATACACCAGACGGGGATTGACAGCAGCCAGGGCTGCAACAACTTCATTCTGGGCATAGGGCAGATCGTACGACTGACGGTCATGACCCTCACAGTCCTGATGATCGCTCTTGTTCAATCCACCTACGAAGATGACCACATCAGCCTGACGGGCTTTCTCGACAGCCTCCTGCAGGAGTTCTTCCTTCGAACGCATCTCATAGAGACTGCGACCTACGGTGACACCATTGTAACTCTGTACGGTGTCGCCCACATAACCACGAGCATAATCGACCTCAGCATTGGCGAATCGCGCACGGATACCATCGAGGGGAAGAATTTCCTTCTGCACTTTCAGCGAGGAAGAGCCACCGCCCACAGTCATCATCTTGATGGCGTTCTCACCGACCACCAGAATCTTCTGCTTAGCTGTCGGATCTATAGGCAGCACCGGCGTCTTAACTCCCCTCCCTTTGGAGGGGTTGGGGGAGGCTTCATTCTTCAACAGCACGATACCCTCCTGGGCAATCTTCAGCGCTGCCTCATAATGGCTCTCCGAACAAAGGAAACCAAAAGGCTTCTGACGGTTCATCGTCGTACGATAGAACAGGCGGAGCACACGGCGCACCTTGTCGTCGAGTTCCTTCGTCGTGTACTTACCCTGCTTGATCAGTTGCTTGTAGGCATCGGCCATAAAGTAGAGATCATAGGCATTGGTCTTGCCCATCGTCAGTCCGTCGGTCCAGGAACCGAACTCCAGGTCGAGTCCGTTCTCGATGGCCTCTTCGGTGTTATGACAGCCGCCCCAGTCGGAGACGACGACACCATCGTATTGCCAATCACCCTTCAGGATCTGGTTGAGCATGATATTATTGTGACAGTTGTGTTGGTTCTGATAGAGGTTGTAGGCGCCCATGATACCCCATGTGCCACCCTCAGTGACGGCAGCCTTGAAGGCAGGCAGGTAGATTTCATGGAGAGCACGGTCTGAGACGACTACGTTCACCTGATGGCGATACTCCTCGTCGTTGTTCAAGGCATAGTGCTTCACACAGGCTGACACGCCCTTCGACTGCAGACCTTTAATATAGGGCACGACCATGCGTGAGGCCAGATAGGGATCCTCACCCATGTACTCGAAGTTACGACCACCAAGGGGTGTACGATAGATATTCACACCAGGGCCGAGTATCATACTCTTGCCACGATAAAGGGCTTCCTCACCGAGACTCTCACCGTAGATACGTGCCATCTCTGGATTCCAGGTAGCAGCCAGACAGGTGAGCGCAGGAAAGGCCACGCACGAGTCGTTGGTCTGACCAGCCTGTTCCCACTCGTCCCAGAGCACGTCAGGACGTACACCGTGAGGACCGTCGTCGGTCCAGAGGTCGGGGAATCCAAGGCGCTTCACACCAGGACTGGAGAATTTCGACTGGGCATGTATCACTGCAATCTTCTCGTCGAGTGTCATCCGCGAGAGGGCATCCTCGATGCGCTGCTCCACGGGTTTGGTCTCGTCAAGATAGGTGGGCAACGGCTGCGCTTGAGCCGTCACCGTCATTCCTGCAGTCAGGAAAATAGCGAATATCTTTTTCATTTTTGTCATATTTCAGGTTTTTAATTCCGACGGTGCAAAATTACGACTATTTTATATACCATAAAAGGATATATAAGTAAAAAAGTGGATGAGCGCCATTGTGTCAAAATCACAACGCGCTCATTATCTGACTATTAGAACAATCACCCAACAAAGAAAAAGTGGACGCTATATAAATGTGTGCGTTTTACACTTAACACCCCTCGCCGGCGTAATAACGATATCCTCGGGTCATAAGTGCCGCTGAGACCAAGCAGTTTTATCTGCTGCGCACCAGTTGCGACAACAAATTGGTAATGCGACAGACCACCAAACCACGACTTCAAATCTGTCGTATCACCTCATCGTAGCGCGACGTAACAAGGCCTCCAGGTAGTAATAGTCGGCATAGTTGATGGGCACGTCGATCTCATCCTTGGCCGGATAGTTACCCGTGGAATGGAGCAGCAGGAATCCCTGTGCGGCATGGGGCTCAGGCTGATAGGAAGTCTCGAGCGCACCAACCATCTTGTCGGCAGCCTCACGATAGGTCGCAGCCTCGGCATCGCTGACATAGGTAGCCAGTTCGTAGAGGGCAGAGGCAATGACAGCTGCTGCCGAGGCATCACGCGGACAACCGCCGTCCAAAGCGGGTCCCACACCGGTCTTGATGGCGGGGTCGCGCATATCCCAGTAGGGTATCATATCCTCAGGCATATCGGTCTGCGAGAGCCAGAAACGGGCAATCTGTCTGGCCTGCTGAAGATAAGCCGGATCGTGGGTGTAGCGATAGCACATCGTGAAACCATAGAGTCCCCAGCCCTGACCGCGGCTCCACACCGACTCGTCGAAGAGTCCCTGATGGGTGATACGTTTGATGACACGCCCGTCGGCAGGGTTATAATCGACCACATGATAGGTGGAGTAATCTTCGCGGAAGTGGTTTCGCATCGTGGTGTTGGCATGACTGACGGCAATGTTATAGAACTGTCGGTCGCCCGTGATGCGTGAAGCCTGGAAGAGCAGTTCGAGGTTAATCATATTGTCGATGATGACAGCATACTGCCAACGGTCGGGCGTGCCCCAGCTCCAGGAACGGATGCACCCCACCCGCTCGTCGAAGCGTGTGACAAGCGTACGGGCAGCCTCGACGACAACATCACGATAAGACTGTTCACCCGTCTGTTCCCAGGCCTTGCCGAAGGAGTCATAGACCATGAAGCCCAGGTCGTGACTGCTGCCATTCAGTTTCACCCGTTCGATGGGCCAGGTATTACTGACGGCCTGCTCACGCCAGAAGGCATCGTGGGAATACTGGTACATCTGCCACAACTCACCCGCAAAGAAGCCACAGCACCAGTCGGGCTGATGCACCATGCGGAGACTACCGTCGCGCTCGACGCTACGCGGCATGAGACTCCAGTCCTTGCGCTCCTGTCGGATCTGATTGACCTGCTGTAACTGGTAGCGCAGCTGTACGTCGGCACGGGCAAAAGCATGGTCGGCCTCATCGGGGGTATAATAGAGCAGGAAGAAACGATCAGAGAACCGTCTCACCAGATGTGCTTTTGCGTTTTTCAGATAGTCGCTGCGCTGTGGGTCGAGCAGCGAGAGGCGATAGAGATCCTTAGCCAGCTCGTTCTGCTTATAGTCCCACTCGCTGATCTGCTGATAGGGCCACTCCCCTACTTGCTTGCCTAAGTATTGAGCAAGGAAGTCGGCAGCTTTCTCCAACAACGGCAAGCCCTCCATTTGATAACCGGCATGGCGTGCTATCTGGAACACGTCGAGGATATGCGTCAGGTTATACTGTGAGTAGCCAAAAGCCAGCGTACGGCGCAACTCGTATGGCTGTCGGCCGTCGGGCTCTATCTGTGTCAGCATCCGCTTCTCATAGAACTGTCCGAGATACTCGTCCATCACCTGCTTGTCACCGACGTAGGCGGCATAGGCTATCACCTGCACATCGTAGGCCGTGGCGTGGTTGTTCAGCTGGCTGTCCTCTTCGATGCCCTGCCTGCTGGTCAGCATCCAGTCCAGGAACTTCGAGAACCAGGCCTTGAGCAGTCTGGAGTCCTTCGCCGTGAATGACTTTGAGCCCTCCAGCAGCTGCACGGCGTCGAGCATCTCCACGAAGGAGTAAGAGTCGATCAGTCCGAAGCACCGCCCCTTGTTTCCATTCAGTCCCGGCACTATCTGGGCATAGTCCAGATGGGGATTCATCCGGGTGGCCTTGTCGAGGAACCACACGCGCAGCTGCTCTGCAGCTTTCTGCGCATAGCGCTCGTCGCCACTGAAATACCAGGCCAGCGAGAGCGTCGTCACACCCGTTGCCATCTTCTGCAACCTGACGCGGTCGAGTTTCTCCAGTTCTGGATTCGACACACCGTCACGACTGACGTATGGCAGCCCGTCGGCCTTGGTCGTGTCGGGCCAGAAATAGCGGCTCAGACTCAGGTAGTCGTGTTTGTCGCCACTGACGGCCGTCTGCTCCTTCATCATCACGGAGAGGGGTTCCTGCCGCATGCAGTCGTCTGCATCCGCCAACAGCCGCTGATAGGCCGTAGCATAGGCTGGCATCGCCAGCGACTCCTTCACTCGGGCGAGGTGCGCCCTGTCCCAGATGGACTGCGCACCCGCCATTTGCGACACTAAAAGCAACGTCATGAATAGTTGTCTCATACCTTTTAATATATTTATCATTTTACGACGGCAAAGGTAGTACATTTATTTGGTAACACCAAGAAAAGCCATCCACATATTCGCCCCCCAAAAAAGAGTATATATTACTGAAGATAAGGCGTTTACATGATGAACGGCTTCTAAAACTTCCACTTTTTTTTCAAACGCCCTTACCAGATTCTGTTTTTTCGTATATTTGCTGCATGATAAACAAGGCACAGAGGCCCCGAACCTCCGCCCTTTCTAGTTCGAATCTCCAGGATGGCATCTGGCACAACATCCGTCAGGGTTACAAACTCACTGCTGTTGTCTGTCGGACTTACCGAAGGGGCGTCCTCTTTGCTGTTATGGTAAGTAATTACACTTACGCTGCAGACAATAGCAAAGATGGCAAACAGCATCCATAGATACTTTTTCTTCATAATAAATGCGTTTTGACGCTGCAAAGATACTAAAAAAGACGCAATATCGCCATGAATATTGCGCCAATCTTTTGGCAAATTGCGCCAAAATGACAAAAGCATCCTCAGTGGGCATTGAGTTGACAAAAGCAAACTTGACCGTCAAGGACTGACTGAAT
This sequence comes from uncultured Prevotella sp., assembly GCA_900315525.1. Classification (GTDB taxonomy): domain Bacteria; phylum Bacteroidota; class Bacteroidia; order Bacteroidales; family Bacteroidaceae; genus Prevotella. Next base: position 2,053 of record OMZO01000026.1, on the reverse strand, counting down.
ACTACGATGCAGCCATGCACCTATGTGGTGATGTGGCTGCATATACGCTGATTCCATCGGAGCGCGACTACTATTATGCAGAACGTGATCGTTACCGCGACTCACTATTGGCTGGGACGCTCTGCCCTTGATGATATTAAGTGTGCCGTCATGGATCAGGCTTCACTTATCAATTTAGCCGAGTTGCTGAATCAGGACGGCGATTTGGAACGCTCTTTTCGTTATATCCGATTCACTTGGCAATGTAACAGTTTCTTTAACACCCGCATGCGCGCCTCGCAAATCCAATCTGTACTGAATGTCATTGAGAAAAACTATCAAGATGCCTCCAATCGCAATAAATTATTACTACTTATATCGACGATTGGAGGCACATTGTTCGCCTTATTGTCGCTTGTCCTGTTCGTTTGTGTGAAACGCCAGAAAAGAAAACTATCCAAAGCACATACAGAACTGGAAAAGGACAAATTACTTGAACAAAGAGTACTCCGGCACTTCCCAAGCTAGGGCACTGGCACCAAGCACGTCGCGCTCACGATTGTCGAGTTCAGAGACCATGAGGCGTACCTTGCCACGCATGTTGCGGAACACGTGATTCTCAAATGATTCCTGTGTAGGATCCATCAGCCAGTGGCCAGCATTCGATATACCACCAGTGACGATGATAGCTTCAGGATTAACAATGGAGGCATAGGTAGCCAGACCACGACCGAACAGATAGCCAGTACGGCGGAACACCTCAATGGCCATGGCGTCGCCTTCTTCGCAGAGCTGCACGATTGCCGGGGGATCAAGTTCTTTTATGTCACGCATCTTCGTGGGCGCATCGCTGCCTTCCATCAGTTCTCGTGCCGTCTGTACGATACCAGCCGCCGCCACATAGGCCTCCAGACATCCTTCCAGCCCACAGGGGCAAGGCCGTCCGTGATCCTCGATACAGGTGTGGCCAATCTCACCTGCATAGCCGTCGGCTCCCTGATGCTCATGGCCCTCAGAAAAGAAGCAACTACCCAGCCCAACACCGAGGTTGAGCACGATAAAGTTCTTCATGCCGTGCGCAGAACCAAACATTTTCTCGCCGAGGGCGGTGTTATGAGCATCGTTGCCTAGTGCAACGGCAATACCAAGGCGGTCGCGCAGCATGGCGCCCAGTGGGACGACGCCCTTCCAAGGCAGGTTGGCTGCGTTCTCTATACAGCCCGAGGCATAGCTCGCGCTCGGGCAGCTGATACCCACAGAGCGAATGGTCTCATAGCCACCATTGGCCTCGCTTATTGTGATGATACTTTCCGTCAGTTTATCGACATAGTGGTTAATTTCGGGATAGTCGGGGGTCGCAAAACTGTCGTGTGCAATCACATTGCCACGAACGTCAACAATGGCATAGCTCGTCAGGCTATTACCGATATCTACGCCGACGACGCGTTTCTTGATACTTGTCTGCATATTCCAGATTTTTAGTTCTTAATCTTTGTCACTGCAAAGGTAAACAAAAAAATCATCTTATGCAAAAATTTTCGTCAAATTTTGTTTTGCAAACTCTTTTAATCCCTTTTTTCTATGCGAATGGCAAAGCCTCCTCCAGGAGCAAGATGGATGGGCAAGACATCGCGGGAGGTGACATCCTGCTGAAGGATGGTCATCAGATAGGGGTTAGACAGATAGTCGGCGCCATCTCCATCCTTATAAATCACAACATGATGGGTCTTGCGCTTTAAGGCGCATTTTCTAGTTAATATCATGCATTTCCGTCATGAGACGTCTAATAAGAGGTTTTTACAACCAAAAGAACTAGTCCAACGTCGTGATGACGCTGGACTATTTTTTACTCATCGCGGGCTCTGTCGGGCAGTTGTCTGGAAGAGGTTGCTTGGGTGATGAAAAACATGGGTTGTGTTAATCTTCTAAAATAACTTGTCTTTCCCAGCATTATTTCGTAATTTTGGCAGAAAAAGCAATCTTTTATCATGGGATTTAACTTTATCTAATTTTATCTAACAACAATTTACTCCAACTTACAATTTGATAGGAAATCGAAAGTATTTAAGGCGTA
>OMZO01000077.1 GCA_900315525.1 uncultured Prevotella sp. | reverse complement strand
CTCATCTCAGAACTCGACACCACCGAGAAGGTCGATAAGGCCTTCGCTGAACTCTGCGAATACTGGGATGCACTCCTTAATATATATAAGGTGAAGACAGGCAACGACAAGCTCGATCGCATGGTGAACATCTGGAACCAATACCAGTGTATGGTCACCTTCAACTTCTCGCGCTCAGCCTCGTTCTTCGAGAGCGGCGTAGGTCGTGGCATGGGCTTCCGCGACTCCAATCAGGACCTCGTGGGCTTCGTCCATCAGATCCCCCCACGCGCTCGTCAGCGCATCATCGACATCGCTTCCACGCAGTTCCCCGACGGTGGCTGCTACCACCAGTACCAGCCCCTCACCAAGCGCGGCAACAATGATATCGGCGGCGGTTTCAACGACGACCCCTGCTGGCTCATCTTCGGCACCGTGGCCTATATCAAGGAGACAGGCGACTTCTCCATCCTCGACGAGATGGTGCCCTTCGACAACCAACCCGGTTCTGAGGTCACCCTCTTCGAGCACCTGAAGATCTCGATGGATCACGTCATCAACAACCTCGGTCCTCACATGCTGCCGCTCATCGGACGTGCCGACTGGAACGACTGTCTCAACCTCAACTGCTTCTCTTGGGATCCCAACGAGAGCTTCCAGACCACAGAGAACGTCTCCGAAGGCACCAAGGCCGAGAGTCTCATGATCGCAGGCCTCTTCGTCGTCACTGGCAAGGACTACGTCGCCCTCTGCCGTAAGATTGGCAAGACTGCCGAGGCAGAGCGCATGCAGCAGGCCGTCGATGCGATGATCGACGCTGTGAAGAAGCATGGCTGGGATGGTGAGTGGTATCTCCGCGCCTACGACTTCTATGGTCGCAAGATCGGTTCCAACGAGTGCGACGAAGCCAAGATCTTCATCGAGTCTCAGGGCTGGTGTACGATGGCCGAGATCGGTGCCGAGGACGGACTCGTTGCCAAGTCACTCGACTCCTGCAAGAAGTATCTCGAGTGCGAGCACGGTATGGTGCTCAACAATCCCGCCTTCTCGAAGTATATCTATGAGTACGGCGAGATCTCCTCTTACCCCGAGGGCTACAAGGAGAACGCCGGTATCTTCTGCCACAACAATCCTTGGGTCATCATCGGTGAGTGTATCGCAGGCCGCGGCAACGACGCCTGGAGCCACTACGCCAAGATCCTGCCTTCATACGTCGAGGAGAAATACCAGACGCTGCATAAGGTCGAGCCCTACGTCAACTGTCAGATGGTAGCCGGTAAGGATGCCTTCCGCCCTGGCGAGGGTAAGAACTCCTGGCTCACGGGTACAGCCGCCTGGATGTGGTACACCGTCTCAGAATTCATCCTCGGCATCAAGCCCGACTACGACGGCATCCGCATCGATCCCTGTCTGCCCGAGACAGCCACCGACTACGTCGTCAGCCGTAAGTTCCGTGAGGCCGAATACGAGATTACCATCCATCCCAATGGCCAGCAAAAGGGCGTGAAGCAGATCACCCTCGACGGCCAGAAGGTCGATGGCACCGTCATCCCTTACGCTCCCGGCAAGCACACCGTTGAGGTGACGATGTAACAAGAATCACTAATCACAAAAAAACAACCGACAATGAAATACTTACATCATCGTCTTTTACGCACATTACTATGCGGCATATTTGCACTCTGCCTGACCGCATGTACTGACAGTAATGACAACCCCGCAGCACCAAGTGACGGTGAAGAACAACAGGGCGAGGTCATCCAGGTGGCCGACGACTTTGAGAGCCGTGCCGACTTCATGGTAGCCTCCTACAAGAAGGCACAGCCTCTGGTCACCCAGGTGTGGAACACTCATGCCGACCCGCAGGACTTCCTACTCCTGTTTATGAGCGAAGACCGGCAGAAATGCTATCTCATTGGCGAGGACAGCAAGCAGTTGGTGCCCGAGACCGACCTGCCCCAGATATACCTCAACAATCCCTCCGAGATCGAGCGTTCGGGCTTCCTCATTGCAAAATACAAGGGTCGCAACTGCTGCATGATTCTCGACGCCAGAAGCAATGGTGAGCAGCGATGCAAGATGGCAGGCATCCCCTTTGACCCCACGACGTATGCCTGCGACAAACTGGAGCTCTTCTACCATGAGTCGTTCCACGCCTATGTGCAGGAGGGCAAGAACCGATGGATAGAACCGGAAAAAGACCCCGATGCCGGATCGTCGCGCGGCCAGGTGTTCCCCGTCGTCTATAACTCGCGCATCTATCGCAAGCTCATGATACTCTCGCTGGTCAATGCGCTCAATGACGACAGTCAGAAAGCAGCATCTTACAGCCGCGCCAAATACTGGCTCAACAAGTTCAATACCGAGTTTGCCAATGAGGTGAAAAGAGTCAAGTACACCGACATCCATGAAGGTACGGCAGAGTATTTCGGACGCACCATCGTCAACAAGCTCTATCCCAAATATCCGCTCATCCAGCCCTACAACGGCATGCAACTGGCAGCACCCGTGGACATCGAGGCCTACATGCTTAGCACCGCCATCAACCTGGCTATCCGCGACGGGCGCAAGGACGAGGTGTTCAACAGCTTCGAGAATGGCCTGTCATCGCCTATCGAGATTCTGCTTAAGGATGTCGCCGTGCCCGCCAACTACGACGAAAGTGCCGACAAGGCCGACCGCGACCGCATCACGGCAGCGCTCGACGGGCTATACGGTCCCGAGAGTTTCATCATGAAACCCGTGTTCGACCTCCTGGCTTCACACCGCAAGGGCACCAACACCTACCTTGTCGACGTGCACCCCGGAGGATCCGCCATGACAAACAGTATGGGTTTCTACGTATTTACCGATCCCGATGTCAAGCAGTACGGCTGTATCATCAAACTCTCCATGCAGATGAAGAACGTTGAAGTCATAGGCTCCACCATACTCGAGGCCAACAAAAAGGATTACTACCTCATCCCCGTTGACGCATCCAGCCTGACACTTGAGAACGTCACGCCACTGGCCGAGCCCAAAAAGCACCCGGATATGGAAGGTGTCAACTATGTTGCCCAGGCAACCCTCACCGCCTTCCAAAAAAGTGAGACGTGCAACGCCCCGAAACTGCCCCTTGACGTCATGAAAGCCACCGACGACTTCGGCAACACCATGTATTTCATACAGAACAAATAAGGGGGGATTCATTGTAGTGGAATTATAAATGTATTCAATCATGCGACGATTTCTATTGATGACCATAGTAGCACTGTGCTGGTGCATGGGTTCACAAGCCATCGAGCCCAAGGGGAAGTATATCTCTCAGAGTGGCGAACTGCTGTTCAGATTCGTGGCCGACAGCCTCTATATCGACATCGCCCAGAGCCAGCGCAACCTATCGGCATTCAAGCTGGTGAAGAGCAAGCAAAGCACCGAGGAGACAACGGCCTACAATGCCTTCGAGAGCTATCTGAAGAATGGACAAGTGACCTACAGAGAAGTGCTCATCCGCGTCACCCAGCAAAAAGACAAGGAGTAC
>OMZO01000049.1 GCA_900315525.1 uncultured Prevotella sp. | reverse complement strand
ATGTAGCCCACCAGCGCTATCACAATCGAGATGGCACATGCCATCACGTACTTATTAATAAATATATTGTTCTTCATAATGCGGAAGCGTATTATTCACCTTTCACTTCTTCTTCAGAAAACAGTACCTTTTGTCCCTCTGTTACATTATTGGCACCAGTAGTCACAATCTGGTCGCCCTCATTCAGACCGCTTGTCACGATAAAGTCCTTGCCGTTGCCAGTGTCTTCTGTAGTCACTTCGATTGCCGTTGCCGTGCTGTCGGCCTTAACCTTAAAGACCTGTGCCTTGTCCTGCAGACGTACCACGGCATACTGCGGAACTACGATAACCGACTTCTCTGCGAATGGCATGACGATAGTACCTTGAATACCGGAGTACAGATGACCGTCGGGGTTGGGGAACGACACCTTGCTGGTCAGCGAACCCGTCTCAGAATTCACTACACCTGTCAGGCTAATCACGCGGCCCTTGTGCGGATATTCCGTACCGTTCTTCATCACAAACGTGGCGGGGGGCAGATTAGCGATATACTTCTCTACCTCGTTGGCTTTCATGCCCTCCTTCACCATAGCCTCGACAATAGACTCCGTTACCGAGAACTCAGCATACATCGTCGTGTTGCCACTCAGCATGGTCAGCTGTGTCATAGGTGATACCTGATCACCAGTACGTACAGGAATTTCGCCGATAATACCGGGTACAGATGCTGTGATGGTGCAGAAACCGAGGTTCACTTTCGCACGGTTTACTGCAGACCTGGCCTGAGCCACTGAAGCCTGGGCCTGCTTGTAGGAGTTCTCGGAGTTGTTCAGCATATAGCTGCTTACGATTTTCTTCTCAAACAGATTCTTGTTTGACTCGTATTCCAGCTTGGCAGAGTTCTCCTGAGCCAGGGCTGCCTGCAGGTTGGCTTGTGCAGCCTCCAGTTCCAGCTGAGCGTTGCGGGAGTCGATGATGAAGAGTGTCTGTCCCTTCTTCACCTGCTGACCTTCAGTCACGCAAATCTTCATCAACTGGCCGCTGACCTGCGGTGTAACTGTCACATCGTTTTGACCTTTCATCTTGGCACTGAACTTGTAAGGTAATTCAATGTCTGATTTCTTCACTGTCATCGTTTCAAACGATGATTTTGTCTCCTTGGGCATGTCCACTCCGCACGAGGTCAACCCTGTGATCACTGCAGTCATGCCTACAGCCCACGTGATTACGCTTTTCTTCATGTTGTTGTATAATTTGTTATTTTTTTAAGGATTCTAGAATGTTTTCGGGGACAAAGATACAAATTATTAATGAAAAATAAACAAAATTCTCCTTTTTTTTATTTCCCAGTCAACAAGTCCACGAGCGGTTTGTCCTTATAGCAGTCGCGCTGCTGGTCCCAGAAACCGAAGTCTGCATCGTAGCACCAAGTGGTCCAGGCGATATTGAACTCGTCGAACACGGTGAGCATGTCCTTTGTCCACTGGTAGCCCATCTCTTTGTCGGTCTTTTCGTAGAAGCCCCACTCGCCGCAGAAGAGCTGCAGACCATATTTCTTGGCAACGGCAATGGCATCCTTGAAGTCCTCACGGATCTTGTTGATGTCCCATACCTGCTCTGTATAAGGCTTCAGCTCTGCCTTGATATCGTCAGGCGCAGCCTCATAGTCCTCCTTGGAAACGAGGATGCCGGGATAATGAATCTTTCCAGTATATTTGCCGATGGGCGTCCACCAGGCGGTGTAGTGGGTCAGAAGCATCGGGTTGTAGTAGTGGAAGGAGAGCACGATGTTCTTGTCACCCTCAGGTACCTTCAGATACTTCATTGTCTCATAGCCCTGCCAACGGTTGGAGCCGACAACAAGGGTGCGCTGTGGTTCACGGGCACGGAGTGCCTTGTGTACCTTGGCCACCAGTTGGTTCCACTGTTCGTGTTCCTCTGCTACGGGTTCGTTCATGAACTCATAGGCCACCCAGTCGTTGCTGTAGCCTTTCAGCACATCTGACAACTGGTACCAAAGGTTGATTAGATCTTGTTGTGATTTCTCCGAAGTGAAGAGTGTGTTGGCATCAGCCTTGCCTTCGTTGACGGCATTGAAATAGTGTGAACGTACGATGTGCAGATCGACAATGGCACGGAGGTGGTGCTTACCTGCCCAGTCGAGGGCATTGGTCAGCAGCGTCCATGCTTCGGGCAGTTTGTTGCCTTGCTCATCCCAGAACTGTTCCTCGTCGATGGGGATGCGCACGAAGTCGAATCCCAGTTTCTCCAGTCTGGCAAAGTCCTCCTCCTGGATGTGCAGACGGCGCATCTCGCCGCGTGCCTCTGACTGTGACAGCCAGTGGCTCACGTTTGTACCGCGCTTAATCTTGAAGTTGTTCACTTTCCCTGTCTGTGCCAGACAAGGAGTTAATGCAAATGCCATAACGGCCAGTAGTACGAATAGTTTCTTCATTTTTTTTGTATTTAGTATGTTGCGATTATTCGGATTTCGTCTTCAAAGGTGTCCTTCGAAAGTGCCCTTGACTTGATCTTCGAGCGGTAGGTATAGATGGTGGTGATACTCGACCGCAGGATGTCGGCAATCTTCTGATTGTCGTTGATGCCTAGACGGATGAGTGCTAGGATGCGGAGCTCGGTAGTCAGCTTCTGCCCACCGTCTACCTCAAACTGGTTCCCATTGGCCATCAGACTGTTCACCTCCTTGATGAAGTTTGGATAGATGTTCAGGAAGGCTGTGTCGAAGTTCTGGTAGAATAGTCGGATGCTCTCATTGAGGGATGCCGAGCTCTTCAGCTCTGTATAGAGTTCTGCCATCTTCTTGTCGCGCGCCAGCCTGTTCAATAGTTTTGCCCGGTCTTCGCCCCGCTGGATATAGTTACTGCTCAGTTCGAGGAAACGGCCGATATACTCATCCTTAATCCGGTTGCTCTCCTTCATCTCGTTGTTAGCCGCTTCGATGGCGGCATTGCGCCGTTCCAGTTCTTGATTCAAGGTGTTGATCTTCTCTATCGCAGCACGTCGCTTGCGCATCATGGAAAGGATAAAGGCGATGGTGCCTATCAGCAATAATGTGATGACCGACAGGATGGTCAATAGTATGTAGGTGCGGTTTTGCGTCCTAACACGTTCTGTGTCGTAAGCTTGTGTGATTAAGGGGGCCAGACGGGCCGCCTGTAGACTGCGCAGACGGCTGCCGTAAAGTTTGGCATCTGCACTAGCTTGTTGCAGGTAGTTATAGGCTTTCTTGTATTCCTGTCGCTCCAGCAGGATAATCGACAGCTCGCGTAATGAATTGTTCTCCAGGATGCTGGCTCGCAAGTCACTGATGGCACTCAGCAACAGATATTTCTCACGGGTTTCCGGTTGGTCCTTGTGGGTATAGAAAAAGGCCAGCGTACTGGTGACAATGCTATAGTGACGGTCACCCTGCCGCAGCTTGGGCAGATAGTCTTCCAGCATCTTGATGGCCTTATCGACCTCTCCTTGTTCGCAAGTGTAGGTGGCAAGGTTGAAGATATAGTTATAAGAGTCGTGTGGCGCAATCTCGAGTATCTTCTGCCGATAGTGCTGCATACTGTCAACATAGGCAGGAAAGAGTGGGGTGAAGTTGGCCATCTCCGATCGAAACAGGTTCAGTTCGCTCTGCTGTTCATAGTAGTCGATTTTGTTTGCTGTGCTGATGTCCTCCACCCGGACCTCGTTCAGCAGCAGTCTGGCATTGTTGAAGATGCCGGAAACCGCAAGGATATGAGCCATTCTGACGGCACTGGCGGCAAAGCGGTCTGCGTGGCCAAGCGCACGCTGGCGCTCCACGTTCTTATTGATATAATAGTAGGCCGAGTCGAAATTGTAGGCCATATACTCATCGTAGATACGTTCGTTGAGCTTAAAGAGCTGATCTTCATCCAGTCCTTCCTGCAGTCCGTCTTTAAGGGCTTTCAGTCGGATTTCCTTCTCTGCCAGCAGTTCACTCCTATGTTCGATAAGGCTGTCGATGGTGTTGTAAAGCCTGTCGATATCTGTCTGCTGAGCATTTACGGTCTGCAGAGAGATAGCAAGAAAAAAGCAGATAAGATATAGTTTAGGTTTCATCACCATGTAACTGATTGTTGTTAGAATGCAAAAGTATGCTTTTTTTTCGAATCGGCCAAATATTTGACTAATTATTTTAAGTTTGTTACCGTTGGGCTCTTCGCCTATCATTCCAGCCTGACCTACTATTTTTCATTTGAAAAGACTTAGATTTTTTTTCTGATTGGAATTTGTAAGTGTCTTATTCATAGTTGTTTGCAAATTTGATAATTTAGATTTTGTTTTGTAGTGCTTGTATTTGATTTGATTTCGCTCTACCTTTGCAACCGAAATCGTAAATAGATTGTTAGTTTCATCATACAGTTAGGATTGTTTTAATTAGTTGGTAATAAGTTAGTAGTTTTGGGTTATTTCACTTGGCGCCGTCGTGAGGACGCCGCAAAAGTGAAAACCAAAGGAAGAACGAAGACCGACTCCTACTACGATGGGACACGAAGCAATAACTCTAATTAAACAAATAGGCAATTAAATATGAATAGATTAAGAATTACTTTCCTGCTTTTAGCGTGTTGCTGCATTGGGATATGCAGCATGGCCAAAGAAGTGAGCGTCAGTTCGCCCGATGGCACCATAACGGTCTGTATCGGCGTGAAAGACAACAAGCCTTATTATGCTGTCAGCCGCGGTACGACGATGATCGTCACCCCCTCTCATCTCGGGTTCCAGCTCGATGGCGGTTTGCTGGGCGATAATGTCAGGATGATTGGCAAGAAGACCATCTCGAAGGATGAGACGTGGCAGCAGGTGTGGGGTGAGGAAGATGTCGTGCGCAATCATTATAATGAGCTGACTGTCACGTTTGAGGAACGTGTAGGGAAGAAAGAGCAAATGAACGTCCAGTTCCGCGTGTTCAACGATGGTATTGGCTTCCGTTATATCCTGCCACATAAGAAAGGTGATAAGTATTGTATTCAGGACGAGTTGACCGAGATAACCTTGGCGCACGACGCCAAGGCTTGGTCTATTCCTACCAATCGTACTTCGTACTTTGAGGGGCTCTATACTTGTGACTTGTTGAGTCGGAAGGATACTGTCTGTACCCCACTGACCATCGAATATGAGAAGGATCTGTATCTCGCCATCCACGAGGCTGCGCTCGAAGACTATGCCAGCATCAACATAACCCCCCAGTTGTCCCCCGAGGGGGACGCAGAGAGGACAGTAAGACTGAAGACTGCGCTCACGCCCTGGCAGAGTGGGGTGAAGGTCTATTGTGAAGGGGAGACCAAGTCTCCTTGGCGCACTATCATCATCGCCCAGACGCCCGGCGAACTGATGACCTCACGCCTGATGTTGAACCTGAATGAGCCCTCGAAGATTGAAGATACTTCGTGGATAGAACCTGGCCGTTATATCGGCGTATGGTGGAGCATTCACAAGAAACAGAATACGTGGGAGATGGGACCCACGCACGGCGCAACCACACAAAACGTTAAAAGATATATTGATTTCGCGGCCCGTCACGGTTTCAACGGTGTACTCGCTGAAGGTTGGAACCAAGGTTGGGGACGGGGTGAGAAGATCAGTTACCTGAAGCCGTATCCCGACTTTGACATTGAAGCGGTTTGCAGTTATGCACTCTCAAAGGGTGTGCGCTTCATCGGTCATACTGAGACATGGGGCAATGCGAAGTTACTGGAGGAGCAGATGGACGAGGCTTTCTCTTGGTATCAGAAACTGGGTATCCGTGTCGTCAAGACAGGCTATGTCGGCCATCTCTTTGATGGTAAGGAACTGCCTAAGTCGCAGTATGGCATCCGCCATTACCGCAAGGTGATTGAGACTGCAGCCAAGTATCAGATCATGATCGACAACCATGAACCTGCCATGCCTACGGGCATCCAGCGCACCTGGCCTAATCTGATGACACAGGAGGGCGTGCGCGGACAGGAGTATAATGCGTGGGATGTGAAGGGTGGCAATCCCCCTGCTCATACAGTGACGCTGCCCTTTACCCGTTGTTTGGCTGGTCCGACAGACTTTACACCGGCCATCTTCAACTTTTCTGAAGTGGTGAAGGGAACGCATCCCCACAGTACCCTGGCCAAGCAACTGGGTGAGTTCGTCGTGATCTACAGTCCGTTGCAGATGGCTGCCGATGCCATCGAGAACTATGAAGGGCAGCCTGCGCTGACATTCATCGAGAGCTGTCCGACGACCTGGAGCAAGACACTTGTCCCTCATGCCGAGATAGGCAAGTACGTGACGGTGGCCCGCAAGCAGAGAGACGGTGACAGCTGGTTCGTTGGCAGCATCACCAACGAGGAAGCTCGTGAGCTGGACCTGAAGCTCGACTTCCTCGATGCCGACAAGCAGTATCGTGCCGTCATCTATGAGGATGGCCCAGATGCCGACTTCGAGAAGAATCCATATCCGATGACCATCCGTCAGGAGGAGGTGAACAGCAACAGCACGTTGAAGCTGAAGCTCGCCCGTAGTGGTGGCGCGGCCATCAGAATCGAGAAGACGAGATAAATCTTATTATACAACTCTAATTTTTTTAACTTAAACATTTACGAAATGAAAAGAACCAAAATTCAGTTTTACCGCCTACTTATGTTTTGTGCGGTAGTGTTTTTTGCCCTGGACATCTCGGCACAGACTACCATCAGCGGTCGTGTGGTTGACACGAACGGTGATGAGATCATCAGTGCAACTGTCCTTGTGAAGGGTACCCAGGGCGGCACCGTCACCGACTTTGACGGAAACTTCAAGGTGCAGTGCCAGCCTGGTGCCACACTTGTTATCTCCTATATCGGTTATCTGACGCAGGAGGTTGAGGCAAAAGATGGCATGACCGTGACCCTGAAGGAAGACAATGCTTTGCTCGACGAAGTGGTTGTGATCGGTTACGGTTCAGTGAAGAAGGCCGACGCCACAGGTTCTGTGATGACCTTTCAGGCCGACCCGAAGTTGAAGGGTGTAGCCTCTAATCCTCAGGACATGCTGGTCGGTAAGATGGCTGGTGTGACCGTTACTACTGGCGGTGGTGCTTCTACCGACGGTGCTACCATCCGTATCCGTGGCGGTTCGTCACTCTCTGCTTCCAACGACCCGTTGATCATCCTCGATGGTGTTTATGTGGATAACGCTGGTATCAGTGGTATTGGCAATATTTTGAGCACGATTAACCCTAACGATATCGAGTCGTTCACCGTGCTGAAGGATGCTTCTGCTACCGCTATCTATGGTAGCCGTGCTTCTAATGGTGTCATTATCATCACCACGAAGAAGGGCGTCAGTGGCAAGGTAAGAGTGAGCTATGACGGTAGTGTCACCGTAGCCACACGCCGTAAGGACATCGACGTGTTCTCTGGTGATGAGTACCGCAGCCTGATTCAGGACATCTTCAAGGGCGACAGCCGTTACGACGAGGTGATGGGCAAGATGGGCAATGAGAACACCGATTGGCAGAAGGAACTCTTCCGCACTGCTGTCAGTACCGACCATAACCTCCAGGCTATGGGTTCTGTGAGCGACTGGTTGCCGTTCCGTGTGTCGATGGGCTACACCAACAGCAATGGTATCTTGAAGACCGACCACATGCACCGCTATACAGGTAGTGTGAACCTCAGTCCCTCGTTCTTCGATGGTCATCTGAAGGTCAATCTTAATGGCCGTGGCATGTATATCAAGAACAACTTCGCCGACCGTAGCGTCATCAAGACGGCCGTCTCGATGAACCCGACAGTGCCCGTGATGGATCCCAACAGCCAGTATGGTGGCTATTGGTCATGGACCGATGCCAATGGCGACATGCTCGGCTTCTGCGACAAGAACCCCGTGGCAGGTCTCTATATGCACCACGACTACTCGCACGCCTGGAACATGATCGGTTCTGCCCAGATTGAGTACAATGCTTTCTATGTCCCCGGACTGAAGGCCAACCTTAACCTCTCTATTGACGGCACCCACTCCTGGGGTGAGAACTCTCGCGACTTCAACTCTCCGCAAGCCTACCAGAACCTGGGTAACAAGACGACCTACGCCAGTTCGAAGAAGAACTCGCTGCTCGACTTCTACCTGACCTATAACAGAGACCTGAAGGAGATCAAGAGTCACTTCGACATCATGGGTGGTTACTCATGGCAGCACTATTACAGCAATGGCCACAGCACTGGTTACGGTCAGTTTACGACCGACCAGCCCTATAACCGTCTGACCGATATCGACCCCGCTACGCTCTATCCGGTGGAGTCACAGATCAACGTGAATCCTGAATGGAAGACTGAGCACTATATCGTATCGTTCTTCGGTCGTCTGAACTACTCCTTCGACGACAAGTACCTCTTCACCTTCACCCTGCGTGACGACGGTTCAAGCCGTTTCGGTAAGGACAACCGCTGGGGTATCTTCCCCTCACTGGCCCTTGGCTGGCGTATCATCCAAGAGAAATTCATGCAGAACCAGAACGTGTTGAGCAACCTGAAACTCCGTCTCGGATGGGGTAAGACCGGTCAGCAGGACATCAATATGGGTGACTATCCTTACATGGGTACCTACTCACTGAGTACCAACGGTCAGAGCCAGTATTGGCGCAACGGTGCCTGGCAGCAGCTCCTGAAGCCCAATGCCTACAACCCGAATCTGAAGTGGGAGACCACCACGACCTGGAACGTCGGCCTTGACTATGGCTTTGCCGACAACCGCATCAACGGTAGCATCGACTGGTACTACCGCAAGACCACCGACCTGATTAATGCCGAGGCCAAGGTGCCTGCAGGTACGAACTTCGCAGAGTATGTGGTTGATAACATCGGTAGCCTGCGCAACACGGGTGTCGAGTTCACCATCAACACCATCCCTGTGCAGACCAAGGATTTCACCTGGGAAATCAGCGGTAACCTCGCCTATAACTCCAACAAGATTCTTGAACTGACCAACAACGGTGCCTCTACCGACTTCCGTCGTTTCGGTTCCACGGGTTATGATGGCGCTTTCCAGAATATGGTTCACTACGTTGGTCATCCTGCCAATATGTTCTATGTGTTCGAGCAGGTCTATGATCAGGAAGGACGCCCCATTGAGGGTCTGTTCGTCGATCAGAACAACGACGGTGTGCTCGACGATAACGACCTGCGCCCCTATCACACGGCTGATCCTAACCTGACATACGGTGTGAATACCAAGATCCAGGTGAAGAACTGGGACTTCTCAGTAGCAGGTCATGGTGCTGCAAACAACTGGGTGTATAACGGTATTGCTTCCAACAACTCAGAAATCGGTGCTGCCGCCATTTACTCCAACCAGTATCTGCACAACCGCGTGAAGGACGGACTGAACACCCGTTGGACGATGAAGAAGGTGCTTTCCGACTACTATGTACGTAATGCCTCTTACTTCCGTATCGACAACATCACGCTGGGTTACTCCTTCAAGCAGTTCTTCGGAATGGCAGGACGTGCTTACCTGGTATGCCAGAATCCCTTCGTGTTTACTGCCTATAAGGGTCTTGACCCAGAGATTGCAGGAGGTGTTGACCTCGACGTCTATCCACGTCCAGTTTCTTTCCAGTTTGGTGTAAATCTTAACTTTTAAAAAGGTAAAAAAGTAAAAAGGAAAAAAGTAAATGTTACGACAATGAACAAGAATCTTAAATATATATTTGCAGTAGGTCTGGGCGTGATGACACTCACCGCGTGTACGGGCGACCTCAACACAGAGCCCCTGACCGATCAGACGCTGACTCCAGAAAAAGCCTTGGCTAACGAGGGCGCCTTCGAGCAGCAGATTTCAAAGATCTATTCCGCATTCGCCATCTCCGGATCCGATGGTACGGGCAGTAGTGATATCGTCAGCAACGACGCTGGTGAGGGTACCTTCACCCGTTGTTTCTGGAACCTGCAGGAACTCTCTACCGACGAGGCACGTATCGCCTGGAGCGACGAGGGCCTGAATGGTCTGCAATTCCAGCAGTGGACTGCCACCAACCGTTATTTCCGTCTGAACTTCGCCCGCATGACGATGATCAACGCCCTCTGTAATGAGTTCCTCATTCAGAGTGCAGGCAAGACCAGCGACGAACTGCGTGCTGAGGCCCGTGCCCTTCGCGCCTTCTCCTATTATATCATGCTCGACCTCTACCGTACGGCTCCCTGGACCGACGAGAACACCGGTATCGGTTCTTACTTCCCAGAACAGGCTGATGCAGCCAAGCTCTTCTCTTTTGTGGAGAGTGAGTTGAAGGAAGTGATGAACATTCTGCCTGCCAAGAGCGCCAACAACTATGGTAAGGTGAACAAGTACGTGGCAGAGATGATCCTCGCCAACCTCTATATGAATGCTGAGGTCTATGGACAGGGAAACCACTATAACGATGCACTCACGATGCTGAGCGACATCATTAATGCCGGAGGCTACAGTCTGACAGCCAACTATCAGGATAACTTCTGCTACGACAACAACGAGTCGCCTGAGATTATCTTCCCGCTGATTTATGATATGGACCACGCCCAGACCTATGGTGGTACTCAGTATCTGATTGCTGCCAGCTGCGGCTCAGGACTGAGCAGCAAGGACGTGCTTGGGCTGACCAATGCGGAGTGGGCAGGTATGCGTGCCGGACAGGATCTTGTGGAGCGCTTTGAGAGCGGTGACAAGCGTGCCCTTTTCTGGACCACCAATGAGAGCGGCGATCGTACGACTGAGATTACCACCTGGTCGAACTACAACGAGGGCTATCCCTGTATCAAGTGGACCAACAAGAAGAAGGACGGCTCTTCACTCGAGAACCAGACCTTCGCCTCTACCGACTATGTGTTCTATCGTCTGGCTGATGCCTATCTGCTCTATGTGGAGGCCATCAAGCGCGGCGGTAATGGTGGTGATGCCAGCAAGGCTGTCAGCCTCTACAATGAGATCCAGCAGCGTGCCTTCGGCGATGCCAGCCACAACATCAAGTCGCTCGATGATATCTCGATGCAACAACTCCTCGACGAGCGCAGCCGTGAACTCTATTTCGAGGGTCATCGCCGCACAGACCTCGTGCGCTTTGGCACTTTCGTCGATAACATGAACTGGAAGTGGAAGGGTGGCTCACCTAAGGGTATCGTCAAGATTGACAGCAAGTACAACTACTTCCCCATTCCGCAGAACGATATCGACGCTAACCCGAATCTGAAGCAGACCAAGGGATATTGATAGAGGAACGCAAGAATAGTGAAAAGTGAATAGTGATCATTCAAAAATAGAATTCATATGAAAAAGATATATCATTACTTGATGGCTTTGGTGGTCGTCTTTGGTCTGGCAGCCTGCGCAGACGACGACACGCCCAAACTGAGCGGTGTGCAGAGTGGTGCACTCACCCTCGATGCCGGCTCCATCGACGGCAATAACTCCAAATACACCTTCACCTGGACCAACACCAGCTTCTATCTGGATGGTGACATGCAGCGAAAGGTCTCTCTCGTGGGCTATGAGAAGAACGGTATCGATTACCACTTGATGGGTGTGCAGACAGGGCGCGACATGAGCGAGGCTGTCGACTTCGGTGCCATTGTCTCTGCCAATCACATGACACTCGACTACGAGTCGATTGCAAAGGTCATGATCAGCGACTTCGGCATGGTGCGCAAGCCCGACGAAGAGCAGAACTCCAGCATCGACTTCCAGCTGGTGGCCCATTACTCTAATCCTGACAGCTGTCAGGTCAAGTCTGACATCATCACAGTGCCTTTTGTCCTGACGGTGACACCTCCTGTGACTGGCGACAAGGCAAAACTCTTCATCAGCCTGGATACCGACTGGTCGCCCAGTGTCTATGTCTATGCTTGGGGTGATGTCGCTGATACTGAACTCTTCGGAGGATGGGGTGGCTACAAGATCGAGGGCACTACGGTAGCAGGTCCTGATGGCAACCAGTACTACGAGATTCCGCTGACCGACAGCTTCTATAGCGGCACCGTACACCTCATTATCCACGACGAAGTCAACGATGGCGACCATCGTGTGGAGAGCCAGTCCGTACTCGCAGTCGCCTTTGGCGATGAGACCGAGGATGTCTATCTCCGTGTCACAGGCGATGAACTCGACGGCTACGATGTGGTACGTGTCGAGAAACCGCTGCCAAGACTCTATGTGAGCAGCAAACTTGGTTGGAGCGCTTATGCGATGTACGTATGGCCAGAGGATGACGAACTGCCCGGATGGCCTGGTATCCAGCCCATTGGTACAGAGAACATCGGTGGTGAGAATTGGCTCGTCTTCGAACCTACTAAGCCTTACACGAAGAAGGCTACCAACTGGATCATCAACAACAATGGTGCCGGTGAGCAGTACGACCTCATGTCGGGTTTCAACTTCACGCAGAATACCTTTGTTCGTGTGGCAGCCGACGGATCCTACACGGTAGCCAGCGGTCCGATTGCCTCTGAGGGCTACGTGGTCTATATCATCGACCAGACGGGCTGGGATGAGATTACCTGCTACCAGTGGGGTGATGTGAACGACTTCGGTGGTGGCTGGCCTGGCAAGGCTGTTGACGGTACCGTCACCTTCGGCGGCAACACCTACAAGTACTTCAACTATGGTGCCGATGTGAAGGGACTGAACCAGAACCTCATCTTCAATAATGGTGGCAACGGCGTGCAGCTGGGTGACTTCAACTTCACCTTCGAGCGCGACTTGTACCTGACCGTGACAGATTCTTCAGTGAAGGAGAACTAATATCCCTTACGCATGAAGAGACATCTTGTATCTATGCTGACCCTCGCCACCACGCTGTTCTTGGCAGCGTGGGGCGGGGCCTCAGATACGCAGGCAAAGGCCCAGAATGCCGTCGGCCAGCGCGTCATCTATGAGATGAACGTAGGCTCGTTTACCACCGAGGGCACCTTCGCTGCGGCACAGGCCAGACTCTCCGACCTTCAGCAGACGGGTATTGATGTCATCTGGCTGATGTCTGTCTACCCCCGTGGGAGTAGCAGAAGTCCCTATGCCGTGATGGACTTTGCCGACGTGAACAGCGCCTACGGTACGGTTGACGACTTGAAGCATTTCGTGGCTGCTGCCCATCTGCTGGGCATGAAGGTCGTCCTTGACTGGGTGCCCAACCATACGGCCAACGAGCACCCGTGGCGCACAGCCCATCCGACGTGGTTTAATGGCAAGCACAGTTATCCCGACATCAGCGACCTGAATTATGACAATGCTGACATGAAGGCTGAGATGAACAGCATCATGAAGTCGTGGATAGACCGTTGCGACATTGATGGTTTCCGCTTCGACTTCGTGTCGAATACCAAGCCCTCGTACTGGCTCGCCACCAATCAGGAACTCAAGGACTATGCCGCTGGCAAGGGTAAGGACGAGCTGATCCTGCTGGCAGAGATTGACACCAGCGATAACCTTCGTTTCAGTAATAAGACGAACCAGATTGGCTTCACCCACGACTATGCCTGGTGGCTGCAGGAGTCCGTACTGAGAAAGGGCATTGCCAAGAACGGCCATGTTGCCACCCTGAAGCAGAACCTCCAGAAGTTCGTCAATGACTCGAAGACACTGGGACTCACGCGGATGGTCTATCTGACCAATCACGACCAGAACTTCAACGACGGAGGAGCCACGCTGACTGATATGTATGGCGACTATCGCTATGCCCTCACTGTGCTGGCATTCACCTTCTACGGTATGCCGCTCCTCTATAACGGACAGGAAATCGGTGGTAATCAGAAACTGGATTACTTCAACGACACGAAGATCAACTGGAACAAAGCCGATGACGATATGCTCTCCCTCGTGAAGCAACTCGCCAAGTTGAAGCATACCCTGTCCGCGCTCAACGACGAGGCCGATGTGGAAATACTCGATGTATCAGATGCCAACGTGCTGGCCTATACACGCAGACAGGGCAACAGCAGCATCACGGTGGCGCTGAACTTTGGCAACGCCCAGGCCGATGTCACCATCGGTGGTATCACATGGACAATCCCTGCCTATGGCTATCAGTGGGATACCGATGGAGCCACGGCGATTCATACACCGCTCGCCACGACGTTCGACCATGCCTGTTATACACTGGCTGGCGTCAAGGTGGCGGAACCCCTTTCTAAAGGTATCTATATCCGGGATGGCCGGAAATTCCTAATGCGGTAAAATGGTTTTCATAATTACCGTAAATTAGAGTTAATTTTGTAGGGACGGCTGCTCTGGGAAGAGCGGTCGTCTTTTGCTTTAAAAAAGAAAAACAAGTTTTCCTTTTGCATTTCTCTCGATTTTTCGTAAATTTGCAGCCATGAAACCAGAAGATTTTGAAATCATGGCCCCTGTGGGGTCACCTGAGTCGTTGGCGGCTGCTATCCAGGCAGGAGCCGATAGCATCTACTTCGGCATCGAGAAACTGAACATGCGGGCGCACTCCGCCTCGACCTT
>OMZO01000048.1 GCA_900315525.1 uncultured Prevotella sp. | reverse complement strand
AGGTAGTCAATTCAAATCGTCACCGTCAATTTTACGCTCTAAAACTCTATATTTAAGTAACTTACAAACATCTCCACTAATTTTTAGTGGACACTAGTGCTTGTCGATATAAAAATGGTTGTTAATAACAGAGTATTCTTTTATTTCAGCGTTTTCACTATTGATTAGAAGTGTGTTTGGCTTCCAATTTTGGTTCAATAGAGATTCATCATCACTGCTGCATCCTACCAGTATCAGCAGGAGTACACTTATCCATAACAGACTTTTCTTTTTCATTTCTGATTTCTTTTTTAATGATTTCTACAATTATAACACAGAAAATGGTAGAATCCTGCATGGAATTATGTTAAAAAAATTAAAAGATACCAGAATGGCTTATTTCTGGCGTTCATGATAGGCTTTCATGACATTGAAGCCATAGTCTAAGAGTAAAGCTGATTCTGTGAAACGTGATGACATGCTCTTGCTGTTTAAGAGGATAAGAAACAAGGTTGTATCATTACGTCTGGCTGCTGAAGCCAAACAGTAGCCTGCCAATTTTGTATATCCAGTCTTGATGCCAATACATCCATCGTATTGTTCCAAGAGCACATTCGTATTCTTACTAAGCAGATGGCGCTTGTCAATGAGGGGGATATCCTTGCTGGCAGTACCAACAATCTGAGCAAAGGCAGAGTCGGCCATAGAGTATCTTGCTAGTTTCATCATATCACTGGCAGTGCTATAGTTCTGAAAGTTAGGCATACCATTGGGATTTGCAAAATGGGTGTTATTCATACCTAAGTAGGCCGCCTTCTCATTCATCATATTACAGAATGTCAGCGTGTCGCCTCCAAGATGCTTTGCTATTGCGTAGGCAGCATCGTTGTCGCTCTGCATCATCATCTCATAGACAAGGTTCTCCATGATGTAACCGTCACCAAGCCTTACTCTGGAGTCTTTGGCTATAAAGACATCATCCGTAATATATACCGAATCGGGCATTTGATCTTTTTCTATTGCTAACAGACAAGTCATGATCTTTGTCAGGCTGGCAATTTGTCTTGAGTCGTTGGCATGTTTCTGACTGATGATGCAGCCTGTAGAGTCATCTACGAGAATCCAGGCTTCAGCAGTTAATGATTTCAGGTTGTCATAACCTTCAATGCTGTCCAGATGGAGCACAGCCTGTAAGGATACACTATCTGTCGTGCTTGCCTTTATCAGTCTAACTTCCTCCATGTCAATTGCAAAATGCGATTCGCTTTCTCTTTTGCAGCTCCAAGAGAAAACCAATACTACTATGATCAATAGTATGATGTATGCTTTATTTTTCATTTGGAGTCCAAAATTACACAATTCCTGTCTGAAAATAGGGCCTTTTTGATAATTTAACACCAAATTTTATATTCTCTTATAGCTTTATTATATTAAAGAAACGTAATTTTTTCATATGTTACGAGGGATTTGCGTACTTTTGTACCCAAATTGCGCAATTGAAATGAGTCTGACTCAAATTATAGGAAAGGTATTTGTACCTCGTCAGCACGCTTTGGAAAAGCATCAGTACGGGGGAGAGGCACTACAACGTGCAGTGCTTGACCATTTGATACATACAGCAAAAGATACAGAATACGGGCGTAATCATGCCTTTACCTCGATCAAAGGGTACAACGACTTTATTAGTCAGGTACCTGTTAATACATACGAGGAACTGAAGGGTGACATCGATCGTATGAGGCAGGGAGAGGTAGATATCTTATGGCCAGGGCGTGTGAAATGGTATGCCAAGTCATCGGGCACGACTAACGACAAGTCTAAGTTTATTCCAGTCAGTCCGGAAGGCTTGCAAAAGATCCATTATGCAGGTGGACGTGACTCGGTAGCTATTTATCTGCGTAACAATCCCAAGTCGAGGATGTTTGATGGTAAGGGCCTGATTCTTGGCGGCAGCCATGCACCGAATTATAATCTGCCGGATTCGCTCGTTGGCGACCTCAGTGCCATCCTGATTGAGAATATCAATCCGTTGGTGAATCTGGTGCGGGTGCCAAAGAAGGAGACGGCATTACTGAGTGACTTTGAGGTGAAGCGTGAACGGATAGCCAAGGAGGCGATGACGAAGAATGTGACCAATATCTCGGGTGTACCCTCATGGATGCTGTCTGTACTGACTTGTATGATGGAGATGACTGGAAAGACGCATCTCGAAGAGGTATGGCCGAACATCGAGGTATTCTTTCACGGAGGTGTGGCGTTTACGCCGTATCGTGAGCAGTATAAGCGGCTTATCACCTCGCCTAATATGCACTATATGGAGACCTATAATGCCAGCGAGGGTTTCTTTGGCATTCAGGATGATCCAGACGACAAGTCTATGCTGCTGATGCTTGACTATGGTGTATTCTATGAGTTTATCCCTATGGATGGGGGAGATCCTGTACCTCTTTGGGGAGTAGAGAAAGGCAGAAACTACGCTATGGTGATCTCAACTTCATGCGGCCTCTGGCGCTATGAGATAGGCGACACCATACAGTTCACTTCCACCAATCCCTATAAGTTTATTATCTCTGGTCGTACCAAGCACTTCATTAATGCCTTTGGTGAAGAACTGATTGTCGATAATGCAGAACAGGGACTTGCTTATGCTTGTGAGCAGACTGGTGCCGAGGTGCTGGAATATACGGCTGCGCCGGTGTTTATGGATGCGAATGCGAAATGTCGGCATCAATGGCTCATCGAGTTCTCAAAGCAGCCTGCAGATCTGCAGCAGTTTGCCACATTGCTCGATCGCCGTTTGCAGGAGATCAACAGTGACTATGAGGCCAAGCGCTACAAAGATATTACGTTGCAGCATCTGGAAATCATTGAAGCGCGTCCTGGTCTTTTTAACGACTGGCTGAAATTGCGTGGCAAGCTTGGTGGTCAACATAAGGTGCCACGACTGAGTAATTCGCGTGAAACTATTGAGCAACTCCTAAAACTGAATCAATGAAGAAACTGCTCTATATCTTCTGCATAGCATGTGCCGTGGTGGGTTGCGCCAGAATGGGACAGCCCGATGGTGGTTGGTATGATGATGATCCACCTGTGGTTATCGGTAGCTATCCAGTGGACCAGTCAACTAATGTGAAGGCGAAGAAGATAACGATCTATTTCGATGAATTCATCAAGCTTGAGGATGCCACGAGCAAGGTGACGGTATCGCCTCCGCAACTGGAGATGCCAGAGATCAATACCTCTGGTAAGAAAATCGTAGTGGAGTTGCAAGATTCTCTGAAAGAGAACACCACTTACACCATCGATTTCAGTGATGCCATCAGCGATAATAATGAGGGGAATCCGTTAGGTAACTATACCTATAGCTTCTCGACGGGTGATCAGATAGACACACTCGAGGTGTCCGGCTATGTGCTCGACGCGAGCAATCTGGAGCCTGTCAAAGGTATCAAGGTCGGTCTCTATAATGATTTGGCAGATTCTGCCTTCAAGACAAAGCCGATGCTAAGAGTATCCCAGACAGACAGTCGTGGCCATTTTGTGATCAAGGGTGTGGCGCCTGGTACCTATCGTGCCTATGCCCTTAAGGATGTCGATGGCGATTTCCGCTTCACACAGAAGGCAGAGATGATAGGCTTCAATCATGATACGATTGTGCCGTCTTTCAAACCTGATACCAGGACGGATACCATCTGGCGCGATTCGCTTCATATCGATGCACTTAAACAGATACCCTATACCCATTTCCTGCCTGATGATATCACATTATTGGCTTTCACCCAACTGCAAACTGACCGTTATCTGCTGAAGACAGAGCGCAAGGATGCGGAGAAATTCAGTATGTTTTTCAGTTATGGTCATCCAGAGCTGCCCGTCATCAAGGGATTGAACTTCAAATCAGACAGTGCTTTCGTTGTGGAGACAGGCGAAAAGCAGGATACCATCCATTATTGGTTGCGCGATACTACCCTCATCAATCAGGATACGCTTCGTATGGAGATTTCGTATATGATGAGTGATACGCTGGGCAATCTTATCAGTCATACTGATACGATTGAGGCCTTGGCAAAGGTTCCCTATGAGAAACGCCTGAAGGAGAAGACCAAAGAATTTGAGAAATGGCAGAAAGAGCAGGAGAAGAAGAAAAAGCGTGATGAGGATTATGATTCCATTTATCCTGCCCAGGCCTTAAAGCCGAACTATCAGGTGCCATCATCTATGGATCCGGATAAGAAGATAGAGATAGAGATGCCCACGCCATTACTGCGCTGCGACACAGCAGGTGTCCATCTTTACTCGATGATTGATTCTGCCTGGTATGAGGCGCCTTTTACCTTCCGTCCTGTAGAGTACCAACTCCGTAAATACGAGATATTGGCAGAATGGCGGCCTGATACAGAATATAGCCTGGAGATTGACTCTGCTGCATTTGAGGATATCTATGGCTTGGTGTCTGACCCCTTTAAACAGGGAATCAAGGTGAAGAGCCTTGATGAGTACTGTACGCTGACGCTTAATCTGAGCGGCATTGCCGACTCTCTGTGCTTGCGTGTACAATTGCTTAACAATTCTGGTGGCATTGTCAAGGAGGCTGTGGCCCAGAACAATGTGGTTCATTTCGACTATGTCAATCCAGGCAAATATTATGTCGGTGCATTTGTGGATGCCAATAGGAACGGCGTGTGGGATACTGGCAACTATGATGAGGATTTGCAGGCTGAGGCAGTCTATTACTATTCTCGTGTGATAGAGTGCAAGGAGAAATGGGATGTCACCCAGAGTTGGGACTTGACATCGGTACCAAGGTACCGTCAGAAGCCGCAGGAAATCGTCAAGCAGAAGCCTGAAGGTCAAAAAAAGCAGCAGAACCGCAATGCTCAGCGCGCCAGCGATTTGGGTATTACTTATAATAAAGATAAAACAGTTAAGGTAGATAAGGAGAAATAATATGAAAAGAGTATTCCTGATAATGAGTTTGTCATATATGCTCTCACTGACGGCTTTTGCCCAGTGTGGCATCGAGAATACAGCCTTTAAGTCGGGCGAGTCGCTAACGTATGACCTCTACTTCAATTGGAAGTTCATCTGGATGAAAGTAGGCACCGCCTCTATGGATACGAGGATGACGACCTTTGAGGGGAAGGAGGCCTGGAAGTCGTACCTTATCACGCGAGGCAATGAGAAGCTTGACAAGTATTTCATGATGCGCGATACGCTGCTCTCTTATTGTGACAAGAGTCTTTCACCCCTTTACTTCCGTAAGGGCGCTCGTGAGGGTGGCCGTTATTATGTCGATGAGATATGGTACACCTATCCTCATGGCTTCAGCAAGTTGAAGAAACACCGTATCGATGCTGATGGTGAAGAGCATTGGCGTACGTCAGAGTATAAGGCTTGTATCTACGATATGATGTCTGTCTTCCTCCGTGCCCGTAACTTCGATGCATCAAACATGAAGAAAGGGGATATCATTCCTTTGCCTGTCAGTGATGCACGCAATGTGAGCAACTCTTGGCTGGAATTCCGTGGAAGGGAGAACTTCAAGGTAAGCGACACGAAGGAGAAGTTCCGCTGCTTGGTGTTCTCATTCTATGAGTGGGAAGACAATGCGAGCCACGAGCTGATCCGTTTTTACATCACGGATGACCAGAATCATATACCAGTACGCCTCGACATGTTCCTTAAATTCGGATCTGCCAAGGCGTACCTGAAGAATTATAAAGGTGTTCGTAGCCCGATGACCTCAAAGATTAAATAGCGTTGTTTTCGCTGTCGAACTTAGCGAGTTTGTCCAGATAGTACTGACGCAGGTCTTGCCATTTATAGTAGGGCCAGCAGTTTGTCTGGGCAGGCATATAAGCCTCGCGCTCATTCAGTAGTGCCTTCACAAGGATATCACCTGTCTTTCCTTTCTTGGGGCGATAGAATACAAGTTGGATATTACAGCCCATAGGGAAGATCCGATAGTTGCGCCAGTAGGTGTCGAGTTCATCAAGGTTTTCCACAGCCATACCGCAATTGTCTAACTCCAATAGACAGGCCAGCGGCATTACGCATACCTCATGGCCAAAGCGCAGAGTGGCTTGCGTCTGAGTTACAGTATCTGCTGTCTCGATAATATTCTTCAGCAGGTTACGTTGGCTGAAGGGCATCTTCTTACCAGATACGGGTGAGGGGCCGTAGTCGAGATACCATCCAATGTTACGGATTCGCCATTGGTCATACATTTCCTCGTTGGTGAAGAGTGACAGCAATTCAATATCTGTATCATGACTCTGCATATTCGTTGCGACATCGAAGAGCCGTCGCATGAAGTCACCAGAGTTCACATTGTTGTATACCCACTGCTGGTCGTTGAAAAGCGTTTTTATCAGTCGCTCTGGATGGGTGTATTTCTGCTTGTAGAAATTTTCCTCTTTGCTACCAGTGTTTCTTCCTTGCTCTTTGACGATACCATCCCAAGGTTGGTTCAGGTAGTATTGCAGTGATTCGCTGACATCATTGTGAATCTGTGCCGTAGGATTAGCTGCAGCCAGTTCCTCGCATTCCGCAATCATCGAGAGAATGCAACGTGTCACAACAGTACTACGGGCATCGACTATCAGATTTTTTGTCTTGAAGATTTCTGGGAAATTCTGTGTCATACGACGGCCTATGCCATGATGCTGGCGCTCGCCTACGGTTGTCAGGTCACCCAGTCTTTTCTTGGTTGTGGGGAAGAATGCTTCCAGCTTCTTCAGTGTCTCTTCGCCCAGTTCCGTCAGTTTTCCTGCCTCTTTGGCACTTTTCAAGGTGTTCATTGGCAGCGTGTAGTCGCCTTCCCAGATCAGCCAGCGTGAGCCGTGTCGCCCATAATGGCTCATATAGAAAGGTTCATAGCCTTTGGGGGTCGGTGTCAGGGGTTTGGTAGGTAACTGGCGGTCATAGTCCAGATAGTTGCTGCCTGCCAGATAGCGATTAGCGGCTATCTCATCCTTAGCAGATGTCTCAAAGAGTGGCGCCTGAGCCTGTGAGGCTATTGTGTAGCCGATAGACAGAAGGAATAATACGGTTTTCTTCATGTGATAATTGTTTTTAGGTTTGTTTCTGAGTGCAAATATATGAAAAATAGTTCACTTATCAAGTTTTATGATATGATTTTCTACTAAAAATTTGTAGGATTTACAAATAAGTCATAATTTTGCACCGTCAAAACGAATTAATTGATAATAAGCAGTGAAAAAGAAGTTGATATGAAAAGAATGATGTTAATGGTCTTAGCTGCCTTGATGGCTACTATGACAGTGAATGCTCAGAATGAGGATTTGAAGAATGAGATTGGTGTTTCTTATGGTTTAGGCGTTTCACTGATTGGTGATGGTCTCGGAAATGGTCTCGGTAATGCTATAGGTGGTCTTGCTGGCTATAAATATGATAATGATAAGCAGTTTGGTAGTCTCTCTGTTGAGTATTTCCGTCATCTTAATGAACTACCCAAGTTGGCTTTTGGTGCTATCTTTTCATATAGCCATTATGGAGAGGATGAGTTAAAGGATGGTGTTAAGGTGGGTGACCGCAGTCGTAATTATTTCACCTTGATGCCTGCTGTGAAGTGTAATTGGATCAACAAGAATAATTTTGCTCTTTACTCAAAACTGGGTTTAGGTGCCACATATATGACTTACAAAGCAACAGGGTCAGACAACGACTCTAAGGTATATTTCATGTGTCAGGTTTCAGCCATTGGTGTGGAGTTCGGTAGTAAGTTGCGTGGCTTCTTCGAGGTTGGTGGCGGTGAGCAGGGCATCATTCTCGGTGGTATAAAGTATAAGTTCTAGCCGAATAAGTGGCGCTTAATGATAAGCAAGTGGCGCTTCTCAAATAATAACCAAAGGATATGATACAATCAATGACGGGCTATGGCAAGGCTGTCGTAGCTTACAAGGAAAAGAAGATTCATGTAGAGATCAAGTCGCTTAACTCCAAGCAGCTGGATCTGAATACGCGTATCGCCCCTCTCTATCGTGAGAAGGAGATGGAGATGCGCCAGATGGTGGCTGAGGCTCTCATTCGCGGTAAAGTGGATATGAGTGTATGGGTGGAGAAGGATACCGTGGTGGATGCCACACCTGTCAATGCGGCCCTCGTGGAGAACTATTACAATCAGATAAAGGCCATCTCTGAGAAGACGGGTATTCCCTTGCCGGAGGACTGGTTCTATACACTGCTCCGTATGCCCGACGTACTGACTAAGACTGATATGGAGGAGCTTGAGGAGGAAGAGTGGCAAGCTGCCCGTGAAGCAGTGAAGGAGGCACTGAAGAATCTGGTGGATTTCCGTACCCAGGAAGGTGCTGCCCTGCAGAAGAAGTTTACGGAGAAGATTGACAATATCGCTGCGCTGCTGGCCTCTATTGAGCCATACGAGCAGAGCCGCGTGGAGAAGATCCGGACGCGTATCGTCGACGGTCTGCAGCAGATTCCTGGTGTGGACTATGATAAGAACCGCTTGGAGCAGGAGCTGATCTACTATATTGAGAAACTTGATATCAGCGAGGAAAAGCAGCGCCTGACAAATCATCTGAAATATTTCCGTGATACGATGAACGAGCCTGCTGGACAAGGTAAGAAACTTGGCTTTATTGCCCAGGAGATGGGGCGCGAGATTAACACTACGGGTTCTAAGTCGAATCAGGCAGAGATGCAGAATATCGTGGTGAAGATGAAGGACGAGCTTGAACAGATCAAGGAGCAGGTCTTGAATGCTCTGTAAGCGTAAATCGGTAAAATAGGAAAGTAGGATGAGAGGCAAACTGATTATATTTTCAGCACCAAGCGGTACGGGGAAATCCACCATCATCAATTGGCTCATGAAGGAGCACGAGGAACTGAACCTTGCGTTCTCAATCTCATGTACATCCAGGGCTCCTCGCGGCACAGAGCAGAATGGTGTGGAGTATTTCTTCATTAGCCCAGAGGAGTTCAAGATGCGCATCGAGGACGATGAGTTCCTGGAGTATGAGGAGGTATATACCGATCGTTTCTACGGTACGCTGAAGTCACAGGTGGAACGTCAGCTCGAAGCAGGCCAGAATGTTGTGTTCGATGTTGATGTCAAAGGTGGTGTGAACATCAAGAAGCATTATGGTGACGAGGCAATGAGTATTTTCATTCAGCCTCCATCTATTGATGAGTTGCGCCGTCGCCTGGAGCATCGTGCCACAGATGCGCCAGAGGTCATAGACCAGCGAATAGCTCGTGCAGAGTTTGAGCTTACCTTCGCTGATAAGTTTGATAAGATTGTAATAAACGATAAACTGGAGCAGGCCAAGGCCGACGCCTTGAAGCTTGTACAGGATTTCATTGCGACAGAACGTTAGGCTATGATCAGGACGGGTATTTTTGGTGGTTCATTCAATCCCATCCATAATGGGCACATCATCTTGGCTCGCCAGTTGAAAAAGCAGGCGGCACTTGATGAAGTGTGGCTGATGGTATCACCTCTGAATCCCCTGAAACAGCATACCGATCTTCTCGATGATGTGGCTCGCATGGAAATGGCTCGCAAGGCAGTGGAAGGAGAAGAGGGCATTATGGCTTGTGATTACGAGATGCATTTGCCAAGACCTTCCTATACATGGAACACGTTGCAGGCGCTGAGCCGCGAGTACCCTGACCGTGAGTTTGTGCTGATGATCGGTGGTGACAATTGGAAACTCTTCGACAGGTGGTATCATGCCGAGGATATCCGTCAGCACTTTGAAATAGTGGTCTATACGCGTACGCCTGGTGATCTGGGCTTCATCGATATCTCTAGTACTGAGATACGTCGTCGTATTCGTGAAGGTCTGAGTTTCGAAGATCTGGTGCCAACGGCTGTTGCCGATATCATTAAGGAGAAAGGCTACTATGCTTAAGCATCTGAACATATTCAAATGGCTTGGATGGCTGTTCGCGCCGATTCAGAAGAATGGCGCGTTTTTTGTTTTTATGTTTGTGCTCGGGTGGCTCTGCACGCAACATGAGATCATGCCATACTATCTGAGGAATCGTGGGGCTCTGCCTTATGAGTTGTCAGCACCCGAGTTGTTCTTCGATCTTTATGGTCTCTGCGTGCTCTTGACGCTGATTCCACGCAGAATCCGTATCTGGGTGAAAGCCCTGCTTTACATCTTACTATATAGCATTGCTGTGGTGGACATGTATTGTTATGAGCGCTTCGAATCGACGTTGACACCAACGATGCTGATGCTGGTAGCAGAGACTAATCCGCAGGAAGCCCATGAGTTTCTTTCTGGCTATCTGAATTGGGAGGTGCTCACCACTGGGCTAGGCTGGATCCTGCTGCTGGCCTTTCTGCATCTTTCATGGACCATCCTCCGTAAATGGCTGAAAAAGAAATCTCAGCGGATAATTCTTCCCAAACCTGCCCCTATGCTGACGACAGCTTTCAGGGCGCTGTTGGGTTGTGTGGTGGCTTGGCTTTTCTATGATGCGGCCACACAGGTCTGGGATAATAAGGAAGCGATGCGACGACTCTTCTCCTACGAGACAATCGGACAGGTGGAGCATGAGTTGACGAAGAAAGACCAGGCGAAGCTATATGTGCCTGTCTATCGGCTTGCTTTCAGCATTTATGCGAATCAGCTGGCATCCCACCAGATGATAGAACTTGAGGCTGCCAGCCAGAAAATCCAAGTTGACAGTTGCAGTTATCGGGTGCCGAATATCGTGTTGGTGATAGGTGAGAGTTATAACAAGCATCACTCCCAACTCTATGGCTATGATAAGCCTACGACGCCGCGACAACTGGCGTTGGCGGCAGAAGGAAGTCTCGTACCTTTCTCTGATGTTGTGGCACCTTGGAACCTGACGAGTTTCGTCTTCAAACATGTGTTGTCTCTCCATGCTGTCGGAGATAGTCGTCAGGCAGATGTGCAAGGTGCTGGTGACGACTGGTGCGACTATCCTCTTTTCCCAGAGGTGTTCCGCAAGGCTGGCTATCGCGTCACCTTTATCACCAATCAGTTCCAACCGAAGGCTAAGGAGGCGGTCTATGATTTCAGTGGTGGCTTCTTCCTCAATGATCCAGTCTATAGCAAGCGATTGTTTGATGTCCGTAACAGCCGTCTGCATCGTTTCGATGACGGGGTGCTGAAAGAGTATGATGCGTTGTCGAAGGATTCAGCGGCTCATAACCTTGTTATTCTTCATCTGATGGGGTCCCATGTGGACTATCGGGCTCGCTATCCGCAGAACCAGCGTTATTTCAATGCCGCTATGTATAATCGTCCAGAACTCACGGATAAGCAGAAGCGCATCCTCTCAGACTACGACAACTCGCTGCGTTACAACGACTCCATCGTGGCTGCCGTTACTCAGCGCTTTATCGACAAGGATGCCGTCGTCATCTATATGCCGGATCACGGTGAGGAGATCTTCGACGGCAAGCCTTATATGTATGGACGGATGCATGGGGCGAATATCGACTACCGTCTGGCGCGCAACGAGATGGAGATCCCCTTCTGGATATGGGGTTCGCCACAGTATATCGAGCATCATCCTTATGGCTGGCAGGCGATAAAGGCTGCCAAGGACCGTCCGCTGATGACGGACGTGCTGCCTCATCTGCTGCTTTTCCTTGGAGGCATTGCTACGCCAGACTATCGGGCAGCGTATAATGTCATATCACCAGAATATGACGTGAAGCGCCCTCGAATCCTCAAGGGGGTCACTGACTATAATCAGCTGAAACGAAAATGAAGGAGATACTGACACGAAATGAATGTTCAGCGATGCGTGGCATTGCCATTATTGCCATCATGCTCCACAATTATTGCCACTTTATCGGCAAGATTGTGAAGGAGAATGAGTATATGTTTCAGACCGTCAACAATGATCGTCTCTGGTATGCGCTGATGCATCCCGATGAGTTGTTGCCTGTACATCTGCTCTCTTACTTCGGCCACTATGGTGTGCCCGTCTTTCTCTTTCTCAGCGGCTTAGGTCTCGTCTTGAAATATGAAGTATCTCCCCAGCCCTCTCCAAAAGGAAAGGGGGCTTGGACGCTGCGGACGGGGAGCAGATTCATACTATACCATTATCTGAAGTTGTTGCGCATGTTGATTGTTGGTTTCACGCTCTTCCTGATGGTTGATGCTGTGACGCCTGGCCGTTTTGCCTTTCATTGGGACAATGTGCTGGCCCAACTGCTGATGTATATCAATGTGCTGCCAGAACCTGATAAGATCATCTGGCCTGGCATCTATTGGTTCTTCGGGCTGATGATGGAGCTCTACATTGTCTATCGCTTGCTGATTTATCGTCGCAGTTCGTGGGTAGTCGTAGCGTTGATAGTTGTCTGCTGGCTACTACAGGTGTTCTGCGATCCTGATGGTGATACGCTCAACCGCCTTCGCTATAACTTCATCGGAGGTATGCTCCCCTTCGGATTAGGTATATTGGCGGCAAGGATTCCCAGGGTGGGAATATTTCGTTCCCAAGGTGGGAATGTTTTATTCCCAAGGTGGGAATATCTGGTGGGCTTCCTGCTGGCTTCGTTCTTGATTGTAGCAATGGGCTTCTGGTATCATAGCTGGTTGTGGGTTCCCGTCTTCATCATCATTGGCACGATTGCTTTGGTGAAGATGATGCCTGAGTGTATACTGAAGGTGTTTGTCTGGTTCGGAGGCATCTCTGCTGCGATGTTCGTGGTTCACCCAATAGTCCGCAAGCTCTTTATCACCGTCGCCTGGCGTCAGGATATCTACGACGGTCTGATGCTTTATGTCGTCGTGACAATTGCCCTTTCCTGGGCTGTCAAACAAGTCATCGATCGTATCCCAGCGCCGAAGTTATGAAGATCGGGGATATCCAGTTGGCAGAGATGAGTCGCTATCGTGGCGAGTTGATGGGGGCAGCCATCGTCTTCATCATCTTGTTTCATGTGCCGCTGGCGCGTTCTGACGCCTTTTTTGGCTTGCGCCGCTGTGGTAATATCGGTGTCGATATGTTTCTCTTCTTGAGTGGTATCGGTCTTTGGTATTCGTGGGTGAAGAATCCATCCGTGCGCCATTTCTACAAGCGTCGCTTACTGCGCATCTTTCCTACGTGGCTGGTCATCTCGTCTATCTACTACCTGCAACGTTTCAACTTCGAGACGGGCGACTATCTTGACCTCTTCCTCGACATTACCATCAACTGGGGTTTCTGGCTGAACGATGAACTGACGTTCTGGTACGTGCCTGCCATTATGATGCTCTATCTGTGGGCACCGCTCTATATGAAGCTGATTCAGCAGCATCCCGTCTATCGCTGGCTACCTATGCTGATGGTCTGCTGGTGCGTCATCGTGCAGTGGGTCGTGCCCATCCATCAGGCTGTGGGACATATTGAGATCTTCTGGAGCCGCGTACCCATCTTCTTCTTGGGCAT
Organism: uncultured Prevotella sp.; assembly: GCA_900315525.1. Taxonomy (GTDB): domain Bacteria; phylum Bacteroidota; class Bacteroidia; order Bacteroidales; family Bacteroidaceae; genus Prevotella. The sequence goes on along the minus strand of OMZO01000048.1, from coordinate 1,121 downwards.
CAACTGTGGGGAACTGGTGCGGCAAGATCGTCGGATAGAGCCTGCAGGCCGTTGGTTGGTGTGGATAGTCTTTCTGATGATGGCTGCAGCTTGTATCTGGCTGGAACAGGAGCGCCATGGGCGTTTTCCGCTCTTCGCAGAGCGCATGCTCTATATCCCGCTTACCGTTACACTTATCCTATTGCTCTGCGATCTGTTCCGTACAGTTCCTGGTTGGTGTCATTGTGGTCTGATTTTTCTTGGTGGCCTCAGTCTGGAGATCTATCTGATCCATAATCACTTTGTGATGCACTATCTGATGCCTTATCATCTGGGCTATTGGCCTACAGCTTTGCTTACAACGCTGCTCACACTACCATTGGCTTGGTTGCTACAACAAATCCTCAAACGCCTGATACCCGCATGAAGAAAAGAATCTATGCTTTCGACTTCGACGGGACGCTGACTACCCGTGATACCCTGATAGCATTTATACGCTATGCCAAGGGTACTGGCGCCTTTGTCTTAGGTTTCCTGCTTCATGCCCATCTGCTCGTGCTGATGAAACTAGGTCTCTATCCGAATTGGAAGGCGAAACAGAAGGTCTTTTCTTATTTCTTCAAGGGGATGAGCTTGGGGGATTTCGATGCCCTCTGCCAGCGCTTTGCTGCTAACAATCGCCAGTTATTGAGGCTAGAAGGTGTTCGTACGTTGGAGCAGGCAAGGACAGAGGGAGCCGATATCGTCATTGTCAGCGCCAGCATCGACAATTGGGTGAAGCCTTTCTTCACCAGTCCTGACAGTCTTGCCGATAATCTGCCCAAGATTACAGTTCTTGGCACGCAGATAGAGGTTGCAGACGGAAAGCTGACGGGCCGTTTCCTCACCAAGAATTGCTATGGCCTGGAAAAGGTGAACCGTATTCTAGCGCTGTATCCAAATCGTAGCGAATATACCCTCACAGCATACGGTGACAGTCGGGGAGACAAGGAACTCCTCGCCTTTGCCGATGAGGCACACTATAAACCGTTCCGTTGATGGCTTCTAAAAGTTACTATGTTTGCAGTAGCTAACAGAAATGTCCATCTATTGAATTCACTCTCAGGGGCTGCGAGCCCCCTGCCGTTAGGCAGCCCCTCGGT
>OMZO01000022.1 GCA_900315525.1 uncultured Prevotella sp. | reverse complement strand
CTTCCCATTCCGAACAGAGAAGTTAAGCCCGCCTGCGCCGATGGTACTGCAATGCAATGCGGGAGAGTAGGAGGCCGCCACTTTTATTCTGAGCCCTGATTCACTAACGTGAGTTGGGGCTTTTTTGTTATGATGACTGGAAAACATTTAAAACGAGATTTACGAAGTGAGGGCTAATGCTATCACAGCATCAACCCTCCATCGCAAACTTCAAACAACCAAAATTGTTTGGTCAATTATCGTATGAACAGCAGCTCACGGTATTTCGGCAATGGCCAAAGCGCATCATCGACGATGAGTTCCAGTTTGTCGATCTCATAACGGATGCTATCGAGCTTGGGTTCGACATTGTCATGGTAGGCAATGGCCTTTTCGTGTTCATCTTCAATCTTGTTGGCCTGCTTACGGGCATTGACGAGATCTTCTACGCCTTTCTCGATAGCGCTGGTGCGCTCAGCGATTTCCTCGATGAGTTTCAAGTTGCGGGCATTCAGCTTTTCTGCTTTCTCTGCAGTGAATACTTCTACCATATTCTCCACATTCTTTAGCAGTTGTGTCTGATAGCGAGTGGCAACAGGGATGATATGATTCATCGACAGGTCGCCTAAGACACGGGCTTCGATCTGGATCTTTTTCGTGTAGGTCTCCCATTTTACCTCGTTGCGGGCTTCCAGCTCCTTCTTCGTCATGACACCGAGACTCTCGAACATCTGAATACTTCCCGGATCAAGATAGCGCTCGAAGATCTTCGGACAAGACTTCTCGACGTCAAGACCACGACGTGCAGCCTCTTCGACCCATTCATCGCTATAGCCGTTGCCGTCGAAACGTATGGGTTTACAGGTCTTGATATCCTCGCGGAGGATGTCGATAATGGCGTGGTAAACAGCGTTATGGCCTGTGCCAGACACTTGCTTCTCTACCTCAGGGATACGGGCGTCAACACGCTGCTTAAACGAAACAAGCGCTTCGGCTACTGCACTGTTGAGCGCAATCATGGCTGAGGCACAGTTGGCCTCCGAACCGACGGCACGGAACTCAAAGCGGTTGCCTGTAAAGGCAAAGGGTGAAGTGCGGTTACGGTCTGTGTTGTCGATGAATAGTTCCGGAATCTCGGGTATATCCATCTTCATTCCCTGTTTGCCGGCCATGGCGAGGATATCGTCTTTGTCGGCCTTCTCTATATGGTCGAGAAGCTCGCTGACCTGCTTGCCGAGGAACGATGAGATAATAGCTGGGGGTGCCTCATTGGCACCAAGTCGGTGGGCATTGGTAGCCGACATGATGCTGGCCTTGAGCAGACCATTGTGGCGATAGACTCCCATCAGAGTCTCAACGATGAAGGTTGCAAAGCGCAGGTTCTGTTCGGGGGTCTTGCCTGGCGCATGGAGCAGTACACCGTTGTCGGTGCTCAGCGACCAGTTGTTATGCTTACCCGAGCCATTGATGCCTGCAAAAGGCTTTTCATGGAGTAGTACGCGGAAGCCATGCTTGCGTGCCACACGTTTCATGACCGACATCAGGAGCATGTTATGATCGACAGCAAGGTTCGTCTCCTCAAAGATGGGCGCAAGCTCGAACTGGTTTGGAGCCACCTCGTTGTGTCGAGTCTTACAAGGGATGCCTAGTTGAAGTGCGTCAATTTCCAATTCACGCATGAAAGCGGCAACGCGTTCGGGGATGGAACCAAAGTAGTGGTCGTCCATCTGCTGGTTCTTGGCACTGTCGTGTCCCATCAGTGTGCGTCCGGTCAACAGCAGGTCTGGACGGGCAGAGTAGAGTCCCTCGTCAACGAGGAAATATTCCTGTTCCCATCCAAGGTTGGAGGTGACTTTCTTGACTGTTGGGTCGAAATACTGGCATACCTCAGTTGCCGCAACGTTGACAGCGTGCAAGGCACGCAGTAATGGTGCCTTATAGTCGAGTGCCTCACCGGTATAGGAGATGAATACGGTTGGTATGCAGAGCGTGTCATCGATGATGAATACAGGACTTGTGGGATCCCATGCCGAGTATCCACGGGCCTCGAAGGTGCTGCGGATACCTCCAGAGGGGAACGAACTTGCGTCGGGCTCCTGCTGTACGAGCAGTTTTCCGGTGAATTCCTCTACCATGCCGCCCTTGCCGTCGTGCTCAATAAACGAATCGTGCTTCTCTGCGGTGCCTTCCGTCAATGGCTGGAACCAGTGGGTGTAGTGCGTCACACCATTCTCGGTGGCCCACTGTTTCATACCTTCTGCCACAGCATCGGCTACATTGCGGTCGAGACGTGCACCATTGTCCATCACGTCGATCATCTTCTCATAGACGTCCTTGGGCAGGTACTTGTACATTTTTTCACGATTGAAGACCTTGCAACCAAAATACTTAGCAGGTCTTTCCACTGGTGTTTTTACGTCGAGCGGCTTCTTCTTGAAAGCCTCACCGACAACCTGAAATCTTAATGTTTCCATACTGTTTGGGTTTTGTGTTTGTTAATATTGTTTTATCCAGTTCTCTATTCTTTTTAATGCCTCCTCTGTCGTCTCATGACTGCCGAAGGCGGTGAAACGGACATAGCCCTCACCACTGGGACCGAAACCGACGCCAGGTGTACAGACGACATTGGCGCCATAGAGCAGCTCCTCGAAGAACTGCCAGCTGCTGGTACCTTTCGGGGTGCGCATCCAGATGTACGGAGCATTCTCACCGCCGTAGCACTCGAAGCCAAGGTCTCTGAGGACCGTGAGCATCCGATGTGCATTCTGCATGTAATAACCGATGGTCTCTTGCACCTGTTGTTTGCCTTCCGGACTGTAGATAGCCTCGGCAGCTCGTTGGCTGATATAGCTGGCACCATTGAATTTCGTGCACTGGCGGCGCAGCCATAGTTGGTGGAGTGGTATGCGCTCGCCTTCAAAAGTTGAGACCGAAACATCCTTCGGCACGACGGTATAGCCACAGCGCACGCCAGTGAAACCGGCCGTCTTGGAATATGAGCGAAACTCGACGGCACACTTACGAGCGCCCCGTATCTCATAGATAGAGTGGGGAATGTCCGGATCCTGTATATATGCCTGATACGCAGCGTCGTAGAAGATGAGCGCATCATTCTTCAAGGCGAAGTTCACCCACTTACGCAACTCCTGTTTGCTAATGACGGTACCCGTGGGATTGTTCGGATAGCACAGATAGATGACGTCCATGTGTTTCCCCTTGGGAATGGCGGGTACGAAGTCGTTCTCTGCTGTACAGGGCATATACACGACATTGGTCCAGCGGCCGTCTTCGAATGTGCCGCAGCGCCCAATCATGACGTTTGAGTCGATATATACCGGATAGATGGGATCTGTCACACCGATGAAATTGTCCCAATGGAGCACCTCTTGCATGTTTCCGGTGTCGGACTTCGCACCGTCGTTGATGAATATCTCATCCGTGCTGAGGTGAATGCCGCGAGGCAGGAAATCGTTTTTCACGATGGCCTCGCGAAGGAAGTCATAGCCCTGTTCCGGCCCATAGCCGTGGAATCCCTCGACAGTAGCCATCTCATCCACGGCGCGGTGCATGGCCTCAATGACAGCAGGACAGAGAGGCTGCGTGACGTCGCCAATACCAAGCGAGATGACGTCGGCTTTGGGGTGCATCACCTTGAAAGCGTTGACCTTCTTGGCAATGTCGGCGAACAGGTAGTTGTTCTGTAAGTTTAGGAAATGTACGTTTACTAATGCCATAAATTATGTTGTTTGAAGTTCGATTTCTCCGCTAAAGACGAAGCTCGCAGGACCGGTCATATAGACATGGTCTTTGTGATACAAGGCTCCCTCGGTTTCATGATCGGATTCCGACCATGTGATATGGAGGGTGCCGCCATCCATTTGGATGTCGCTATCACGTCCGGCCAGTCCTTTCAGGCAGGCAGCCACTGCCGTGGCACAAGCTCCAGTGCCGCAGGCTTGAGTGATGCCACTGCCGCGTTCCCAGACCCGGGTGCGGAATACCTCCTCCAAACCTCCCCGAGGGGAGGCTTCTGTACCCTTTAAGACACTCATGTCCCTCTCGAGGGGCGTTACAAACTCGATGTTGCAGCGCTGGGGGAAAGCCGGATGGCGCTCAAGTGTACGGCCAGTCTCAGCCACCTGATCTACATCGTCGGTGAAGATGACGTAGTGGGGATTGCCCATGCAGACGAACGTACCTAGGCCTGGATCCTTCGAGGCGACAAACTGCTCTGGTACCTCAAAAGAGGGGATGCCCATATCGACGGTGACACACTCTACCTGATTGTTCTTTACATGTAGCAGCAGCGTCTTGACGCCAGAGCGGGTGAGCAGTCGGATTTCTGTATTGCCTGTGAGTGCCTTCTCATAGAGATATTTGCCTATGCAGCGTGAGGCATTGCCGCACATCATCGCCTCGCTGCCATCGGCATTGAAGATACGCATGGAGAAATCCGCCTCGGGTATAGGTGACTTGTCAATTAGTACCAGTCCGTCACTGCCGATACCCTTATGACGATCACTCCAGGCAATCGCTGCAGCCGACGGATCGGCAATGGGGTGCTGCATCGTATTGATATAGATGTAGTCATTGCCGCAGCCATGCATCTTGGTAAAGTATATTCTGTTCATTTGCTCAGATATTCGTTGATTTTCCGGGCGGTCTCGATGCCGCTGGTCATGGCGCGGACGACGAGCGAGGCACCGTTCTGGGCATCGCCGCAGACGAAGACGTTCGCCGGATACTGCGGGTGCTCAGGCTTCAGGAAGCCCATGGCCAGGAGACAGAGCTCGGCCTTGATGACGAAGGGCTCGCCCTTGGGAACCATGATAGGACGACCGCCGGCGGGGTTGGGTTGCCAGTCGATTTCCTGGACGCGGACGCCGGTCAAGTGGCCGTTCTCGCCGAGGAATTCGAGGGAGTTGATGTTCCAACGGCGGGTGCAGCCTTCCTCATGGCTTGATGTGGTCTTCAGCGTGCGGGGGTAGTTAGGCCAGGGGTTCTGCGGGTCGTCGGGACCTTCTACAGGGCGGGGCATGATTTCAATCTGTGTGACGGAGCGGGCGCCCTGGCGATGGGCGGTACCGATGCAGTCGGAGCCGGTATCGCCGCCGCCGATGACCAGCACATCCTTGCCCCGGGCGGTGATGTGTTCGTCCTTCGGGAACTCGATGCCGGCGAGGACACGGTTCTGCTGCGACAGGAGTTCGAGTGCGAAATGCACCCCTTTCAGGTTACGTCCTGGGATATTGAGATCGCGTGCCTGAGGGGTACCGGTGGCCATCACTATGGCATCGAAAGTCTCCTCTTGAAGGGAAACGGGGGAGGCCTCTATGCCGTAGCGGAACTCGATGCCTTCCTGTTTTAACAGATGAAGACGACGGTCGATGACAGCCTTGTTGAGTTTGAAGTTGGGGATACCATAGCGAAGTAGTCCGCCGGCAGCTTCGTTCTTCTCGAATATGGTGACGGCGTACCCCATCTGGTTGAGTGCATTGGCAGCCGCGAGTCCGGCGGGACCGGCTCCAATGACGGCAACCTTCTTACCATTCCTGACCGGTACCCGTGGTTGGATGTAGCCCTCACGGAAGGCGGCCTCGACGATGGCACACTCGTCCTCGCGGTTGGTCGTCGGCTCGTGATTGAAGCGGTTCAATATGCAAGCCTTCTCGCAGAGTGCCGGACAGATGCGACCCGTAAATTCTGGGAAGGGATTGGTGGTTGACAGTAACCTGTAAGCCAACTCCCAATCTCCTTTGTAGAGGGCGTCGTTCCATTCGGGTGCCTTATTTCCTAACGGACAAGCCCAGTGGCAGAAGGGTACGCCGCAGTCCATGCAGCGACTTGCCTGCAGTTTGCGTTCGCGTGTGTTGAGTGTCTGCTCCACCTCGCCGAAATCGTGGATTCTATCGTGAATCGGACGGTATCCCGCCTCTTGACGGTGTATCTCTAAAAAAGCTTTTGGATTTCCCATTATATCTTATTTTTATCTGTCTTACAATTCTTCAATCTTAATAGTCACGTTGAATGTCTGCAATCTTCTCATGCAGACGCGCCATTTTCTCCTCTTCGAGCACGCGCTTGTACTCGATAGGGATGATCTGGATGAAGTCCTCGATGTAGTGGTGCCAGTCATCGAGCATCCGTCCGGCCAGTGCACTACCTGTGTGCAGGTAATGCTGGCGGATGAGCTCGAGCAGTTCTTTACGCGAGACGCTGTCCTCTACCAGCGAGAGTTCCACCATGTCCATGTTGCAGAAATAGTCGAACGTGTGGTCGGGGTCATAGACGTAGGCCACGCCGCCACTCATACCGGCGGCGAAGTTGCGGCCAGTCTTGCCGAGCACCACCACGCGGCCGCCTGTCATGTACTCGCAGCAGTGGTCGCCCGCGCCCTCGATGACGGCGATGGCTCCTGAGTTGCGCACACCGAAGCGCTCGCCCACCTTGCCATTGATGTATAGTTCGCCCGAGGTCGCACCGTACAGTCCGGTGTTGCCCGCGATGATATTCTCCTCGGCCTTGAAATCTTCACTGCGACGGGCCGGGGGTAGGATGCTGATCCGCCCGCCTGAGAGTCCCTTGCCGAAGTAGTCGTTCGTCTCGCCCTCGAGTCGGATGTCGAGGCCGCGAACGGCGAAGGCACCGAACGACTGGCCGGCCGAGCCCTTGAACTTGATCTTGATGGTCGCGTCAGGCAGTCCTGCCTCGCCGTATCTCTTGGCGATAACGCCCGAGAGCATGGTCGTCACGGCGCGGTCGGTATTCTTAATGGCATAGTCGAGTGTAACCTCCTCTTGGCTGTCGATAGCCTTCTGTGCGGCGCGGATTATCTCCTCGTCCTTCACGCCGCTAACCTTAGTGAATGCGCCACGGTCCCAATAGAGAGCCTTGCCCTGCGGGCGAGCTTGCTCATGCTCGGCAGAACTGATGCAAGCATCGCTCTGCTCTCGCTCAATCGCAACTTTGTCTGTTTCAGGCTTGTACAGTAGACGTGCAAAGTCGATGGTCGCCCACTTCTCCGTGGCCGCATTCTCCTCCCCTCGGGGAGGCTGAGAAAGGGCCCCCTCAATCAGCTCCGTGTGTCCGATGATCTCCTTTAGACTGTGCACACCGATTTCGCTGAGATATTCGCGCACCTGTTCAGCTAAGAATGTGAAGTAGTTCACCACGTACTCGGCACGACCCTCGAAGTGCTTGCGGAGCTCAGGGTTCTGTGTCGCCACACCCATCGGACAGGTATTGGTATTACACTTACGCATCATCACGCAACCTAACACGATGAGTGGCAGCGTACCAAACGAGAACTCGTCGGCTCCCAGCATTGCCATGATGATTACATCCTTCGCTGTCTTCAACTGTCCGTCGGTCTGCAGGCGTACCTGATTTCGCAGGCCGTTGCGGACCAGCGTCTGCTGTGTCTCGGCCAGACCAATCTCCGGCGAGATGCCCGCGAATCGCATCGACGAAGCAGGTGATGCGCCCGTACCACCCTCGGCACCACTGATAACAATCAGGTCGGCTTTTGCTTTCGCCACACCCGCGGCAATGGTTCCCACGCCACTCTCGGCCACGAGTTTCACGCTCACAGCAGCCTCGGGGTTGATATTCTTGAGGTCGAAGATGAGCTGCGCCAGGTCCTCGATGGAGTAGATGTCGTGATGAGGTGGGGGCGATATGAGTGAGATGCCGGGGATAGCATTACGTGTCTTGGCAATGATGTCATTCACCTTGAAGCCTGGCAACTGTCCGCCCTCACCGGGCTTGGCACCCTGCGCCACTTTAATCTGTATCTCTTCGGCATTCACCAGATATTCAGCCGTCACGCCGAAACGACCACTGGCAATCTGCTTGGTCTTGCTTGACAGCGAAACGCCATCCACTTCTGAGTGGTAGCGGGCATTATCTTCGCCGCCTTCACCTGTATTGCTACGCGTGCCGAGTTTGTTCATGGCCAATGCCAGTGCCTCGTGGGCTTCGATGCTGAGCGCGCCAAACGACATGGCTCCCGTCACGAAGTGCTTTACGATGCTCTCCACGGGTTCTACCTCGTCGATAGGAGTAGGCTTAGCAGCCTTCTTAAATTTGAAGAAGTCACGAATGAAGATGGGGCTTTCCTTCTCGTCAACAATTTTAGCCCAGGCCTTGAATTTCTCGTAGTTGCCCTGACGGGTGGCTAGCTGCAACTGGGCTATGGTCTCTGGGTTCCAAGCATGTTTGATGCCATCTTTCCGCCATGAGAATTGTCCTTGGTTCTGTAACAGTGTTTGGTCCTGAGCAGCCTGATGCAGACGGATGGCGTCGCGGGCGATCTCTTTCAGGCCGATGCCGCCAATGGTACTCACTTCCGTACCGAAGTACTGGTGTAGCAGTTCCTCGCTCAGTCCAATGCTTTCGAAGATCTTCGCGCCGCGATAGCTTCGGATGGTCGAGATGCCCATCTTCGACATGATCTTTTTCAATCCTTTGTCCACCGCCTTGATATAGTGGCTTTCTGCAGTAGCGTATTCCTCCTGAATCTTTCCTTGCTTCACTAAGTCGTCGAGAATGGCGAATGTCATATACGGACACAAGGCGCTGGCGCCATAGCCTAATAGTAGTGCAGCATGCATCGTCTCACGAATCTCTCCGCTCTCCACAATCAGCGCTGTCTGTACGCGTTTGCCTACATTGATCAGATAGTGATGTACAGCACTTACAGCCAGCAATGATGGTATAGCCGCATGCGTCTCGTCAATGTCACGATCACTGAGGATGATGTAGTTAACCCCTTCATCCACACTATGTTCAGCCTCATGGCAGAGGTCGTCGAGTGCCTGGCGCAGTCCCTGTTCTCCCTTTTCCATGTCGAAGAGAATGGGTAGTTTCTGCGTCTTGAAACCTTTATAACGGATGTTACAAAGTATGTCTAACTGGGTGTTGGTTAACACAGGTTGCGGCAGTCGCACCATCTTACAGTTCGATGCATCGGGTGTTAGGATATTCGTCCCTACAGCGCCGATGTACTCGGTCAACGACATCACCAGTTCCTCGCGGATAGGGTCGATGGCGGGATTGGTCACCTGCGCAAACTGCTGGCGGAAATAGTTGAATAGCACTTGTGGTCGGTCTGAGATGACTGCCAGTGGCGTGTCGTTACCCATGGCAGCTACAGGTTCCTGTCCTGTCGTTGCCATCGGAATAATTGTTTTGTCAATATCCTCCTGACCGAAGCCGAAGGTAACCAGTTTACGCTGGAGGTCACTCACAGCGTTCTCTACCTTGCGACCACTTTTCAGCTTCTCCAGCTGTACACGGTTCTCGCTGAGCCACTCACGATACGGATGCGCCTTGGCCAACTGTTCCTTGATCTCGCCATCGTAGTATATCTTACCTTCCTGCGTATCGATGAGAAGAATCTTGCCCGGTTGTAAACGGCCCTTACTCACCACGTCGCTAGGTTCGAAGTCCATGACGCCCACCTCAGAGGCTACGACCATCACACCTTGTCGGGTAATCGTATAACGCGAAGGACGGAGTCCGTTTCTATCCAGCATACCACCAGCATAACGTCCGTCGCTGAACAATAAGGCGGCAGGGCCATCCCATGGTTCCATCAATATCGAGTGGTATTCATAGAAAGCCTTCAGATCTTCCGAGATTGGATTCTTGTCGTTAAAGCTTTCCGGTACGAGTATCGCCATTGCCTGTGGCAACGACAAACCACTCATCATCAGGAACTCAAAGACGTTGTCGAGGCTGGCAGAGTCACTCATGCCTTCTTGTACGATAGGTGATATCTCCTTGATGTCACCCAAAGCCTCACTACTCAGTACGCTCTCACGTGCCTTCATCCATCCGCGGTTGCCGCGGATGGTGTTAATCTCACCATTGTGTGCCAGCAAGCGGAAAGGCTGGGCCAGTGACCACGTAGGAAATGTGTTTGTGCTGAAACGCGAATGCACCAGCGCCAGTCCGCTTGTGAAGTAGGGATTCGACAAATCCGGGAAATACCGACGTAGTTGTCCACTGGTCAGCATTCCTTTGTATATAATGTTTGTGTTGGATAGCGAACAGATATAGAAGTCGGGATGCGAAATGCGTCGTTCGATTTTCTTTCTTATAATATATAATGTACGTGGGAGAGCATTGGTATCCTCCACGCCCGATCCAGAATCACATACTCGTTGCTTTTCGCTCACGCCCGTCACAAAGATCTGTTTGATGACAGGCTCCACGCGGCGGGCAGCCTCGCCTAACACCTCCGGACAGGTGGGTACCGTGCGAAGGTGCATCAGCTGCAACCCCTCGCGTTCAATCTCTTCGATCATCACGGAGAGAATTTCCTGCTGTTCCTTTTCTTCTTTAGGTAGAAACACCAGTCCTGTGCCGTATTTTCCTTTTTCGGGAACGGGAATACCCTGTAAAAGTATGAACTCATGGGGAATCTGAAGCATGATGCCTGCACCGTCACCTGTCTTGTCGCGGGTCTCGGCCCCTCGATGTTCCATATTTTCCAACACGCGCAGTGCCTGATCCACTAGTTCATGGCTCTTGTTGCCATGGATGTTGACCACCATGCCTACACCGCACGCGTCATGTTCATAGTCTGACTGATAAAGTCCTTTTGTTTGTTCTTGAAGTTTACGTTTTGCCATATTATCCTCGTTAAATCTAACAATCTGTTCTGATTTCGGGTGCAAAGGTAAGACAAAAAGACAGAAAAACAAAGAAAATGGTATCATAAATTAAACTTGAAAATATAACAAATGACATTTTGTTTTAATTTTGGTTTGTTTTGTTTCATTTTGACATAAATTACGAGCCTTTTGATGGTGTATTCTTTACAATATGTCACTTGGGGCTGTTTTTATGAATTAAAGTTGCATAAGAATGCTTTTTTCTCTGCGAAACCCTCTACCTTTGCACTCGAAACGTTTCAGGTATTATGTATGATTTAATAGTTTTATAAGGTATGAAAAAGATTGAAGCAATTATTCGCAAGACCAAGTTTGATGAGGTCAAGGAGGCCCTGCTTTCGTCGGATATCGACTGGTTTGAGTACCATGATGTGCATGGTATCGGGCAGAGCCGTCAGGAACGTATATACCGTGGCGTTCAGTATTCTACGGATGTCATCGAGCGTGTAGCTATCACCATCGTGTGTCGAGATGTTATTCTTGATCCTACCATCAAGGTGATTCTGAAGGTGGCTCATACGGGTGAGATAGGAGATGGTCGCATCTTTGTAAGCGATGTCATCGACACCTATTCTATACGCACGGGTGAGAATGGTGACACGGTATTGAAAGACAAGAAGTAATAAATAGTAAGGATTAACACAAACACAAAAACGATTATGAACGAAATAGGATTATCACTCGATACCGTATGGATGCTATTGGCAGCCATGTTGGTTTTCTGGATGCAGCCGGGATTTGCCCTTTGCGAGGCTGGTTTTACACGTAGTAAGAACACGGTAAACATCCTGATGAAGAACTTTGTTGATTTCATGTTTGGCTCTCTGCTTTTCTTCTTCATCGGCTTTGGATTCATGTTTGGTAGTGAGGGCGCAGGATTTGTCGGGATGCCAAATTGGGGTGACCTTTCTTTCTATAAAGGTGATTTGCCAGTGGAAGGATTCTTGGTCTTTGAGACCGTCTTCTGTGCTACCAGTGCGACAATTGTCAGCGGTGCCATGGCAGAGCGTACGAAATTCTCGATGTATCTTGTCTATAGTGCCTGTATCTCATTGTTTATCTATCCGATAGAAGGCCATTGGACATGGGGTGGAGGCTGGCTCTGCAGCGATGCTGCCGACGGGTTTATGATGACGACCTTTGGCGATGTGTTCCACGATTTTGCAGGTTCTGCAATTGTGCATAGTGTAGGTGGCGTTTTGGCGCTGATAGGTGCTTTGGCACTTGGACCACGTCGTGGCAAATATGGTACCGATGGCAAGAGCCGCGCTATTCCTGGTCATAACTTGGCGTTGGCCTCATTAGGTGTCTTTATTCTCTGGCTCGGCTGGTTCGGCTTCAACCCTGGTTCACAGTTGGCTGCCAGTGGTGAGGTAAACCGCATCGCCATCAGTCATGTGTTCCTGACCACTAATCTGGCCGCTGTAGCAGGTGGTACGGCCACGATGTTCCTGACATGGATGAAGTATGGTAAGCCGTCGCTTTCGCTGACCCTCAATGGTGTGTTGGCAGGACTTGTGGGTATCACAGCTGGCTGTGATCTCGTATCGCCAGTGGGTGCAGTCGTCATTGGCTTGGTCTGTGGATTGGTTTTGGTCTATGCTATTGAGTTTATTGACCACAAACTGCATATCGATGATCCCGTCGGTGCATCCTCTGTGCATGGTGTATGCGGCATTCTTGGTACGCTGATGACAGGACTGCTTTCCACCAGCAATGGTGCTTTCTATGGCTTTGGCTGGGGATTTTTCGGGGCAGAATGCTTTGGTATCCTGGTGATAGATCTCTGGGCGGCAGTTTGCGGTTTCGTCCTTTTCTACGGGATTAAGAAGGCACATGGTTTGCGTGTCGATGCCCGTATCGAGGAAGAGGGCTTGGATATCTACGAACATGGAGAATCGTGTTATAACTAATATTATGATGTTGCTAATGTTTTAAAACAGTATGATTATGAAAAAGGTGAAAAGATTGTTCCTCATGAGTCTGTTGCTCCTCGGGGCGACAGCCGTAGAGGCTCAGGAGAATGAAAAGATTGAGACGACGATAGCAGCGGATTTCGTAAACCAGTATATCTGGCGTGGTCTGGATTTGGGAAGTGTGGCCGTACAGCCAACCTTGGGTGTCGGTTACAAAGGACTGGGGCTGACAGCCTGGGGCAGTTATGGACTGACCAACTCAGACGATGTGAAGGAATTTGACCTGACATTGGGCTATACTTCAGGTGGTTTCCACATCGGTATCACCGACTATTGGTTCAGTTTAGGTCTCGACCCTGATGGCCGGTATTTCAAGTATGACGCCCATGGCACCAACCATATCTTTGAAGCTACTTTGGGATATGATTTCGGTCCTGTTGCCTTCGCTTGGTATACGAATTTTGCTGGTAACGATGGCTTAAACAAGGACGGCAAGCGCGCCTATAGCAGCTACGTTGAAGCCAATGTTCCCTTTAGCCTCGCTGGTGTCAACTGGACTGCTACGGCAGGTGCTGTTCCCTATGCTACTTCATTGTATGGCACTAGCGGATTCGCTGTTACCAACCTGTCACTACGAGCGACGAAGGAAATCAAGGTGACGGACTCGTTCTCTATCCCTCTCTTCGGACAGGTGGTTGCTAACCCTTGTTCACAGAAAGCATACCTGGTTCTGGGTTTTACGCTGCAACCTTAATCTCTCCAGGTTTACCCTCTCTTCCGTTATCTGACGGAGGAGGGGGATTTGTCGCAAACATCAAATAACAGATTATATGGAAGCAAAATTTATTTTCGTTACAGGCGGTGTGGTCTCTTCTCTTGGAAAAGGCATCATCTCTGCCAGTATTGGCAAATTGCTCCAAGCACGGGGCTATAAAGTCACTATTCAGAAGTTTGACCCGTATATCAACATCGATCCTGGGACGCTGAACCCCTATGAACATGGTGAGTGCTATGTGACCGTTGACGGTATGGAAACCGACCTTGACCTAGGACATTACGAACGCTTTACTGGTATTCACACCACCCGAGATAACAGCGTTACCACGGGGCGCATCTACAAGACCGTCATCGACCGGGAACGTCATGGTGACTATCTCGGCAAGACGATACAAGTAGTTCCCCATATCACAGATGAAATCAAACGGAGGATGCTGAGACAGGGAGATGCGTTCGATTTTGTGATTACTGAGGTCGGTGGTACAATTGGTGATATCGAGAGTGCGCCTTTTATGGAGGCAATCCGTCAATTGCGTTGGGAGTTAGGACGTCATGCTGTCTGTGTTCATCTTACCTATGTCCCCTATCTGAAAGCTGCTGACGAACTGAAAACCAAGCCTACACAGCATTCGGTAAAGGAACTGCAGAGCATGGGTATCCAACCCGACATACTCGTATTACGAACCGAACGACATCTTGACGATGCTCTGCGTATGAAGGTTGCCTCGTTCTGTAATGTGGATCTCGAGTGTGTGGTGCAGAGTGAGGATATGCCCAGTATCTATGAGGTGCCGGTCAGCATGCAACGTCAGGGGCTTGATGCAGCGATACTGCGCAAGACCGGCGTTCCAGTAGGTGAAACACCTGCTATGAAATCTTGGCATGACTTCCTTGACAAACAACGTCACGCAGTGCGTGAAGTGCATGTTGGACTGGTTGGGAAGTATGACCTGCAAGATGCCTACAAGAGCATCCGGGAAAGTCTGAACCTCGCAGGTATCTACAACGATGTAAAAGTAAAACTCCACTTCATCAACAGTGAGTATTTGACACATGAAAATGTTGCAGAGGAACTTCATGGTATGGCGGGCATCGTGGTTTGTCCAGGTTTTGGTCAGCGAGGCATCGACGGCAAGATTGTCGCTGCGGAATACTGTCGGGTTCATGATATTCCAACCTTTGGAATCTGTCTGGGTATGCAGATGATGGTTATTGAGTTTGCGCGTCACGTGTTGGGATTTAAAGATGCTAACAGTAGCGAGATGGACACAACGACGGCCCATCCCGTTATTGACCTTATGGAGGAGCAGAAGACCATTACGCAGTTGGGAGGAACCATGCGACTTGGTGCTTATGACTGTGAGCTTCGTGAAGGCAGCAAGGCTGCAGTGGCCTATCATTCCCAAAGGGATACAGTAGGGCAAACGGTTATTAGCGAGCGACATCGTCATCGGTATGAGTTCAACAGCCAATATCAGCAGGCGTTCGAGGCAGCTGGCATGCGTTGCGTAGGCATCAACCCCGCTTCCGGACTTGTGGAAATTGTGGAGATACCCGACAAGAAGTGGTATATCGGTACCCAGTTCCATCCAGAATACTCCTCAACAGTGTTGCATCCCCATCCTTTATTTATGTCGTTTGTTAAAGTTTGCAGCAATGGAACAGCTGAAGCATGAGTGTGGTGTGGCGATGATCCGCCTGTTGAAACCACTGGAATATTACGAGCGGAAGTATGGCACCCGACATTATGGACTGAACAAGCTTTACCTGATGATGGAAAAGCAGCACAACCGTGGACAGGAGGGTGCTGGTATAGCCTGTGTCAATCTGGATGCTCCCGCTGGTGAGGAATATATGTTCCGTGAGCGGGCTGAAGGCAAGGATGCCATTACGGAGATATTCAAGAGCATCCCCGTCGCGACTTCCAAGGATAGTGGAATTCCTGATGGAGGATCGTCTTCTCGTCCCTGTAAAGGAGGCTGGGAGGGGGCTTCTCTTTTTATGGGTCACTTGCGCTATTCCACAACGGGCAAACATGGACTGCAGTATGTCCATCCTTTCTTGAGAAGAAATAACTGGCGGGCCAAGAACCTCTGTCTCTGTGGTAACTTTAATATGACGAATATCGACGAGGTATTCGAGTTTTTGACCTCACAGGGGCAGTCGCCCCGCATCTATGGTGACTCCTATATCACGCTCGAGTTGATGGGCCACCGTCTGGATCGCGAGGTGGAACGGCTCTATGCTGAGGCAAAGCTACGAGGACTGGAAGGCATCGACATTACCCGATATATAGACGATCATGTCGATATCGCTAATGTACTCGAGACCACCATGAAATACTATGATGGCGGTTATGTGATGTGTGGTCTGACGGGTTCGGGTGAACTGTTTGCCGTGCGTGATCCCTGGGGGATACGTCCGGCTTTCTACTATAAAGATGACGAGGTGGTGGTGCTGGCTTCCGAACGTCCTGTCATCCAGACCTGTTTTGACCTTACTGCCGATGATATTCATGAGTTGCAGCCAGGAGAGTCGCTTATCGTCCATCGCGGTGGTACACACACCATGCAACAGATACTGCCGTCACAAACTTATGGTGCCTGCAGTTTTGAGCGTATCTATTTCAGTAGGGGCTCCGACCGGGATATCTATTTGGAGCGTAAACGGCTTGGAGAACAATTGACGCCAGCTATTATGAAAGCCATTGATAACGATGTGACGCATACGGTATTCTCTTACATACCCAATACTGCCGAAGTGGCTTTCTATGGTATGACAGATGGCTTTCGCCGGCTAAACCATGAAGTGCGTATCGAGAAAGTGGTGTGGAAGGACATCAAGCTACGCACCTTCATTGCCGAGGGTGCAGAGCGTAATGATCTGGCGGCTCATGTCTATGACATCACCTATGGTAGTTTGCGGCCCTTTGTGGACAATATTGTGATGATCGATGACTCCATTGTGCGAGGAACAACCTTGAAGGAGAGTATCTTTAAGATCCTTGACCGTCTGCACCCTAAGAAAATCGTTATGGTCAGTTCTTCGCCGCAGATACGTTATCCCGACTATTATGGTATCGACATGTCGCGATTGGAGGAACTCTGTGCTTTTCGTGCTGCT
Organism: uncultured Prevotella sp.; assembly: GCA_900315525.1. Taxonomy (GTDB): domain Bacteria; phylum Bacteroidota; class Bacteroidia; order Bacteroidales; family Bacteroidaceae; genus Prevotella. The sequence goes on along the minus strand of OMZO01000022.1, from coordinate 15,563 downwards.
ATTGCCCTCATACAAGAACGGGGTATGCAACGCTTGATAGCAGATACATACCATGCCTGTAAGGCACAAGTTGCCCAAGGCAAATCATCTCTGTTGCACAATTACGTCCGGGAGATCTATGCGCCCTTTACCGTCGAGGATATCAACCGGAAAATCGTGGATATGCTTCGCCCTGAAGGGATGCAAGCTCCCGTTGAACTCGTGTTCCAGAGTATCGAAGGACTGCATGAGGCATGTCCCGATCATCCAGGAGACTGGTATTTCACAGGGCGTTACCCCACACTTGGTGGTGTTCGGATGGTCAATCAGGCCTTTGTGAATTATGTTGAGAATGTACTGAAAATGCAATTATAAAAAGAAACATATTATGTGTGGAATTGTAGCAATCCTTGATGTGAAGGCGCAGACGAAGGCACTGCGAGAGAAAGCCTTGAGAATGAGTCAGAAGATCCGTCACCGCGGACCAGACTGGAGTGGAGTCTATTGTGGCGGCAGCGCTATCCTTGCTCATGAACGACTCAGCATTGTCGATCCGGAGAGTGGCGGACAACCTTTGTTTTCGCCTGACCGTAAGCAGATCCTGGCTGTGAATGGTGAGATCTATAACCATCAGGACATCCGTCGTCGCTATGCAGGACATTATGATTTTCAAACTGGTAGCGACTGTGAGGTGATTCTTGCCCTATACCGTGAGAAGGGCATTGATTTCCTTGAGGACCTGAGTGGTATCTTTGCATTCGTGCTTTACGATGAGGAGCGCGATGAGTTTCTGATTGCCCGAGACCCAATCGGCGTCATACCTCTCTATATTGGCTATGATGACAATGGTATGGTTTATGTTGCTTCTGAGTTAAAGGCACTTGAGGGTCAGTGTGAACGTTACGAGCCATTCCTTCCGGGACATTATTATTGGAGCAAGCAACCAGGTATGCAGCGCTATTATCGTCGTGACTGGATGCAGTATGATGCCGTGAAAGACAATGATGCCTCGGTTGAGGCCATTCGTGATGCCCTCGAGAGTGCCGTCAAGCGTCAGCTGATGTCGGATGTCCCTTATGGCGTATTGCTCTCAGGTGGTCTTGACTCGAGTGTCATCTCTGCTATCGCCGAGAAGTATAGTGAGATGCGTATTGAAGACGATAGCCAGACTAAAGCCTACTGGCCACGCCTGCATTCCTTTGCTGTGGGACTGAAAGGGGCACCTGATTTAGCGAAGGCACGCCTAGTAGCCGACCATATCGGTACGGTTCATCACGAAATCAACTATACCATTCAGGAAGGTCTTGACGCCATTAGGGATGTTATCTATTATATTGAGACCTATGATGTCACCACCGTCCGTGCCTCTACACCGATGTACTTGCTGGCTCGCGTGATCAAGTCGATGGGCATCAAGATGGTGCTTTCCGGTGAAGGTGCCGATGAGATTTTCGGTGGCTATCTTTATTTCCATAAGGCGCCGATGGCAAAGGACTTTCACGAGGAAACCGTACGGAAGCTTTCCAAACTCCATCTCTACGACTGTCTTCGTGCTAACAAGAGTCTGTCGGCATGGGGCGTGGAGGGGCGTGTGCCATTCCTCGACAAGGAATTCCTCGATGTCGCCATGCGCACCAATCCTAAGGCAAAGATGTGCCCGGGTCAGACCATTGAAAAGAAAATCGTACGTGAGGCCTTTGCTGAACTGCTGCCCGAAGAAGTGGCTTGGCGCCAAAAGGAGCAGTTTAGCGACGGGGTGGGCTATTCCTGGATTGACACACTCAAGGCGATAACGGCGGCTGCGGTCACTGACGAGGATATGGCCCACGCTGCAGAGCGTTTCCCTATTAACCCACCGAAGAACAAGGAAGAGTACTACTATCGGTCAATCTTTGCCGAACACTTCCCAAGCGAGAGTGCCGCCCGCAGCGTACCAAGTGAGGCTAGCGTTGCCTGCAGCACAGCCATCGCATTGGAGTGGGATGCTGCCTTCCAAGGGATGAACGACCCTAGTGGCCGTGCTGTGAAAGGGGTGCATGAACAGGCTTACTGATACAAAAAGAAAAAGGATTGGCATAAAAACCAATCCTTTTTTTCGAGCCTTACGGCTGGATTGCTTGCGCAATCCTCGAGCCTCTTGTCGGATTCGAACCAACGACCCCGAGATTACAAATCACGTGCTCTGGCCAACTGAGCTAAAGAGGCGGGTGGGCAGCTACCTACATCGCGCCGCTACAACCAAGTACCCTTGCTGCGTTCCCACCCTGGGGGATTCCGAGGGAGCTGGCCGTATAGGACTGCCCATTTTGCTCGAAAGCGGGTGCAAAGGTACGACAATAAATTAAGAATTAAGAATCCTGAATTAAGAAAATTGCGCTTTTTAACGATTTTTTGAGGGAAACCACTCGCTATATGCGAGAAAATGCGTAATTTTGCACCTTGAAACGTAGAAATGTTAAAATGACAGCACCAGAATATATACAACTGAAAGCTTATGCCCGGCAGGATGGCTTCTTTCTTGCCTTGCTGTGGATAGCTAGTTTCGTATTCTATATCATGGGTCTTACCAATCAGATGCTTGGTATGGCAGCCATCATGTTGGCTGTGGCGACGCCTTTCTTCGTGGCCGGTCGTCTTCGTCGCTTCCGTGACGAGGGTAGGGAAGGCGTCATTTCCTTCCGTCGTGGCTATGCCTACACCATATTGGTATTCTTTTACGGGGCTGTGCTGCTGGCAGTGGCCCAGTTCTTGTATTTTGCCTATTTCGACAACGGCTATCTGTTGAGTTCTTTTTCTAAGATCGTATCCTCGTCTGAAGGACAGGCCTTGCTGAAGGAGTACGGAATGACAAAGATGATGAACGAGAGCCTAACTGAGATGTCCTCAGTCCGTCCTATTGACTATGCATTGAATATTCTCACGGTGAATATAATGGTTGGATTTGTACTTGGTGTCCCTATCGGATTGGCTATGTACAGGACTACCAGGAAAGAAACAGAAAAGTAATAGCAAAATGGATATATCTGTAGTAATACCTCTTTATAATGAGGCAGAATCATTGCCTGAACTGTATGCTTGGATAGAGCGCGTGATGAAGGCAAACAACTATTCGTTTGAGGTGATTTTCGTGAACGATGGTTCTACCGACGAATCGTGGAAGATCATTTCAGATTTGAAGCAGCAGTCGTCATCCGTCAAGGGGATCAAGTTCCGCCGCAACTACGGCAAGAGTCCTGCACTCTATTGCGGTTTTGAAAAAGCTCAGGGTGATGTTGTCATTACCATGGATGCCGACCTTCAGGACTCACCCGATGAAATACCTGAGCTCTATCGTATGATTATGGAGGAGGGCTATGATCTTGTCAGCGGCTACAAGCAGAAACGCTACGACCCCATATCAAAGACACTTCCCACGAAACTGTTCAATGCTACGGCCCGCAAGATCAGTGGTATCAAGAATCTGCATGATTTCAACTGTGGTCTGAAGGCATACCGCAAGGCAGTCGTGAAGAATATCGAGGTCTATGGCGAGATGCATCGCTACATCCCATATCTGGCGAAAAATGCCGGTTTTGACAAGATCGGCGAGAAAGTCGTACATCATCAGGCCCGTAAGTATGGCTCTTCGAAGTTTATGGGACTCAACCGCTTTGTAAACGGTTATTTGGACTTGTTGACGCTTTGGTTCCTCTCTACATTCGGTAAGAAACCGATGCACGTGTTTGGTTTCTTAGGTTCTATCATGTTCCTGATAGGTCTTTTGGCTGCCATCTTCATTGGTGCGGACAAACTATGGTGCCTCGCCAACAATATTCCGCAACGGTTGGTGACCGACTCTCCCTATTTCTATATCTCCTTGACGATGATGATGATTGGTACACAGCTCTTCCTGACGGGATTCCTGGGTGACTTGATCAGTCGTTCGTCAAGCAATCGTAATGACTATCAAATCGAGGAGACGATATGAGAAAGCTGTTTGGTCTGTTCATCGGTATCTTGCTGGTGGGTTCTTGTTCGTCGATAGATTGTCCAGTTGAGAATCTTGTGCTGGCTCATTATAAGTTTTATGATTCTTTCGGCGATAGTCTTATCATTGTGGATACGCTGACGGTGACAACCAGAAGGAACGATAATTCCAATGATACGTTGCTATATGATATGACGGAGAAATCTTCATTCCTCGTGCCGATGAGCTACTTTCATCCGGAGGATATCCTAGCGTTGGATTTCAGGTATGGGAAAGTGCATTTTTACGATACGCTTTGGGTAAAGAAGGAGGATATCCCGCATTTCGAGTCTATTGACTGTAATGCCAAGTATTTCCATCGCCTTACCAGTGTGCGAAATACAACCCACTATATCGACTCAGTAGTTATTAAAAACTCATATGTGGATTTTAACAATGCGACAGTTCATATCTACGTCTATATGTAGTCTGCTATTTAGCTTGTTGCTATTGGCAGCTTCTTCGCCAGCCTCGGCTCAGATGAAGTTTTTCAGGCTGCAGAAAGACTCCATTCCGGTATTCTGTGGCTTTTCCGTGTCATTCGACCTGGTTGGAGCTGGTATGCTGATGTTCTCTGACTACGGACAGTATGAGGCTGCCCTGCGCATCAATCTCCATGATGAGTGGTTCCCGATTGTCGAAGCCGGTATAGGTAAGGCTGATCGTGATGACGAGGTGACACTTTTGCATTACAAGACTTCCGCCCCCTATTTCAAGATAGGTATTGACAAGAACCTGTTAAAGGATAAGCACGGTCCGAATCGTCTGTATGTCGGACTTCGCTATGCCTTTACTTCCTATAATGTTGACATCTCCCGTCCGAATTTCGCGGACCCGGTCTGGAAATGGGATACGCCCTTCGAAATCAAGGATGCTCCGTGCAAGTTGCACTGGGCAGAAGCAGTGATCGGTATTGATGCGAAGATTTGGGGACCGTTTCATTTGGGATGGAGTGCCAGATATAAACTCAGACTGTCGCATAAAGAGGGTGAATTCGGCAAGACATGGTACGCGCCCGGCTTTGGTATCAACGATACCAGCGATCTCGCTGCAACGTTTAATGTTATCATAGATATCTGATATGGAGGAGAAACAGAAAAAACGCCTGTTGTGGCAGTTGCCTTTCCTCACGCTTCTGGTGATAGGTACCATCCTGATTATCCGTCATCAGCAGAAGATGCCTTACCAGAAATCTGCAGACTTTATCTTTGGAACGAGCTATAGTGTAATCTACCAGTGTGACTCGGATTTGAGCCAGAGCATCAAGAACGAGCTGATGAAGGTGGATCGCTCTTTGTCGCCTTTTAATGAGCATTCAGTCATTACGGCTGTCAATAATAATCAAGAGGTCGTTCTTGACAAGATGTTTCAAGAGGTGTTCCAGAAGGCGATGGCTATATCCCGCGAAACCGACGGTGCCTTCGATATTACGGTGGCTCCCTTGGTGAATGCCTGGGGCTTTGGCTTCAAGAACGGGACGCAGCCTGACCGCCATCAGGTGGATAGTCTGAAAGAGATGATCGGATACGAGAAATTGTCGCTTGTCAATGGGAAAGTCCAAAAGAAAGACCCAAGGATGATGCTCGACTGTTCTGCTATCGCCAAAGGCTATGGTACCGATATGGTGGCCCGACTGCTCAAGGAACGTGGTGTGCAGAACTACATGGTGGAGATTGGCGGCGAGATCGTGACGAAGGGTGTGAATGCTCAGCGTGTGCCTTGGAAGATTGGGGTCACCAAGCCTGACGATGACTCTCTAAGCATAGGTAATGAACTTCAGACCATTCTGAACGTTACAGACAAGGCTATGGCCACCAGTGGTAACTACCGACGTTTCTATTATAAGGGCGGTAAGCGGTTTGCGCACACCATTGACCCCAAGACGGGCTATCCTGTACAGCATAACATCCTTTCAGCCACGGTGCTTGCCGACGACTGTGCTACAGCCGATGCATACGCCACCTCATTTATGGTGATGGGCATGGAAGGTGCCAAGCGGGTGCTGGAGCGTCATCCTGAACTCATGGCCTACTTGATCTACGACGATGGTCATGGCAAGAATGCTGTATGGTTCTCCCCGTCCTTACGTGATAAGATTGCAAAATAGCGATGCCGATACTGAAGATTTTCGACCAACTGTTGCAGTTCCCGCTTTTTCAGGGAATGAGCCGTGATGATCTGGAGATTATTGCGGGTCATATCCGTTTCGGCTTTGTCAAGATACCGGCTGGCAGGCCAGTGGCAGAAGTGGGTGATGCCTGTCAGCAGTTGTATTTTCTGATTAACGGTTCTCTGAAGGTGGAGACCAGTAGCGAGGATTACGGCTATACGGTCACAGAACACTTCTCTGCCCCTTATGTCCTACAGCAGGAGGCCGTCTTTGGCTATTATCAGCGCTATACACACAACTATACCACCATCTCTGATGCCAATTTCCTGACCATCGAGAAGGAAGAGTTGTTGAGGTTGTTGGAAGACTTCTTGGTGTTTCGCCTGAATCTGGTCAACTTCTTTGCTACTCAGAGTCAGAAGCATTCACGGCTGCTATGGCAGCGTAGTCCGCAGGACCTGAGGGGAAGGGTCGTCCGGTTCCTGACCAGTCATTGCCTATATCCCGCCGGTCAGAAGACTTTCTCCATCTTGATGGAGCAGTTGGCCCTCGAACTGAATGACAGTCGTCTGAATGTGTCGCGGGTGTTGAACCAGCTCCAACGTGACGGACTGGTGGAGCTGCATCGGGGAAAGATCGTCGTGCCGCAATTGGAACGGCTGTTGATGTGAATAAAAATTATAATGAAAGATATGAACGAGAATCAAGAGAGAAAGAATCCTTTTTTTGAACCGTATAATACGCCTCACGACGTAGCGCCCTTCGACCGTATCCGGCTGGAGGACTTCGAAGAAGCCATGCTCGAAGGTATCCGTCGCGACGATGAACAGATAGAGAATATTATCAATAGTACGGAGAAACCTACTTTCGACAATACGATCATTAGTGTTGATGACGAGAAGGACGGCGAGGGCTACTATGACCTGCTTGGTCGTGTGACGACGGTGTTCTTCAATCTGCTTTCGGCAGAGACCAACGATGAGATGGACGCTTTGGCACAGAAGATGAGTCCTATCCTGACGAAGCATGCTAACGATATCCGTCTTAACGAGCGGTTGTTTGAGCGTATCAAGTATGTGCATCGTCACCACCGGAAACTGACACCTGAGGAACAAATGTTGCTCGACAACTGCTACGACGGTTTCGTGCGTAGTGGTGCTCTGCTTGATTCTGAAGGCAAGGAACGGCTGCGCCAATTGACCGAGGAGGCATCAATGCTTGGGTTGCAGTTCTCTCAGAATCTGTTGAAGGAGAATAAGGCTTTCACGTTGCACATTACCGACGAGGCTCAGCTCGACGGACTGCCTGAGACGGCGCGCGAGGCTGCAGCCCTCACTGCCAAAGAGCAGCATCTCGACGGTTGGGTGTTCACGCTCGACTTTCCCAGCTATTCGCCCTTTATGACCTATAGCTCTCAGCGGGTGCTTCGTCGGCAGATGTATATGGCCAAGAACACGGAGTGTATCCACGACAATACGGAGAACAATCTCGATATCTGCAAGCGACTCATAAATCTGCGCCGTGAGATGGCGCAGCTGTTGGGCTACAAGACCTATGCCGACTATGTGTTGAAGCACAGGATGGCCGGTAACGTGCGTCATGTGTATAAGTTGCTCAACGACTTGATTGATGCTTATAAGCCAACGGCCGTTAAGGAGGTTGCAGAAATCGAGAAGATGGCCAGAAAAAAGGAGGGTAAGGATTTCAAGCTGGAACCCTGGGACTTCAGTTTCTATTCTCATAAGTTGCAGTTGGAGAAGTACAACATCGACGCCGAGATGCTACGGCCTTACTTTGAGCTGTCGAAGGTCATCGATGGTGTCTTTGGCCTGGCCAACCGACTTTACGGTATTACTTTCAAAGAAAACAAGACTATTCCTGTCTATCATCCGGATGTTAAGGCGTATGAGGTGTTTGATAAAGATGGCTCTTATCTGGCCGTTTTCTATGCAGACTTCCATCCTCGCAAAGGCAAGCAGGGTGGTGCTTGGATGACGGAATATCAGGGACAATGGATTGACCGCAAGGGGGAGAACATCCGTCCGCATGTCAGCGTGGTGATGAACCTGACGAAGCCTACCGATGAGAAACCGGCCCTTCTGACGCTGGGTGAGGTGGAAACCTTCCTCCATGAGTTCGGTCACTCTCTTCACGGCATGTTTGCCAATACACGTTTCGAGAGTCTCAGCGGTACCAATGTGTGGTGGGATTTCGTGGAACTCCCGTCACAGTTCATGGAGAACTTCTCTGTTGAGAAAGACTTTCTGCGCACCTTTGCTTTCCATTACCAGACGGGCGAGCCCTTGCCTGACGAACTGATCGACCGTATCGTCAGGAGCCGTAACTTCAATGTGGCCTATGCCTGCATGCGTCAAGTCAGTTTCGGCCTGCTTGATATGGCTTACTATACCCGTAAGGAGTCGTTTGACGAGGATATCATCGCCTTCGAGAAAAAGGCCTGGCAGAAGGCGATGGTCACCAAGCAGTTGCCCGACACCTGCATGACGGTACAGTTCTCGCATATCATGGCGGGGGGCTATGCAGCAGGCTACTATAGTTACAAATGGGCAGAGGTGCTCGAGGCCGATGCGTTCAGCGTCTTCAAGAAGCATGGTATCTTTGACCAGACAACGGCGCAGAGCTTCCGTGACAACATCCTTTCGAGAGGTGGCACGGAGAACCCGATGACGCTCTATAAGCGCTTCCGTGGAGGAGAACCCACCATCGACGCGCTACTCAAGCGTAATGGTATCAAGAAAAAGAGAAAATGACTAAGGATATGAACGAGAAACAGGAGAAACTGGATCAGCGCTACTTGCGTATGGCGCGCATTTGGGCAGAGAATTCCTACTGCCAGCGCCGTCAGGTCGGTGCCTTGGTGGTGAAGGACAAGATGATTATCAGCGACGGCTATAACGGTACGCCGAGTGGTTTTGAGAATGTGTGCGAGGACGACAATAATGTCACCAAGCCCTATGTGCTCCATGCAGAGGCCAATGCCATCACGAAGCTGGCACGTAGCAACAACAACAGTGACGGCGCGACGATTTACATCACGGCCTCTCCTTGTATCGAGTGTGCCAAGCTGATCATACAAGCAGGGATCCGCCGCGTGGTGTATGGTGAGCAGTATCGTCTCACCGACGGTATCGACCTGCTGAAGCGTGCTGGTATCGAGGTCATATTTATGGATGTTAATACTGATAAATAAAGGACGATGAAAAGTAAGAACTATCGTTTTATGCCACTTTGGCTGGCTGTCTCGGTGGTCATAGGTATCTTGATTGGTACCTTCTACGCCAATCATTTCTCTGGTAACCGCCTGAACATTATCAACTCGAGTGGCAACAAGCTCAACAACCTGCTCCACATTATCGATGACCAGTATGTCGATACGGTCAATATAAACGACTTGGTGGAGAAAGCCATGCCACAGATTCTGGGCGAACTCGACCCTCACTCCGTCTATATCACAGCTCGTGAAGGGCAGATTGCCAACGACGACCTGCGTGGCTCTTTCTCCGGTATCGGTATTGAGTTTACGATTCGTCAGGATACGATTCGTGTTCAGAACGTCATTGGCAACGGCCCGGCAGAGCGGGCTGGTGTGCTGGCTGGCGACAAGATTGTCGAGGTGGACGACTCCGTGTTTGTCGGAAAGAAAGTGACGAACGAAGAAGCCATGCACCGTCTGAAGGGACCTAAGGACACAAAGGTAAAGCTCGGCGTCATCCGCTATGGCGAGAAGACCGTGCGACATATCACTGTTACGCGTGGTGAGATACCGACCAAGAGTGTGACGGCCTGCTATATGCTCGACGATGAGAGTGGCTATATCCGCATGAAGAACTTCGGCGAGAATACCTATCCCGAGCTGCTCATTGCTTTGGCCAAACTGGCGCAGAAAGGTTTCTCGAATCTGGTCATCGACCTGCGTGGCAATACAGGCGGCTATCTCGAGTCGGCTGTTCAGATTGCCAATGAGTTCCTTGCTAAGGGCCAACTGATTGTCTATACGGAGGGTCGTCGCTATCCGAGACAGGAGTACAGGGCCGATGGTCGAGGCAGCTACCAGCGTATTCCGCTCGTCGTACTCGTCGACGAGAGTTCGGCGTCAGCCTCTGAGATTCTTGCTGGTGCCATTCAGGATAACGATCGTGGTACTATTGTTGGTCGTCGCTCCTTTGGTAAGGGCCTGGTGCAGAAGCCGATGGAGTTCTCTGACCATTCGATGATTCGGCTGACAATCGCTCGCTACTACACCCCCTCAGGCCGCTGTATCCAGAAACCTTATGCCGACGGAGAGGACTACGAGGGCGATTGGATGCAGCGCTATCAGCACGGAGAGTTCTTCTCTCAGGACAGCATCAAACATACCGGTCCGGAATACCATACAGCCAATGGCCGTGTCGTCTATGGTGGTGGTGGCATTACGCCCGACACCTTCATTCCTGAGGACACACTGGGCATGACTTCCTACTATAAGGAAGCCTCGATGTCGGGACTCATCCTGCAGTTCGCCTACAACTATACCGATGAGAACCGCACTAAGCTGAGTTCAATGGAGGATGTGTGGGAGATGGAACGCTACCTGAAGAGTCAGAACACGGTCGAAAAGTTTGTGGCCTTTGCGGAGAAGAACGGCCTGAAGCGTCGTAACCTGATGATTCAGAAATCGCATAAGTTGTTGGAGCGTTTCGTCAACAGCCGCATTATCTACAATATTCTCAACGAAGAGGCTTGGACGGAGTATCTCAATCACGATGATCCTGTCATCATTGAGACGTTGCGTATCTTCCGTAATGGCGAGGCTTTCCCCAGTAAAGCACAAGTCAAAGGGACGAATGACGGCAAGGTGGCCATGATGTTCGACCATGCGAGCCAAAAGGCTCCAAAGCCATATTTCGCACATGCTTAAGGCAGACCTGCGGAAGCAGATGCGCGATAGGAAGCGACAGTTCACCTGGCAACAGCTGGAGGAGCTGTCGCTGCCTGTCATAGCCCGTCTTCGTCCTATGTTGCGTGAGGCCACTGTCGTTCTGGCCTACTATTCATTGCCCGATGAGGTGTGTACCCATGTCTTGCTCGACGAATTGGTGGCCGATGGCAAGACGGTCTTGTTGCCCAGAGTAGTTGACGACACAGTGATGGAACTATGCCGATATAGCGGTGAGGCAGACTTATGTGAGGGTGCCTTTCATATCCAGGAGCCTGTCGGTCAGCGGTTTACAGATATGAGCCTTATCGACACGGCATTGGTACCTGGTATGGCCTATGATGCCCAAGGCCACAGGCTCGGTCGTGGCAAGGGCTATTACGACCGTCTGCTGGCTGGTCTTGACTGCAGGAAAATAGGCGTTTGCTTCGATTTCCAGAAAGTGTCGGAAGTCCCTGTTGATGTGCATGATGTCCCTATGGATATCGTCGTTTAGCAGAAGCGGATGTCGACAATGACCTGACTGTCGACGGCTGCATTCAGTTTTTTCACGATATCTTGTTTCATCATCGAGAGGTCGGCTCTGAGGGCCGGACTTGTCAGGTGCACCCATAGCGTTTGGTTGCGGATGTAGACTTCTTGGGTGTAGCCCGCTACCATGTCGCCCATCACGGTTGGCCAGGCATCCACGAGGCGTTTCTGCAGCAGCGGTGTCTCCAGCCCCTGTGACCGCAGATTCCTCAGAATCAGTTCTCTGATATTCTTGACGTCTTTTCTGAACATACACTATTTGGTTACTTCGCCATCCTTGACGTGGAAGATCTGGTAGTCGTGGGATGAACGGCTGAGAATCTGGTCCAGATGGTCGCGGTTGGTGTCTGTGATGAATATCTGTCCGAACTCGTCGCCAGCAACCAGTTTCACGATTTGCTCCACGCGATTGGCATCGAGCTTGTCGAAGATATCGTCAAGCAAGAGTAGGGGAGTGGTGCGGTTGTTGGTGCGGCGCAGGAAGTCGAACTGTGCCAGCTTCAGGGATATCACGAAGGTCTTCAGCTGTCCCTGACTGCCCTCACGCTTCAGCGGATGTCCGCCCAAGGTGAATGTCAGGTCGTCGCGATGCGTGCCGTGCAGCGAGTAGCCCATGATGCGGTCTTTCGCCCGGTCGCGCTGAATGACCTCCAGCAACGGCCCGCGCTGGCAATGCGACACATACTCGATGGCCACCTGCTCTTTATTGCCTGATATCTGTTCGTAGTAACGCTGGAACACGGGTGTCAGCTCCCTGACAAAAGCGTCGCGTCGTTGGTAGATGCGCTCACCCTCTACGGCCATCTGCTCTTCCCAGAGGGCGATAACATCAGCGTCAGGTTCTTCCTCCATCTTCAGCATCGTGTTTCGCTGTAGCAAAGCCTTGTTATAACGGTTCATCGATTCGATATAGCCATGATCATATTGCGAGATGACCACATCCATCAGTTTCCGTCGCTCTTCGCTTCCGCCTTCGATGAGCATCGTGTCAGAAGGCGACACCATCACCAGCGGTATCAGTCCGATATGCTCCGATAGCCGCTTGTATTCCTTCTTGTTACGTTTGAAATGCTTCTTCGTGCCGCGTTTCATGCCGCAGGAGATGTAGAGATCGTCCGAATAGGTGCCCTCCAGCATGAAGAACTCCTGGCCGTGGGTGATGACCTGCGAGTCGTTGGGGTTGACCGCAGAATGACAGAAGGAGAGGAAATAGATGGCGTCCAGCACGTTAGTCTTCCCCACGCCGTTCTGACCGATCAGACAGTTGATCTTCGGCGACAGTTCCAGCGTAGCGGTCTGGATATTCTTATAGTTGATGAGCGATAGTTTCTCGAGAATCATAGTGCAAAGGTACTACTTTTTGGGCACCGACGGCTCAGATTACACGGATTTTAACTATTTTACGAAAAAAAACTGCATAATCAGCGCAAAGCATGACAAATTTTTCGTAACTTTGCACCCGATTTTCGAAAATAAATACATAAAACATAATGGCAAATACATCAAATCAACAGCAGGCTGCACCCACAATGGAGCAGACCCTGAACCAGAGTGAGGCCTTCTTCCTGAAGTACAAGAAGGCAATCATCACCGTCGTTGTGGCACTGATTGTCATCATCGCCGGTGCAGTACTTTACAAGACTTATATCTCAGAGCCTAACGAGCAGAAGGCCAGCACAGCCATCGCCAAAGGTCAGGAGTATTTTGCTCAGGGCCTCTTCGAGCAGGCTCTCAATGGCGACAGCGCAAGCTTCAAGGGCTTCGCTAAGCTTGCCGATGAATATAGCAGCACTGCTGCTGGTAACCTGGCCAACCTCTATGCCGGCCTCTGCAACGCTCAGCTCGGCAAGTGGGATGCTGCCGTGAAATTCCTTGAGGAGTATGACGGTGCCGACGACCAGATGATTTCCCCTGCTGCCGAAGGTGCTCTTGGTAATGCCTATGCTCACCTGAACCAGCTCGACAAGGCTGTCTCTCATCTGAAGAAGGCTGCAGAGAAGGCTGACAACAACTCGCTTTCACCCACCTTCCTGATTCAGGCTGGTGAGATTCTGGAGAGCCAGGGTAAGAACGACGAGGCTCTCAAGCTGTATCAGACCGTGAAGGAAAAGTACTTCAACTCGATGCAGTATCAGACAATCGACGGTTATATTGAGCGCGTTTCTGCTAAGTAATCTATGGCAACAGCACTCCATAACCTCAGCGACTACGATTTCTCCAAGGTGCCCGACGCGTCGAACATGATCTTCGGCGTCGTCGTGGCAGAATGGAATCCTGAGATTACCGGTGCCCTGCTCGAGGGCTGTGTCAACACGCTCGAGAAGCACGGTGCCCTTCCTGAGAACATCCATGTGAAGACCGTCCCCGGCTCTTTCGAATTGATCTACGGTGCCCACCAGATGACGCTCAACGACGGCTACGACGCGGTGATTATCCTTGGTTGTGTCATCCGTGGAGAGACTCCTCATTTCGACTATATCTGTCAGGGAGTAACTGAGGGTATTGCCCGTCTGAATGCCACAAGCAACATCCCCGTAGTCTATGGACTGCTTACCACCAACGATCTCCAGCAGGCCAAGGACCGTGCAGGAGGACGTCTCGGTAACAAGGGCGACGAGTGTGCTGTGGTAGCCATCAAGATGGCCAAGTTCTGATTGTCGTTGGAAAGACTTTGGAATAGTAACTACTGTAAGGTGATGGCAGCGAATTTTACGCTGTTCTTCGCCTTTTATGTTTTAACCCCCTTGTTGCCGCTCTACCTGAGTGAGCATTTCGGTGCCCCGAAGGATGTGATAGGCCTCGTATTGTCAGGCTATACCATCACGGCATTGCTCTTCCGTCCCTTCAGCGGCTATTTCGTTGATTCCTTCCCCCGTCGCACGGTACTGATGGCGTGCTTCGGCGCCTTCGCCATTTTCTTTGCCGGCTATCTCGCGGCCTCCACCTTATTATTGTTTACGATTGTGCGTACGCTTCATGGCGGACCTTTTGGTGCGCTTACTGTTGCCAACTCTACGGCAGCTATCGACGTGTTGCCATCCAGTCGTCGTACCGAGGGCATCGGATACTATGGGCTGAGCAACAACCTCTCGATGGCCATCGCTCCCACCATTGGTATCTTCATCTACAAATATACCGATAGCTTCGAACTGCTCTTCTGGCTGGCGCTTGTCGTGGCTTGTGCGGGCTGGCTCATCGATGCAACGGTCAAGTTCCCTGAGAAGGAAATTGTGCGCAACAAGTCGAAACTCTCGTGGGACCGCTTCTTCCTTGTGCGTGGTTGGCTGCTCGGACTCAATATGGTGGCTTTCGGCTTCAGCTTCGGAGTGCTGAGTAACTATCTGGCAATCTACGGCAAGGAGGTGATGGGTATCACGGGCGGTACAGGCACCTATTTCCTGCTCTGTTCCGTCGGCTTGATTATCTCGCGCTTGCAGGGCGGAAAGGCTCTGCGCGAAGGGTGCCTGACGCATAATGCGGGCTCGGGCATGGTCATCTCGCTCGTCGGCTACACTTTATTTATACTTATGCCGACTCTGTCATCACTCTTCACGCTTCACTCTTCACTTTTCACTTTGATTGGCTACTATGGTTCGGCACTGCTCATCGGCCTGGGTAATGGCCACATGTGGCCTGCCTTCCAGAACATGACCATCTGCGTGGCACACAACAACCAGCGCGGCACGGCTAATTCCACCATCCTAATCTCTTGGGACATCGGCATGGGACTTGGCATCCTTCTTGGCGGTGTCATTGCCGAGTATCTGGGCTATGATGCCTCCTTTTGGACCGTCGTCATCATCAATGCTGCAGGTGTCGCTACCTTCTTCGCCGCCACCAAGGCCTTCTTCCTCCAGCGCCGACTCAGCGATAGTGTCAGGTGATAGGCCAGCCGTTGCGATGCGACGACGGCACGCTGCGCCTGAACTTCCGCCCCCTGAAGACCGACGGTCACTTCAGCGTCGAGCGCTATGCCCTCGCAGTGTATAACGAAATCTGCA
>OMZO01000081.1 GCA_900315525.1 uncultured Prevotella sp. | reverse complement strand
CAGATTTTTGAAAGTGAAAGAAATCATCTTTGATAATCAGACACTTAGAAAGTCTGCTTTTTACAACTTTTGATTACCATTTAGTTGTGAATACTCTTTTAATCACAATCTTTTGATAAAAGGAATATGCTGAGCTGCAGCCTAAATAAAGAAGCCCCGCCAATTTCTGGCGGGGCTTCTTTATCGTGCGTGCTATTTCTTGTAGGCGTCTATCTTCTTCAGGTAATGCTTGCGGAAGTCTCGCCAATGGTAATAGGGGGCGCAGTCGGTGCGGATAGGCAACTTAGCCTCCTTCTCATTGAGCAGCACCTTGAAGAGGATGTCGTTGTCGTTCGGGCCGCTGCGGTAGAAGATGAACTGCACGTTGGATCCCATTGGGAATACGTCGGAGCACCACCAGCCTTTGGCCTCCAGCTTTTCCAGATCGTCGGTTTCCAAGTCGTAGCCGTTGATGCCGATGAGGCAGACGAGCGGTAGCAAGACTGTCTCGTGTCCGTAGCGCAACTGCGCCGAGGGGTATGGGAGACGTATGCTGCTGTCGGCATCTGCAATGATCTGTCGCAGCAGATAACGCTGGCTGTATGGCTGGGTGCCACCATTGAGCTTGCAGGCTCCGTGACGGATATACCATATAGCATTGTCAACCTCCCACAGACGGTAGAGCTCGTCGATATGGAAGATGTCAGCAATATAGGTGTTCTTGGAAAGTGGTGTGTGTACCTGGAAGAGTCCCATCTTCATCAGATAATAGTTGAAATAGTCTTCATCGACGATCTCATTCACGATATCAGGATTCTTAAAGATCAGTTCCATCAACCGGGTGTTGCCCATGCGATTTGCGATGAACTTATTATAGGCTTCCTTGGCTTGTGCTGACATCTGTATCTTGCGGAGATCACGATCCTGGTAGTTCATATAGCCCATGGTGCGCTTAGTGCTCTCCATTGTGATGCGTAGTTTTGGGTTGATCTGTGCCAGTTCCATCATGGCGGTTCCCATCGACATCATACAGCGGGGCACAATTGTGCTGCGGGCCTCTACGTGAGCAGTGTCTCCTAACACCTCGGGGAAGCGCTCTGCCATGCGGCGGGCAATCTCACGGTGCTGGCGCCGGCCGTGTTCGGTAAGCTCACCCCAGCGGTCTTCAGAGTTGTTCATGATCTGTTTCATCACTTCGAGCACGCGGTTGCCTGTGGGTGTCAGTTCGTCGAGACTGTCGGCGTGCATCATCATCATGAAAGGTTCGTCGAAGCCGCTTCGGTTGCTGATGTAGCGTGACCCGTGCCGCCCATAATGGGAGATATAGAATGGTTTCTTGCCTTTTGGTGCCGGAGTCAGTTGGGCATCGATGCTGTCAGGGTAGATATGATAGTTGCATGAGGCATAAGCGGGGTTCTCTCTGATATGGTCTTTGACAGTCTGAGCAGAAATCGTCGAAAGGAGACTGCAGGCTGCTATCAGGGCGGCCGTCATTGTTGGGCGTATGATATGGTTGGTATGTTTCATTCTTTGTTTGATAGTTACTTACTTTATTTGGTTTTTTGGTTGAATCTGCGATTCTCGTAGCGGTAGAGTTTACGCAGGTAGTAGTGTTTCACATCCTGCCAATGGTAGTATGGTGCACAGTCAGTAGGGATGGGTAACCGTGCCTCACGGCCATTGAGCAATACCTTCACCAGCACGTCAGGGTCGTCGGAGTCATTGCGGTAGTGTATCATCTCAATGCTGCCGCCGAGCGGTGCGATGCGGTAGTCGGCCCAGCCTTTCTCCTCAAGTGAGTCTAGGCTTGCGGTGTGTAGTCCGTAACCATCTAGCTCCATCAGACAAGCCAGCGACAAGACCACATTTTCGTGTGTGTAACGGATGTGTCCCACAAGAATATTGCGCTTTTGAATGCTATCCCCCATGTGCATCATGTTTCTGAGAAGGGAGCGTTGCAAGTACGCCTGATAGCCGCCGTTCGGGGTGTAGCCGCCATAGTTGATATAGTGCCAGGCGTTCTGCTTGAGCCAGTGGTTGTGTATTTCTTCCGGTGTGAAGATGTCATAAAGCATCACCTTGCCTGTCAGATCGGTATGCTGAATACAGCCGGCGAGTAGGAATAACTGTTGGCTCAGGTCAGCAGTGTTGATGGCGCTTGCTACGTAGGCAGAGTCGTTGAACAGCGAGGCAATGAGCCTTGTGTCGTCGGTATGTCTGGCTGTAAATTCGGTGTATTTGGCCAGTGTTAGTGAGTCTGTGCGCTGGGAGGTAAGGAACTTGTCCTCTGGGTCCATAAAGTGTTCTTCCCTCTGTGAGGCCCTGATATTCAACTGCATCGGATGATGCATGCCTGCCAGTTGGAGCATGGCCTCGTTCATCGTCTCGATGCAGTGGTTGTGCATTGCGCTGCGGGCACTGTAATAGGCATTATCTACCAACATGTCTGGAAATCGCTCCATCATCTGGCGCATCATCGCACGTGCCTGATGCGTACCTTTTTGTGTAATCTCGCCAGTCCTGTTTTGGGCATCGAGCCGTATCTGATTCACTCTTTGGAGTACGTCATGTCCTAGAGTGGTCAGCTTGCCGAGGCTGTCGGCCTTGGCTAGGGTGGCATAGGGAGCTTCGTAACTTGCTGCTTTCAAGAGATAGTATGAAGCAGGGCTGCCGTAATGGTTGATATAGAACGGCTTTTTGCCTTTTGGAGCCGTGTCGGTTTGGATGGCAGGTACTGGAAGTGCGTAATAGAGACCTGCAGAACGATTGACATCATCTCGTAGTTCTTCTGCTACTGTCTGTGCTCCGGTTGATAGGCTTAGAAATAAAGTGAAAAATACTGCGAAAAAGGTTCTGATGGTCTGTTTCATTATGCTTAAATATGATATTTGGGCTGCAAAGTTACAAAAAAGAATTAAAAAATGCAAATTATTCGCGAACAGATTTCCTTTTTGGCCTAAAAAGTAGAGCGAAGTGTAAAAAATACCCTAAAATATTTGGTGGGAAAGAAAAATATTAGTACCTTTGCACCCGCAAAAGTGCGTATTGCGCTGGCCCGAGAGCTAACAATACCCTGATAAATAGCAACTTAGCCTTCAAGAATGAAGCGTTTTGAGTTCCTTTTTAGGTGGGTTTTTGTGCATCGGATAAGCGGATGACACTTAAAAAGAAACAAAATATACAAACATTATTTTAAATTTTAAACTGAAATGCCAGGATTAATTGGAAGAAAAATCGGAATGACATCCGTTTTCAGTGCCGACGGTAAGAATGTACCGTGCACTGTTATCGAAG
>OMZO01000074.1 GCA_900315525.1 uncultured Prevotella sp. | reverse complement strand
CGCGCGGCACGCAGTTTCTTGGCGAGGGCGTCGAGTTTTATCAGTTCTGTGGCATGCTCGCCCTTGTATGGGTTCTTCTTCGTGGCTGGTGGCGCCGGCTCGCCCGTGCCGTCCTTCACACCGTTGTCCTCCAGTATCTGCTGCACCTCCTCGTAGGCATAGCGGCGATCGCTCCTGATGACGGTATGCGCCAGATGCCAATGCTTGATGTTTGCCTCGTCGTCGAGCTGGAAGATCACACTATAACACAGTTTCTCCTCGTCTGGTCGCAACGAACAGATGAAGTTACAAAGACGCTCAGGCAGCATTGGGATGGTGCGATCCACAAGATAGATACTCGTAGCACGAGCATAGGCCTCCTTGTCGATGACAGAGCCTTCCTTCACATAATGCGAGACATCGGCAATATGCACGCCCACTTCCCACAAACCACTCTCCAACTTACGTATACTAAGGGCATCGTCAAAGTCCTTGGCATCCTTCGGGTCGATGGTACAAGTAAACACGTCACGGAAATCCTCACGGAGGTCGATCTCCTCCTGCGTAATGGTGGCATCAATCTTCTCGGCCGCCTCCTCCACATTCTTCGGATACTTATAGGGTAGATTGTATTGAGCGAGGATGGCGTGCATCTCAGCATTGTTGTCACCCGTCTTTCCAAGAATATCCACCACAGAACCAATAATGTTCTTATGCTCATTGTCGGGCCACTGCACCACCTTCACCACCGCCTTGTCGTCGGTCTTGCCACCCTTTAGCTTGCGCTTGGGAATGATGATGTCATGCACGAAAGTGTTGTCGAGCGGTACGAGGAAGGCCATATCTTTCTCCACACGTAGCTTACCAACGATCTGATCATGGGCACGCTTGACGATTTCAATAACCATCGCCTCTTTGATATGTTTGTCGCGACGGGCCATGTAGGATACCTTCACGCGGTCACCGTCCAGAGCCGACATCGAGTTACGCTCAGCCACAAATACTGGTGTGCCACCATCATCGGGCAGGAATGAGTTACGACCATTAGACTTGCGACGGAATACGCCCTCCTGTACCTGCGTCTTCAGGTTCAGCCGGTAGGAGTTGTCGCTTACCTTGGAGAGGAAATCATCCCATGCCATTTCCTCCATCACGTCGATGGCAAGCATCTTCAACGGATGGGTATCAAGTTTCAATGCCTTGAATATCTGCTTGAACGTAAACGTCTCGTTCGGATTATGCTGGAAGAGGTTCTGCAGCAACTCGCTGACCTGCTTCTTCCCTAAACGTTTTCCACCTTTCTTCTTTCCCATAGACTTATTGTTTATTGTTTCTGCAAAGTTATAAAAAAATAGAACACGAAGACACAAAGACACAAAGATTTTTCTTCTTTTAACTTAATTCTTCGTTCCTTCGTTTCTTTGTGTTCAATAAAATATGTACCTTTGCACCCAAATTTAACAAACATGAAGATATTAATCACTGGTGCCAGCGGATTCATAGGCTCATTTATCGTGGAGGAAGCACTCAAGCAAGGCTTCGAGACTTGGGCTGCCATACGCAAAAGCAGTTCTAAAGAGTACCTGCAGGACGAGCGCATCCACTTCATAGAATTGAATCTGTCGTCGAAGGCGCAACTCATAGAGCAGCTGCAACCTCATCAGTTCGACTACGTGGTGCATGCCGCCGGCGTAACAAAATGCTTGAACAAGGCGGATTTTCGCCGCATCAATACAGAGGGAACAAAGAACCTTGTCGACGCCCTGCTGGATCTGCAGATGCCCTTGAAGCGATTTGTCTTCCTAAGCAGTCTCAGCGTCTTCGGCGCCATCAAGGAACAACTGCCCTACGACGAGATTCGCGAGGACGATACCCCAAAACCGAATACAGAATATGGACGTAGCAAACTGGAGGCAGAAAGGTATATCAACTCCATCGGCTCACGCCTACCTTATATTATTTTAAGGCCGACAGGTGTCTATGGACCTCGTGAGAAGGATTACTTCATGATGGCCAAGAGCATCAAGCAACACATCGACTTCGCTGTTGGCTACCAGCGCCAGGATATCACGTTCGTCTATGTCACCGACGTGGTGCAGGCTGTATTCCTCGCCTTAGAGAAGGGTGAGACTGGTAGGAAATATTTCCTCTCCGACGGACAGGTCTATCAGAGCACCACCTTCAGCGACCTCATCCACGAAGAGCTGGGCCGCCCCTGGTGGCTGCGCATCACTGCTCCCGTCTGGGTACTGCGCGTCGTCACTTTCTTCGGCGAATACATCGGACACATGACCGGCAAGGTGACTGCTCTGAACAACGACAAGTATAACATACTGCGTCAGCGTAATTGGCGATGCGACATCGAACCTGCCCGCCGCGAATTAGGCTTTGAGCCCAAGGTCCAACTGAAGGAAGGCGTCAAGACAACGATTCAGTGGTATAAAGACCACAAATGGCTTTAAAAAGATACAACATTGAAAGGATTTAAATATTTATTTGAGATAGAGAAGAAGCCGCACAAAGGGCTACTCACCGTCGAGTGGCTTATCTTGGGCTATCTGGTACTGACCTTGTTATTAATCCTTTTCGGCTATACCAAGTTGCAGAACCCCGAATCGCTCATTTGGGGACGCGCCAGAGTGGTAGCTCTCACCTGTGCCGTGTGGGCCGTCTATCGGATGATACCTTGCCGCTTCACCCATCTTTGCCGCATCAGCCTCCAGCTGTTGCTGCTCGCCTGGTGGTATCCCGACACCTACGAGCTTAACAAACTCTTCCCCAATCTCGACCACATCTTTGCCAGTTACGAACAATCGGTGTTCGGCTGTCAGCCTGCCCTACTCTTCTCACAGCACATCACCAACATAGTGTTCAGTGAACTGATGTATCTGGGCTACATGTCCTACTATCCGCTCGTCGGCGTTGTGACATTGTACTATTTCTTTCGCCGCAGTTCAGAATTCGACCGCACGGTGTTCGTTATCCTGGGTTCTTTCTTCCTCTACTACCTCGTTTTCGTCTTTCTGCCCGTCACGGGCCCACAGTACTATTATCTGGCTGTAGGCATGGATAATATCGCCAACGGTATATTCCCTAACGTGAACGACTACTTCGTCACACACATGGAGGCACTCCCCATGGGCGGCAATAGCGACGGCTTCCTCTACCAGAGTTTTATTGACGGGCATACTGCCGGCGAACGCCCGACGGCCGCCTTCCCTAGCAGCCATGTAGGTATCTGCACCGTGCTGATGTTGCTGGCCTGGCGCGCCAGAAGCCGCAGACTGACACTCTTTATCCTGCCCTTCTTCATCCTAATGACCTTGGCTACAGTCTATATCCGTGCCCACTACCTCATCGACGTTTTCGCAGGTTGGGTGTCGGCCGTACTATTCTACGCCATCTGCCAGACCTTTTGGACAAAGGCAAAACGAACCTATTGACAATTTTTACCACGAAAAATTTGTTTGGTTCAGAAAAAAGTCCTACCTTTGCAAACAGAAAAGTAAGGATACGACATATTAGCATCAAGGATTCCGACACGACACCATTGTCGGAATTCTTTGTTTTATGTCTGTCTAAGGGTCAAGAACAAGTAAACAATAAAAAAGAATAACTATGGCTTATATGTCACAAGAAGGCTACGACAAATTGGTAGCCGAACTGAAACAGTTGGAGAGCATTGAGCGCCCGAAGGCCTCTGCTGCCATCGCCGAGGCCCGTGAGAAGGGTGACCTCAGCGAAAATTCCGAGTATGACGCTGCCAAGGAGGCTCAGGCTCACTTGGAGGATAAGATCAACCGTTTGAAGTTGACCATCGCCGAGGCTAAGGTGGTCGATACATCACGCCTCAGCACCGACTCCGTACAGATCCTGTCGAAGGTGGAGATGACCAATCTCACGAACAAGGCCAAGATGACCTATACCATCGTCAGCGAGAGCGAAGCAAACCTCCGCGAGGGAAAGATTTCCATTAAGACTCCTATCGCCCAGGGACTGCTGAACCATAAGGTCGGCGATGAGGTAGAGGTTAAGATCCCTCGTGGTGCCATTAAACTGCGTATTGACAAAATCACCGTTGGATAATTATGGATATATTCAGTAAGATTGCTGATCCCTCGCCGCGAGGTAGATTACATCTTCGACATGGACGATGATGAGTTGGCCGAGTTCCAAGTGTTTGCCAAGAAAGTAGCCAAGGCCATCAAGGCAGCCTTCCCTTGCAAGAAAGTCGCCGAAGTGGTGCTCGGTCTCGAAGTGCCTCACGCCCACATCCACCTGATTCCGATGCAGTCGGAACAGGATGTAGATTTCCGCCGGGAGAAGCTGAAGCTCACCGAAGAAGAGTTTAAGGAAATCGCAGCTAAGATACGTGATGAGTTTGTCGCTTAGACAAACTCATCACCGTATTTAATCTGTACCTCACTGGCATATTTCTTCACCAACGCCGAGGAGTCGCCTTTCTTACATATCAGCAACACATTATCCTGCTCTACCACGATATAGCCTTCAAGACCGCTGAACACGCCAAGACGGTCTTTAGGTAGCATGATAATATTGTTACGGCAATCCTCCATCTCGACATGGGAGTCAAGGAGTACGTTATCGTCCTCCACCTTGCTGATGGCCTCATAGATGGCATGCCAAGTACCCATATCGGCCCAGCCGAAATCACATTTCATCACATACACGTCTTTGCTCTGCTCCAGTATCGCATAGTCGAGCGAAAGGTTCGGATAACGCGGATAATTCGCTTCGACATACTCCAACTCCTCGTTCAGCGTATAGCCAGGATGCTCAACCTTCAGGTTGCGCAGCACCTCTGGGAAAATCTGTTCAAAAGTCAGAATCAGGTGCTTGGCATTGGAGATGAAGATACCCGTATTCCAATAAAACTCACCACTCTCCATGAACATCTTGGCAAAATCGCGCTCCGGTTTCTCCGTAAACGACTTCACCTTAAACACCTCCGGCTTGCAGCTCAAGTCGCCCAGCTGGATGTAACCGTATCCTGGTTCAGGTCTTGTCGGCTTGACGCCCATCGCCAGCAGTACGTCGTTCTCTCTCACATAGCCGATACCGACATCAATGCTATGGAAGAAAGACTGCTCGTCGAGTACCAACTGGTCTGAAGGTGTGATGACGATATTGGCATTGGCATCACGCTGCAGGATGCGCATCGTAGCCCACGCCACACTCGGTGCCGTATTCCTGTGAATCGGCTCCAACATGATGTTCGGCTCTGGTAGTTCTGGCAGTTGCTGCTTTACTAATTCCAGATATTCCTTACATGTACATACATATATATTCTCCTTGGGCAGAATCTTCGCAAAACGCTCAAACGTAGCCTGCAGCATCGTCCTGCCAGTACCGAAGAAATCAATAAACTGCTTGGGATGTTCATGACGACTCGCTGGCCAGAGCCTCCGCCCGCGTCCTCCTGCAAGTATCACGCAGAAGTTATTTTTTTCGGATATTTCCATGGATTGCGTTTAGTAATATTTATCTGTGTGCGAAGGTACGCAAAATCCATGATATCTGCAAGTATTTTTAAGTTTTTTATCAGAAACCTTTGGTATTTCAATTTTTTATATTACCTTTGCACCCGCTTTCGGTTGAGAACACAGTTGCGCAACACATGCCCAGATGGCGGAATCGGTAGACGCGCTGGTCTCAAACACCAGTGGGGCAACCCGTGCCGGTTCGACCCCGGCTCTGGGTACGAATTGTACCACAATGCGCTGGTCTCAACGAAAAGCAAGGTGCTGTAAGATTATTTTCTTGCAGCACTTTTCATTTTCTTATTCCAACTGTTTTGAGGTTATCTTGACTTTAGCAAAGATACTCCAGAGAGTGTAGCTGCCGAGTTTCTGACAAAGACTGGGATGAAGGTCTTGTCAACAGCGATGGTGACAGTCTGGCCGCCATCATAATGTTTACCTGTGCGATAGTCGGTCCAGCCGCCCTCGCTCTTCGGCAAATAGGTACGCCACTCTGTGACGCCTGACGCAGTGACAGGACTGATGAGCAGTGACGGGCCAAACATATATTCGCACTCCTGATGCAGAGCCTCGGGGTCGTCGGCAAAGTCAAAGACCAAAGGGCGCATCAGCGTATAACCTTTCTCGGAGACTTGCCTGGCACACCACTGGAGGTATGGCTGCAATTGCTGGCGCTGCTGCAGACATGCAGCAATGACTGCCTGAGCCTCGGGGCCGTAGTTCCAAGGCTCGGTATTGCTCATATAGCCATGCACACGCATCAAGGGCAGATAGACGCTAACCTCTATCCAGCGCAAC
>OMZO01000007.1 GCA_900315525.1 uncultured Prevotella sp. | reverse complement strand
TACTCGATTTTGCCTGATATTTTTTAATATCAAGGCCTTATCGAGATGTTAATATATGTAACCCTGCTTCAAAAAGAGTCACTTTTTCAGTGGGCTCTTTGAAGGGGGCCTTGGGGGTAGCACCCCTCTTTTTGGTTCATTTTTCTCGGAGTGAGCGAGAAAAAGAACAAATCTGGGGGTTTTAGGGGGCATCCCCCTAAAAAAGAGGCAGGCAGGATAAAAAAAAGCAGGCGCTGATCAGATGATCAACGCCTGCCCCTACTATATAACTTTAAGCATGCTGCTTCACAGCAGGAATTTCTTTATCTGTTCGACACAGAGGTCATAGACGGACTCATGCTGGTAACGCTTATACCAGTCGGCGGTCATCTGACAGCACTGGTCGATATTCGTGCGGGGTTCCCAACCCAGACGGAACCGGGCCTTGCTGATGTCGAGCATCAGGAGATTGGCCTCGTGGAGGGCATGGGGGTCGGAGACATCCTTCAGCTGCCCATGCCCGTAATAGCGGGTCAACAGGGTGGCTACCTCCCAGACGGGAGTGATGCTCTCCATGCGGGGACCGAAGTTCCAACCCTCACAGTATTTCGTCGGCTCCTCCAGCATCTTCGAGGCTAAGAGAAGATAACCGCTGAGGGGTTCGAGGACATGCTGCCAAGGCCGGATGGCCTTCGGAGAACGGATCTCAATGGGACGGCCAGCCTCGAGGGCTCGGATGCAATCGGGCACGATGCGGTCCTTCGCCCAGTCACCTCCACCGACCACATTACCGGCTCTGACACTGGCAATGGCGACATGGTGCGTCTTACCGTAGTCGGCGGGATTGAAGAAGCTGCGACGCCACGAACTGATGGCAATCTCGGCAGCACCCTTACTGCTGGAGTAAGGATCGTAGCCGCCCATGGGTTCGTCTTCACGGTAGCCCCAGATCTGTTCACGGTTCTCGTAGCACTTGTCGGTGGTAATCATCACCACGACCCTGACACTGTCGGTGACACGGGCGGCCTCCATGATGTTGATGCTGCCCATGACATTGGTGGCATAGGTCTCGACGGGGCGTTCGTAACTGAGTCGGACGAGTGGTTGGGCTGCGAGGTGGAAGACGATCTCCGGCTGGTACTGCGCAAAGATCTCCTTCATCTGCTGACCGTCGCGGATATCGGCCCGGAGGTCGGCCTTGATCTTCTGACCGATGCCGGAAAGCACGTAGTTGTCTTTGTCGGAATAGGGCTCGAGTCCGACTCCGATGACCTCTGCCCCCATCTCATGGAGCCAGATGCTGAGCCAGGAGCCCTTGAAACCAGTATGGCCGGTGACGAGGACCCGTCGGCCTCGGAAGATACCATTGAAACTATCTTTCATCTTCGTTTACCATTTTTTCCAGGGGGCCTGACCGGCCTGGAGCAGTTTTTCGAGCATCTCGCGCTCACGGATATTGTCCATGCACTGCCAGAAGCCTTCATGGACATAGGACATCAGCTGTCCCTCATCGACCAAACGGTTCAGGGGGTCTTTCTCGAAGACAGTCTCGTCGCCCGCTATGAGGTCGAAGATCTCGGGTTGAAGGACCATATAACCGGCATTGATCGGTGCCCCGTCGGCGAGGTTCTTCTCACGGAAGGACTTCACGGCATTGTCACCACCGATGTTGAGGATGCCCTTCTCCTGTTTCATCTTCACCGCCGTAAGGGTGGCCAGTCGGCCATGGCTCTGGTGGAAAGCGAGGAGCTTGTTGATATCGACATCGCAGACACCGTCACCGTAGGTCATGAAGAAGGGTTCGTCGCCCACATACTTCTGGACACGCTTGATACGGCCACCGGTCATCGTATTGTAGCCGGTATCGACCACGGTCACCTTCCAGGGTTCGACCTCACTGTGGTGGATGGTCATCTCGTTGCGCCCATGGGTGTAGTCGAACGTCACGTCGGCACAGTGGAGGAAATAGTTGGCAAACCACTCCTTGATGAACTCCTGCTTATAGCCGGCACAGATGATAAACTCGGTATGGCCATAGTAGGCATACTCCTTCATGATATGCCACAGGATGGGCATACCGCCAATCTCAATCATCGGCTTGGGCCGAAAGACGGACTCTTCGGAAATGCGGGTTCCAAAACCGCCTGCTAACAATACTACTTTCATGTTGTTGTTATCGTTTAAACCAGTCGGACTGTATCATCCAGTCGGAATAGTCCCATTTCGGGGAACCTTCCGGCAGGGAGTTCTCGTAGTGGGGATTGATCAGGGTATGACCGAGACCCGTCCAGGCCGGACGGATGCCAAGGAGGTCGAGCAGGGTCGTGAAGACATCAAGCTGATGGCAGGGGCCCGTCCAAGCGTTCTGCCGATCGATACCGCCATGGATGATGAAGACGGGCAACTCACGCTGCTGGACACCCGGAAGGGTCAGGAATTGCTCCTGCACATGATGGTCGGAGACGATGAGGATCAGGCTGTTGTCATACAAACCATGACGCTTCAGCGACTCGACATAGCGCTGGATGTTACGGTCCATGAAGTGACAGGCATTCAGGTAGTTGGCATAATCCTCGGGCTGCACCTGCGATGTGGCTTTGAAGGTCGGATCGACAGTCTTGTCGTAGGGCATGTGGGTGGAGAAGGTCAGCACCATCGAGAAGAACGGTTCACGGCTCAGACCATCGACAGAGTCGGCCAGGGCTACCATCTGGTCGTCGGAGAGGCAGGGCTCGTGGGGACCGTGGTACTCATTGACGCTGTAGAGCCGTTCGACGCCATAGGCCTTGCACATCGCATCCTGACTCCACATGGCGGCGGAGGTGGGGATGACCATCCGCGACCGGAGACCACGGGCTTCCTTCAGTACCTTGGGGAGGGCGGGCAACACGTTGCGCTTGGTCTTCGTGATCGTGATCTCAGAGCGCAAGGGCAACATGCCGGTCATATAGATGAACTGACCGTCGGACGACTCACCACAGGTGATGTTCGGGCGCATGTGGCCATTATAATAGATGCTGGAGTCGCGGGCCAGACTGTTGAGGAAGGGGGTTACCTCCTCACCGCCCACCTTCAGATCGACGGTGAACGACATATACGACTCCACCAGGATGACAATCACATTCTGGATGCTGTCGGGCAGTTGATGGGCACTCTGCTGAAGGGGTTTCAGCTCACGGATCTGCTGATGCAGGGTCTGTTCCTGTTCGGCGGTGAGTGACTGACTGCCCACAATCTCACAATAGGCCGCATAGGCCAGACTGCGCAGGTTGCCGCGCTGGAAATTGCTATAGAGGGGGCGACAGGTGTATCGCCACGTGCGGAACAGTTCGTAGTCGAGCATGCCGAAATAGGCACTCGGACTGAGGATGGGCCGACAGACCCAATGGGCACCAATGCCCACCAGGATGACGGCGAGGATACCCAGGAGCGTGTATCTCAGGGCACCAAGGGTCAACCGGATCGGTGGGGTACGACGGTAGAGGAAGACGGCCAGCACCAGACTGGCCAGGAAAGAGAGGTCGCCCCAATGGAAACCGTTGACAAGGCTGCGAATGACAATGGGATCGAGCAGACCGTCGCTCTCGGTAAAGGCCGACAGGGGGATGTACTGGAAGAAAAAGCGCGAATAGACGAGGTTGCAGAACGACCAGAGGGCCGTGACCACCCACGTCAGCAGGAGGGCGCGGCGCACCCTACCCCAGCACAGGACCGTCAAGCCACTGAACAGCAGGATGACCTCGATTGTCACAAAGGCGAGGTTATCGACGAAATCCTCGGGATGCAACTCGTTCTCGGCATCACAGGTCGAGATGATCGTGTAGTGCATCACCAAGAGGTTCAGCAGACTCAGCAGCAGGAACAGCCAGACGTACTTATTGCGCATGGTCGTCGAAATTGATGCGTTCTTCCTCGATGACCAAAGGACGGTTCATGATACGGGTGTTGATGCTCATGACGTATTCGCCCACAAAACCGATGAACAGCAGTTCGACGGCGTTGAGGAAGAACAGACCGATAATCAGCGGGGCAAAACCGGCTGAGAAACGGTCCCAGTAGAGGAGTTTCAACACCAGATAGACCAGGGCGGCCAGAATCGACAGGGTCGAGAGAATCAGACCGGCAAAGGTGACCAGATGAAGACCGACCTTCGTATAGGAGGTGAAACTCAGCATAGCGGCGTCGAAGAGGGTGAAGAAGTTGTTGTGGGTCTGACCGGCCATGCGCTTGGCCTGGGTGTATTCGAGACTCACGCGCTTGAAACCGAGTTCGGCCACGATGCCACGCAGGAAGGGCGTGGGGTCTTTTAGGTTGCGCAGGACTTCGATGAAGCTCTTGTCGTAGAGACCGAAGCCCTGGAAATGTTCGATCTGATCGACATCGGACATCTTCTTGATGAGCTTGTAATAACAGGAGCGGAAGAAGCGCATCACGGGATTCTCCTTGCTGGCGGTCTTCACACAGGAGACGATACGGGCTCCTTCCTCCCACTTCTCCACCATCTGCGGTATCAGACTGACGGGGTTCTGGAAGTCGCAGTCCATCTCAATCGTACAGTCACCGGTGGTCTGGAGCATGCCGTAATAGGGGCTGTTGAACTGTCCGAAGTTCTTGGCATTGAAGATGGCCTTGATCTTCGGATTGCGCTTGCAGATCTCACGCAGCAAAGGACGGGTGTTGTCGCGGGAGTCGTTGTCAATGAACACCAACTCGTAGTCGTACTGAGGCAGATGGGTGGTCATCTCTTCGACAACGGCCTGACTGATGGGTACGACGTTCTCTTCCTCGTTATAACAGGGTATCAATATACTAATCTTCTTCATTTGTCTGTTTGGTTTTAAAGGACCAACGCTTGTTGATGATAAAATTCAAAGGAACCGTCACGACCAGCACCAACAACTGGGCCAGATAGGCTGAGACATGCCACCGATCGACATAGACGTAGAGGAGGAGGCTTGCCAGCAACAGACCGGTGGCACCGTAGGCCAGATAGGTCTTGACGAGGGTCCAGAGGGCACTGCGCGTCTCACCCTCTCCTTTCTTGAACACATAACGGTCGCTCCAGTAATAGGCATTCAGCACACCGACGACGAAACCGAGGCCGTTGGCGACCAGATAATGACAACCTAACCAGACGCAGGCGGCATAGACGGCATAGGCTATGAGCGTATTGGACAGGCCGACGATGCCGAACTTGACGAACTGGAGGAGACTGGCACGCTTCATAGGACGAGGCCGGCGGCTTCCTGAAGGTATCGCTGGGAACCTGTGATCTGCAGGTATATATCGTCGATGGCCACACGGCTGACTTTCGGATAGCGCGGCAGCAGACCGTTGTTGTAGCTGTCGCTCAGCACCTCGATGAGGGCAGAACCGATGCCTCCTGACTTCTGGTTCTCCTCGACGATGATGAGTTGGTCGTAGCGCATGGATAGCTCACAGAGCTGACGGGCATTCAAGGGTTTGACAACGGGGACGGTATAGACATCTACCGACAGGCTCTTCTCACGGCGGCTCTCCATCACCCTGGCGAGGATGGAACCGCTGGTGAGCACCAGTGTCGGGGACTGTGCCTCCACGATGGGCAGGAGATCGCCCAACTGGTAGTCGGCGATGGGGGCGGTGTGGAACACCTGCTCTCCAGCCTTACCTAAACGGATGTACATCGGACCCTGATGGGTAACGGACTGCTGGACCAACATGCGGGTCTCGACTGGGTCGGAAGGACTGCACACCACCATGTTGGGCAGGGTGCGCAACATGCCAATCTCCTCGGTGGCCTGATGGGACACGCCCTGACTGCCGTAGGCATAGCCTGCTCCGACAGAGACGATGCGTACATTGCTCTTATAATAGGTGATGTCGTTACGGATCTGCTCGATACAACGGAGCGTGGGGAAATTACCGATGGAATAGCAATAGACGATCCAGCCGTTCATGGCCAGACCTGCGGCGATGCCGGCCATGTTCTGTTCGGCGATGCCAACATTGATAAAACGGTCGGGAAACGCGTTGGCAAAGGGTTCGACGACATTGTAGCCCAGGTCACCGACCAACAGGAAGATGTTCGGATGCTCATGGGCTTCGATGACTAACTGTTCGATGAATGTTGTTCTCATGCCAATTCCTCCAAAGCCTGTTTGAGTTGTTCGTCGTTCGGATTGCGGTAGTGCCAGAGCAGCTGACCCTCCATATAACTGACCCCCTTGCCCTTAACGGTATGGGCGATAATCACCGTGGGACGCTGCTGCTCGGCCTCAAAGGCAGCCAAGGCGGCGGCAATCTCATCGTAATGGTGGCCGTCGATCTCCTCGACATGCCAGTTGAAGGCGCGGAACTTATCGGCCAACGGACTCAGGTCGCAGATATCCTTCACATCGCCCAGACTCTGGATCTGATTGTAATCGACAATCAGACAGAGACGGGAGAGCTGCTGCTGGGCGGCAAAAAGGATGGCCTCCCAACAAGAACCTTCGTCGAGTTCTCCATCGCCAGTCAGCACATAGGTGTTGTAGGACTGGTGGCGCACCTTCCCGTTGACGGCGATGCCACAGGCCACGGGCAGACCGTGGCCCAGACTGCCGGAGGACATCTCGACACCATTCAGACGATGACTGACATGGGAGAAATAGACACTGCCGTCGTCACCATAGTGACGGCAGAGGTCGTCTTTATCGAGAAATCCACGGATGGCCAGGGCCGCATAGAGGGCGGCACAACAATGGCCCTTACTCAACAGGAAACGGTCGCGATCAGGATCGTCGACCGTTGCTGGCGTGATGCGCAGTACACCACTATAGAGGACGGCCAGAATATCGGCCATCGACAGGGCCCCTCCGGAGTGAGAGGATCGGGCGTGATGCGCCAGGATCAGCGAGAGACGACGGATCTCACGCGCGAAGGACGCATAGTCAACGTTTTTTTCCATAATAGGTCGTATAATAATCGATGGTCTCCTTCAGACGACGGTCGAAGGAGGAGGTATCAAGGGTATAGAGATGGGTGCGAAGGGCCGTGGTATCACCGCCCATGAACATGCTCTGGCCATAGCGATAAGGCAAGGCTCCGAAGTTCAACTGGAAGGCGGGATTGACGGCGTCGCGGATACTCGTGACCAGGTCGCGAAGGGGTTGGGCATTGTCGGCACAGATGTTATAGGCCCCACAATGACCTTCCACCTGCAGAGGGGAGGCTAAGGCCTTGGCACACTCACCGACATAAAGGTACGGGAGGCGCTGTTCGCCTAACGTCAGATCCATCGACTGCTCACGCGACATCGCCTCGATCAGACTGGGAATCAACCAACGGTCGGTCTCGTAGGGGCCGAAGAGGGGGAAGATACGGAACCAGTACCACGCGATGCCGTAGATCTCGCAGAAGGTACGGAGGAGGTCGGAACAGGCCACCTTCACAGCGGCATAGGCAGTCTTGGGGTTGGTGGGATAGTGCTCATCGACCACGCCCTCGAAGTCACCATACTCCGACTGGGAACCGGGGGCAATGAACTTACGGGTGCCACAGGCCACACAGAGGTCGAGGAGGGTCTGCTGGAGGGCGATATTTCCCACCTGCTTGCTCCAGATGACACGGTCCTTGGATGACACCCCGTCCCAGGCGAGGTTGAAGACGGCCTCGGGCTGGAAGGTCTTGAAGGCTGCCATCCAGTCGTCGGTGGTGTTGACCCAGGTCACCTGTTTGCAGGCATCACCCAGACGATAGAGGTCGGAGGAGGGGCGCTTCAGACAGAGCAGGTCATGTCCCTGACGGAGGAGTTCCTTTACCAGATAGGAACCAATAAAACCGGTAGCACCGGTCACAAAGACTTTCATGATTAGCCCAGGCCTAAGAGGGGTTTAAGGTCGTCTTCCTTGTAGAGGATCCAACCGGTGGTGCCGAGGAAGGCAAGGAAGAGGAAGATGAGGCACATTTGCGCCCGCTTCGGCCCAGCCTTGAGCACCGGCACGGTTGCACTCTGCAACGTGGTGAAGGCAGGCGTCTCCTGCTGTACCTTCATCTCAGCCTGCTGGAGCTGAGCAACCACCTGCTGATAAATCTGCTGTTGCATCTGCATCTCATTCTGGAGATCGGCCTCCTTGGTCTGAGCAGACTGGGAGGTGACACCACGGTGGGAGTCGGCCCAGGCCGCATAGCGATTACGGGCCTGCTCATATTTAGCCTTGGCCTCACCAAAGAGTTTCTGATTGTACTCGAGATCGACACGAGCCTTACTGGTACGATAGTCGGTGATGAACTTCTGCAGACGAGTCTTCACACTATCAGCCATCGTGGCACAGATGAGGGCATCCTGGTCGGTGACATCGATGGTGATAACCATGGTCTTCTTATCGACGTCGCAGACAACATTCTTGTCGATGGCCTTCACGATGTCGGCCTGCTTCTTCGTCAAGCGGAAGGGATCGATCTTCGTCGGAGCAGTCTCTTCATCCTTGAACAGGCTAGCCAACCACTGAAAAACTGCTTTCTTTGCTGTTCCCCACCAAGGGGCTTTCTGCTCGTTCACCAAATAATCGTAGTAGGACATCGTACGATCAGACTCACCCTTCTCCTTATTTCCCTCAATGGTGACGGGAATCTGGAACAGGCTGGTCTTGAAATCGACCGAGTTCATCAGGTCTGGATAGAGGGTTGGGAACAAGGCTTCCGTGCCTGCTCCGGCTCCGCCGAGATTGACACCGAAGCTACTAGCCAGGGCTGCCAATCCACCTCCACTGGAGCTCTTACCGGAAAGCTCCGGGGAGAGTTTCACCGTACAACTGTAGTAGTTGGGGAGCGATATAGCATATATCGCCGCTAACAGAAAAGCTACAGGCAAGACCTTATAATACAAAGTCTTGTGTTTTAAAAGATCCTGGAAAATCTTTCCAAAGTCTATAGAGGACTCTTCCTCCTCTATATATTCCTTATTATTATTAATCTCTTCCATATTTATTGTTATTAATCTCTTCCATATTTATTGTTATTGATTTCTTCCATATTAATTGTTACTTATCTCTTCCACGGTCCCTGAGCCTGTCGAAGGGCCCCTGCGTCCCCCTGAGCCTGCGGTCCCTGAGCTTGTCGAAGGGTCGAAGGGTCGAAGGGTCAAACCTACGCCGAATCTACGCCGAACCTACATCGAACCTACATCGAACCAACGCCCTTGCTACATCGAACCAACATCGAACCACGGTTGGCGCCCCTGCCCCTGCGGTCCCTGAGCTCGTCGAAGGGTCGAAGGGCCCCTGCGGTCCCTGAGCTCCTGCGCCCCTTGAACCCCTTTCCAAGGGGCGGCGACAACAGGGATGTCAAAGACCATCGCTCGCCCCTCACCAAATCGACCAGCGTCCAGCGTAGTCGATGAAGAATCATCGCTCGCCCCGAAGGGGCAAAGGCTTTGCGAGCGATACCAAGACCTTGACGAAGGGCGGCCCTTGCCCGGAGTCAATTGCATCCTCCCCATATAGGGGGAGGCCTTGGAGGGGGTGGATGCTTCTTTGTTACTTTCTTCGCGCCGAAGCGCTCGACCTCCGGTCGCTTGCTACCAACGGGACGCAAGAAAGTTAGAATATAGCAAGGTAAAACCTTGCAAAAAAGGGGCTCGGGGGTATCCCCCTGCAGGGTTTTCACCCTGCAAAAAGAGGGGGTATGGGGGATTCCCCCATCCGAGAGCTCGCTCTCGAAACTACTTCTTAATCAAGTTAGCGATAGAAACAAACATGGTCGCAAGTGACGCCATTGAGGTACCAATACCAAGCCACTGGGTCAACGTAGCGTTGTCCTTCGGACCCTTCGTCGGCACGACAATCTCACAGCCAGGTTCGATGTCACCCTTAGAAGCCTTGGCTATCGTTCCGTTCTGATAGAGAATATACGCATGCGACTTACGGGCACGACGACCAAAACCACCGGCCTGCTCGACATAGTACTTATAATTCTTCTTGTCCTTGAAGGCCACGGTATTGGGCTTCTGGACATCACCGGAAATACGGATAGTACGGTTGTAGCGTGGGATGACCAGACGGTCGCCGTCCTGGAGTTCGATATCCTCATCGCAGCCAGGATTAGCGATGGCCTCGTCGAGGTGGATACCTACTGAATAAGTGGTCTGCAGCGCCAACTGATCCAAGCTGATGGAATCCTTGGCGCCAGAAGCACTCTGGCGGGCCATGGCGATGACATCCTGCATTCGGGCACGCTCATCCTCGTTCATCGTACGGATGAGACGGGCACCACGGACATAGGCGCCGGGGATGATACCACCGGCCTCCTTCACAACATCGCTCAGACGCTGGTTCTTATGCTGAAGGGTATAGGAACCCTCGAAGGCAATCTCGCCCTCCACACGGACGGTGAACGGCTCGGCAGAGACAGGACTACGACGGACGGAGACGACGTCGAAAGGCTCTAACGTAAAACTCTTGTCACCGTCAAACTCAAAACCCGGATTAATGGAGAAACTGAAGGTCTTGGCAATATCCATCGTCGAGGTGGTCGCTGTCGGGTCAATCATACGGCGCGCCACATCGACCTTCGCCGTAGAGGCTTTATCGGTAAGACCGCCGGCCTGCAGGATGAGGTCCTCGATCGTCATCTTCTCGGCATATTCATAGACACCGGGGAAGATGACCTCACCGTCGATGGTCAGCGTACGCAGGTTCTGGTGCTCGGCCATCGTCGGGATGAAGAGGATATCCTCGTTCTCCAAGGGTACATCGGCAGAAGTTCCTTCCATGATGCCTTTCAGGTCGATAGAGACGACCTCCTGGGTGCGGTTGGGCTTCATACGACGCATCACTGCACGAGAGACCATGGCCTCCTCAGTGAGACCGTCGGCATTCTCAATCAGGCTACGGACACTGTGGACCTTCTCACCCAGATTGTACATACCCGGACGGAAGACAGCACCCTTCACCTCAACCATATTCTCA
This sequence comes from uncultured Prevotella sp., assembly GCA_900315525.1. Taxonomy (GTDB): domain Bacteria; phylum Bacteroidota; class Bacteroidia; order Bacteroidales; family Bacteroidaceae; genus Prevotella. The sequence goes on along the minus strand of OMZO01000007.1, from coordinate 54,272 downwards.
AAACGGTCGATAATCGTATCGACAGACACCTTATCACCATCGACCATCTTGAACTCGGGGAATTCAAACTCCTCGACATTGAAGACCGACTTCATACGACCGTTATTACGGAGCACACGAATAGACTTCTTATAAGCATCGTTGGCAAAACCACCACTATATTTTAATAAGGTGGCAAGACTCTCGTTCTTACGGAGCTCATAGGCCATCGGACGCTTCACACGACCGGCGATATCGACAATGCTCTCGTAAGCTCCGACCTGAATCACATCATTGTCCTGCAGACGGACATTACCGGCCAGACGACCGTTGAGGATAAACTCATAGATATCCACCACGGAGATCTGACGACCCTGACGGAAGACCTTGATGCTACGCAGGGTTCCGAGGTCGTTGATACCACCGGCCATGTAAAGGGCGTGGAACACGGTGGCAAAGGCACTCAGGGTATAAGTACCGGGAACCTTGACCTCACCCATCACGTTGACCATGATGGTGCGCGTCTGTCCGAGGGTGACCTTCACTTCGGAAGAAGCATAATACGTGCCAAGGGCTGAGCGGATGCGCTGCTGAGCCTGAGCTACTGAGAGACCGCTGACACGGATGGGACCATAGTCGGGCACTACCACATCTCCGTCGGGACTCACCTGGAGCTGTACGCTCTTCTGGGTGTCGCCATAGACATCGATGATAATCTGATCGCCAGGTCCTACCACATAGTTCTGTGGGGTGGCAATATTCATCTGAGGCTCGAAGGTCAGCGCTTTGTTGTTGAAGATATCACGGCCGAAAACCTTCTTACCCGTTGTGGCTGCTGGCTCAACAGGCGCAACGTACGTCGGAGCGTCAGCACCCTCATGGGTCACAATGTCGTTGTCGTTAGACTCATGGTTGGTACGCATGCGATCCTGCACATTACTAATGGCATTATCGACATTACTGTCCAACCCTTGCTTGGTAATCTGACCGGCATACTGGCGGCGCATCTTCTGGATCTGTGCCATCGTGGCTCCTTTCTTCAGCAAGCGAGAGGCAATGTCTGTCTCTGAAAGGCCTTGTTTCTTGGCTGCCACAGCCTCCTTGAGGACTTGGTCGTCGGTCATGCTCTGGGCATTGACCTGCAGCATGAACGACAACATCAATAAAATTGACAAAAAGAATCTTTTCATATTTATATTACATCATTTCGGGGGACAAAAGTACAAAGAAATCCTGACATAGCCAAAGAATCGGTCGGAAAATTACGATTCGATAGTTGACTTGATGACATCGACGACATAGCGCACGTCGTCGTCGGAGACACAGGGTCCCGTCGGCAGACACATGCCTACCTTGAAGATGGACTCACTGACACCATTGACATAAGCTGGAGCAGAAGCATAAACAGGCTGCTTGTGCATGGGCTTCCAGACGGGACGTGACTCGACAGCAGCCTGATCAAGGGCGATGCGCAGAGCTTCGACATTGTCATTGGGCTGACAATCGGTAGTAATCGACGAAGCAGTATGGATGACACCAGCCACTCCCCCAACAGGACCCGTGACCATCGTCTTATAGGCATCCTCCTGGCCTTTCACCCGCACCTCTGGGTCGATGGTAATCGTGGTGAGCCAATAATTACTGTCATAGACTGGCCCTTCGACAAGCTCAGGGACCGCACCTTCGGCAAGCTTTGGATCCGCAATAGACGGTTGGTGAGCCTGTCGAACCATTGGCTGACTATGAACACGAATGCCTGGCACATCTGCCAGCAGCTCCTCATAGAGTTTCTGCACATGCTTATGATGCTTCAGATGCTCTTCCACCACCGTCATCTGCCCACGACCGATACCAGCGCAGATATTCGACATCCGATAGTTGTACCCAATCTTCTCATGCTGATAGTAAGGATAACTCTCACGGTACTGGGTGGCATACATCATACATTCGCGCCAGGCCTCATCACTATCTGTAATCACGGCACCACCACCAGAGGTCGTGATGATCTTATTGCCGTTGAACGAAAGGACACCATACTTGCCGAACGTACCCAACACCTGTCCTTTATAGCGAGAGCCAAAGCCCTCAGCCGCATCCTCCACCACAGGGATATCGTACCTATTCGCAATCTCCATGATGCGCTCTACCTGATAAGGCATGCCATAGAGGGCCACAGGTACGATGGCAGCGGGTTTCCGGCCTGTCTTGGCGATACGGTCGCGAATGGCCTCCTCAAGCAAGTCAGGGTCCATGTTCCAAGTGCCGGGTTCGGAGTCGATCAACACCGGCGTAGCACCCAGATAGGTAATAGGATGCGTCGAAGCACAGAACGTAAAGCTCTGCGCCAGAACCTCGTCGCCAGCCTTCACACCTGCCATCAACAGACCTAAATGTACGGCTGCCGTGCCTGATGACAACGCCACCACTCGCTTGTCCTGACCAACAAATGCTTCCAAGTCGGCTTCAAAGGCATCCACGTTCGGTCCCAATGGCACTACCCAGTTCGTCGCAAACGCCTCGTTGATATACTTCTGTTCCAGTCCGGCCTCACTCATATGCGCCAGACACAGATAAATCTTCTTTCTTTCAGACATTATAATGTTTCTAATTATTTATTGTCTATTTACTAATTATGCCCATTAAACGCCTCCATGGTAGCCTGGCCAATCTCATTGATGTCTGCACGTTCCAAGACCTTCACGATGGTAATCCAAACCACCTTGATGTCTGTCCATAGCGATACATGATCCACATACCATACATCTAACTTGAATTTCTCCGTCCAGCTGATGGCGTTGCGCCCATGGCATTGCGCCCAACCAGAGATGCCTGGTCGAACCTCATGCCGACGTGCCTGCTCGGGCGAATACAAAGGTAAGTATTGGACAAGTAAAGGACGTGGGCCTATCAATGCCATATCACCCTTCAACACGTTTATCAACTGTGGCAGCTCGTCTATCGATGTCGATCGTACAAATTTGCCTACTTTTGTCAACCGAGCCTTATCTGACAGGAGATCCCCCTCTGCATCCCGTTCATCAGTCATCGTCTTGAACTTGATAATCCGGAATATCTTGCCACCCTTCCCAGGGCGCTCCTGCAGGAAAAAGGCTCCCCCCCCCTTATTGGCAAAGTGCAACCATAACGTCACCACCAACAGCAACGGACTCAGGCATATCAGTACCAAGAGCGCTATCCAGAAGTCGAAGAATCGTTTGAAGAAATGCTTATACATCGTTGTAACCCTTATTGGTATATACAATTAATTCCTTAAAGTCACAGATCACGGTCTGTGGTAAATACTCTTTTGGAACTATTCCTTGTTGGTGTATATTCCGTCCATCATCCTTTAGCATAATAGTTTGCCAGCCTAAACGATTTGGTACCACGAAATCTTTTTGAGGATTATCACCGACATAGACAAATGAACTCTGGGGATGTACATCTACGAAATGGCGAAAGTTCTTTTCGTCAGTCTTATCTGTGCCAAACTCCTCAGAGATAATGATATGATTGTTCTCAAACCAATGTTCCAATCCTAATGCACGAATCTTATTCCGCTGACTTTTGCTACGCCCGTCTGTGATAAGACCAAGAACAAAACCCCTACTTTTTAATTCATTAAGAACATCTTCCACCCCATCTGATAAAGAAATGGCAGGATAATGGTTTCTGTATATCTCCAAATAATCTGAAACAGGAGTTTCTTTATTTAAGTATTGGTTCAATTTCTGAAATACATTATCACCAGCCTCATACCACTGTATCATTTGTGGTAATAATTCTGGACGACCAACAGAAATCGCTATCTCTTGATACGCCGATTTCAAGAAGTCTATCTCTTTATAGAGCGTATCATCAAGATCAAAGCAAACAATATTCTTACACATATACGGCATCATCATATCGAAGCATCAGCAGATGATCCTTCCAGTCATCCTTATACTGAATATCTTCACCCAAGAAATACTCTCTTATCAAATATTCAGCATAGTTGCAACCAGCAGCGTATGTCAGGGGATAACCACCACCAAAACGCGGATTAATCTCAATTCCAATAACATCATTGGTCTGGGAATTCAAAAATACCTGAATGCAGATACAACCAATACACCCTTCTATAGTCTCCATCCTATCATACAGGTACTTTGTAAGCGGCTCTTTCTCGGTCAGGCCTTTGTTGATTTCCCCTGCACGTATCTTAATGCGTTCACGGGGTACAATGCACTTAACCCTATTGTCCCTGCCGTAGTACATATCAATAGTATATTCTTTATACATCTCTTTATCTATGCACTCCATAAAGAGTAGTTTCTGGTCGTTCAACACCTCCTCTGTCATTTCATCAGCATTCTTGATATAATGCAAATCAGTACTCATCGAGCCATCGTAAGGTTTTGCAAAAAGTGGGAATGTAGGATGATATTTGTCAATAGACTTGGGAACTCGAATACCGTGTTTCTCAAAGAAACCACTAGTGTTGCGCTTATCACGACACTTCATAATAAAATCATAATCCGATATAGAAACCACGATTCCATACTGATTAAATATTTCCTTATTAGCTGACAATCTAGCCAACTCAGTATCTATGGTTGGAACAACCAAACCTATTTCATTTCCTAAGCAGATTGTTAGCAGTGACTCAATATAGTCTTCGGACGTACAACGAGGAACCTCAAAGCATCCGTCGCTCACGTATGCTGCTGGGGCAAGATCTGGATTCATATCCGCCGTAAAGACCTTACCCTCGGGGAAGAATTGTTTCAACGTTTCTTGGAATATACGGACCAGCGCTACACGCTGACCTGCAGAAGTTATAAGTATATTATGATTCATTCAGTGATGGCCATTAAAAGGGATCTATAAATGATTAAAAATTACATTATATGTATGTTCGGCAAGGTAATGTTTACAGAGAAAATCAAAGCCTCGCTTTCCCATATATTTCATATCAGATTCTAACATCTTATCAATGAGAGTCTTAAAATCATCGGGGTTATTACTCTCACACCAATATCCATATCCGTTTTCTTCTGCTATTCGACCAATATCTGTCTTGGGATCAGTAGCACAAATAACTGGCAGGCTATTAACAAGATAGCTTAACAAGCGTGACGGATAATTAGGAATCGTAAAACGATGATCCAGAAAAATCAATCCCACATCACATGATCTTACGAGAATATTGTAATCGTCATTGGGTAGAGATTTATGTAAGCTTACAGACTGGGGAGATTCCAATTCATACCATTCTGCAATTTTGTCATATTCTGAACCGTCACCTACTATCATAAAAAAACAATCGCTCCTGTCTTTATTTATATTCAAACATTTTATAAGGAAGTCTATACCTTGTGGTTTTCCCAAGTTACCCCCATAAATAAACACAGGCTTATCAACTGGCAATCGGTATTTCTTTCTGATATTATATCTTTCAGCATTATTTGGCTTGGAATCTTCACATGAATAAATATGATGTGAATCAATAGAATTGGGGGCGACCTCAATCTTCGAAGGATCCAAATAAGAATTATGCCTTAACAAATACTCTACATTAGCAGGGCTCATGCATCCTATGTAATCAGAAGCTTTATAGAGATTCTTCTCTTTCCATCTAAAATAGTGATATACCAAGCCTTTCAATCCAGATATCCTCATCATACCCAAATCGACTGCATTTTGTGGAAAAATATCTTTCAGTAGCAGATAGCTGACTGCATGATCCCGATTCTTTATATACCTAACGACTTTCTCAAACGTTACAGGAGGGGTATGATAAAGCACCAAGTCAAATTTCACATCAGCAAAACACTTTCGGATAGCTTTGATATATGTCCTCTCCAATAAGATCGTAGCAATACCTTTTTTTATGAGGTTAACATTCTTCTTAACTGTACCTGTTTTTATACTAAGGAACGTCACCCCATCATGATGATTCAAGCTATAGCAATTTCCCTCATCACCAATATTATTGCAGGCCACATACACATGATGTCCATGAGATGCGATTTCTTTTACAAGATCGACATGAACTGACCCTGACTTATAATCACTAAAATCTCCTATGGTAAGAAATAAGACATTCATACATTCTTATTTGAGAAATACTTAACACCCTTATATTTAATATAAGAATTTTCTAAATCTGTAAACAGATAATTATGATGAATCTGACGCTTCTCTTCTGGAGGAAGTTGCATGTAGTCTCCATATTCATAGGAAAGATATTCATGCATTTTCAGTGGCATTGGCATTACCTCACCTTCAAATTCACAAAAAGACTGTTTTTGGAACCATTCTGCCAGATAGCGCTTTCCTTCTGAGATTTCTGGGAAATTTGATACATATTTACTCTCTGATTGACTTGTTATATAATGGTAGAGATAGTCAGCCATTCTTTTTTTTGTTTTATTAGTCAATATTGTCAGAAGCATCTTTGCAACCGATGCAGATATCACACCCTTATTCATTGGTGGTGCATTATAAGCAAAGAGTCGACAGAAAAATGACAAGATAACCATCCACTTCATTTTAAGATTATTCTCTGGACAGAAAAACTGAGGATAAATATCAATGTAAACACCGTGATTGATATCACGATCCACATGATCTTCTTCAATTAAAGTTGTATTCGAATCCCTGATTCTAGCAATAAGCAAGCCGTATTCAGTGTCAGTTTCCCGAGTCTGGACAAAAAGATTCGATGGCAATTGATTTTGTAGTTTTACCAATTTTTCAACATCTCCGATACTCATATACAGATCAATGTCATCATCCCAAGGAATAAAACCTTTATGACGCACGGCGCCCAATGCTGTTCCAAAAGCTAAATAATACTTTATGCCATTGGCATCACAAACGGATTTTAGCTCTTTCAATATCTTCAGCTGACACTTCTGCATTTCTTGAAGTGTTTCCATACTCACATTTAAGTTATCTGACAACTGCATATAAAACGAACTTATTATTAGCAATAACTCATAGGTTCAAATCTCTTTCCGCCATACCATCTTATTCACAATCCCTACGTAGCTCTGGATGATCTTCACAACCTTCGTAGAGACATTCTCCTCGATGTAATCGGGCACGGGAATACCGTAGTCACCATGCTGATGCATCGTCACAGCCGTTTCTACGGTCTGCAGAAGGCTCTTCTCATCGATGCCTGCAATAAAGAAGCAGGCCTTGTCAAGGGCCTCGGGGCGTTCAGTAGAGGTACGGATACAGATGGCAGGGAAGGGATGCCCCACACTGGTGAAGAAACTGCTCTCCTCGGGCAGCGTACCAGAGTCGGAGACCACGGCAAAGGCATTCATCTGCAGACAGTTGTAGTCGTGGAAACCGAGGGGTTCGTGCTGGATGACACGACGGTCGAGTTGGAAGCCAGACTGCTCCAAGCGTTTACGACTGCGCGGATGACAGCTATAGAGGATTGGCATATCATATTTCTCTGCCATCTTGTTGATGGCGTTGAAAAGCGACAGGAAATTCTTCTCGGTGTCGATGTTCTCCTCGCGGTGGGCGCTCAGAAGAATGTACTTGCCCTTCTCCAAGCCTAGACGCTGGTGAATATCGCAGGCCTCTATCTCTGCGAGGTTCTGGTGGAGCACCTCTGCCATCGGACTGCCTGTGACATAGGTGCGTTCCTTGGGCAGACCACAGTCGGCCAGATAGCGACGGGCATGCTCGGAGTACGCCATGTTCACATCGCTGATAATATCGACGATGCGACGGTTGGTCTCTTCCGGCAGGCACTCGTCTTTACAGCGGTTACCTGCCTCCATGTGGAAGATGGGGATATGCAGGCGCTTGGCACCTATCACGCTCAGACAGGAGTTGGTATCGCCCAGCACCAAGACGGCATCGGGCTTGGTCTCGACCATCACCTTATAACTCTTGTCGATGATGTTACCCATCGTAGCCCCGAGGTCATCGCCTACCGCCTCCATATAGATGTCGGGGTCAGCGAGTTTGAGGTCCTTGAAGAAAACACCGTTGAGGTTGTAGTCGTAGTTCTGACCGGTATGCGCCAGCAGACAGTCGAAATACTGCCGACACTTATTGATCACTGCTGCCAACCGGATAATCTCCGGGCGTGTACCCACGATGATGAGCAGCTTCAGTTTGCCGTTATGTTTAAACTGTTTATAATCCATAATGATTCCTTCCCTGATTATGATTAATCAATTTCTCTGCATAGAATTTTGCGCCGTCGGGCGTCAGATGGCGACAGTCCTGACTGATAAAGGCATGGTCGTCGGTAAAGACCCGGATACGCCCATCTGGCTGTTCCACTACCTGTATCATGTCGATATAGTGACTGCTACCCCAGTTATGCTTCCATTGACGGTTCAAGATACGGAAGCCCTCGTCGATAGCGACTGTCTGACTGAAATAATCGGGACTGTCCCGATGTACATAGATGCGCGCATTGTCGGTTCCGAAATTCTTCGGACCAATGCCAATCAGCCTCGAGGCGGGCTTCAGCACCTGTATAACATAGTCTGGTACAGCCGGTCTGTCACAAAACAGGAACAAGCAATCCGCCTGTCTGTAACGCTTCTCATACGCCCTGTCAAAATCAAAGAGATAACTGATGTTGATGCTGTCAGCCCTCTCAGACTCCAACAGGATGTTGACAAAGTCACGCCCGAAGCTCTTGCCCACCACCAGCACATTCTTCCTGCCGTTTGGCGAAGGGAAGTCTCTGTCGTACTGATAGACTCTGTCACAATATGCATCAAACGCGTCTCCCTGGGTGCTCCCGGCCTTCACTCTCAGTTCTGGTACATCCCGGACGACGCCAGCCCTCGCATAGACCGTCATGGAGACAGAAAGCAGCACCACCAACGAAATGGCAGTGACAGACACCGAACTGCCAGACACCGCAACGCGTCGTTCCACCCCGTAATAGGTAAACAATGACAATGCAAGCACGGCAATCACATAAACGGCCAGTGACCACACGGTGTCCGGTTCACCCACATACAACCGCATAAACGCCAAAACCACCTGATGCCAGACAAAAAGGCTAAGTGTCATCTTACCGACGGTCGTCAGCCATGACCTGTTGGCCAGCCAACAAACGGGCTTACACCTATTATTATCTTGTGACACAATCAGACAGGTGGCAAAGACCGTCAGCAGCAACAAAAACATCTTGGGCAGCCATACAGCAGAATCCCTGACAGTGCCCATGACCTCATGGTAGCTTACCTGACGGGAGAACTGTAGCCAACCGGACAACAAGACAACCAAGAGGAACAGCCACATGAAGCCTATGAATGTACGACTGCCGGCCTTCGGTCTGCTCATGATAAGCCAGCCCACCAAACCGCCAAGTCCCATCTCAAAGAAACGGCACGGCAGGTAGTAGAACCGTGCGACATCGGGCGTTGCCGGATACAGGTAACAACCCAAGGAAAGGAAGGTAAGAAGCCCCAGGACACAGGGGTTGAACCGTTCCCGACTCACCTTAAGACGATCGGACAACAGACCCGAGAGACAGACGACAAGCGCATAGGACACATAGAACTGCACGAGCACACCGAGATACCAGGTATGCATTAACGGTTTGTAATCATTGACCACATCCCAGTAGTTCCTGGTAGTAATGGCCTGGAGGATATTATTAGCAAAAAGGTCAGTTGCAACCACCGACTGTGCCAGGTTCTCATAGCCGTCGGGCAGCAGGGCGATGTAGCCCAAGGCCAAACAGACGGCAGATGCTATGAGCACAACCGGATAAAGCCTCATCAGTCGTTTGACAATCCACAGAATCAGTTCTTGGGGTTTCAGTCCACTTTTCAACAAAGGCGGTATGACCAGAAAGCCATTCACGACGAAAAACACATCGACGCCTAGATAGCCCGTTGACAGATAACCCAAATGGTAGCAGACAACCGCCAGGACGGCTATTGCCTTCAGAACATCAAGATCGCTGCGATATGGTCTGACGGACGTGTCCACACTATTCTACAGGATCAAAATAGGTATCCGGGAAATCAGGGTCGAACAATTCGTTGGCCCACATAAAAGTCACCAGTGGTTCGGTATCCGAGAGGTTGATGATATTATGGGTATAGCCAGGCAACATCTGTATGGCTTTCACATCATCGCCCGAGACCTCGAAGCTGATCACTTCCCCTGTTCCTTCCTGACGTTCCTGAATCAGTCCATGACCAGAGACGACGGCGAAGATCTCCCATTTGGAATGATGCCAGTGCTGTCCGCGCGTGATGCCAGGCTTGCTCACATTCACACTAAACTGACCACATGACTTCGTCTTGATAATCTCGATAAAATTGCCACGATAGTCCTCATTGTTCTTGGGTTGGAAGACCATCTTCTCCTTGGGCAGATACGATAAATATGTCGAGTAGAGTTTCTTGGCAAAAGAACCTTCAGGAATCTCAGGAATGATCAGGGTCTTCGGTTGTTCGGCAAAACTCTTCAGAAGTTCCACAATCTCACCCAGCGTCACCTTGTGCGTCACCGGACAATAGCAATATCTGCCTTCAGCCGGAACCACCTCTAGGCCATTGAACTCACAACGGTGTTCCTTGCCCTCCAAGGCATCGAGCATCTCACGCATAAGGTCGTCGATGTAAAGGAGTTCCAACTCCACACTGGGATCATTGACCATGTAGGGCAGGTCGTTGGCAATGGCATTACAAAATGTAGCGACCGCAGAGTTGTAGTTCGGTCGGCACCACTTGCCAAACAGGTTCGGAAAGCGATAGATTAAGACCCTTGGTCTAAGGGAAGAGTGAATAGTGGATAGTGAATAATTGGCTTCCGCCTGTAGGAACTCTTCCTGATAACGAAGGAAGAGGTCTTCGCCGGCCTTCTTGGAACGGCCATACTCGGAATTACCAAAGCGGCCTGTCAGCGAGGCCTGTTGGCTCGAACTCAGCATCACAGGGCATCTGTTCCCATGCTTCTTGAGTGTATCCAACAAGGTCGAGGCAAAGCCGAAGTTCCCCTCCATAAACTCCGAAGTCTCCTTGGGTCGGTTCACACCCGCCAAATTAAACACGAAGTCGACCTTCTGACACCACTCATCCAACTGTTCAGTTGTCGAGTCGATGTCATACTCATAGACCTCGTCAATCTTCAGGCCTGGTCGTGTCCGGTCCTTCCCGTCCTTGATGTTATTCAGTGCATAGCAGAGGTTCTTTCCCACGAACCCCTTTGCGCCCGTCACTAAAATTCTCATGATTAAACGAGATTAGGAATGCCGTTTAACTCGTTTTGGATATATTCCAACGAAGCAATCTTGGCCTTCGTCTCTTCGAGATCAAGTCTTCTGGTATTATCCGAGTTAAACTCCTCGATCGTAGCACGTTTCACATCACCCTCAATAAAATACTTATCGTAATTGAGGTCACGGTTGTCTGCAGGTACCCGATAGAAATTCCCCATGTCCTGAGCCTTGGCACACTCCTCCTTGGTGAGGAGCGTCTCGTACATCTTCTCACCATGACGGATGCCAATCACCTTGATCTGCGACTTGTCACCACCAAAGAGCTCACACACCGCCTCCGCCTGCGTCTGGATGGTACAGGCCGGTGCCTTCTGAACCAGAATATCACCATTCTCACCGTTCTGAAAGGCGAACAGCACGAGATCGACCGCCTCTTCGAGTGACATGATGAAACGCGTCATCTTCGGTTCTGTCAGGGTGATTGGATTGCCCTTGCGGATCTGGTCGATCCAGAGCGGAATGACACTGCCACGGCTACACATCACATTACCATAGCGGGTGCAGCAGATCTTCGTCTTGCCGGAGTTACGCGACTTCGCCACAGCAATCTTCTCCTCGATGGCCTTCGTGATACCCATCGCATTAATAGGATAAGCCGCCTTATCGGTCGAGAGACAGATGACACACTCCACACCAGCATCGATGGCAGAGTCGAGTACGTTGTCGGTACCGATGACATTCGTCTTGACAGCCTCCATCGGGAAGAACTCGCACGAAGGCACCTGCTTCAGTGCTGCAGCATGGAACACGAAGTCAACCCCTTTCATAGCGTACTTCAAAGTGCTCTTGTTGCGCACATCACCGATATAGAACTTGATCTTACCAGCCACCTCTGGCATTCGCGTCTGGAAGTCATGACGCATATCGTCCTGCTTCTTCTCATCCCGTGAGAAGATGCGGATCTCTCCGATGTCAGTACGGAGGAAACGATTAAGTACTGCGTTTCCAAAAGAACCAGTACCACCTGTTATCAACAAGGTCTTATTTGTAAACGTATTCATAAATACAAAATGATTTTCTAAGATTCTCTATTGAAGAGCACAACCACAAACTTATTCAGATCGTCTCTTACGGTCAATACGATCCATCCAAATACTGCAAGGTCGACCACATATTTAAGATAGGAGTCCACAAAGACGGTGTTGGCATAAATCACGAAAAAAGCTCCTATCAGGAACAAGTAAAAAGGGATATGCTCAAACCTCACATACCTGCTGGCGAGATACCACCTGACGACCAAGATGACAAAGAACGAGATTGCCAAGGAGGCAGCCACACCATAGAGTCCGAAACAGGGCATCAGGAGCAGCAAAGAAGCTATCGAGGCTGTTCCGCCCCACAGGCTGGCATAGAAAAAATACTTGCTCTTCTTCACGGCAGAGAAAACACCGCCAATCGTGATGGAGATGCCAGAGAAAATCAGTCCCAACGCCAATAGCGGGATGTAGTCTGACGCCTCATAGTAGGCCGGTGTCGTGAACAGTCTGACGATGTCGCGGGCGAAAATTACCAGACACATACAACTCAGGAAATACAGGGTGACCACCATCTTCATATAGTTATTGAAGAAACGGTCAAACCCCTCCTTGCCGTACTCACTCAATGCAGAGTTGCCCCAGGCCAGTCCGAAGACCGAAGACAGGCTATTGATCACGCCCGACACACGGCTGGCAACGGCATAGATGCCGATGGAGGCCAGTCCCAACTGCTGTTCCATCAACGGACGGTTGAAGCCATTGATCAGCCACCACATCATGCTGTTGGGAATCAGCGGGATGCTATAGGCCAGCAAGTCCTTCAAGGCCTTCCCCCTGATTTCCTCCATGGAGAAGAAACGGGAGGCACGCACTGCCTGAGCCGTATAGGCCGCTGTTACCAACTGGGCCAAGATCAAGGCATAGACATAACCGAAGATCCCCCAGCGAGGCACCAACAGGATGGACAGGGCAGCCACACATCCCGCCAGGACGACGCCTGCGATGCTATACACCTTCAGTTGGTCGAGGCTCCGGGCAAAGCCCTGCATGAAAGACTGCAGATAGCCAGACACCATCACGCCCCATATCTCCCACTTATACTTGTAGAGGACCATATCCCCGGCATGATGCCGGGTGAAGGAGTCCCAGAGCCAGAAAAGTCCCCCTCCCACGACGGCCATCATGGCAATGAAGCACAGGCCCGACGAAAAGTAAGCCCGTCTGGATCCGATTGACGGAGCGAGCTTGGGACATACGAAGATGGCATCTGCAATATTCAGGAAGACGATAGACGACAGGACACTCGTATAGACCGTGATAGCATCGGTGGCGCCATACTCCTCAGTTCCCAGCCACCTTGTATATAATGGCAACAGGAAGAAGAATATCAACTTGCTGCCAACGGTACCGAACAGGATGTAAATGGTATTTAAGGCGACTGTCTGATATTTATTCATGCTGTCCGCTGGGTGATATGATTATGCCGACCGATGATGCCCACATACGTGGCCATCCTGAGCAATTTGAATACCAATGCCGACAAGAATGCCGAATGGCATAAGGTGAACAGGCTGTAGCTCTCAAACTGCCAACGTCCCTTTCCATATTTCTTCCTGACCGTCGGGTAATACTGCAGTTTCTTCTGGGTCCCCGACATAAAAAAATAGCCAGCCTTGAGACATTCATCGCTTTTCAGTGAGGGCAGATCTGGATCATCGATCATTTGATAGACCTCATCTTCGGAGTGAGGCAGGTGGACGATACCCATATAATTATAATAGGACTCATTGAGAACTATGACCGGTTTTCCCCAATAGGCTCCTTCCAGTCCCAGTGACGAATTAAAGACCATCACCTTCTGACAGTTGTCCAACAGTGCATAGCTGCTGACAGGCGAATCCGGTGGGATGATCGTCACATTGTCGTATTGCAGCGTGTAGAGGATCGTATGGCTTTTAAAGTTCACCCCCGACAGATTGGGGTGAATACGCAGATAGAAATGCATATCGTCGCGATGCCTATAATGCTCAAAGATCGCCTTAAGAGCCGTATACTGATTGTTCCACACACCATACTCATCACACTCTCTGGATATGCTGTAATACTCATCCTCCGAGGAATTGAAAATGGCGATATTCGTCTTTGAGTGGTCGAAGCCATCGGGCAAAAGCCCCTGTTCCTGTCTCTTCGTATAGATTGTATCTGCGGCATAATGTCCATAGCGACGATTGTCGAAGAAGGTCTTTGCAATCTCATACTTGTCGTCCCCGCCAGAGGCCCAACAGTCCTGCATCCTGTGATAGATGGCCACATTGGAATGCGGACTGTTGTTTACAAAGAAGTCATACGTATCCTCTCCGTTTTCAGTCCACTTCCGTTCCGTCACAACAAAGTTAATATGGTTGTTCACCGCAAGCTGGTAAATCGGTTTCTGATTGGAATGGCGACCACACATGACAACCATCATATCTGGACTGATCTCCTCCACATACTGCTGCAACGCTTCGATTTGACGTATCTCACTCCGCATCAAGTCGTCAAGGAAGGCTTTCAGATGGGCGTTGAAGGATGGCGTCAGATTGCGTGTCACACTGACATAGGTGGAGAAGGCGGCATAGCCAATATCAACCCCCTTATACTGTAGGGCCTTCAGTGAGGCCACATCATCATAATCGAAAGAAGTCGTGGCTGCCAGATGCCGGATGTCGTCGGAGACAAGATTACCCATCATCTTCCAGTGGAAATGGCTGTCACCATTGAAATGCCGGAACAGCTGTTTGTTCTGATGACTGCAGAGTTTGCAGATCAAAGATGTGGCACCATAGTTACAATGGCAGATACCCACACTCTGATCACAACCAACCATAAAGACCTCACCACCTTTCAACAACTCGCTTTTAGCCATGTCGAAAGCCAGATTATCGTAATAGCCAACAAAGATCAAAGTCCGTTTCATCGTTACATTTGGTATTTACCATCCAAAGAAGGCACCGGTATTCTGTAGGGAGAACACCACATCAGGTATCACGCCTAACTGTTTCACATATCGATGGCATCCAACGAAATCGAACCATAATCGGCCAAATCCCTTCGTATGAAAAACATGATAATGCACTTGCGGAATCACTGGCATGGGCATATCTACATCTACAAACACATGCCATTCATCCTGACCATAATCAGCGGACAAGGCATGGAGAAACTGCTTATAAATTGCCAACGCACCTCGTTTAGCCGAAGCTGTTGCCAAGACACAAATCACCCTATTCTCCTTCGCACCTTCCCCATCTCTGATAAGGTCGAAAAGCCGTTTCCAAGAATGTTTCTCCGGCACCTGATAATATGGGAAATGCAATTTCTGCTCACAACATGATCGCATCATAGAGGCCCATTCATCGTAGTCGTGGACCTTGACCATATTCAAACCACTATAACCATGCAGTACCTCCCGCACATATTCCATGTCATTGGCAATAACTGGCACACCTAGGGAAGCGGCCTCCACCAGGGGAAGGCCAAAGGTCTCGATCACACTGGGAAACACCAGAGCTTCGGCACTTTTCAACATAGAGAGTACCTGGTCGTGAGGAAGCGGACCATGGAAGACGAAAGACGACTCCAAATGATGCTGGCAGATATACTGATAAAGTTCATTGTTGTCCGTACTCTTTAATGTAAAGTGAATCCGGATACGACTGGCCATCTCGCTCTTCTGAACGAACAGTTGTTCCACAGCGTAGACAATGGTCGTGTGCTCTTTATAAATTGCCCCCATTGCGGGGTATACGAAATTATAAGTGTTACGCTCATAAGCGTATGGAGTAATATCGGCCACATCAATCTTTTCCGTTTTGGGGAAATAGACCCCTACCCTATCCTCTGGGAATTGATAGCGTCTTGCGAAACGTTGTTTCATGTCCTCTGTCTGAACAGCAACATAAGTTCGCTTACCCAAAAAGAGTTTCACATATAAAGGATAGATATAACGATAAAAGAAAATCGCTTTCGCCCCAGAGCCAAAGAGGCAGAACTTGAACGGGAACAGCGGCAAAGCCTGATGATAATATATGATCGTTCTCTTGATGTTCATATACATTTCTCTTATTAATGCATCACGGGTACAACTATTGTCCTATTTTATAATCATGCAACTCATCCTCATCGAAAATCGACACATAAGGGAAATTGAACATCGTGACCTTATCCGGATCATAATCACCCTGGAAAATAAACGCATTCATGTTTTTGAAGAAGAGCCCAACATGTATCATGATTACACCCAACATGATCAACTCACGCCAATAAGACTTCTCTTCCGCAAAGATCATATAGGCTACAAACAGGCACATAAATACGCGGAAATAATATTCTAACCGCCCCGCCATGGTAGGAGCAAACGCAAATAGACAATATACTGCATAGCCAATAATATATATCGCCTTGGCATAATAGGCCAAAGTCCCAAACTGCGGTTTTAAATACAAGACTGGTGCAATCAGCGATAATCTAATGACAATCTGCACTAATCGACTATCTTCAGCATCACCAATGGATCTGCCATCAAAAAAAGCAGGAAACAGTACGGTCAAGTCTGGAGTTACCAGCGCAAAGAGCGACAATCCTGCCAGAGCGCAAGCCACATACCACTGATTATAAAAGTTCTTGTTATAGAAGAATGGGATGAGCAATACCGACAATAATGAGACATGTATAAAACTACCTATTCCCACCAAGATATAGAATGCCTTTCTTCTTTCTTCCAATATCAACGTAAAGCCATAGAGCAAAAGAGCCACACCTAACCCTTGTCTGATAGAAGACATCGGCATGACCAAAAACTCATAGGTATAATAGATAAAAAGAGAGGCAATGCTCTTATTACAATATTTTGAGAGAAATGGATAGGAAAGTCCCATTGTCAGGGCACCAATAATCATGACGAAGCCCTTATAGTTTATACCTATTAACTTAAAGAATTCTTGGATGATAAAATAAAGTGGATCTGCGATACCTGTCATTTCAGGATACTCATATACCATTTCATAACCGGTATAATCCGACAACTGGCCATACCTGAACATCACCATAAAAGTCATTAAAGCATAAACGGCATCAAAACAGAGCCAGTTCCGCTTATGCGTAACGATCTCTATCAGGCTAAAGAAAAATAAAACACAAAAGACAATATAGTACATATTTGTTGTTGTCCTTTATAATAACAGGTACTTACCTATATCAGACGCTCATATAGATCTAACCATTGTTCTCTGATGTGAATGCTATCAAAGCGTCTAACGTTCTCCAAGCCTTTCTCAACACACCTATTTCTAAGTTCCTCACTTTCCATCAATCTTACGAATCCCTGATGCATAGCCTCAACATCATAAGGATCTACAAATACGGCAGAGTCGCCTGCCACTTCCCTAATCACCGGAATATCCGAAGCGATAACCGGCCGTCCTACCTTATTGGCCTCTATGACCGGCATGCCAAATCCCTCGAATAAAGATACAAAAGAAACGATATCACAACGAATATACTCTTGAATGATTTCCTCATCCGTCAGATTCACGCTTTGACGATATCTGATGCCACAGGACGACAACAGGTTCCGCTGACTGTCACTCAAATGTCCCACGATGGTCAATTCGCAGTCAAGCCCCTGTAAGGCCTGAATAGTTCTCTCTACATTCTTGTTGGGAGACGTACCAATCAACAAGATATGCTTCGGCGGAAGTGACTGGTCTTTTAAGACCGTCTTGAAGAAAGGGTCAATCGCATTATGAATCACTTCTATGTCCTTACGAGTTGAATGCGCACATACGCGTTTTTTTGTTTCATTTGAAATACAAACGACTTTTGTCGCAAATCTCAAGGGTATCTTCAGCCACATCCATTCCATGTAAAACTTCATCAACCGGGAAGAACTGTTGAAATCCATGAACACGGTATCATGGATGGTCAATATACTCTTGCAGCCAATTAAGGACATGACACAATAGTTGACGCCTCCAGTAAGATGATTAATACCCTTCTTATTCCGATGCCTATAAACAAACCACAGATTCCACAGCGTACCACTTGTCTTCACACAAGGCACATAATACTCCTCTTTATTCTCAAAAGTGGACACAATGGTCTGGACGACTTTGTTGATGCTGTATCCAGCCTTGAGATTCCGATGGAAAAAAGTAAGGGAAGAACTACCCATGATTTTCACTTTTCATCCTTTCGTAAGGAAATGAGCTAAAACTTCCAAGTAACCTTTCCCAAATTTCTGATCAGGTTCTAAATAGTTACCTTCTCCCCACTCGTTCCATGACTTCGCAAAAACTATTCTGTGTTCTTCCTGCTTGCCACTCACAGTATTAAGCACCTGCTCGACGTGAATCTTAAACAGTTCTGGCGTACTCCCAATAATGATAAATCCATTTCTTCCACTTCGAGGGCTATGATCCCAATTGGGGTATAAGCCAGGATACACATCCTCAGACGAATCAAACAATGGATCACAGAGGGTTTTCAGTTCCTTTTTATAACTAATCAGATGGCAACAGCCATAATACCGGAAGAACTGCCAACTCTTTCTGACTATTTTATCAAAAATAGTTTCTTTAAGCGAAGAGGTTCCCAGTCTTGCCACAGTAACAGCGTCGAATCCTTTATTTATTAAAATCGCTTTTTTCTCTTCACTGTTCTTTGCTGTCTTTATCCTTCCAACGAAATGAATTCCATTCAGTCCATTTTCCTTAGCAAGGCGATTCCATATTCTAATTGTATGTTCCGGTAAATCCTCACCTTGATGAATAAACACCAAGGGTTTGCCATCAACACAGATATAACGACGATCCCTAAAGGCAGGCAGCATCCTGTAAAAGTGGGCTATATCGTCCGCTTCGCTATAAGTCTGTTCGATAAGTACTTTGGTCCCTTCTGCCAGACTACCATCCTTGTTCCACAACTTGGACTTCCAGGTCTCATTCGCCCATCCAATGCAGAAAGGGAAATTGGGCTTACCGCTCTCTACGACCTCCCAGAATGGCCGTTCCATCAGTTCGTGACCATTAAACCAATAATGCCAATAACAGAAGCCTTCTATCCCCGCTTCTCTTGCCAATCTGGCCTGCTCTTCCCGGACCTCTGGCACACGAAGATCATAGAAGCCCAAGTCGGCAGGCAGCTTTGGCTGGTAATGGCCAATAAACAAGGGCTTTGCCTTCACGACATTGGTCCATTCGGTAAACCCCTTACCCCACCATTCGTCGTTTTCCTTAAACGGATGGTACTGAGGGAGATAGAAAGCTATGACACGTGCCTTGTTCATCAATATCTAGTTTATCAGGGCATTGAAAATCTCTAACCGGTCGGACTTGAATTTCTCAAACGAATAGTTCGACATCAGCAATTGTCTTCCGTTTCGAATCATCAACTCCCGTGTTTCAGCATCCTCCAGTTTCAAAATACCGGCCATGTATGCCTCTGGTGTGTCGGCAATAACGCAATGCTGACCATCGGTAACAGGTATTCCCTCAGCCCCGACAGTGGTCGTTACAAAAGGAACACCTATAGACATTGCCTCCAGGATCTTCATTCTTATGCCACTGCCTACAAAAATCGGGACAATCATGACGGAACCGGCCAAGGCCTCAGCCAAATCATCCACAAACCCGAGGAAATGAATATCAGGATACTGGGAAGTCCACTGCGAAGCGGTCTGTTTTGACCACACCCCAATAATATTGAGTTTATAATCTGGAGCCATCTTCTTTAGGGGAATCCATACATGGGTCAAAAACCATTCCATGCCTAACTTGTTCGGTGTGTGGAACTCAGGACCCACGAAGCTTAAGACCCTTTCTGTCTGTTCCTGAAGCAGCGCACTATCCGCTGACGTACTAACGACCGCAAAAGATGGATAAATGGTAGAGGTCACGCCAACCTCTACCAACTTGTCTCTGTCGATGGTTGACAATGTGATGACAGCATCATACTGGTTAAGAAGTGAGATCTCCTTCGTTTTCTCGAGAGTGCAGAGCAGACGCCCCAAGCAATTCTCTTGCGTCTGCTGTTCTAACAAGAGTTGGTTACGAACAAAACCTAATTCATGATGGACAAACACCTTCTTAACATGGTCAGGAATGGCCATGATGGCATCAATATTGGTAAGCATCTCAACTTGTACCATAGTGATGTTATACCGTTCAATAATCTCCCGAATGAGTCTGTAATAATCCTCACTATGACCACCTAAGCCAGTGCCTGTCACCGCTGCTTCAAAGTCTTCAGAAGGTGTCGGTTTGAACAGTGTGTTGACCACCTTGGCACATATCCTCATTGCCAGTTTCCGCTTAGACCATTCCTTCTTATGCTCCACATACTGGAAGATTCCCTTTATATTTGCTATCCTGGCCTTAAGTTCCTCATGAGCTTTTTCCCGCTCGACCTGAGGATTCAAGGTACACATAATATAAATGTCTGCAACGGACTCCATGGCCTTGACACCATTGAACAAAGCCTGAAGTCCTCCACTCGCAAGCGGCCATGGCAGACTGGGTAAAATGAACAATATCCTATGCTTCATTACATTGTTCTTATAGTGGTGAATGTCCTGTCAAACGATGAACACATGCCCTGACGAAGATGCCACACACATGGCGACCAGACAAAAGGAATCGTTTTCTTCGTCTGAACCAGAAAAGTGCACGGAGTGGATTCCTGACGATATCATCCTGACAGCAAAGCGAGAACCTCAGTTGGAAATGCGCATTGACATCTCTTCTCAGGAAAGAGAGATAGAGCCTGTCGATTTCATCATCGGGGCAAGACTTTTTCAGCAGATTCTCATAACATTCCTTCTCCAAACAGGTTGCCTCGGCCTTTATTCTTCCATTAGCAGCGTTGGATATCGTCATTCGGTTCTCCCGATAGAGGAAGCCTGGCTCCTTCGTATTGGCAATTCCTTTTTCTAACGCCGCCCGGACTGCCGTGACATCATCACTCGCCCAGGCTAAAGGAATATCATAGAAACCGCCGACAGACATCAAATAGGCTCTGTCATACAGGAAATCCCCGATATACTGACGGACTCTGCCATTCCACCGATGCCACCATAACGAATAGCCAGACTCGTAAGCTGGTCGTTGTTCCTGGATCTGAAAGACTTCTGAATGTTCGTCAATGATTAATGTCCGGGTATGATAGACATTGAGACCGGGATATTTGCCTATCAAACTAATATAGTTTTCCAAACAGGTAGGAGCTAACATATCATCATCACCCATGCATATCACATAATCACCTGTGGCATATTCCAAACATTTATTCCAATTCCCGACTACGTTTAATGTGCCAAAACCAACTTCATTCCGAAAATATCTGATCCGCTTGTCATTATAAAGAGACATTACTGACCATATATCATAAGGAGAAGCATCGTCAACGATAATTACTTCAAAGAAATCATACGTTTGAGAAAGAATACTATCAATACATTCTTTCAAATATTGCATTTTATATGCAGGTACAAGTATTGAGAATAAAACTTTAGTGTCCATAACATCAAAGGTCAAGTCCGTGTTATGAAAGGGACTTGCCAAGAACATCATTATAAATATTCATCCTATTCTTACGTAACGCTTCTACAGAATAGTTAATCTCAACCATTTTACGAGCTTCTAACACAAATCCTTTTTGTAAGCCGGGGTCTTGCAAACGAACTAAACAATTCACAAAATCATTTGGCTTATCTGCCAAAAAACAATGTTTTCCGCTGACAACAGGAATTCCTTCTGCCCCCACACTTGTACTAACAAAAGGTACTCCAGTCGAGCAAGCCTCCAAAATCTTCATTCTAATACCACTACCAATAGTTATGGGGACAATCATAACAGTACCTTGTATTGCTTCTGCTAAATCATCTACATATCCTAAGAATTCAACATCCGGGTATTTCGAAGTCAACTCCGTAATATGCTTTTCTTCCCATTTCCCAATAATCTTCAGTTTATAAGAAGAGTTTCCTTTCTTTAAATTATCCCAACAATTGTTTAGGAACCATTTTATTCCTACTAAGTTCGGCGAATGAGAATCAGGACCAACAAAAGACAGTTGCAAGCCATCACTAGAACGACACTCAAAATTGTTACTCAGATTGATTGTCGCAAAAGAAGAATAAACAGGGGCGGTAACACCATGACATTCCAACTTCTTTTTATCAATTGGAGATAACGCCACAACAGCGTTATACATATTCAGTAAGCCAATTTCCGCATAATCTGCAAAAGATTTACATGCTCTAATATAATCATCAAGAATAGTTTGCTTTTGTTCCAATTCCCTCCGGACAAAACCAAGTTCGTGATGAACATATATAATATTGGATTCCCGAGGCAAAGTCAGGATCTGTGAAACATACCATGGCATTTCCACCTGAATCATATCAAATTGATTCTTTTTGCAAATATTAGACACGTGTTCTAGCCATTCCTTCTGCATGGGTGAAATAGTACTGATCCATCTTTCACACATTGCATATTTGTTGTTTTCCACTTTACCATCAATCAAACCCAATACACTCTTCATTGCTTTCTTAACACGGGATGCTATCTTTCTCCAAACAGGATAAGTGTCATTACAACATAACGGGTAAAGATTGGCATTAGGAATTAGCTCCAAAAACTTTTTCTCATTATTTAAATAATCATTGTCGTTCTCCACCTTATATGCGATATGAACCTCAAGATCATTTCTTACAGCATATATTCCATTAAACAAAGCCTGATGGCCACCCGATTTCAGGGGATATGGCAACCAAGGAATAACGAACAATATCTTTCTTTTTTTCATTGAAATCTTAATATTATCGAAATCAACTTTCTAACAAAAACAGAGAGAAAATCAGTACGTCCTTTTAGAAGCACCATCTTCTTATATTCAACCGAAGAAAGTATTTCAAAATAATCAATAAGATCATGACGTACATAAGAGCTAAAATATTTCTCTAAAACCTTTTTTCTTTCTTCTTTCTGAATTATTTCCCATTGAGACTGATTGCTAATTCCTGTTACATCAAAATTTGCAACCACCATATCTGAATATATGAAAGAACATCCATCAATCAATATTGCATGAAGAAAAAACTCCCAGTCCGATACAATTTTATTTTCTTCATTATATCTATAGTTATCAAACAACTCTCTTTTAATAAATGTTGCTTGATGATTTAAAGAATCGTAAAACAATTGGCATGCAATATCCGAATGAAAATTCTTCATTGGCTTCCCTGTTTCCATATTCACAGATATTCCAGCAACAATATCAACATCATATTGTTCATCACAAAATCTTTTAAGCACATACTTGTCATGAAGGCAATCACCTGAATTAAGAAACAACAAATAATTACCAGACGAGTGAGCAATACCCTTATTCATGGCATGATAGATGCCATTGTCTGGCTCGCTACACCAATAGGCAGAGTGCGACTGATACAGTTCTATCAACTGCTTGCTGCCATCCGTACTACCACCGTCGATAACGATCCACTCGAAATCTTTACAAGTCTGGCAGATGACAGAGTCGATGGTGCGCTGGAGGCCTGCCTTATTGTTATAGTTAATTGTGATGATGGACAGTTTCATAGATTGCAGCTAATTGCTTTGCACTTTTATCCCATGAATATCTACCAAGCCTTGATGTCTGTCTTTCTATCAGAGACTGTCTTTCGGCTGATGTCATTGACAGAAGAGATTCCAGTTTGTCTGCGAGGTCGGAACCGTCCTTGTCCATCCTGAAGTAGATGGCAGCATCGCCAGCTATCTCAGGGAAACAGCTTGTATGGTTCAGCAAGACGGGACATGCTGCCTGATAGGCCTCCAGGATGGGAATGCCAAATCCCTCATATTCACTTGGATATACGAAACACTGCGCATAATGGTAGAGAGCGAACAATTCGCTGTCATCCTTGACCAATGAAGCATGGAACCGCTCCTGCAAGTCATATCCGATAATCACGGCCTGTTCTTCATCATTGAATGGACTGCCCGTACATACCACGTGCAAGTCCCTGTGCCGCCTTAATGTCGGGATGACAGCCTTGACAAAAGGCAGGAAATTCTTATAGAGTCCTCTCTGTCCTACGAACAGGATATAAGGAAATTCATATTTCTTTTCAGCCCATTCCATTGGGGAAGAGCTACCATGATATACCACATGAACTTTTTCCTCAGGAACGCCTAAGATGCTGACGACATCACGCTTTGTATTCTCACTCACTGCAACGATGGCTGAAGCCAAGGGTGCCAGTTTTCGTTTCATGACAACTTGGAAATCATCCTTGGGAAAGTATTGAGGATACAACTCTGGTATCATGTCATGGATAGTGAGCACAAACGGCTTCCCGTTCAGATATGGCAGGAAATAGTCGCTGAAATAAGTCGGATGAAAAACATCAAATGCCCCTTTCTTCAACAATTCTATCGTGTAGTGTTCATTATAGTCTGGATAATATCCGCCTCCCGTCAGACGGTCATACCACTGATGCAGACGACCTTTCCCCAAAAAATGCCGGCGACAGATGAAGTGGTCATACTGATAGCCCAGAGGTCTTACGCCCTCCAGTTCCCTTGCATAGACATTATCAGACTCACGTACAGCAATCATCGCCTGACACGATGCCGGCATGTGTCTGTACAACTCCACGAAACAGCGGGAGATACCGCCATACTTCTGACGGGAGAATATCTGATGATCGTAAAGGACCCGCATCACTCTGCCTTTTTCCCTGCTTGTGCTCTCATGATAGCCCTGGCCTGTCTGATAGATAGTCCCTTATCAAGACTGACAAAATGCCGTGCGTGATGGGACACACGCTTTTCCTCTGGCGGGAGTTGCATATAGTCACCATACAATACACGCAGATAGCCATCATAGCCATTAGGTACTTTGATCGTCATACCCTCGAATGGCATGTCAACAGGCTGATCAAACCATGATTTCTCAAAAATAGGGAAATCCGCATAAACATCAGCTGAACTGAAATATAAAGAGGCTTCCTCGATAGAACTTATCTCATCGAGCAGAGCCAAGACCTGCGAGTGATAGTGCCGCACATGCTTTATATTCGAGAGGTTCTGGATACAGTAGCTCTTGAAAGTTGACCTCTTGCAATGCCATAAGGCACTGGCGATTTCTCTCAGGGTCCACCTGTCCAGACATCTGAAATAGGCAAAGAAAGACTCATCCAACTTTTTCTTCAAGTCCTTGACGTGAGGGACATCTTCCGGTTGATATGAATCCAATGGGAAGATATCAATGTATTCCCCCAGCATGTATGGCTTTCGCTCAAACTCCCAGACAGAGGTGCTCATATCCATGAATTTCATGAAGGGAGCCGTATATCCCAGTTCGGGAATGTCAGCAACCTTGTAAGGTGTCGGTATCTCATGACGCAACGCCCACAGGCGCTGATAATCGGCTCTGGGCATGTGTACGTCGATATCGTCGTCCCAAGGGATAAATCCATGATGTCTCACGGCTCCCAAAGCGGTTCCGTAAGCCGCGAAATAGGTCAGGTCATGCTTATCGCAAAAGCTGATGAAAGCTTGTAAAGTCTTCAGTAACAGTTCTTTTGTTTCCATTACGACTTGGTTGTTGTGAGAGTAGGCGTGTAGATAATCAGGCCATTATCCGAACCATTATACTTCAAGAATTCAGTACCAGTGTCTGACACCTTAAAAGTGCAGGTGTCTTGTCTGTCATAGAACTGAACATTCGGGATGTGCATAACGATTCTTATCAGATACCTGTTGGGAAGCAGGGTTTGGGCTTTGTAACGGAAATCAAATTTACGTTCCATCTCTTGCATATCTCCGATAGGTATCTCATAATTGCAGATACGGGTCCTGTTTGAAGTCATGATGATGACACTCATCACGGCATTCTTATCGACCTTAAAGCCAGCTTCCTTCCTGATGACTGCAGAGAAAGTGATGTCTTCATCAAACGCAAAGAGACCTGTCTCATTCGCCGGCGTACCGAAAAAGGTTACCGACGAAAGGTAAAGAGGACTGGATGGCTTATTCTGTACGAACTTCATCTCGTTGTCTCCTCCTAGATACTCGGCCACAGTCGCCTTGATATCGCCTGTATATTTTATACCCCCATTCTCCAAAAGAATACCATGATGACAGAGGTTCAGCATGGAGTCCATGTTATGACTCACGAAAAGGACCGTGCGCCCTTCGCCTCGCGAGACGTCCTGCATCTTTCCTATGGCTTTCTTCTGGAACTCGGCATCGCCGACGGCCAGAACCTCATCCACAACCAGAATCTCGGGTTCCAGATGGGCTGCGATGGCAAAGCCAAGGCGAACGGTCATACCAGAGGAATAGCGCTTGACAGGGGTGTCGATATAGCGTTCACAGCCTGAGAAATCAACAATTTCGTCAAGTTTCCGACTGATCTCCTGCTTGGTCATGCCCATGATAGCACCATTGAGATAGATATTCTCACGGCCCGTCATCTCTGGATGAAAGCCAGTACCTACCTCCAACAAGGAAGCGATACGACCTCGTGCCTTGATCAAGCCTGTCGTTGGGGCCGTCACACGCGACAGGAGCTTGAGCAATGTGCTCTTGCCTGCGCCATTCTTACCGATGATGCCCACGACATCACCCTGCTCTACCGAGAAATTAATGTCCTTCAAAGCCCATACATAGTCGCTTTGGCCTTTATGAGCTCTGTCGTTGGTCTCACCAATCTTCAGATAAGGGTCTTCTTTATGGAGGATGTTCATCGTCCACCAGCGATTCAGGTCATGACTAATCGTACCAGTGGAGACAAGACCCAACCGGTATTGTTTTCCTACGTTCTCGAATTCTATTGCTTTCATAAGAAGATCTCAATCATACGGTATCCATGAAGGAACGCTGAACCTTGTTGAACACGACGATGCCAACAACCAGCAGCACTGTCATAAAGGCAAAACTATAGCCCAAAGCCTCCCATGAGAAATAGCCCTGACCAAGGGTGGCATACTTAAAAGCCTCGATAACAGGCGTCATCGGATTGGCTAAGATGAGCATGCGCAACTTTCCTTCAGGCACCATGCTTAAGGGATAGACAATAGGGGTCGCATACATCCATAGCTGCACGATAAACGTGAACAGGATAGTCAGGTCGCGGTATTTCGTTGTCATGGAAGAAACCAGAATACCAAAACCGAGTCCGAGGCCTGCCAAAAGAATGATGAAGACCGGAAACAGGAGCAAATAGCTGTTAGGACTGACACTTGTTCCGGCATAGAAATAATAGAGATAGAGCACCACGAACAGCCCTATCTGGATGCCAAAACGCAGGAGGTTGCTCAGGACGGTCGATATGGGTACGACCATTCGAGGGAAATAGACCTTGCCGAACATGGCCTGGTTGTCGGTGAACGTCTTCGATGTCTGATTCAGACAGTCGGAGAAATAGAACCAGCACACGTTACCTGCCAAATAGAAAAGAATCTGAGGCACACCATCCGTACTCATGCCAGCTATACCACCAAACACCACCATGTTCATGATGACGGTCAGAACCGGCTGGATGATATACCACAGCGGACCAAGAATGGTCTGTTTATACTGTATGACGATATTACGCTTGACAAACAATGCTATCAAATCACGATATCGCCATATCTCCTTGAAGTCAACACTCCATAATTTCTGCTGGGGTCGGATGATCAACGTCCAATTATCTTTCATAAAAAGATTTCCACAATTTTAAAAAGTGAATCAAATTCCTGAAGAAAAGGAAGAAAATGCGGGATTTTTAAAAAAAGCAAGGGGACACCCCACCTTTAAGCAGGGGAAACAAAAGTATATAACAATAATGCTGAAGAGATGGGCCTTTCAAGCACTGAGTCCAGTAACTCTGACGATAACACAAATACTCTCCATTTTTAAATCGCGTGCAAAGGTACTATTAATAATTGACATTGACAAAGAAAAAGGGATTTATCTTTGTAAAAATCCATTTTTCTTACAATATCAGTTTTTTCCAAAATTCCGCAGCACTTTAGTTAACGCGCCGAACACAGATAGGACAACATCCTTCATTGATGTTTTGGCCTAAGCCGCTCGACCTTACGGGGTAAGGGGAACTGGCTCATGCTTGGTCGAATTACACGAAAACTAGACCATTGATAAATTATCTGCGGATCTGAATTAGAATTATATTTTCAAATATGACAATATGAATTGCCTACTTATTTATCTACCACTTATCAGTTGATATGCCCACACTAGAACTGGCAAAGGATCTTTGAAATTAATCATCATATGCTTATCTGCCATACAGAATTCCCAAAACCATTTAAAAGGATTCATTTTACCAGATAAAACACTCGCCCGAAAATCAGGGAATTCCGTCATACCTATAAAACAGTCTTTCTTCAGAGGAAGACTTTCTGGTAAATCATCCTTGGCTTCACTAACCAATTTACACCATTCTGCAGGTAGATTTACTCCTGGTGTTAATTTGTAAATAGCGCCATCCACCCTGAAGTTTATCTCCATGAAATAGAGAATGCCATCCTCTCCCAACAAGAATTCAATATCAAATAGTCCTTCATACCCAATCTCCTTCATCATTGAGATGCATTTCTGCCGTATCTCCTCATAACCATCTCTTTTAAAAATTCCATAATATCCATAAGCACCATCAGGGAAACGGCTAATCTCGTCATGATAATCTATATATACCTTCCCTTTCAGAGACATACCAAAGAAATCTATCTCTTGCTTTTTCCTTATATAGGTCATAACAAGAAATCTGTCAGACACAACCGTTGCCATTTTTTCTCCCAGCTCTTTCTTGTTCCAATAGATGCCCTCATCATTCTTTCCTCCCTCAATAGTGCTTACGCTTTTAGTAAAAACAGGATAATTAATAAAATCCGGAATGGTCTCATCTTTTGACAATTCTATAGTCCATGGAACGACCAGTCCGTGCTTTTTAGCCATTTTTGCCATTTTCCTCTTGTCCATCCAGTAGCCAATGTCACCTTGTTGGCCAGCATTCATCAATATAAATTTATTCTTCAACTTATCAAGATGCATGTCAACAAGATATGCAGGATCATCAGGTATTGTAAAAAGTACAGGTTTCTCTTCATCAAGGCATTGATAGTCATTCACAAGAAATGCCAAAACGTCCTCTGCCGTTTTAAAAATCCTTCCTTTGCTGACATATTTGCTTGCCAATATAAAACTTTCGTGTTCACCATAGCTATAACATTCAAGCCGAATTCCTACCTCTCCGAGACATCTTATAAGTCCCAGCCCAAGCCAAGTATCATTGCAAAAAACGACTGCCGTTTTACATCTCATAAATAAATTATTCACTTCCTTACACCTAAATTCCGCAGCACTTTAGTTTTGCTTTATTTGTAAGTGCATAAGCAACAACAAGCTGCTTAGGATTTGGCCATGTCAGAATTCCCACGTAACTTAGTGCTGCAAAATCAAAACAGGCAAAATTCATCAATGTCATGGCAAAGGTAAGCAAAAAATCTGAGGAAATCACCACTTTTGGTGGAAAATTTTTCGTTTTGGACAAATTTGACAGGATTCTATCCTCTGTGATAGACTCCCATCTGGGACTTCGCAGTAAACTGATAGGCGACAGAGTTTAGTGTTTCCTGTTCCGATTCGTCGCCGTGCCTGCGAGATGGGGCCGAATGGCAAGGCAATACAGACTCAACATCTACTCCAACAAACCATACGACCTTATTTGGAAACACGGATAGGCCAACATCCTTCATTATTAGAGTTTGATAAGGGAGTGGACGGGGAAGCGGAGGATGGCGACGGCGGCGATGCCCTCGAGACGGACGACCACGCACTTATTGTTCTTGATGCGCTTGATGACGCCCTCGACACCAGCGAACTCACCCACTGCCACGCGAACACGCTGACCAACAGCACGGAGATAGTCGGTATCGTCGAGGAAAACAACTCGCTCATCTTCGGACGTGGAGACACGGATGAAGTCGTCCATCTCCTTGTCGGGAATGGGGAAGATCTCACGGCGGTTTTTCTCGTTCGCCGACGGACGGGTGTAGAAACGAAGGGGCTCGTAGCCAGGAAGCTGTTTCAACTCAATAATATGTTCGCGCGTGTCGCGCACGAAGATCATGCTGGCGATGAGAGGACGGTGACTCAGCATACGCTGACCGTCCTTTTTTTCTTGCCATTCCCAACGCATAGGAAGGAAGTTCTCAACCTGGTCAGCATCCAATAGGGTCTTGATGGACTTGACACGCTGATAAGTGACACGCATGGGATACCAATGCACATCACTCGATACAACCGGAGTGGATTCTAATAAATTACTATTCATTGAGTCTAACATCACTGCAAAAGTACAATAAATATACGGAATAGCCAAAGATTCTACACTTTTTTTCGATAAAATTTGGCGATATGAAAACTTATGTGTACCTTTGCTGTCAGTTAACATGTCTAACGCTAAGAAAAGACAACTATGAAAAAGTTATGTATTTTTGTTGCTGCTATAAGCAGCATGATGGCCTTCGAGAGCTGCTCGGAGGGAGTGATGAACAATGAAACCATAGCTTGGACGCCAGAGGGGATGCGAAAGATCTTAACATCAGCCTCGAACGGAAGGTGGTCTGTGTCACGGGCATCAGCATCCTCGAAGTACCGGCCGAGGTGACGGCCGTCGACGTGAGTATCAGGCCCTTGTACAAAGTGCTGAAGCTGGATGGTAGTTATTATTTCGAGGATTTCTTCATGGCCATCAGCCTAACAAAGCACGACGCGACATGGGAGACCAACGAGCCGGTGTATTGTTTCCCCTCGGCTGGCAGGGCAACCATCACCATCAGCATGACGACAGCGGAGGGAGAGCGGCACTACTCGTATGTGACGGGCGAAGAGGGACTGCCAGCCAATAAGCAGGTGCAAATCCATGCCACCTACTCGGAAGCCTGGGCTACCTCCATCAAAGCCTCACTGACCTATGCAGCCTGGGGAGAACCGGTGACCATGACCTTCGACTTCAACGAAGACAACGCCGGGAACAAAAGAGAAAACAAGGACAAGGCGGTACCGACGGTCGGACAGACCTATGGTGGCTACTATGTGGTCAGTGTCGATGCGGAGCATCGGAAAGCTGTGCTCTTGCGCAAGAAACAGGACAATGGTATCAGTAACCAAGATCTCCTAGATACAGCCTTTGCGGCTCTGGTCAACAAGCCGACGGGTGCCACAGGCGACTGGCGACTGCCTACACCTGCAGAATGCGAGGTGTTTGCCTTGGACGCTACCCTATCCTTCCGGGCTTTCGACCATGGGTACTATTGTCTAGACGGAGAAACTATCAAAAGTTATGACATAGGTGTCGTCAATGGGGTGCTGAAGCACACGGGCTTCACGGAGGGTTTCCGAGCGGAAACCTGGTTCAGGCCAGTCATCGAGATTACCTACTAAAAAATATCCCTGCGCTCGCAAGACGAGCGCAGGGATATTTTCAGTATATCTATCTTTTATCGTGTGAGCGCTAGGATAAAAGTTGCAATGGACATGAGGGAGCTGGCCAGCGAGAACCAGATGGAGGTATTAGCAGAAATAAAGGCATTACGAGCCTGGATCTTCTTCTGCTCCACGTAGATGACATCATTCTGCTGGAGGTAGAAATAAGGTGAGCTGACGATGTTGGCATCGTTGATGTTCAACTGATGGAAGGTTTTCTGACCCAAACTGTCTTCACGAATCAGGTATATCCTGTCACGATAGGCGAAGGTCGTGAGGTCGCCAGCCTGGGCAATGGCCTCGAGGATACTAACCTTCTCATTCGGCGTAGTGAAGACACCTGGGCGATTGACACCTCCCAAAATTGCAAATTTGTAATTGCTCATGTGGATATGCACTACCACATTCTCCGTGGCTGACATGTAAGGTGCTATCTTTGCCTTCATAGCCGCCTCGGCTTCTCCCTTCGTCATACCGCCCAGATGAATGGTGCCAATAACAGGGTATTCTATGTTACCATCATTATCTACCAGGTAATCACTTCTGAACGCAGAAGGTTGGTTAAAAGGCGCAGAAGCCTCTGGCGTCAACGTAAACACCTGAATCTGAAGCATATCCTTTGGCATAATCCTGGCATCGAACGACTGGCGACTCAAAGCAGCATCAATGGATTCAAGGTTTTCGAAATAGGACAATTTCTTCGTACTGACACACGAAGTCGTCAGCAAAAGCACCAGAAGAAAAAGCGGTAAGAAACAATATACTTTTTTCATATCAAGGTATTACTTTACTAGAAACTTATATTTCCTTTTAGACATATCAACAGCATTAAGCACGAGCATTGGATTGGGAATACGTGTCTCCTCATTGAGCGCTTCAAGGACTATCTTGGGGGTTGACCCTGTTTTCACCATATAAATCGTAGCATCAGCCTGCTGTCCGATGATATTTGCATCGGCAAATTTACCCAAAGACGGTGTATCGAGGATTATATAGTCGTTGGTAGCCTTGGCTTGATTGACTTTCTCTGTAAATACAGCAGATGCAAAATAATCGGCCGGATGCATATCCGCACGGGCACTCTTTCGCAAATCGCAATCAATATACTGAGCAGTTTTTCCAATAGCCGTCAGACTCTCTGCAAGATGCTTGGCAAGATAAGTCTTGCCATCACCATCCCGATCGGATGTCACCATAATGACACGCTGGCCATCCTTAAGTTGAGCTAGCAAGTTTGTCCGGACATTACGTATGGCCTCATCCCCTTCATCAGGTGCAAGCATACACAACAAAGGCAGCTTCGTGCATTTCTTAAGTTCACCAGGCACATCAACCGTGGATTTGAACATGAACAAAAGAAGGAGGATACCCACTGGCAAGAAAAAGCCCAAGAAACCAGCGATAAAGAACACGACAACTTTCATTGGCTGCGAACCTGTTGCAGTGACTTCATCAATAAATTTACCCTTATCTGTGGTATTAGCCAATTCCATGGCAGTTTCTTCACGTTTTTGAAGCATGAGCAGATAGACACCCTGTTTAATCTCACGTTGACGTCCGATTTCTGTCAAAACACGTTCAACCTTTGGCGCCATAGAAGCACGTCCCTGATATTTGGCATACTCACGTTCCAAATTGTTACGACGCAACACCAGGTTCTGACGATCGCGCTTCATGGCTTGCTGAAGGGTGGGATGAAGATCCTTAATCATTTCAGTAAGTCGCTGAATCTGAGGGGACTGTTCGCTCATACTCCTCAAGAAATCCTTGCGCCGGTTAACCAATTCGTTGTGCTGGGTAATCAAGCCCATATAGGCCTCGGCCGTCGCACCAGAAGCGCCTGAAGAAGTGGACAAGGAAGTAGAGCCAGAAGAGACTCCCATCGCCGAAGTAGAGGATCCTATATTAGCCACACTGGCCGGAATAACCTCAAAGAGATTGGCGGGATCATTAACAAATTCACTCAGATAGTCATGAAGCTGGATTTGCGTACCGATCTCGACTAACTGAAGTTCATAGGCACCCCTTTTCTGAACCACCTCGGAAGCATCAACCTCTGGGCTCACAATCTGGTAATTCTTCTTGGAGCCTTCCCAATCTGCGTCACTGGTGCCTAGCTCGGCATCAAGCCTTGCCAGACGTGCATTAATAAACTCGTCGGTCTTACGAGCTTCTTCATTCTTTTCGTCATTAGCACGCTGATTATAAGCCTCTATAAGGTGGTTTACAAAATCAATGCCTCGTATCAAATTCTCATCTTTCAGTTTTACACTCAGCATATTTGTCACTTTCTTGGTCGGAGCCTCCAGATTGAGGCGTCCTTTATAGACATTTGCCACTGTCGTTGGCGGCGTAATCGTTACAAGAAGTGTATAATTGCCCACGAAGGCCATTCGTTGCTTGTCCGTAAGAGTATTATTTTCCGTCAGTGTCAGGGTACCATAGTCGGTCTTCAACGTTGCAGGAAGTGTCGCAAAGGTTTGAGCTGGAAGTTCTGTCTCCTGCTTGCCCTCTATCAATGTAGGCTCTATGGTATATCCATCATTGGCTTTGTTTATCTTCAACTCTATCTGATGGAAAGTAAGCGGCAGTTCTGTGTCGAGCCACTTCATATGAGCCTCATCCAAACTCACATTGACAGGCTGGTTTTTATATAGAATTGCTTTTCGCCCTAAGCTGCTCACACTATATTCCGTCTGAAGGTTAAGATCTTTGACAACTGTTCGGAGCAAGGTGTTGGACTTCAAAATTTCCTTCTCTGACTCTATATCCGAGGAACCTCCACTAAATAAGCTACCCATACTCATTGGAAGGGCATTCAACATGGATTTACCTAGTGACATGGCACTTCCTCCTCCTTTTTGTGATCTGTCAATAAGTTCCATGGTACCTGCAACCGTCACTTTAGTCGGTGTAAACCATAGATAAATACCAGCCAATAAGAAACATACGGCCACAGAAACAATAATCCAATGACCATTAAGGCGAAAAAGGCTCTTTAGTAGCTTAAAATCAAAAGCAGCCTCTTTTTTGTCATGCATGGTGTAATCCTTAACGTATTTATTCATGTTTAATAATTAAATTCCTATTTCAGAAGATTCATCACGCTAACCAGAAGGGTGACGATAGTGGCCATCGAAGTACCCAGCGAGCCGATGGTCGCAATGGTCTGCTGAGTGGTACGAGTCTTCGACGGAACGATAATCTCACAGCCTGGTTCAATCTTCGCATTGCCCTTGGCCTTAGAGACTGTACCATTCTGATAAAGAATATAGGTACGCGAGCGACGTGCGTTGTTACCATAGCCACCTGCCTGATTGATATACCACTTATAGTCCTTGCCATCGCTATAAGCCACCGTATT
This sequence comes from uncultured Prevotella sp., assembly GCA_900315525.1. GTDB lineage: Bacteria > Bacteroidota > Bacteroidia > Bacteroidales > Bacteroidaceae > Prevotella. The sequence continues at coordinate 19,142 of OMZO01000007.1, read as the reverse complement.
GGGATACATCACGTTGCCATTGATTTTCACCGTTCCATTGTACTCAGGCACAACGAGACGATCGCCCTCACGCAGGATGATGTCGTAGTCGGATCCTGGGTGCTCCAGAGCCTTGTCAAGGTGGATACCGACATAGTAGATGCTGTCGGTACGTGTCACGATGGTCGTGTCGAGACCACGGCCTGTTTGCTGACGGGCCATCTTCATCAACGTCTCTACACGGAAACGCTCGTCTTCGTTGAGCACACGCTCCACACGGGCTCCACGAACATAAGCCTCAGCCGTCACACCACCGGCAGCCTTGATGGCCTCAGAGAGACGGAGATTCTTGGTGGGCAGGGCGTAGTCACCTTCGAAGAGTACCTCACCAAGGACTTGGATGTTACGCTGGGGCTGATAGCCCGGGCTCTTACGCACATACACCTCATCGTAAGGCTTGAGAGTAAAGCCGGGATCGACCTGAATCTTATAACCCTCACGGATGGGGAAAGAGAACGACTGGGCAATGGTCTTGTCAGAGGTGGTGGCGGCTGGGTCACTGATACGGCGCGACACATCGACACGGGCTGTAGAGGTGGCATCAGTCGGACCTCCAGCCTGGAGAATCAAGTCCTCGATGGTCTCGTCGTCAGCAAACTCATAGGTTCCAGGGAACTGCACCTCACCATGGATGGTCACCGTACGACGGCTCATCGCCTCGATACGATATGGGATAAAGAGTTCATCCTCGTTCTCCAACGGCATGTCGGCCACAGCACCGGACATAATACCATCAATATCGACAGAGACGACACGACGCGTACGGTCGGCCTTCATGCGATGCAGAACGGCACGAGCCACGAAAGCCTCCTCCGTGAGACCTCCAGCATTCTCAATCAGGGCACGAACTGTCGAACAGTCGCCCAGATCGTACATTCCCGCATGGAAGACAGCACCAGAGACAGAGACCGTATTCTCGTAACGGCCGTCAATGGAATCGACGATGACCGAGTCGCCATCCAGTAAACGGAAATCAGCCATCTCAAACTCAGAGACACTGTGACCAGAGAGATGTTCACCACCGATTCGGCTAAGGCGTACAGCCTTTTTAAAGGCCTTCGGCGCATAGCCGCCAGCATATTTCAACAAGGTGGCCACACTCTCATTCTTCTTCATCTCATAAGCCATCGGACGTTTCACATTGCCAGTCACATCCACAATACAGTCATAGGGGCCCACGACGATGACATCGCCATCAGCTAGTCGGACATTGCCAGAAAGACGGCCATTGAGGATATAATCATAGACATCGACAACAGACAACTGACGACCGCCACGATAGACCTTGATATTACGGAGCGTACCCAAACCGTTGACACCGCCAGCCATGTAAAGGGCATGGAATACGGAGGCGAAGGCGGAAAGCGTATAAGTGCCAGGAGCAGAGACCTCACCCATCACATTCACCGTGATAGTACGTGTCTGTCCGACGGTCATACGGATGCTGGACTGACGATAACGCTGTCCCAGCTGGTCCTTAATCTTCTGATTGGCTTGTGCCACAGTCAGTCCGCCTATTTCTATAGGCCCGAAGCCCTCGATTATAATCGTTCCTTCTGGTGAAACCTCATAGGTCTTAGAGGTCTGAGAAGCCCCATAGACATCTATGGCCACCTGATCACCAGGACCAACCACATAACTAGCGGGAGTGGCTATATTCATATTCGGCTCAAAAGAAAGCGAACGTTTGTTGAAAATGTCGCGTCCGAAAACCCGTTTGCCATTGACAGTAAGATTAACAGAATCCTTAATATAGACATTCGGCCGTGTATCCAGGTCAGGTCTCACCTCCAGACTTTCTCCAACCGGATTATATCCATTGGAAGAAGTATAAAGGGGATTACCCTGTGCATCCACTCGCACAGCACCGTTCGACTCACGCAAACGGGAGTCTGTAATGATTACTCCTGCACTACTTGTTCTCGAGGGACTGCTCGTCGCAGAGGTGCCATTCTGTTTCTCGTAAAGCTGGCGAACGCGTTGGATTTGTTTCATATCAACACCACGCTGCATCAACTTGACAGCTATCTGCGACTGGCTGGTACCGGCCTTCACCTCACGCTGTATATACTGTAAAACCTGCGTATCGCTCATGCCTTGTGCAAAACCTGGTAACACAAGCAATAGCATCAACAATATTGACAAAAAGAGTCTTTTCATACTAAATAATATAATTTCGGGGGACAAAAGTACAAAGAAATCCCGACATAGCCAAAGAATCGGTAGGAAAATTACTCATAGCGCTGACGGTGATTCCTGTAGATAAAATAATTGACCGTATAGTCGAATGCCAGCCAAAAGCCTACGTCGATAAAGAAAATCCAGGTCGCCGAAATACGCACCCATACCGCCCAGATCGTAATCAGTACCATCGTCAGAGAAGCTAATATCAAAATAAGCATCGTCAGTCGAGGTCCGATGCCCGTGCGTAGGATCTTATGGTGGATATGGTTCTTATCGGGCAGGAAGGGATTACGATGGTTACGGATACGGGCCATTACCACCCGAACGATATCGAACATGGGGATGAGCATCGTAGAGAGACCGATGACCAGCATCTCACGGGGGAAAAGGATATCAGCCTCACCAGCCATATAGATAAGCAGGAAGCTAACGAGATAACCCAACGTCAGACTGCCTGTATCACCCATGAATATCTTATTACCCCGCTGCACATTTCCATAGACATTGAAGAGCCAAAAGGGCAGGAGAATACCGAGCATACCAAAAGCAACAACCATAAAAAGATACTGGGAACGCATCATTGCTGCCAAGCCCAATGTCAGCAGAGCCACGAAACATATACCTGCTGCCAAACCATCGACACCATCGATAAGATTAATGGCATTAGTGACATAGACCACCACAAAAACCGTCAGCGGAATGCCCAACCAGGCCGGAATCTCGCCGAGCCAGAAAAGGCCCGTAAGATCATGGATCCACAAACCAGAGAGCGGGAAAAGTACGGCACACACTATCTGGACCATGAACTTAGCCTGATAGGAGACGCCAATAAGGTCGTCGACAACTCCCACAAGGAAGAGCATCATCATACCCACAAACAATAAGATGAAACGCACCAAAAGCAAATGAAATCCACGCAGGTCGTAGCTCATATCCATCATCACCCATATGCCAAACACCATACAGACACAAATCAGCAAGATGGGTAGAAAGGTAATGCCCCCCAAACGCGGAATGGGCATATTGTGCATCTTGCGCTCATCGGGAATATCAAACAGACGCTTACGGTGACTGAGAATGAGCACCCTCGGTATGAACAACCAGCCAAGGACAGCCGACAAAAAAAAGGGTACAACCACTGAATAGAGTCGCATCATCATATCATCCATCATCACGTAAATCTCTGTTTTTATTTTTATAATAGCTGATTACCACCTGGGAAATAACCCATAAGAACAAGTCAGTGATAAACAGCACGGAAAGATTCCAGCCAAGCCATACTCCAACGATGTTAAGTACAACGAAGAACAGGGTAAGCACGAGAATAGTCACCAAAACTTCCATAGACCCCATTCCACCCTGAATCAGACGGTGCTGGATATGGTTTTGGTCGCGCTGAAAGATATTTCGGTGATTGATCAAGCGGGTCACTGCTACGCGCAGCACGTCGAACATCGGAATGATCAGAGTACCAAAACATGCCATCATAATGCCTTCCGGAAGATGCGTGCCACCCAAACGGCTCAATACAAGCACGACGAAGGATAACACGTAGCCGATGAAGAGTGAACCCGTATCACCCAGATAGATATTTCGCCAGCCGATACGCCGTGTCATCACATTACGGAAAAAGAAAGGCATGAGCATGCCGACCATTGCTACGCAAAGCACCATCACTAGTGGTATACCACCCAGATAAGCCATAGTCCCCAACACTGTAAAGGCCATCATCGACAGACCAGAAGCCAATCCGTCGACATCGTCGAGCATAGGGATGGCATTCGTGATATAGAGGATGGCAAGGATGGTAAGAGGAATCCCGAAGAAAGGTGGTACATCGTAAATACCCAACAATCCATGGAAATCGTCGAGCCAAAGGCCTGACAACGGTATCAACAGGGCCGCCAGGAACTCGATGAACAACTTGGATTTAAGAGAGACGCCCAGCAAATCGTCCATGACACCCAACAGATACATGGTGGTCAGACCTGCCATGCCAAACATATACTGTACGAAGGAAGCACCAGACTCTCTGTCAATCACCGACGTTCTGCTGCACATCAATAAGGCAACAACCGTTACACCCAGACTGATGACCAAAATAGGAAAAAGTGAAACACCACCAAGACGTGGGACGCGCAATCTTCCTTTTTTCGTTGTACGAGAAGGGATGACCAAGTCTTTCTTGACGCTCACGACAAGAATGCGGGGTATGATATAGGTGGCCAGTCCCATGGAAAGGAGCAGTGGCAGAAGAGGCAAGATGAGATCCAAATAGTCCATCAGAGGAATTCAAAAAGTTTATAGATATACCGCAGACTGAGCAGGAAACGGTTGGTTACGACCCCATGCCGTTTCATAATCTGCAGGTGCTCCTTCATAATAAGCGACCAAGAACCATAGCCTGTGGTAGAGGCACCCCCCAGACGCATCGTCACAAAATCCTTCTTCACATAACGTGTACGGATGCGATGAATGAAGATCAGACGAAGCAGGATCTCAAAATCAGCGGCAATCCGATAGGTGGTATCAAACGAGCCATACTGGTCATAAACAGCCTTCCGGCAATAGAACGACGGATGGGCGGGTATCATGCCAAAGCGCATCATCCAAGGTCGGAAGACACTGGAAGAATAATAGCGCACACATTTAGTCAGGTCGTCGGTATTAACATAGTGGATATCTGCATAGACTGCATCCACATATTCGCCAGCAAAACCATCAACTACCGCCAGCAGGACATCGTCAGAAGTAAAGAAATCATCAGAATTGAGAATACCAATAACATCGCCAGTAGCCATCGCAAAGCCCTTGTTCATAGCGTCGTAGATGCCCTTGTCGGGTTCGCTGACATAGCGCATCTTCCCCTGGAAACGAGGCTCATACTCGCGGATGATATCAAGGGTAGCATCCTTCGAGGCTCCATCGACAATAATGTACTCGAAGTCCTGGAAAGTCTGACTGAGGATGCTCTCCATCGTGTCACGAAGGGTGCGCTCCGAATTGTAGGTCACTGTTATGATGGATAGTTTCATCACGATTTATGTTTCAGAAGATCTGTATAGAGGTTGAAATATTCTTGGTACTTGTCCTGCTGGTCGAAAAGAGTGACAGCCCGTTGGCGACAAGCTTTACGCATGGTCTCCTTATCTGGTCGTTCACAAAGTTCCACAACGGCTTTGGAAAGGGCTTCTACATCGCCAAGGGGCACCACTCTACCCGTCTGACTATCCACAATCTCAGGACAGGCAGAGGTCTCATAGACAATTGCCGGTGTACCACAGGAAAGAGCCTCGGCCGTAGTCATGCCAAACGACTCTCCCCACGAGGGAGAGACAAAGACGTCCGCTTGAGCATAGATCGCTGCCAACTGGCTGATGCTGTCGGTACGACGGATGCATGTAATCCCTTCAGGCAAACGGTGCATCTGATCTTCGCTGACGCCAACAAGCATAATCTCGTAGTCATCGGGTAGCAAATCACGCAGGCGAGCAAAGTCCTCAAGTCCCTTCCATTCATACCACACATTGGATACGCCAAGCACCAACGGAGCCTGTCCCTCCTCTGCAGGCGAAAGACTGCCTGTAGGCTGGAACACCTCTGTATTGAGACCATTATGAATGGTTCGAATATCAATATCCTGCATGAAAGACTGTTGCACCTGACTTTCCAACCACTTGGATACTGTGACCAAATGAAGGTTCTTGACAGAGTGGAAATAACGGCACTTCATGCGATAATTATGCCGACTACAGTCGAGCAGGTAACTCTTGGGATAGCCTTTGTACTGTAAGGGGCAGTGACAACATTGTTTCTTCCAGCGCTCACAATGCGCATAGATAGGCTGTGCGCAATGGCCTGTAAAAGACCAACAATCATGGAGTGTCCATACCACTGGGATGTCGAGCTGAGACAGATAGTTGAATAACAACGGATAATTCAGGTAAAAACCATGAATATTATGAAGATGTATGATATCCGGCTGGATTCGGTCAATCTCTTTTATCAGCTGGCGTGTGGCCCAACGAGACCCCAGGCCATGGCGGTCGAATAAGAGCGACTCTGCACCATGAAGGCACTGTTCGAAGAGGTTTCCAACCCTGATCAGATGAGAACTAGAGGGATTGGCATAACGGCCATAGGCGATATAGCTCTCCCACCCATTAGCCTGAGCTACCTGACCAATACCTTCGACAATACGGCCATGAGACCCCCAATTGGCAGCGACATTAATCTGTAATATCTTCGTCATAGACAATATGAATTCGCAATAACCAGTCGAAAATCAGAAAGAACACAAAGAACGTAAGCCAACTGAAGATGTCTGCGCGAACGAGATAAATACAATTGGCAAAAAGAGCCATATAAGCATATAGCTGGTATTTCGACTTCGGAATCTCAACCCTTGCCACCAGCATTCCCAATAGGAACATCAAGATGACAACGCCCAGAAAAGAGAAATTCATATAGAGATCCCCCACCATATTGGTGCCCAGACCATATGTTGCATCAGAGAAACTCGTAAGGATATTTCCCGTACGCACCTCATCCATATCCAATCCCGTCAACAACTTAGTGAAATAGGAGCCACCCATAGGAACGAATACGAATAGATACTGGACATAGGATGTACCCATCAAGAAGCCATTCAGTCTTGTAAAGTCCACTGCATCATAAAGAGTTTTGGCATTTACTACAAAATCTGAAAGGAAAAGCCATAAAATGCTAGGTGAATCAATGATGACCTCTACTCCATATTTGAAAGCATCTATGAAATTGACATTTGACAGATTGTAGGAAGATACGCGTATGATAGCTAGGAAGCCCATCAAAAACATACCAAGCAGCATCGCAGGCAACAATAATCGAAAGCGAATTCGAAAATAATAGATATTGACCAATAAGAGGAGTATAAAGAGTAGGAACAAGACAACCGCACGACTGCCGACAAACAGCTGACTAACGGAAAACAACAGCGTAGAAGCGATATTCATTTTGTTCTTGCGAAGCATATCAAAGAAGCTATGGTCCTCCGCATTGAGTTGTTGTGTCTGGAAAAACCAAGACAAGGCTATCAACGACAGAATCATCGTCATCAGGCGAGGATACAAGTGTTGGAATGCCGCTGCCAACCTGAGAACGATCACATAGCAGAATACAGCTAAACTAGCAATAAATGACACAATAGCAATCCTATTGACAGCCATCTTAGGGATATCAGTTTTCAAGACTATCTTTTCTTGAATATCTTTTTCAAAATAGATATTGCCAAACATATAGAAGGCTATACCCATCTGTGCCACACTTACGGCATAAGGAATGAGTTCAACATTAGTAGGGAACTGGAATGGTGGCAGGAAACCATCGTCCGGGTAAATAAACACTGCATGAGCATAGTTAATCAACAAGAACGTTGGTATAAAAAACATGTCAAAACAGATAATACCATTACGTCTGACTTTATGCTGCAGAAAGAGAACTGCCACAATCATGAAAGTCACCATCTCCCAAATGCAGAATTCCCTAGAGAAAGACAACGGCACCATGAAGAACGACGCTATCGAAATCAGCAAAAAAGAAAATGTTACGTAGATCACCTAATATCTCTATTTTATGACACGATGAATACAAAGGAACACCAAGCGGTCGAAGCCCCACCCGGCCAATACCAACAATAGTTTCTTCTTTAGTCCTATGGCAGAATGCCACACGCTAACATCAGGATAGAGCGGACGGACATAGGCGTAGTCATCCAAAGCAGCCAATCCGTAAAGCGTCACCTTATTGTGAAGCTTTGCCTGTTGGAGCGTCTCCGTATATAATGCAGCATCAGGTACACTTGAGAAAAAGTCACAAAGCATCTCCATGGCCTTCACTGTGGTCTCCAAACCACGACGACGCACGACAGTGGAACCAGAAGCCGTATTGTACTTCACATAATTAATCAACGGGGCATCCACCTTCGCCACTTTGGCTGCCTTGTACACCATGACAGGCACTAAAACGAAATCCTCAGAGAGATCCAGCCCATCAGGCGCAAAGAGATTATTCGCCATCACGAAAGAACGACGAATCAACCGACCCCAGATCTGAATCGTTGACCGGCGGGTCAACAAACGCTTGACATAATCGGTCTTGTCGGATGGAACAATATCATAATGCGGCACAACTGTATCCAGAAAGACGAAATTATAATCGGCCATTACTATGTCCGCCTCTGTCTCTTTAGCACAGGCCACATAACGGCTGATGGCATCTGGCTCCATGTAGTCATCATCGTCGAAATGAATAAAATAGTCGCCTGTCGCATGCAGCACACCCGTATGCCGGGAAGCAGAGAGTCCACAGTTATGCTCATGTTCAACAATCTTTACAGACGCCTGTCGCTGAGGATAATCAGCCAATACCTGACGGATCATCTCAATACTACGGTCGGGCGTACAGTCGTTGACAAACACATACTCGATATCAGGATAGTCCTGTTCGAAGAGTGAACGGGCACACTTCTCTATGAATTTCTCAGCCCCATACACAGGAACACAGATGGAGACCTTTATGGTTTGTTGCATATCAATCATTTCGCATGTCGGCTCCTATCGTAAAAGGAACCTATAATTAATAATAAGGTAAACAGGCGACGGCTGATGAGGTATTTTATGACTGCTGACGAGAAACCCTGCGAACGAAACCCTATGCCAAAATAATGATAGTATGCAGGAGGAATGCTCTTCAACCGACGCATCTTCTCAGACCAGCTATAGGCATTCGATGAAGCATAGAGGCACTTCGGACAACGGATGAAAGCGTCGGACACCTTGTTGCCCCACACCAGACGTATCTGTTCCGCCTCTGGTAGTTGAAGACGCTGGGCGAATTGCGTTACCTGACAGAGACAAGCCTCAAAACAGGCATACTCAGACTCGAAAGGATAGTAACGCGTCGTGAGCGAGCCTTCACGTACGCAGACCTGATAGTCGTTCTTCGTACTCAAGACTACCGTATCAACGAAATTAAGATAGGTGTAGAGATATACCATATCCTCACCATAATGCACTCCTACCGGGAACTGAAGGCCATGGCGCTGCAATACCTGCCGACTAAAGAGCTTTGCCACAGGGCCAGAATCGACCAGGATGTGCCGCTCAAGCATGTAACGCGCGATCTCCGTCCCATAAAGCACAATATCCTCCGTAATGACATTCGTATGACAGCTATGGGCAATGCTGGTCATTACCAGACATGCGTCCCCCTGAGCAAGGCTTACCAAGTGTTCAAGATATAGCGGTGAGACAGTGTCATCGCTATCGACATAGCACAACCAGTCGCCTTGAGCCTGCTCCACGCCATGGTTACGAGCTGCACTGACACCTGCATTCCTCTGATGGAATACTCGGACACGTGCATCACGAGACGCATAGGTCTCACAGACTTGCAAAGAGTTGTCTGTACTGCCGTCATCAACCAGCAACAGCTCAAAATCCGTAAATGTCTGAGCCAAAATACTGTCAAGGCAAGCTGGAAGATATTCTGCCGTATTATAGACCGGAACAACGATACTAACCGTCATTTGGCAGAGAGTTTTAGATAATAATGCAAGAGGCAGCGCAGATATGGCAAGGCCATTATTATAGGCAGCGCAAGATGGAAATCGCGTAGCTGTTTCCGGATATCTGTACCGTTAAGTCGACAACAACGGCTCCAGCTGTCCCCCATCTCCCTACGTTGCTGGCGATAAAAAGCCGGCAACATATCGGGAGCATAGTGAAAAATCCGGCTAAGAGTACCTATACGAAAATTCTGAATGATGTTATGAACATCAATATTATTCAAAAGGGCATGAGAAACCGCAAAGTCACTCATGGCACTCAAAATGACATTAATGGACTGAGCATTCCGTTCAGAGAATGTGTTGACCGTGATACTGCCCTCACGTAATTTGTAGATATAGGTCGGTCGTCTGACGACTGCCAACGACTGTGCGATACAGGCTATCTGGAAAGACCAAAGTTCGTCCTCGTGCAAGATACCTTCGAGGAACTGAAAATCATGGTCTCTGAGAAGACTGAGACGATACAGTTTGTTAACCGACATCATGTACCATTTACCAAAACAATAAGCCTGAAGAACCTCTCGGCCACGAAGGACCTGACCATCTTTCAACTGCAACGCCACCCCAGGAATCTCTCCGCCAACTATCTGACAGTCACCGATAATGAGGTCGCAAGCCTCATTGGCCAAAGGAGCCGTCAGCAATGCCATACAGTCAGGCGACAATTCATCGTCACTGTCGAGGAAATAGACATAGTCACCTGTGGCCGCCGAAATTCCAGAGTTACGGGCAGCAGACAATCCGCGATTATGCATATGCCGAACGATACGAAAATCTATCGGACCAGAGTAACCATCTATGCAACTTTCAACAATCGACATGCTATCGTCGGTACCACAGTCATCCACAAAGATGCACTCCAAAGGCCCTTGCCATGTCTGTCGCGCTATGCTATGAAAGCAATCTGCCACATATCGCGCTACATTATATACTGGTACGACAATAGAAATTTTCATGATCGAGCAGGCCATGGGAAAGGCATTCTTTTTTCTGAGAATTTCACGCCCAGAATACAACTGAAGAAGTAATATATCTGGAACAACGTGCTAGAGTTCATTATCTTAAAATAAGAGGTAGAGAAGAAATTCCAACGCAGATGACGATACTTGACGTCAATATCGATATCACTCTCCTCAACCAAATACTTACGATCGACTTGGAAATAGCCGTACTTAATGGCACCAAGTTTGTCTTTCGGTTCCAGATGGTCATTAAGGTCACGCACCAACTCCTCCTTGTCACGTACATGATAACATGCCCCTGTCATCTCGTAATAGGCCCGTCCCACGAGGATGGAAGGTTTGCCCCAATAGCTTGCTTCCACACCTGTAGTGGAACCAAAGGTAATGACTTTCTCGCAGGCATCCATCAGTGCATAGGAGCTAACAATGCTTTCAGGAGGAATCACCGTAATGTTGGCGTATTTACGCAAATCATAGAGTTCCATGTGATCCTTATGCGACACCCCCTTCAGATTAGGATGAATACGCAGATAAAAATGAATATCAGCATCTGCATGTTCAAGCATGAAAGCAATGGCCTCATACTGGGTATCAAAGATACGACCTGTCATAAAGTCATCGCCCAGTGCCTCAATCTCATCTTGCGAGGAATTGAAGATGGCAAAGTTACGCTTATCTGCCTGGAATCCCTCCGGTAGCAAACCGTCCTGCTGCTCCTTGGTATAGACCTTCGTGTCTCCAATCAATATACCATGACGACGTTTCTCGTAATAGGTAGAAGCCTGCCGTTCCTTCTCCTCGTCAGAGAGAGGTGACTCTTTCCAGAGGTTCTCAATCATCCTGCCGAAAAGAGGAATACTTAACGGAAGGTCACCCTCGAAACGTATTTTCTTATAGGGTTCCACACGTCCGCCCATTCCCTCAAGCGAAACAAAACTGATGTCTTTCGCTTTCGCTATGTCGTAAAAAAGACGGTTCTCGAAGAGACGGCCATTATAAATCAATATCTGGTCGGGTTGTATCTCCTCTAATAGTTTGTAAGCATAATCAATAAAGTCACAAAGACTTTCCATCAAAGGGACTGCGTAAGTGAGGAAACCACTGAAATTCAGCATATCCAAATCACGCGTCACATCATAATATATAGACAAGACAGAACTGCCTACTTGCACGCCACGATACTTCACAGCCTTTACATCATCAGCATCCTTCAGATCAAAATGACGCGGCTGGTGCTTGAAGTCTGTATGAGAGATGGGAATCATTGTCACCCCTTCCAGATAGTGTTTCTCGTATTCTCTATACATGCGATGGCAAAACTTACAGATACTTTTATGTCCGTCTAGATTCATAAAACATGAGGACAATGCATCTTTGCAATAAGCCCAATAAACCATATCGCCCTGTTTACGACTTATCATCACATCATCCATCATGATACCAGCATGCGGTACCTCCAACGAACACGAGCTATAATAGAATTTTTTCATTCAAAACTTTACAAACAACTGACCTATAACAATTGACTTAAATGGGTACGGGTGTAAAACAACGCCAGCAGACCCCCAGAAAGAAATGTCAAAAATAGTTTCAGCCAAATGGCAAGCTGCATAGCCTCATTGGCAATCAGCAGATCGGCTATAATGACCATCAAGACCAGGATAATCAACCAGCGATTGCCCAACCATTCATGGACACTCCTACGGTAATAGCCAACCACAAAGGGAATCATCAATTGACTCCAGTAAGACACGATGGTGGACCAGATGGCAGCACGATACCCATATAACGGAACAAACGTGTAGCATAGTACAATATTGAGAATGCCTGGCACAAAGACCAACCATAATAGCTGCATTGTATTCTTCTTGATGAAAGCCGGGGCACTCATAAACACATAGAGCGAATAGACCACATTGGCAAAACAGAGCAGACTGGCGATATCACACGACCTTGCCAGGCTCTCGTTGCGAATGAGCAGGCCATACAGTTCTGGCATCCAGATACAGATAAGGAACGATGTAAGCAATGCCACCATCTGACAGAGAAAATACAGTCGTCTGTAGGCTGAAAAGTCTGCCTGACGATATGTCCGCTGAATCTGTGGCATCAGTGCCATGGCCAGGGCAGAAGTGATGACCACCGCATAATCGCCCATTGCTGCTCCATGACTGAAGAGTCCAATATCATCATAGGAGACTTGACACTGGCTCATTACAATACGAGCAGAACTCGTCAACAACACGAATCCCAAAGTATGAGGTACTAATGGCAAAGCAATCTGGAACATCCTACGCACGCGAAGCCTGTTATGGTCCCAGATAGGTCGAATATTGAAACCATGCCACACATATTTCACGAAAACCGTGAAGGTGAAGATGGTTGATACGAATCCTGAAGAAATCAATCCCCAATAGCCAAGCCTGAACCACCAGATAAGCACAAAAGACACGAGCATGCCCAATATGGCTCCCGTAAGATTAGTAAAGACCAACTGCCTGGGTCGCTCGACAAGTGGAAATATATGCTGTGCCAAAAGGCCGTTTGCCAGCAGGAAAATCGGCATGGATCCCACCACACAAAGCGCCATTCCCTCGAGGGAGAATCCCATGGGCAGCGTGAACAGCAAGATTACAATATTCACTAACCCAAAGAACAATGATGACAACAGTATCATCAACAAGACACGGCCCCAAACGAGGTTGTAATGCCGCGGGAACTCAAAGAAACTATTCGTCAAGTGGACATGCAGTCCCAAAGGCGCGATAGACACAAAGAGACTTGTGTATGAGGTCAGGACACCGTAGATACCATAATCAAAAGTCGTCAAGAAAGGAGTCGTCAATGGGAGCATAACAATGCTCAGAAGCATCGACAATTTGGGAACGACCCCATAATAGACCGTATTTGTGACGATTTTCCTGGTTGACATCCCCTATTCTACTGTTAATAATTGGTGTTCGATCAGTTTGTCCTTGATGGCAATCAACTCATCAACAGGCACCTGCATAATGTTGCTCATCGCAATCAGGTCGTTGCGCCCATCGGCATAGGCGATGAAATTCTGCATATTGCGAACTGCATCGTAGGTGCCTTTCTGACTGATGGTCGGATAGAGACCTCGCTTGCCCAACTGGGGCTCACAAGGACAGGTCATGCGGTAACAGGCATTATGTTCCAAGGCCCGGATCACCTTCGTCATCACATCATAAGCCCCTTGCAGACCCGCAGGACTGATGAGGGATAGATCGTCGGCGGAGGTGTGGTATTCCGGGTATTCATGGTACTTGCTCCGACAGAAGGCACAGACAGGGAGGTCGGCACCAGCCGATCCATACTGCCGTTCGTCGGAAGCCCGTTTCATGAAGGAATAGTGGATGTAGTCGGGATAATGGAAATGGAGGACATTGGTCAGCACACTGTCGGCCAGCGTATCCTCATATTTCGTGGCTACCATCGAGTAGGTACGGTCGTCACCCACACAACTCAGTACGAAGCCTGCTTTGACATGCTGCTGCATCTGAGGCAGATGACGACTGAGATAGGTGATCGAACCGATCGTCTCGGGGATGAACACGAAACGATAGGTGTAACGACGACGCGGCAGGCTTTTCACATACTGGATGAGCGCCGTCTGCACACAAGGGCCGGAGAGTTCGTTGTTGGCCATAGAGGGATGGCAGAGGTAGGTCGAGAAGAACAGTTCATCCTCGGTCTCACCCGGGATGATCAGTTCACCATAGGTCAGATTCCCCGGCTCGAGCGTGCTGTCGATACAGACCTCATAGGTCTCGTCGGTCAGTTGCTCTTTCTGTCGTTCAGACATACAGAAGCCCCAACGCTCCTTATAATAGGAGGTGACATAGGGAATCCAGTCGGGCTGGTCGGGTTGTGTATAGACATGCTGGAGCAGTTCTTCCCGACTCACTGTCTGGTGGATGGGCAGGGAATAACCCAGCACATGGAGGTTGCTCTGACGGAAATCGATGACCGTCTCGCCTTTCATCGTACGAATCCAGCCGCCACGGATGTTCCACTCCTTGGGAACGGTCCAGTCGAAGACCTGCGTGCCTGTGGGCACCTCGAACACCTGTATCTCGGGTACGGTCTCACGGATCATCTCCAAGGACTGACGAAAGCCGTCGCCTGTGAGACTACGACAGATGGGGAACAGTCGCTCCGCCATCGCATACATTTGGTTTCCGGTTATTGTATCCACACTTCAATTCAAGCCTTTGAATAATGGCTTTATCTCACCTTCCTTAAACAATGACCAAACAGTAATGGCAACAAAAGCAAGTAGGGTAAAGAAGATCACGATTCGCTTTCGTTGCGGACCGGCAATCCTACTGGGAACTGTAGCCCGCTCCAATGTTGTAAAAGCAGGTGTATCCTCCTGAACCTTTGCCATAGCGGCCAACAACTGGGCGCTCAAGGCGTTATAGTTATTATACAAAAGCTGCATCTCATTCTCTAAGCGAGTTTGCTTCAGTCGCACACTCTCAAGCACAATGTCTCGATTGGAATCCATGAAATCGGCATAGAGATCACAAGCCCGATCATACTTAACCTTAGCCTCTTTGTGCAGCATCTTGACATATTCCAGATTATGACGCGCTTTCTTCGTGCGATATTCTGTCAACGAGGCTTGTAAACGGTTTCTTACCGAGTCGGCTACTGTCGCAGCGACCAATGGGTCCTGGTCAGTAACATCGATAGAGATGACGTCCGTCTTCTTATCTACCGTACAGACTACTTTCGAAATAATCCTCCCCATTACACTCCGCTGTTCACCTGTCAGCTTAAAAGGATCAACCTCTTTCATCGGCTTTTTCTCATCGTCTGGAAGCACTAGATTCCAAAACGCATCCGTAGCTTCGTCCCACAAAGGCTCACGCTGACAATCACGCAGATACAGATAATATGGCATAACGATTGAGTCTTCTTCTTGTTTAACTTTGATGTCAAACAAGGAAGTGACAAAATCGAGTGATTTCATCAAATCAGGGTATAACATTGGAGTGATGGCATCTGCATCTTTGGCTGCACCTCCTCCAATATTCATACCAAAAGAACTGGCTAAAGAAGCCAATGCGCCCAAATTTGCAGAACTAGTGCTGGACTCTGGTACCAAAGTCACTTTGCATTTGTAATAGTCTGGATAGCACAACGTAAGAAGCCATGTAACCATCAATGTCGCCGGGACAAACTTGTAATACAGCATCTTATGTTTCTTTATTGCCTCCCATGCCCTCATCAAGTTGAAAGTGGGACCTTGAGATTTTGTTGTCTGTTCCATAATCATTATCTCTGATTCAATTATTATTCTATCGGTTCGAGGTAGACCGAGGGCAAAAAGGCAATAGCCACAGCTGCCACATGCTCAATCTGAACTACTACTCGCTTGTTTTTCTTCACCCGTTTGATAATGCCCTCCACCCCAGCAAAATCGCCATCGACCACGCGCACACGCTGACCGGGCTTACCGGCAAAGTCGAGGTTCTCGATGAAGAACACGCGGTCGTCGGCTACAGAAGCCACGCGCATGAAATTTTCCATCTGGAGGTCGGGTACGACGATGATCTCATGGCGAACCGTCTGCCCTTTATCGTCGTGCACTGGACGCATCATATATCGTAAGGGTGCCATCTCGCGACGTGTCATCTTCATTTCTGTAATTCGCGACTGTGAGGCATGCACAAAAATGAGATTATGAATTGCAGGACGCAGTTCCTGATGACGGGGGTGACGCCCATCTATTTGTTCATAGCGCATTGGGATAAAACATTCCACACCGACACTCTCCAGAAAAGATTTTGTCTGAAGTTCCCTAGAGTAAGTCACCCGCATAGGATACCAGTGAAGCACGTCTGGCGTTGGTTCATTCATCGCAAAATACAAAATATAAGAGGGGGACACCGCGCCAAAGGCTACAGCGACCTAAAGTATCCATTTCAACCTTTTCAGTTTCCATATTGCACTGACATTCAGCGACATCACAGAACCGAGTCCATCTCCTCAAAGACTTTAATAATCATCTTTTTAAGATGGGGAACGATAAATTTGGCGCAAAGGTACAAAGAAATATCGACAATCAAGCGAAAATGATTATAATTTTGCTGAAAAATTTATCATATTAAAAAGTGTTAAACAGATCTTTTCTTCTCCAAAAACAGATATTTTTGCAGCGTAAAAAAGAATTATAATGCAAAAAATTCAAATAAGACATCTCATCATTCTGCCAATTCTGCTCATCTGTAGTGTACCAGTATTCTCAGACAAAAAGATCTACACTCTATCAGATATTCATGTAATGAGTCCATTGTTGCTTGATAGTCCTGACAACTTGGCATGGCAAGAATACCTGGCAGATTCCAAAATCATGATGGATTATAGTATACCTGTCTTTGACAAGTTGTGTAGCCAAATCATTACCGACAAGCCGGATTTGTTACTGATTGTGGGAGACATGACAAAAGACGGAGAGATTGAGAGTCATGAATATGTAATAAATAAATTGACAGAAATAGAATCCGCTGGCATCCCTGTATTCGTCATTCCTGGCAACCATGACAGAGGCTGGCAACCAAACGCCAAAACCTATAGAAACAACATAGCCGAAGATACGAAATACACCTCAATGAGCAGGTTTTCAAATTATTACAAGGATTTCGGCTACGGAGAAGACTCTGAGTTGCATGGCACTACCCTGACCTATGCCACAGAGGTATGGCCAGGACTCACCTTGATAGGTATCGACAGTGGTCAGACAGCCACCGTCGATGAAGACGCCGTGACATGGGCGTGCACCAAAGCCAAAGAGGCCAAAGACAAAGGCCAACAGGTCATTGCCATGATGCACCATGCCTTGCTGCCACATATCTATGGACAGGAATTGATACATGTGAATTCCGTCGTCAGCAATAACGAGGAGATACGCGACCAACTGATGGCTGCAGGGGTGAAAGTGATGCTGACCGGGCACTATCACATATCTGATATCACGCGCTATACGAACCCACAGGGACAGGAGATCTACGATGTCTGCACAGGCTCACCTATTGCCTACCCCTGCGACTATCGGGTCCTGGCGTTCAACGACGACTTCAGCAGACTAAAAATCTCTACAAAATCCGTGACGGAAATCAACGAAGTACCCAATTTCAGAGAGTATGCTAAAGGAAGACTCCACCAGGCTGTTGAGACTTGGGCTACCAAACGCTTCACATTCTCTGAAATCGGCTTCATCAACGCATTGGCAGCAAGCATCGTCGCTGATATCTTCATCATTCATGCTGAAGGCAATGAACCCCAAAGCGACAGCTCTGCCCTGATGTCACAGTTCGCTAGCATCGCCCCTGAAGGCTTCAATGAGGTCATACAGAGCATGCTGGGCGATTATCCCTCTCCAGAAGAGAAAGACAACGTCGTGGATGACCGGGAACTGACCATCACCATGCCTGCATTACCAACGGCCATTCGTCAGTTGCCGACGACTCCTGTTGCAGATCAGCCTGTATGGTACACGCTTCAGGGCGTTCGTCTGAACAGTGTTCCTACGCTTCCTGGCATCTATCTGAAGAACGGCCAGAAAGTCATCGTCAGTCACTGAATTCTACTTGACAATGATTTTCTTTCCTCAATCTACAGCCATCAGGCATTTGAGTGAACAATTCAAATACTTCGTCGAAACCAATTTGGAGAAGCAGTCTGACTATAAGGTTCTGTTCCAGCAAAACCTCGACGTGAAGCGTATCGTGCCTGGGATTCAGAATCAGTCATAATACTCAATCTTCAGTTCCTCGCTGACATTGAAATCATCATGAAAGCCATCGTCATATTTATAGATGATACGCATACCACGATAGGTTGAAGGGACTTTCAATACCTCCAGCAGATGCCATTTGGGCCGACCAAAATCGTATGATTCCCTATCGAGGATGATGTGGTTTACCGAGGCGAAAAACGCCATCCATCGTTATTATGAACTTGGGCAATGTCATTTCTGATGCTGTCTTACTAACTCTATTGCTTCTTTACCTGTCAGATGTTCGATGTCAAAGCGGATGGCCAGCATACGAGACAGGCCGCTTTCAATCTCTTTCTGCAGGGCTTCATCCTGATTTGGATTGTAACGATTGCCAAGCATACGGGCTACTTCTAACTTCTCATGGTACCCTCCCACGATATTATCAACATCGTGGGTCCCTCCCTCATCCTCGATGATCTGGATTCTACCGAAAGCAATCACGCTACGGAAGAAGGTGGTGTACTTCTCCGGCTGAATATCATCCTTCTCGATGACACAGAAAGATGCCTTATCGCACTTGCGGATGGCATCAACCTTA
>OMZO01000052.1 GCA_900315525.1 uncultured Prevotella sp. | reverse complement strand
ATGTATGATGAGGCGATGGTCACCTGTGATGAGATGGTGTATCGTATGGGCAATGATACCGTTAATGACGACTATGCCGTGATCCTGCGCGACCGTGCCATCGTTGCCCGTGCCAAAGGGCATCTCGTAGAGGCCTACAATCTGATGAACCGTCATGCCAATCTGGCTAAGGTGCTCAGTGACAGTTTGCATGCCAGTGAGGCCCACGACTATGCTGCCCGCTACCACGCGAAGGAGCAGGAACTGAAGATTCAGGAGGCTGAGACGGCCAGTCGCATTAAATCAATCATCATCGGTGTTATCATATTGTTGTTAATCATTGCTGGTGTCGTCTCGTTCTACTATCGTCGTCAGCGCCAGATTATCAGTGAGAAGAACCGTGCTTTGGTTCGCATGATCAACGGCACGCCGCTTGTGGTGCCTGCTGATGAGACGGAAGGAACGGAAGATGTCGATGATGTCAGCGAGTCAGAGGAACCAGAGACTAACTCTACTCTCTTTGATACGATCGATAATGCCATTCGCACGGAGCAGCTCTATTCAAATGTCTCGCTTCAACGTCAGGACATCTGTACGCGTTTTTGTATCACCCGTCATACGCTCAATACCTTGTTGGCGCAACATGTAGGTAGCCCCTCATTCCCACAGTACATCAATAACATCCGTATGGAGGTGGCACTTCCTCTGCTTCGCGATGATCCTTCAATGACCATCGCTGCCATCTCCGCTGTTGTGGGGTTCACATCAGCTAACTTCCGTGAACAGTTTAAGCGCCGTTACGGTGTTACCCCGCAGGAATACCGCCAGAGCTTGTAGCCCTTCTGTTCGAAAGATCATTTTGTATGCACGTTTTTGGTTTCCATCCCAAATGTGTGCATATCATTTCTTGGAGGTCAGGATTTTTATGTCTATCTTTGCACCAGTTTTTTACGTTAATTGTTAGTAATGATTGAAAAGGGTAAAGAGATTGTGAGAGCACCTTATTTAAAAGCAGGGGATAAGGTGGCCCTTGTTTCCCCTGCCTACTGGGTGCCGGAGGATGCTATTATTCAAGCTGCGGATGTATTGAGAAGTTGGGGGCTGCAGCCCGTCATCGGCCCTCATACCACAAGTCTAAATGTGGATGCCTATTCGGGAACAGCGGATGAGCGCGCAGCCGACCTGTTATGGGCGTTAGAGGATGATACCATTAAAGCTATATTTTGTTCACGAGGGGGATACGGTTCCATGCACCTGCTGAACCGGATTCCCTTGGAGTTATTCCGACAACATCCCAAATGGCTGATAGGGCATGGTGATATCACGATGCTGCTTTATGCCGTTGCAACTACAGGGATGCTTTGTGTGCATGGTCCAATGGGATTCCAGATCCGTATAACCGCTGTGGTCATGCGGAAGGCATCCTTGTGGGAGGCAATCTTTCAAGTTATGCTGTGATTTCTGGCTCAAAATTCCAGTTGCCAGAAGACCAAGACCTCATCCTTTTTTTTGAGGAGGTAGAAGAATCGTTGCATACCATCGACAGATTTTTCTATATGTTACGCTTGCAGAACAGTTTCGCAAGGGTGAAGGGCATTATCTTTGGTGCCTTCAATTCCATTAGATACGATTTGCAGTTTGGTAGTGTTGAACAGATGCTGATAGCCCATCTGCATGATCTGGAAATCCCTGTCTGCTGTGGCTTCCCTGTCGGTAGCAATAGTTGTATCCCGCTTATTGAGGGTGCGCCGTGTTCGCTTACTGTCACTTCTGAGAATTCTGTATTGACATTCAATATAGAAGGCACCCAGCAGACGTGTCATATAGAGAAGACGGAAACGACGCTATTGAAGTAAGAGGATGGCCTCTGTTATATAAACAAATTGAAGAGGATACTCCCAGAGATTTGAGGGGAGTATCCTTTTTTCTTGCCTTGCTTTGGGAGTGCCTCGCCCAAAGCGAAATGAAGAAGGAAACAAAGATAGATTTCAGAATTGTTTCGAGAGGATTTCTTCTATGACTTTCGGGAAGTGCTGCATTTCCAGCTGGTGCTCCTTCTCGGCGATGTCTTCGACGGTGTCGTCGGTGGAGAGTGCTACGCGGAACTGGGCGATGATCTCACCGGCATCGCAGACGGGTGTGACCCAATGGACGGTCATGCCCGTCTCCGTTTCTCCGGCAGCCTTTACGGCCTCATGTACATGATGTCCCCACATGCCTTTACCTCCGTATTTCGGTAAGAGGGCAGGGTGGATGTTGATCATCTTGTGGGGATAGGCCTCAATGAGGAAGTCGGGGATGAGGGGCAGCCATCCCGCCAACACGATGAAACCGATGTCGTACTTCCGAAGCAGCGGCAACATCACATCGGGATTGTGGAGATCGGCCTTGGGAGTGACGGCAGTCGGTACCCCGAGACGCTCAGCTCTCACCAGTGCGTAGGCGTCGGGCTTATTACTGACGACGAGCGCAGGGTGAATGCGCTCGTGGTCAGTGAAATACTTGATCAGGTTTTCGCAGTTCGTACCGCTGCCTGACACAAAGATTGCTATATTCACTTTTTACCTTTTTACTTTTTTACCTTTTTACTTTTTTACCTTTTTACCTTTTTTACTACACCAGGTGTTCGATAAGGTCAGCACGCTCGCCGGGGAGCATGTCGATGACGGGGATTTCGACCATTGTGTAACAGCCGGGCTGCAGGCGCATCGAGGCACGGGCTACGTTGACGAGTACCTGACCTGTGAGGGCGGGGTTGTTGATCGACATGTTGAACTCCAGGCGCTGGTTCTGCGTCTTGCCGCTGACACCCTTGCGCACGAGGTTCACACCGTGACCCATGTCGCGCACGTCATCGACGCTCTCCACCTGGAAGACATGCGTCTCGTCGTTGGCGAAATAGGGGTCGGCCTTGATATCCTTTGTCACGTCCTCGAGTTTGGCACCTTCCTCCAGTTCGACATACACCATGCGGCGGTGGATGCCCTCACCGAGGGGAATGGTCATCGAGAGCGCGTTCTTCACACCTTTCTTAGAGCGTACGCAGACGCTATGTCCCATCGACATGCCGGGACCGAAGTTAGTGTAGGAGAGGCCCTTCGGAGCCAAACTCTGCATGAGGGTGCGCACGATAGAGTCGGAACCCGGATCCCATCCGGCAGCGATGACACTGACGGTATTGGTCTCCTGATTGAGCTTCATCAGACGCTCGCGATAGCCACGGATGTTGGTATGGATGTCAAAAGAATCGACGGTGTTGATGCCGAGGGGCAGAATCTGGTTGGCATATTCCTCGCAAGAGCGGGTAGGGGTGGCGAGGATGGCTACATCCACGTCTTTCAGTTCACGGATGTCCTTCACGACCTCATACTGTGCGAGTTCTGCGGGCTTGTTCTCTGCACCATTGCGGCGCACGATACCTGCTACTTCAAAGTCTGGTGCAGTCTCCAGAGCCTGGAGCGCATACTGTCCAATGTTGCCGTAACCGACGACGGCTGCTCTGATTTTCTTCATATTCTGTTTATTTTTTATGTTATAACCTTATTCCCTTGAGGCTTGAACCGTTATCCCAATAAACGGGAAAGACTTAAATCGGCTGCAAAAGTAATGCTTTTTGCTGAAAAGCGTTACAAAATGAACGAAAAATTCACAAAAAACTTTCATTTTGTGACATTTCGTGCATATTCGGCCCTATGATACAATAAAAATAAGGAATGCACGTTTTATTTTTAGATTTGTATTTTTCTTATAGATAAACGTATGATAGAGTATATCAAAGGTGAATTGACAGACCTGACGCCAGCTTTGGCGGTCATCGAGGCAGCGGGCATCGGCTACGCCCTGAATATCTCGCTGAATACTTTCAGTGCTATCCAGGGGAAGAAGGAGGTGAAACTCTATGTCTATGAGGCCATCCGCGAAGATGCCCATCTGCTCTATGGTTTCGTGAACAAGAAAGAACGGGAGATGTTTCTGTTGCTGATCACGGTGAGCGGGGTGGGTGCCAATACAGCGCGCATGATGCTCTCGGGCATGAGCGTGTCGGAACTCTGCAGTGCCATCTCGACGGGTAACGCCAAGTTGATACAAAGTATCAAGGGCATCGGCAAGATGACAGCCCAGCGTATTATCGTCGATCTCCGTGATAAGATCGTGGAACTCGGTATTACCGATGAGATTCCGGCAGGCGGACAGATGGCGGCACCCGTGAACAACGCCGTCAAGGACGAGGCGGTATCAGCTTTGACGATGCTCGGCTTTGCACCGGCTCCCAGTCAGAAGGTGGTGCTCCAGATCTTACAGGAGCAGCCGACGGCACCTGTGGAGACCGTAGTGAAGCTGGCCCTAAAACAGATTAAGTGAGGAGGCCGGTCTCTTTCTGTATCCTTTTCTTCGCCTTCGTTTGCTTCTCAGGCCTGTTCTATTCGAGTGCCTGGGCACAGCAGGCGACCAAGGCGGTTATCGGGGATGATGTGATTCCCGATTCTCTTTTACGCGCGCAAGCGGACACGTTGCGCGCCCGTTTTGGCGTGCAGCGTACAGCCCCCGTTGTCGTGGCCGATCTTGACTCTTCGGCCATCGACCTGAAAAGTCCAGACAACATCCAGCAAGTGGTGGAGTATGACGATACAGCCGATGTCTATTACGTCGGTTCGAAGATGGGTGGGGCTTATCTGAACACCCCTGTCCTGATGACCCTCGAGGAGTATCTGAAATGGAGCGAGCAACAGAGCCGGCAACGCTTCTTCCGCCAGAAAAACACAGAACACATAGAGAGCAAAGGGCAGGATAAGTTCTCCTTTGCCGACATGCATTTCGACCTGGGACCTGCCGAGAAGATCTTCGGTCCTGGCGGTGTGCGCATCAGGACGCAGGGAACGGCTGAACTGAAGTTCGGTGCCACGATGAAGAACATCGACAATCCCTCGTTGCCGATCCGTAACCGTAAAACCACCTCCTTCGACTTCGACGAGAAAATCAACCTCAACGTAAACGGCAAGGTGGGCGACAAGGTGAACATGAATCTGAACTACAACACCGACGCCACCTTCGACTTCGATGCCCAGAATCTGAAGCTGAAATATGAGGGCAAGGAAGACGAGATCATCAAACTCGTGGAGGCTGGTAATGTCAGTTTCCCGTCGAATAACTCGCTCGTGAAAGGAGCCAGCAGCCTCTTCGGTATCCGTACCGACATGCAGTTCGGCAGACTGAAACTACAGACCGTGCTCTCACAGAAGAAATCCTCTACGAAGAGTGTCAGTTCGAAGGGCGGTACACAGACGACACCCTTCGAATTCGATGTCACCGACTACGAGGAAAACCGCCACTTCTTTCTCTCACACTACTTCCACCAGCACTACGACGAGGCGATGTCGAAGTTGCCGAACCTGCTGACGGGCATCGTGATCAACCGCGTGGAGATCTGGGTGACCAACAAGACCGGAACGACGACCAACACCCGCAATATCGTGGCCTTGGCCGATCTCGGAGAGAACAGTCAGGTGAGTCATCCCGAGTGGAAGCTCGCGGAACTGCCCGTGCCCTGTAACCAGGCCAATACTGAGTATGGCAGGATGACGACCGACTTTGCCGCTGCCCGCGACATCGACCAGACGAGCACCGTGCTGTCGGCCATCAAGGACTTCGAGGCAGGCAAGGACTATGAGAAACTGGCGAGTGCCCGTCTGCTGACGACGTCGGAATATTCGGTGAACACGGCACTGGGCTATGTGTCGTTGAAGACGGGGCTACAGACCGATCAGGTGCTGGCGGTGGCCTATGAGTTCACCTATGGTGGCGTGACCTATCAGGTGGGTGAGTTTGCCAGCGACCAGCCTGAGACTACTAAAGCCCTCTTCGTGAAATCGCTGAAGAACACGTCGAACAATCCCACACAACCAAACTGGCGACTGATGATGAAGAATGTGTATTATCTCGCCTCGACGGTCGAGAAGACCAAGTTCCGTCTCGACATCAAATACCAGAGCGACACGGCCGGTGTCTATCTGACCTATATCCCGGAGCAGCAGGTGAAGAACCGTACTCTGCTCAGACTCCTGGGCTGTGACCGTCTGGACAATAACAACCGACCTCATCCGAACGGCTACTTCGACTATGTAGAGGGCTATACCGTGAGCGGCGGTCGTGTGTTCCTGCCGTCGGCAGAGCCTTTTGGTACCTATCTGCGGCAGCAGTTGAAGGCAGCAGGCATGACTGCGCAGGCGGCGGAGCGCTATGTCTTCTCGCAACTCTACGATTCGACGAAGACCATCGCCAAGCAGACTGCCGAGAAAGACAAATACATCCTCGTCGGTCAGTATAAGGGCACGTCGGCCAACGTCATTTCCCTCGATGCCTACAACGTGCCGCCAGGGTCGGTCGTCGTGACAGCGGGTGGCGTGGTGCTGACGGAAGGAACAGACTATGCGGTCGATTACTCCGCCGGTGAGGTGACCATCCTGAACCAGAGCATCATCGATGCCGGCACCAATGTGAATGTGTCGCTGGAGTCGAACTCGAATTACGGCATGCAGCGCAAGACGATGGTCGGACTGAACTGGGAATACGAATTCTCAAAGAGTCTGCAGCTGGGGGGTACGGTGATGCACCTCTCCGAACAGGCACTCACCTCGAAGGTGTCGATGGGCAGGGAGCCGTTGAGCAACACGATATGGGGGCTGAACGTCAACTGGAAGCAGGAGTCGCAATGGCTCACGTCGATGCTCGACAAGATACCCTTCCTCCATGTGAAGGAACCCTCGCACATCAGTTTCACGGGTGAGTTTGCTCAGCTGATTGCCGGCACGGCCAGCGGTACGCAGGACAATGCCTCGTATATTGATGACTTCGAGAACTCGAAGAACTATATCGACGTCAGCAATCCGAAGGCATGGACACTGTCGAGTGTGCCCAGTCTCTTCAAGGAGTCGGCTGATAACAAAGGCGTCAGCAGCGGTTATAACCGTGCCTTGCTGGCCTGGTATAACGTCGATCCCATCTTCACCCGTCGCAGTTCGACGCTCACCCCCAGCCATATCAAGAGCGACCTCAACCAGTTGTCGAACCACTACGTGCGTGAGGTCTATGTGAAGGAGCTCTATCCAAACCGTCAGCAGAGCACCTATAACGGTGCCACCTCGACGCTGTCGGTGCTCGACCTGGCTTATTATCCCCAGGAACGTGGTCCCTACAACCTGACACGCGACCTGAATGCCGACGGAACGCTGCGGCAGCCAGAGACGAAATGGGGTGGTATGATGCGCAAACTCGAGACCACCGACTTCGAGCAGGCTAACATCGAGTATATCGAGTTCTGGCTGCTCGACCCGTTTATCTATACCCGTGAGCAGGGAACGGCCTCCGACTATGCCGGAGACCTCTATTTCAACCTGGGTGAGGTGAGTGAGGATGTGCTCCACGACGGTAAAAAGTTCTATGAGAGTGGCATGCCCGTCGATGGAACCAGTTCGTATACCAACACCCAATGGGGTAAGATTCCCGTACAGGCCACGCAGACCTATGCCTTTGCCACCAGTAGTGGCTCGCGCAACTTGCAGGATGTCGGTCTCAACGGTCTGAACGATAGCGAGGAGCGGGAGTATGGTGCCTATAAGGAGTGGCTCGACGCCGTCGTCAACAGTGGCATGATCACCAACGACAGTATCATCCAGGCTTGGCGCAACGACCCTGCCGGCGACGACTATCACTATTTCCGCGGTTCTGATTTCGACAACGAACAGAAACCTATCCTCGCCCGTTACAAGCGCATCAACAATCCACAGGGAAACTCGCCCGACACCGACAACCAGCAGGAGTCGTACGACACCAGCTACAAGAGCGGACCCGACGTGGAGGATATCAACCAGGACTTCACGCTCAACGAGTTTGAACGCTATTTCCAGTATAAGGTGCGTATCTCTCCCGAGATGCTCGACGCCTATCGCAACGGAACGGCACCTGAGGACTGCTTTATCTCCGACATGCGTACCAGCAGCGTGAAACTCCGCAATGGTGAGACGACCGATGTCAACTGGTACCAGTTCCGTATCCCTCTGGTCGATTACAGCCACAAACAGGGTGGTATCAGCGACTTCACCAGCATCCGCTTCATGCGTATGTTCATGACGGGTTTCCAGAAACCTATCGTGCTGCGTTTCGGTAGTCTGAACCTGGTGCGCGGCACGTGGCGCCAGTACAAGCAGAGTCTCAACACCTCAACCGCCGAGACCGGAACAATGGAGGTGAGTGCGGTGAACATCGAGGAGAACAACGACAAGAAGCCCGTGAACTACGTGCTGCCACCGGGCATCAGCCGTGCTACCGACCCCTCACAGCCACAGCTCGTCGAAGAGAATGAACAGGCCCTGCAGATGGTGGTTAACGATCTCCAGCGGGGTGAGTCGAAAGCCGTCTATAAGAAGTCTACGATCGACCTGCGCCAGTATCGCAGGATGCAGATGTTTGTGCATGCCAACCACCTGATGCCTGACCTGACCAACCTTCAGGACAATCAGTTGGCCGTCTTCATCCGTCTGGGTAGCGACTACAAGAACAACTACTATGAGTACCAGATACCGCTCCGACTGACGCCCGACCGCAGCGACTACAGCCGTTACTCTACGGCCGACCGCCGTCAGGTATGGCCTGAGGAGAATATGCTCGATATCGACGTCAGCGTGTTCACCGACCTGAAGAAAGAGCGTAATCAGGCGAAGGCAAAGGGTATGGCAACGTTCAGCCAGCTTTATTCCGGTTATGATCCCAGCCGTCCGGCCAACAAGGTGAGTATCATAGGTAACCCGACCCTTGGTGAGGTGAAGGTGATGATGATTGGCGTGCGCAATATCTCCAGCGAGGTGAAGTCGGGTGAGGTGTGGGTCAATGAACTGCGCCTGCTCGATACCAACAACGAAGGTGGCTGGGCTGCCTCGGGCACGATGAACATACAGCTCTCCGACCTGGGTATGGTGAACGTGACGGGCCGTTATGTCAGTGATGGCTTCGGCGGGCTTGAGGAAGGCGTCATGCAGCGTTCTACTGACACCGAGAAACAGTACAGTGTGACCACCTCTCTGGAACTCGGCAAGTTCTTCCCCGACAAGGCGAAGGTCTCGATACCGTTCTACTACTCAGTGACGAAAGAAGAGGTGCGTCCACGCTATAATCCCCTCGACTCGGACATCCGTCTCGACGACGCCTTGGATGGCGCACCGAGCAAACAGGAACGTGACAGTATCGAGGGCATTGCCGTCACCAAGACCACCAACACCAATTTCTCTGTCTCCAACATGCGATGGGGACTGAAGACCAAGCGCCACCCGATGCCCTATGACCCAGCGAACTTCTCGTTCAGCTACAGTCATGGACACCGTTACACATCCGGAAAGACCACCGTCTATGAAAAAGAAGACAACTGGCGCGGAGCCCTGAACTACAGCTATTCACCGTCGTATAAGACCTGGGAGCCCTTCAAGCGCCTGAAGGGTAAGTCGAAATGGCTCAACTTCCCCAAAGCACTCGGACTGAACTATCTGCCGCAGAACATCGCCTTCAACTCGGAGATTACCCGTAGCTACTATGAACTGCAGGAGCGCGACCTGGAGAGTGCTAATAACCAGCGACTGCCTCTGACCTTCAACCAGCAGTTCCTCTGGAACCGTGATTTTTCGCTCCGCTGGGACTTCACCAAGAACCTGCACTTTAACTTCCAGTCGGCTACCCATGCCCAGATTGAGGAACCCTATACGCCCGTGAACAAAGACCTCTATCCCGACCGCTACTCAGCCTGGAAGGACTCTGTATGGCAGAGTATCAAGAACCTCGGCACACCGCTTGACTACCAGCAGCAGGTCACCGCCAGCTATCAGTTGCCGCTGAACAAACTGCCCATCCTCGACTGGGTGAATGGTGATGCCTCTTATACGGGGCGCTATACCTGGGTGCGCGGTACGGAGCGCAACGATGGTGTCTCGTTGGGCAATACCATCACCAGCAACCGCAGTCTCAATGTCAATGGCTCGTTCAATATGGAGATGCTCTACAACCATTTCCCCTTCCTAAGGAAGGCCAACGACCGTTTCCGCCGTGCCGTCTCGCAGAATCGCAAAATGGTCAGTGCCCCTGGAAAGGCCGGTAAGCCAGAGAAGAAAAATTCCGATGAGGCACAGTTGCCGAAGAACAAGAACACTTATCAGCGCGAAATCACGCTGCGCCCCGACACCACCGTCACCGTTGCACACAACAAGAACTCGAAACGCCTGATTGTCACCGCCAGGACCAAAGACGGTAAACCCTATGAACTGAAATACAAGGTCATCGACCAGAACCGCATCCTCATCAAGACCCGTGATACGGTTCAGGTGAAGCTCAGCATCATGCCCAAACCTACGAAAGAGAATGAGTGGTGGTATCGGCCGGCACAGAGTCTTGCCCGTTTCCTGATGATGGTGCGCTCCATCAATGTGAGCTATCGCAACCAGTACTCGATGCTTTTGCCGGGCTTCCTGCCCAATGTTGGTGATATGTTCGGCCAACGCACGGGGAGTGTCCTCTCGCCAGGTCTCGACTTCGCCTTTGGTGTCATCGGCGACGGCTATATCGACAAGGCACTCGGTAACGACTGGCTGTTGTGTAGGGACAGTATCTCCACACCTGCCACCGTCAATAGTACCAACGACCTACAGCTGCGAGCCGTGCTGGAGCCTGTGCGCGACCTGAAGATCGACCTCAATGCCTCGCGTACCGACCAACGGGCACGCAGCATCCAGTATATGTATTTTGGACGCCCCACTACCCATAGCGGTTCCTTTAATATGACCACGATATCGTTGAAGGGCTCGCTGGCTGGCATCGGTGATGCCAACAGCGGTTATAAGTCGAGCGTATTCGATGAGTTCCGTTCGTTGCTGTCAGAGTTCAGAGACCGTGTTCAGGCACAGTATGCCGGAGCCCCGGGCACGTTCGGTGATGTCAATCCCTATAGTGCCGATGTGATGGTGCCCGCCTTCCTTTCGGCTTATACTGTCGGTGCAGGCAAGTCGCTTGACATCTTCCCTTCGTTGACCAGGATGCTGCCCAACTGGACTGTGCGCTATAGCGGTCTGTCGAAGCTCCCTTGGGTGCGCGACCACCTGAAGAGCTTGAACCTCAACCACTCTTACAAGAGCATCTATAGCGTCGGCAGCTATGCCTCTTACAGTGCCTGGCGGGAGTATATGGACGGATGGGGCTTTATCACCGACCAGTCGGGTGCCCAGCAGCCCTCGTCGATGTATAATGTCTCCACCGTGAGCATCAATGAGGCCTTCTCGCCGTTGCTCGGTGTCGATGCCACTTTCCAGAACAATCTGACCGCCAAACTCGAGTATCGCACCACACGCGTGCTCAGTCTCTCGATGACGAGCATCCAGATCAATGAGGCGCTCAGTCGTGACTGGGTTGTCGGTCTGGGTTATAAGATTCAGGATTTCCGCATTTTCGGCAGCGGTGTCAGTCGTCAGATCAAGAAGGCACAGACGGGCAAGGGTAAACGTCATACATCGGAAGTCAAGGAGACGGCGGCGGGCACTTCTTCGCGCAAGTCGGGTGTGAACCACGACCTGAACCTGCGCCTCGATATCTCCTTCCGTAATCAGGCATCCATCACGCGCGACATCGCCTCGGGTGTGTCCTCTGCATCCAGCGGCAACAGTGCTTTCAAACTGTCGTTTATGGCCGACTACACGCTGAGCCGCCTGATGACACTTACGGCCTACTATGACCAGCAGACCAACACACCGCTGCTCTCCAGTAGTGCCTACCCAACAACTACACGCGACTTCGGTCTTTCACTGAAATTCTCCCTGACGCGATAATTGTCGTAGCTCGAACAGTTGGTGTGTTTTTCTTATTGATATCAAGAAATCAGTAAGTATTTTAAATTTAGCACTCGATTATTTGGAGATTTAGAAAATATTTCTTATATTTGCGCCAAATAACTATTTATTAATTTAATTACTTTATTATGAAATCGATTGGAACCATTAGAACTTCTTTGGCGGTTTTAGCGCTGGGCGCATTGGCTGTGTCCTGTAGTAAAACCGATGTGTATGACGCAAATGCTAATACCAATCAGGGTAATGAGCAGAAAGTTGAGACCCCGAAAGTGGCCAACACTTTCAATTTCTCTACGACTCAGAATGTTGCACTGACTATCGACTATTCAGCCGACAAGGTGCCTACTGCAGTATTTTTCAGTATCTATGATGAGAATCCGCTAAATGTTGAGGTGGCAGAAGATGGCTATGAGACCTGGACGCTGAGAGAGGAGCTGACGCCCATCTACGAGAACTACACCAATAGCAATGGTGTGTTCAACCGTACCATCGAGTTGCCAAGCTATGCTAAACACCTCTATGTGCTGACTGGTGACTTCACGGTGTCACAGACGTTGATGGAGGCCGATGTACAGGGTGGCGCTGCCAAACTCGTCTCCGGCTCTGCCAAGGCTGCAACAAGAGCTGCCGGCACACGCGCTGGCGAACAAACAACCAGTTTGGAGACGTTGTGGAACATCTCATGGGAGGTTGATAATGATGATCGTACCAAGACGACTACCCGCATTTATCAAGACTGGCTTACTCCACTGGGAAGCTGGGACAAGAACAGCGGACGTCCGAGTTATGTAAACCAGGTAACTAACGACAAACTGAAGTTCACCGTGGAGGAGTATCAGGCTGTTTATGCTGCTGCTAATAAGGCTCTTGATAGGACCAGACAGTGTAGCGATGAACTTATCACGCAGGCCGATTTGCAGCTGGTGAAGGATTCAGAAGTGGGTATCACCATGCTTGGTGGCAACACCTGCTGGCACAGTACACTGGGCTATTACTACTATACAGGCGAAGTGCCCACACGCGAGAATCTGCATATCATCATGCTCTTCCCTAATACGCAGGACGGTCATTGGACTGCAGGTGCAGGTGCTAATAACAACTACAACGGCAACATAGGTGTGCAGCGCGGTGATGTAGTTCAGTTGAAGTACTATCCCAACATCGCTCAGGGCGACATGGAGACTGTCTCTGACATCTTCCCCGCAGGCACCAAGCTCGGTTTCATCCTGAAGGCTAACGGTTGGGGCATGCAGCCTACTGTCGGCAATAAGAAATACTATGTGGAAGGCTCTGGTGTTAATTATGGTAACAGAATCTATAATGTTTGGGGTGCTTCTACCGACGGCCTGTCTTATTGCAAAGCCGGAGGAAACGGTGGCAACTGGGCGTATCTCAACCCCAATGGAGAGAGCCGTACAGCCAAGTTCCAGTGCACTACACCAAACAACCACACGTATGCTGTAGTATCCTTCGAGGATGCCTGCAACGACAAGAACTACTCCGACGTAATCTTCTCACTCAAGCCGATGGATGCCTTCCAGAAGCTGCCCGATCCCGAGGACAAGGTGGTAGAGACCAAGGGTGTCTATTGCTTCGAGGATCTCTGGCCTTCTAAGGGTGACTACGACCTGAATGACTGTGTGGTTGGCTTTAAGCACGCTAAGAAGTTCGAGAAGAAGTTCGACGAGACGGAGTTCAAGGTGATTAAGGAGACCTTCTCTCTGACAACCTATCAGAACTTCGTAACCCTGAAGAGTGGTCTGGCTCTGACGCTGAACACTCAGGCAACGCCGACATCAGTTGTGATGAAGAAGGTAAAGGGTGGCGTAGAGAGCGTGGTTAACTTCACCAAGGACGGTGACGTTTATCTGCTGACTGAGGATATCACTGGTGAACTCGGCACGGAGTATCTGCTTGAACTCTACTACGAAGGCGGTATCAGCGATGAGCAGACTGCCAGTGTGAAGCCCTTCATCTTCCGCAACCTGGACAACGGCAAGCGTTGGGAGGTGCATATCGTAGGCGAAGCACCCACCAGTAAGATGGATGACAGCCTCTTCAAGAGTGACGACGACCTGTCAGATCCTGCTCAGGGTATCTATTATGTACGTGAGGGCAATTATCCATTCGCCTTCTACCTGAACAATGCTACC
>OMZO01000010.1 GCA_900315525.1 uncultured Prevotella sp. | reverse complement strand
CTTCAGAATGTCAACCATGTAAATGTATCCCATGTTAACAATATAGCGCTTTCCAATTCGCATGAAACGTTTTGCATGTTCTCCAATTTGGGCAGCCAACGCTTCCTCTGTATGAGCCAAGTTCATTGACAAACAGGATTTAATCTTGTTGGCAGTCACAATATGGGTATAATTCCCATCTCCCTCAAAATAAACAATTTTTGATACGTCTATTCTGATAAGACTATCTCTTGAGTTGAAATATATCAGTTGTTGAGCCATATTATTTCTGTTTCAAGTTTGATGTTGCAAAGATAACACTAAATATGCGTTATAACGTTAATTTAATTACCTTTTTACACAAAACACCCCGTTTTTTGTACAAAATGACACCCTACATATAATTATTTTGATGATACCAATAAATCCCTAACATCCACGTCGAGGTGCTTGGCGATGTCGTATAATTGTTCTACTGATGGCTGAACCTTGTTGGTCATCCATCTTGATACTGTTCCCAGATTGCGTCCCATCTGTTCTGAGAGCCATGTGCCTGTTTTGTTCTTCTCTGCCAAAACAGACTTGATGCGATTATAATGCGTATATTCTTTCATTTTAGTAGAATTCTATCATATTTAGGCGTTTCGTGTGCAAATATAATGAAAATATTGCAAGAAAACAAATAATATCGAAGAAAATAGCATAAAGAAAGCAAAAAGGGAGGAGAAATAGAAATCTCATCCTCCCTACATTTGTATTTACAAGCCAAGTCCTCGTTTCTTAGAACCATTCCAATTGGTCAGTTCGTCCGCATTGTCATTACTGCCACCAACAGACTGACCACCTGTTGAGAGTCTCATTTCTGATGCGAGCTGGCCTATACGTGTTATAGCGATGTCCCATTGGAATCTGCCGATACTGCCAACAATGGAATCCGCCATATCAACTATACCGTTTGCAGCCTTCATGCGATCAGGCTCTTGGTAAGGATCGAGACCGTTTAGCTGGCATTGGGCAATGATGCCCTGGCCAATGGTGCGTTCATCGTCATGATTGAAGATAGATGCTGTACTATGTGCCCAATCTGCCAGAGCCTGGGCAGCTTTCTCGACAACGGAATGGAGAAAGTTCCAATGTTCGTATGCCTCTGATGCACCTGACAAACGAATGAAACGCTCTATATCAGAAAGACGGCTTTCTGCTTCATTGGCTCTCTTCTCTTCACGATTACCTCTCATAGTCTGCTCCTGTGCTTTCTGTTCTGCGGCATCTGCTCTTCTTTTTTCGCGGGCCACTGCTCTTTCATCAAGTTCCGAGATACGCTGTCTCAAAGCCATATTCTCCTTGTCTGTCTCAACAGCTAAGGCGATCTTCTGTTTGACATCGAGATACATCTTCTTGCCGACATCATTGATTTTCTTCTTATGTAGTTTCGATACGCTGAGTAACTGGCTCTGAAGAGTGGTTACAATCTCTTTAGCCCTGGCATTGCGTTCCTTCTGCCATTCTTCACGCTTCAACATAGGAATGGGTGTCCTGATTTCCCTGTCAAGTCGTGACAATGTCATGTCAATAAGGTCTTTAACGGTCAACGGTTCCTTTGAACCTTGGAAGGAGAATGTCATTTCAGCAAATGGCACCGCCTCCAGCTCTTCTTCTGGAACACTTGTTGCAGAAAGCAATTCGTCGATGGCTTCCTGAAGTTTGATCAACTTACTGTTACCAGCCTCTATTTTCTTCTGGATCTGCCTCGATTCTTCTTTCTTACGTTCCGTATATTCTGCAACCTCCTTGGCACGTATGGCTTCTTGCTCAGCCTTGAAAGTATGAGCGTCGCGCCATTTCTTGTCACTTTTCTTGCCACGTTCCATTTTGAGGGCGTTGGCCAACATGTCCTGGAGTTCCGACATATCATGACGGTTGAGATTGATGCACTGGCCAGTCTCATGGTCAGTCCAGTCGAAAACATAGTGAGCATGGTGGTTCCATAGAAAGATTGTCGAACCTTCTGCGGAATCAAGATACTTTCCTTGCAGATGATCCTTGTCTGTAACAAGATGCTCATGTCCTTCGTCAAGGTGAGCATAGATGGCTTTGGTCTTAATTCCCCAACGTTGCTCAATCTGATTAGCCAAAGTCTTCATCTGCTCCATCGTCGTAGCCTCTGTGATGACGGCTACACCTTCACGGATAGGTTCTGAGTTCTTCGGCATCTTCTTAGGCTTCGACAAGTCAAGTTCCCATTCTGGAACGACCTTTTGACGTCCTGTTCTTGGGTCAACGATTGGGTTGCCCGTCCTTTTGTCGTAAGCAGGCATTGTCAATTGTTTTCCATTCTTGTCAAGTTTCGCCTTGCGACAGAAGTGATGGCTAGAATAGCGTTCCTTGGCCTTACGGATCTCATCGGCTACCGACTTGAAGTCCTCAGCTTCCCAGCTCTTGTTAAGATGTGAATACTCGGAATGAACATGCTTCATTTCCTTTTCGCGCCTGTTGTGCTTCTCGGCACCATACTTGGCAGCGCATATATGTATTGATGTTTTCATAATTGTATAAAATTAGAAATTATATAATTCAGATTTACAGTAATTCAGAAGATGCCATGGTGGCAGTCCTTCTGACGAGAGAGTCCAGGGAGAACGTTTCTCCTTGGTCGGGTTCTTAGGGCTGAAAGTCCTGAGCGGGGGTCTGGGGAGGGTCACTCCAGCGGTAGGGCTCGAAGGGGAGGAGCCGCTCCCCTCGCGGTACTTAGGCAGAGCCTGAGCGGAGTCCAGAGAGGTCACTCTGGCACACAAGGGTTGGCATAACCCTTAGTGTGCTACCTGATTCCCGTTGGGAACAGTCGGGCTGCGCACAGTGTAAGGCGCAGAGCGGCTGTTGCGACGGGATGAAGGTAGAAACCTCGCGACGCGATAGGCAATCGCAACTCTGTTGCGTGGAAGGGGGTATAGGGGGCAGCATAGCCCCCATAACGGCCAGTACCATAATGATGCAGAATTACAGAAATTCATATTTGTATAATTGCAGTTTT
This sequence comes from uncultured Prevotella sp., assembly GCA_900315525.1. Lineage (GTDB taxonomy): Bacteria > Bacteroidota > Bacteroidia > Bacteroidales > Bacteroidaceae > Prevotella. The sequence continues at coordinate 114,825 of OMZO01000010.1, read as the reverse complement.
ACATAATTACTGTTTCTTTGCATCTGCGTCATCCGGCATCGGAGTTCTGAATGAAGGATTAGCATATGGAATGATGAGCATCATCTCATTAATGCGATCTGCGATTCTTATGCCGTAGAGAATCCGCAGTTGGGCTGGCGTGAGATTTGTGGTGACCATAGTGAAGAGCATCCTACAATATCGATATGACAGCAAGTCAATCACGGGAGTAACGCGATTGCCATAGTCGATGAAAGTTGGTTCCTCTTCGCCAAGATCGTCAATTCCCAGCATGTTGGTCTCTTGTATTTGTCTGTATTCTTTAGAGTCAACTTTCACTTGGTTATAGATGAACTTGGCACTCTCAATTCTCATCCCGTAGGTACCAATAGTCGTATTACCATTAAAAGGTATTTCAAGACTTCTGATTAGGTTCTGCAAGGCATACATCATTGTACTCTTGCCGTTACCCACACCACCACACAACAGAAGGCCAAATTTGGTCGTAGGTTCTGTAAAGAGCCTTGCTATCTGCAAAATCTGGTCTTGCAGTTCATCGCTATCGGCAAAAGTGTTTCCACGCTTTTCAACCTCTATTTGGTAAGCTGTTTTAATGCAAAGAGCAGCTTCCTCTATTGACATCGGGAACTTAGCAAAACCCGGTGTAGTCTTCCGGCCTATTAGCTTCGATCTTAATTGTGCTATTTTGGCCATTGCACTTTGATTCATTTCCATAATTGTTCTTGTATTTGTAATTAATCCAGTTAAAAACATGATCGCGACAGTCGGCCTCTTCTTTTCCCTTACAGCCCTTAAGCTCCTGCTCGGAGAAGAATCCCCTGATTTTGTCTTTCAGATCTTCATCATTGAGAATAATCTTATTCTTGGTAAGTCGTTCCGATAATTCACGGAGCCAGGAATCATCATTCAGCAGTTTTCCCCTAAGTTCAGAAAGAGACAACACAACTTTTGAGTTGGACGAGGGAGAATGCTTTTCTTCTTTCCCTTCTTTTTGATTATTTTCTTCTTTAATATTGGAATGGGGCAGCGGTTGGGGCAACTTACAAGCCAACGATCCGGTCAAAGGTTGGGTCATCGGTTGGGGCAACTGTAACGGCTGCTCATCCGAAAAATTGAGCGTGTACAAAGCTGGCTTCCCTTTGCCTTCTCCTTTGGAATAGTCAATCAGCCCTCTCTTTTTTAACCCTTCCCGTGCCTTCATTACGTTCTGCTTTGAAGTGTTCAGTCGTGCCACCAGCATCTGGGTGCTGACCTTGAAGGGCTTTACCCAGTGCTGACGGTTGGCTTCATACAGCAGATAGAAGTAGAGAACACCCTCACTCAGAGAGCATGGATCATTCTCATTCTCAAACCAGAAATGGTTCATATAGTCATAGATGCTCATCATTTCACCCCCTTCTCTATACGTTCCACATCAGACAACTTATATTGGTTCTTGCCTCCCAACTTATAGCAAGGAAGATAACCACTGGCATTCCAACGCCAAAGTGTTGCTCTACTCTTACGCAGACGATGAATCACTATAGCCTCGTCGATCATCACGTCTTCATTGGCTTTCTTCTGGGCCTGAATCATTTCATCAGCCCATTCGAGGAAGGCTGACTTTAGGACATCAACAGTTGTTATGACCACAGTATTCGACTGTGCAGAGTCTAACATTGAAATAGACTTCATATTTTATAATGAGCAGGTTCTTTTAGCGATCCTCACGGCCAGACATTGACCTCGCACCCGCTGGGATCCATCCTCTGCAATGAGGCTTGCAGCGATTTCACGATGCGAAGGTACGACTTTTTGAAATACCCTTGAAGTATTTTGAGTAGCTCGCGGTAGCCGACTACCAAAAGCTACTACTGTTAATCGAATTTAACGAAAATGGTACTAAAAAAGGCCTGTAACCATGAGATTACAGACCTTACGATAGAATAAAACTGATGGGTCTATTAGAATAACGACAATACCCAACGCCAAATCTGATACAGCATATTAATAGGTGATAAAGAGGTTCCGGTAAATTCTATACGACCATCTTCTTTCTTGGTGTAGCCAATCCTTGTTCTTAATGCAGTTCTTGTAGGCCGGAAAAAGGTTTCACGTTCACCCATATCTAACTGTGAGAGTTCTTTGTTGTAGGCCTTTTGGTGGATAGAAGGGAACTCGTCCTTTATATCCTCATACTTACAACTGCTTATTAAGCCCTCATCACGTGCAACGAACATGACAGTTGCAGCATTCTTTCCTATCTCTCCATTAATAAGGAAATGAAGTGTGTCAATAATTTCCTTGGCCTTCTCAGGGAAGAGAACCACTTTCATGAAAGATGACGGCTTATACTCCGAATTGAACTGCCTCCAGATTTTAAGAAATGCAAAGACTATCTTCGGCGTAAGTCCCTTAAAGGATTTCCCTAATAGTTGCTTAATGAGTCCTTCCACCTCGTCATAGTGATTTCTGGCACGAATAAACAAGTACTCTATTACTCGTTTATGACTTCGGTCTTTCTCACAAAACTCCTCAAAGGTCAGGTTGGGTCTCTCTGTCATAATTACCATGACCTCTGCTACGGATTGCAATGAGGGAACAGGAATATTGTCATCAACAGTCCCATCTGGCAGCAAACGCTGCTTGATCAAAGACATTACATAATCGACATTCTTGTCTGTATTGGACTTCCCGTATTCTTTATCCAAGTTCTCATAGAACTCATCTAACTTGTCTTTTGCCATTTTGTTTCTTTATTATTTTGAAATCCTTATTGGTATAATATGCTGGCTGCTTGTATGCATAGCACATCAGCACAAAGCGGTCTTTCAGGCCCATTGATGTGTAATGGTTCACAGCATCACTACCTTTTCTATGAAGACCCGCTGCATACATATTGATCTGGGCCTTTGTCAGAATATCCACGTGGGTTTTGCGACAGGTTTTACTACTTGCCAAATCGTAAAGAGGAAGGTACTTGTTGTTTCCAAGTTCATCATCAAAGACAGCACACTTCCTATCAATACCACATTGTTTCATCAGTTCCTTGATCTTCACGTTATAACCACTCTTCCCACTGACATATTTCAATATGTGGAAGTTGAACTTGTACTTCATAATGATGTCATAGGCAAAGCGCATTACTGGAGTCTGAATCTCCTGGCGTCCAATGTTCTCCCTCAAAGTCTTCTCTGGCAGATAATGAACATACATAATGCCGTCGTCAGAAACTGCGATATTATCCATCGTCAACCGCTTGAACTCGCTGATACGACAACCAAAAGCACATTGCAGGACAAAAGCGTCCTTTGTTTCCTGTAATGACTCTGGAACCTCTGTATCTCTCACTTTCTGGAATTCATCTTGCAGCAGGAATATTGGCGGATCATAAGACTCCCGCATCATAGTCCGTTTCTTATTCTTTCCCAAATAGATGAATGGCGAAACACTCAATTCACCTTTCTCTATCAGCTCATTGAAAAATGCCTGGATCTTCTTCATCTTTGTGGCAACCGTATTTTGGTCACGGCGTTCTGTGGGTATATTTCTTGGCTTAACCATATCATACAGGCTCTTATGCTTGTCCACGTATTTGTATTCATCAAACAAGAACTGGCGGAAATCCATCAAATCATCAGCATCAAATTCTGATGGGGTTACTTTCAATCTATGCTGGATAGTAAGAAATCTGGTCAGTTCACCTAACGACACCTTATAGTGCTTTTGTCGTCCTTCTCCGAAATTGCCATCCCTTAAGCCATCTTCGATATACTTAGAGAATCTGTCAATAAGCGTTAGTTCGGTCAGAGCCTTCATATTTTTCTGAGGATGCAGTACACTGGTTATTGCCTCTTCAAAATCCTCTGCAGTTATTCGAGTCTTGTCCTTTGCCTCACACAACTGCCGGTAAGCAGTCTCCATTGCATCTATTTCCGTATCTATATCAAGTTTCAGTTGCTTGTTATATACACTCACACGGGGTTTAAGTTCACCAGTATCTGTAAACTTGTCCAGATCTTTAAGATCTGCGTCAATTTCACTTTTATGATACAGGTCAACACCTCTTCCATCGCGCAAACGGAAACGGAGCCTTATGGTTCCTTCCTGTTTGCTTGTCCTCTTCACTATTGTAAGTCCTTTCATACCTATTTTATTATTAAAGCGTGTTTAAAATGTGGTGCAAAGGTAGTCATTTTGCACCACCAAACCAAAATATTGCACCACATTCTTGAAATGCTTTAATATATTTAACTCTGTAAAATACTGATTTACAGAGCAAACCATTTCAAAATTATTTCACGGTATTTCGGATTTTGAATCCCAAACGGATCACAGAAAAGGGGTCGTTTTCGACCCCTTTTTCTGTATGCTTAGATGACATGCAGCCCGAGGAAAACCATCAGACCATTCATCAGGATCCAGAACACGGCAAACGGCAAGGTCTTACGCATGATATCGCCATCTTGTCCCTCCATGTCGCAAGCTGCCGTAGCAATGGCTATTGACTGCGGTGAAAGCAACTTACCACCTTCCGATCCAGCACAGTTGGCTGCTGCTAACCAGTTGGTCTCATTACCGCTGACACCGAAGAACTGCGCATTGTTTACCAGACCCAGTTGTCCGGCTGCTGCAGCCTGCAACTTACCGAAGAGGATATTGGCAGAAGTGGCCGAACCCGTGACAAAGGTTCCGATAGAACCGATCAACGGGGCAAAGAAAGGATAGGCAGAGCCTGTCAGGGCAACAAGGCCAGTGGCAATAGCCAAGGTCATACCCGTATTGTTCATCAGAGAGGCCAAAGCTACCAGACAGCAGATGGTAAGCGCCGTCTTCTGCAGGTTGACGGTGGTCTTAGCCAATAGTTTCATGAGTTTCGAAAAACTGAGTCCCTGAATAAGTCCGCCAATCATGGCACCAAGGAACACCATCAGACCTGCATTCGACAACCATCCGAAAGAGAAGGTATTGCCGATGACAGGAAGCTGGAACTTGGTGACAAGCGTGGATTTGAGCAGGGCGTTGATATCCGGACAGATCTTGCTCGAAATCAAAATAAAGAAGATGATAAAACCATAGACACTCCAGGCCTTGAAGGTCTTGACAAAGCCAAACTTCTGCTTCTCCACATGCACGGTATCCTTCTCAGCCTCATGGCGCAGGAACAGTTTGTTGTAAATCAGCATCGCAATGATCGAACCCACACTACCGAGGATAGCCGGTGTCTCAGGACCAAGGAACAAGGCACAGCTGAACTGAATGGCTATTGAGAAGACACCCACAAAGAGAGCCAGAGAGATATTCTTGACAATCTTTGTACGATCGGTCATCATCAGGATGAGGAACGGCGTGATGAAGAACATCAGCGACAGTTGAATAATAATATAGGTGGAAACTTCACAAAGCATCTCATGGGAGGCCATACCGCCCGTCAGTTCACCAGCCACCTCATTCGCCAGTGTCGTCGCAGGAAGACCCACAGCACCGAATCCTACTGCCACCGTATTAGCCACCAGACAGATGACAGCTGAGAACATCGGCTTAAAGCCCAGTCCAATCAAAATAGCAGCAGGAATGGCCACAGCCGTACCAAAGCCAGCCATACCCTCTAGCACACCACCGAAGCCCCAGGTGAGCAAAAGCACCAACAGACCTTTATCGGAGGTAAGTTGTATAAACTGCGCCTTAATCGTCTCGATTTCCTTTGTCTCACATAAGATATTATAGCTGAATATAGCACAGATAATAATCAGGATGATGGGGAAGCAGGCCTTCAAGAACCCTTCGATGACAGACCAGAGGGTGATGCCGTAGATAGAGACGCCAGCATACTTGTCGGGCACGATGCCCAAGGCCGGTGCCGCAAACAAAGCCAGCACAATGGTGACGACGAGGGTTATCAACGCACTCTTCCATCCGGACATCTTCAAGCCCATCATCAACACGAAGAGCAGAATAATAGGAATAACAGAAACAATAGCTGCCATAGGTTTTTAATTATATAGGTTTTTACTACTTTATCGGATTTGCGCCCCAAATATACGAACTTTTCGGCATACTTTGTTGCTTTTTTAGTGAAAAAATCAAAAACACGATATATTGATAGTATTTTTTTATTATCTTTGCCATCAGATAATACACACTAAAAACCCATAAAGAGCTATGATGGAAAATTTTCTTGCTGAAATTGGACAAGTGATCCCTTCTGATCGGATCTACACAGACGAGCTTCGCACCCTTGGATGGGGTACCGATGCCAGTTTCTATCGCCAGATTCCAAAGGCCGTCATTCGCAGTGACGGTGAGGAAGAGATATCCAAAATAGTCAAGGCCTGCAAGAAGCACAAGGTGCCTTTCACCTTCCGTGCTGCTGGTACTTCGCTTTCTGGACAGAGTTGCACCGACTCTGTGCTTATCGTAGCAGGCAAGCACTGGGAAGGTTTTACACTCTCGCCGGATGGCGAGAGCATAAAACTGCAGCCCGGTATCGTGGGCGCTAGGGTAAACGAGATCCTGAAGCCTTACGGCCGTGTATTCCCACCTGACCCTGCCAGTATCGGAAGTGCAATGGTGGGTGGTATTGTCATCAACAATGCCTCCGGTATGAACTGTGGTGTGCATGCCAATAGCGACCGCATGATGGTTAGCGCCAGAATCATACTGACAGACGGAACGGTGCTCGACACGGGCGACGAGAAGAGCAAGGAAGCCTTCCGCCAGAGCCATCCGGAATTCATCAAGAAAATTGAGACCCTGCGCGACAAGGTACGAGCAGACGAAGAACTGGCCGCACGCATCCGTACTAAATATTCCATCAAGAACGTTACAGGTCTGAATCTCCGTCCCCTGATTGCCTACGACGATCCCTTCGACATCATCGCCCACTCGATGGTAGGTTCGGAAGGTACTCTGGCCTTCTTGTCGGAAGTGACGATGAAGACGCTCCACGACTACCCATACAAGGCCTCGGCTATGGTGTATTTCCTGACGATGAAGGAGAGTTGTGAGGCTGTAGTGGCGATGAAAAAACTGAAAGCTGGCGACGAAGACCTGAAGATGAGTGCCGAGAACTTGATGGTGAAGAGTGCCGAGATGCTCGACTACATGTCACTGAACGCTGTCGATGACCCAGTGTTCCTACAATATAAGAAAGATGTGGATGCCGGCAAGATAGAGGGGGTGGCGCCTGGCGACTATCACAACCTGACGGCCATTCTGACAGAGACCAAGGGCATCACCCACGAGCAGTTGCTGGACAAGATTGCAAAGATCAAAGAGTGCTTAGGGCAGTTCCGTCTCTATATCCCCGCAGAATTTACCGAAGACCCGAAGGTGTATGGCAAATACTGGGCCATCCGCTCGGGTATCTTCCCGTCTGTCGGCGGTACTCGCCCCATAGGCACGTCTTGTCTCATTGAGGATGTGGCCTTCCCGATAGAGAGTCTGCCTGAGGCAACGGTGAAGTTGCAGAAGCTTATCGCCGATCACGGTTACAGCGACGCTTGTATCTATGGTCATGCCTTCGAGGGCAACTACCACTTCATACTCAACCAGAGCTTCAAGAGCAAGAGTGAGGTGGACCGTTATGCAGAGATGATGCGCGATGTGGCCAGGCTGGTGGTTGAGGAATACGACGGCTCACTGAAGGCCGAACATGGTACAGGCCGCAACATGGCTCCCTTCGTGAAATACGAATGGCGCGACAAGGCCTATGAGACGATGAAGGAACTGAAGGCCATTTTCGATCCCGACGGACTACTGAACCAAGGCGTGATCTTCAACGACGACCCGGAATGTTTCATCAAGTGCCTGAAGCCACTGCCGGTTTTGGACTATCATTTCGACGAAGTGCCCGACGGCGGCCACTATTTGATGGATCCGAGTCACTCTACTGCCAAGGAGACCATCGAACAAGTGAAGCGCGCCAACAAATGTATCGAGTGTGGTTTCTGCGAAGTCAACTGTATGTCATGCGGCCTGACACTTTCTTCCCGTATGCGTATCGCCGTCCAACGTGAAATCCGAGAACTGGAGGCAACCGGACAAGATCCGCAGCGTGCCGCCAGACTCAGGCAGCAATACAAATACTACGGCGACCAAACCTGCGCTACAGACGGACTCTGCTCAACATCGTGCCCGATGAAGATCAACACAGGAGAGTTGACTCATCTCATCCGTCAGTTGGATATGAACAAGAATCCCATAGGCTATAAAGTGGGTGAATTTGCCGCCAACCACATGGCTGGTATCAAGTCGGGGCTGCGTGTCGTACTCGACGTAGCCCACCTCGGCCACGTCACCCTCGGACCAACGCTGATGACGCACGTCTGCCGCACGATGAACAAAATGGGTATGCCGCTATGGACAACGGCCATGCCAAAGAAGAAGCGCCAGCCGAAGATGTCGGACCTCACCCAGTTCATCATCGAGCGTTCGATTCCGCATAAGGAGGAGGAGCACAAGCCTCTGAAGGTGGTCTATTTCCCGAGTTGCATCAACCAGACGATGGGACTCTCGAAGGAGGCACCCGTGAAGCACGCCCTCGTCGATGAGGTCATCCAACTGATGGCAAAGGCGGGCTACGAGGTCATCTTCCCTGAAGGCATGGAGAAGATGTGCTGCGGACAGATCTGGGAATCTAAAGGCATGCTCGACATTGCCGATCGCAAGAGTGCCGAACTGGAGGCTGCACTATGGAAAGCCTCAGAAGAAGGGAAGTATCCCGTACTCTGTGCACAGAGCCCTTGTCTGCACCGTATGCGCAAGGTGATGCATCGGCTCAAGCTCTACGAGCCCGCAGAATTCATCATGACTTATCTGGTGGATCGACTGGATTTCCATCCCACAGACAAGCACATCGCACTCCATCTGACCTGTTCCACACGCCAGATGGGTGTTGACAAGGACATGATAGCACTCGCCAAGCTCTGCTCCACGAACGTCTTCTTGCCGGAAGGCGTTGGCTGCTGCGGTTTTGCAGGCGACCGCGGATTCACCTTCCCGGAAATGAACAAATATGCCCTGCGCAAACTCCGCCCACAGATCGAGGCCAACAAGATTGAGGTGGGCTACTCCAATAGTCGAACCTGCGAAATCGGACTTGAGGCGAATACAGGTATCCCCTATATGAGTATCGTCTATCTCGTGAATATCTGTACAACAGCTAAAAAACAAAAATGAACTATACATTAGATCCTCACTGTCAGGAAATCATCCGTCAATATCAAGAACGGCGACCCATCTTCGAACGCATGGAGACGTTGGCTTATGACAAGTTGCGCTGGACGCTCCGCAAGCAGGGCATCTATGTGACTTCGATTGAACATCGTATCAAGGAAGAGAAGTCGCTGGCTGGCAAACTTGAGCTCAAAGGTCAGAAGTACAAGACACTTGACGACGTCACCGACATCCTCGGCTTAAGAATCATCACCTTCTATACTGACGATGTCGACAAGGTGGCTGCCATTGTCAAACGTACGTTCGACATCGACTGGCAGCAGTCCGTTGACAAGCGCAAGCTCCACCAGTTCGACAGCTTCGGCTATAACTCACTGCACTACATCTGCCGCCTGCCAAAGTCGGTCGTTGACGACCCGGATATGCCGGAACTCAATGAATTCCGCTTTGAGCTGCAGATGCGCACGGCCTTGCAGCACGTGTGGTCCACCATTGAGCACGACACGGGTTACAAGGGTGTAAAGATTCCACGAGAGTACCAGCGCCAGTTCTCACGACTGGCAGGTATCCTCGAACTGATCGACGATGAGTTCAGTCGCCTGCGCACCACGCTGACCGACTATCGCAGACAGGTACAGTCACTTGTCACCTCAGGTAAACTCGACGAAGTGTCGCTCGAAGTCGATTCCTTCCGTAGCTACCTGAAACTACAGCCGTTTAGACGTCTGAACCAACGTATTGCGGCTGTCAACCAGGCTGAACTCTACCCTGCCTCCCTGCTGCCATATATCTCTGTGTTTGAAGAATTCGGCTTCACAACACTAGGCGATATCGACAAGTTTATTGCGGAGAATAGCGAAGAAGCCTATCAGCTGGCGCTCTCGCAGTTGGCTTTCACAGACCTTGACATCCTCTCAGAAAATGTCGGGCTGGAGAACCTATGCCTCGTCTATGCATTGAAAAATGGCGGTTTCCTTAGTGTCAAGCGTTTCTATGACACCCTCTACGGTCAACAGAAGGAGAACGAACAGATGGCACATATCATCATGGAACAAGCGGCTTCGCTGCCCTTCATGAAGAAGTCATGAAAAAGGTAAAGAACAGCGAACTGCTACTATCTTATATCCGCGAAGGACGGGAGATGACCAGCCATGAAAAGCTGTCGCTCATCATCCAGCTGAGTATTCCCAGTATCCTGGCGCAGATATCGGCAACCGTGATGTTCTTTATCGATGCTTCCATGGTGGGCCATCTTGGTGCAAAGGCCTCGGCAGCCATCGGACTTGTGGAGACCACAGGATGGCTGATGGGCGGCCTGGCAAGTGCAGCCAACATGGGCTTCTCGGTACAGGTGGCGCACTTTATAGGAGCCAACGACTTCGAGGCTGCCCGACGCGTACTCAGACAATCATTGGTATGTTCGCTGATCTGGGCCGTGGCCATGTCGGCCATAGCCCTTGTCATTGCTCCCTTCCTGCCCTACTGGCTCGGCGGCAGTGCAGAAATAGCCCACGACGCCTCACTCTATTTCGCCATCATCGGACTATGTGGCATCTTCTTCCAGATGGAGGGACTGGCTGGCTCGATGCTGAAGTGCTCCGGCAACATGAAGATTCCTTCCTTACTGAACATCTGCATGTGTGCGATGGACGTCATCTTCAACTATTTCTTCATCTACATACTTGACTTGGGCGTCATGGGAGCTGCCATGGGTACTGGCGTGGCAGAATTGATCACCGCCGGCCTGATGCTGTATTTCCTGTTGGCAAGGTCCTCGATGCTCTCGCTCTCAGGTCACCCCGGCTCGTTCAAGCCAAAATCTGATACCGTCAGCACTGCCTTCAAGATTGGAGCACCGATGGGGATGCAGCACCTGTTGATGGGGTCGGCACAGATTGTAAGCACTTTGATCGTGGCACCACTTGGCACCATCGCCATCGCAGCCCACTCACTGGCCATCACAGTAGAGAGTCTGTGCTATATGCCGGGCTACGGTGTCGCCGAGGCTGCCACCACACTCGTTGGACAGGGTATCGGCGCTGGGCAACAGTTGCTGACGCGGTCATTTGCCCGTATGTCCGTAGGACTGGGCATTACCGTCATGACCGTCATGGGACTTCTGATGTGGGTGTTCGCGCCTGAGCTGATGTCACTGATGTCACCCGTTGAGGAGGTTATTACCCAGGGAACCCAGGTATTACGCATCGAGGCATGGGCAGAACCGATGTTTGCTGCTGCCATCGTCGCCAATGGTGTGTTTATCGGCGCAGGCGATACGATGTACCCCGCCATCATGAGTCTGGCATCGATGTGGGCTGTACGTCTGACACTTGCCGCTTCGCTGGCTCCGAAATATGGACTGAAGGGTGTGTGGACGGCCATGGCTATCGAACTCACCTTCAGAGGTAGCATCTTCCTGGCACGGCTTTTCAAAGGGGGATGGGCAGAGAAGTTAAAGGTAAAAAGGTAAAAAAGAAAAGGGTAAAAATAATAAGGAGAAATAATATGGAAAGAATTAAAATCAAACAACTGACAATCAATCATAAGGTAATTGGTGTTTTACTGTTTTACCTTTTTACTTTTTTACCTTTAAGTGCTCAGCGCGCTGAGGTACTCTTTGAGACCACTGCCGGCAACATCCGCATCGCCCTCTATGACGAGACACCACAGACACGCGACAATTTCCTGAAAATCACAAAGATGGGCGTTTACGACTCCCTGCTCATCCACCGCGTCATCAAAGACTTTATGATTCAGAGTGGCGACACCAATAGCAAACATGCCAAACCGGGCCAACTACTTGGCACAGGTGATTTCGATTATACGACAGAGGCGGAGTTTCGACTGCCACAGATCTTCCATCGTCGCGGTACTGTAGCGATGGCACGAGAGAGCGAGAAACGTAACCCAGAACTGCGTTCCTCGGCCTGTCAGTTCTATATCGTCTGGGGTAAAGTCTATCAGGATGACCGTCTCATTGCGAAAGTACAAGAACGGCTTGATTCTGCCACACAAGGTCGCGTACAACTGACACCAGAGATGATTGAGGTATATAAGACCATTGGTGGTACACCACATCTCGACGGGCAATATACGGTGTTCGGCGAAGTGATCGAGGGGCTCGATGTCGTTGAGAAGATTCAAGGGGTAAAGACCGATAAGAACGATCGGCCACTGGAGGACATCCGAATCTTGAAAGCCACAGTAACAAAAGACCTGCCACAGCCCAAGACTGAGAAGAAAACACCAGCAAAGAAAAAGGCTGTGAGACGGACAATACGATAGTAAAGGACACAAAAAAGCCGCTCAAGGGTCATCAACGACTCGAGGGCGGCGCCAACAATCTATGAATAACTAAAAACCTTTTCTGAGAAGAAACGGAGTGTCACCACTGCGTCTGTTATCCTTACTTGCAAATCTTTTCTAACACCTTAGAAATACCTATTGCCAATCAATCTTAATAAAAACCTAAAACCAAAATTCTAACTAACTATATTAACTCTAACTAAACCTAAAATCAATCTTTACCTAACTAATACCTCTGTATTGTGTCTGTGTCTTCTATTGAAGTTGTCATTGTTTCCTTTTGACGATGCAAAGGTACGACGATTTTTGCAACCTTCAAAGGATTGCACCCTGTTTTTGCGAAAAAAACGGCTTTCTTTTGATGTATATCAATCCTATTGTGTGCGAACACAATCAAATTGTGTCCGATAACAGCTCTTTTTCGACCTTGTTGGTGAGTTCGACAAACTCTTGAATGGTGAGTTGCTCAGGCCGACGTGTCATCATCGGGTCCTCAAAGAAATGGGGTGAAGCGGTTTGCTCCCCGTTGAACAGTTGGCGGAGGGAGACGCGCAACATCTTACGACGTTGGTTGAACGACGTCTTTACCACACGACGGAAAAGCTTTTCATCACAGCCAAGGTCTGTCACTTCGTTGCGCGTCATCCGAATGACGGCACTCTGCACCTTTGGCGGTGGATTAAAGACACCAGGCTCAACGGTGAAGAGATATTCGACGTGATACCAAGCCTGAATAAGCACCGACAAGATACCATATTGCTTATTGCCTGGTTGAGAAGCCATGCGCAAGGCTACCTCATGCTGTATCATACCTGTACAACAAGGTATCAGATCCTTATTGTCAAGCATCTTGAAGAAGATCTGTGAAGAGATATCATAGGGATAGTTGCCTGTCAGCACAAACTGCTGACCGTCGAAGACCTCCCGTAGATCCATGCGGAGGAAGTCACCACCTATTATATTATTACAGAGGCGCGGGAAATGTTCCTGAAGATAGGCCACAGACTCACGGTCAATCTCTACCACCTTGAAAGGACGCGGTTTCTCTACCAGATACTGCGTCATGACACCCATGCCGGGTCCAACCTCCAATACAGGAAGATCGGGACATGCATCTACGGTGTCGGCTATCGCCTTGGCAATGTTCAAGTCGGTCAGAAAGTGCTGGCCGAGGTTCTTCTTAGGTCTTACTTGTTTCATGGCTGCAAAGATACGAATAAGCGAGAGATTTTCCAAATATATTTGAGAAAATGCAGAAAAAAACAGGCCGGATTCGCATCCAGCCCGTCTCGTTCTATACTTTCTTTCTAAAACTCTCTCGAATTTACTTCATTTCAAGATTCATGTCGTTATTGACCTTTACGGCTTCAGCAACACATACTGCAACGACAAATGTTACCATAAATAATGCTGTCATAATCTTTTCCTTTCTCTAAACTTTAATTGTTATCCTGTTAATTTTCGCTGGCCTTGCCAGTTCGTTCTTGTCATCTTAGAGCATCACGCTCTTGACTTTTGACGCTGCAAAGGTACGACTGTTTGCGCACACAGCCAAGTTTTTTCACCAAAAATAGGCCAAAAAGCTGTCTTTCATTGACACTTGTCAATTAATAATAGGGTTTTCGTTTGGTTTTTTGCCCACTTATTCGTACCTTTGCACCTATGGAAATGAAGACTATCCTGACCAATGCGATAAAGATCACTTTCCCCATCCTCCTCGGTGGAGCCATCCTCTATTGGATGTACAGGGGCGAGGACTTCGGGCGTTTCTTCCATGTAATGACGGAAGAGATGAACTGGACCTGGATGTTGCTGTCATTCCCATTTGGTATCCTGGCACAAATGTTCCGTGGCTGGCGTTGGAAACAGACACTGGAACCCATTGGCGAACACCCGCGGACATCGGTCAGCCTCTATGCCATTTTCCTGTCGTATGCCGTCAGCTTGATTATTCCACGCATCGGCGAGTTCACCCGATGTGGTGTCCTGAAACGTTATGATGACATCTCTTTCTCGAAAGCATTGGGAACCGTTGTGACAGAGCGAGCAGTAGATACCCTCATCGTGATGTCCTATTCCGGACTGATTCTGCTCATAGAGATGAGTATCTTCGGCACGTTTTTCCAGAAGACAGGCGTGAGTCTCGACCATCTACTGAGCCAGTTCTCGCTGACTGGCTATCTGGTGACAGCCGTCTGTGCCATAGCTGCACTCATACTACTGCATCTGCTGTTGAAGAACTTCTCTATATATAATAAGGTGAAGATGACGCTGAGTGGTATCTGGGAAGGAGTACTATCCCTAAGAGGCGTCAAGAACCTGCCGCTCTATCTCTTTTTCTCCATCGGCATCTGGGTGTGCTATTTCCTGCATTATTATCTGACGTTCTTCTGCTTCGACTTCACGGCCAATCTGGGCATTGGCTGTGCATTGGTGTCCTTTGTCGTGGCCAACTTTGCCGTCATCGTACCGACGCCTAACGGTGCTGGTCCTTGGCATTTCGCCATCAAGACCATGCTCATCCTCTACGGTGTGGCCGACGAACAGGCCCTCTGGTTCGTGCTGATCGTACATTCCGTCCAGACCATGCTTGTCGTCGCCCTCGGTATCTACGCCTGGGCTGCACTATCCTTTACGAAAAGGATCTCTAAGGATGATTTCTCGAGGAATGAGGAACGAGGAATGAGGAACGAGATTACTTCTGCGTAAGATAAATGATTTCATTATTATTGTCATGAACGATTTTTTTTATAAGAAAGTAGATGCATATCACTTGGCTAAAGAATACGTGATTTTCGTATATTCCTTATTGAGAAAATTCCCCCAATACGAAACTTATGCATTATGTGATCAGATTAGGAGAGCTGCAGTATCCATTCCATCGAATATTGCAGAGGGTCTAGGACGTGTATCTGTAAAAGAAAGAATTCATTTCATGGAAATCGCATTTGGATCGCTTGCTGAAGTCTCTTGCCAGTTGGATATATCAGAATCATTGGGTTATATTTCAGCTAACGAGTTACAAGAAGCGGAAGAGAGAGCTGAACGTCTATCAAAAGTGATGTCGGGATTGAAGAATTATCTAGCAACAAAAATAAATTCTAACATGTAGGTTGCGAGTTATTGGGTTTGAAGAAGGTATTCTCCTTCCTCGTTTCTCCTTTCTCCTTCCTCGTAAAAAAAAAACAAACAACTATGAACGAAATTCAAAATCTGAACCCTACGTGCATCTGGAAGAATTTCTACGCACTGACACAAGTACCGCGCCCCAGCGGACATCTTGAGAAGATCCAGCAGTTCCTGCTCGACTTCGCCAAACAGGCTGGTGTCGAAGCCTTCAAGGATCCTGCCGGAAACATCGTGATGCGTAAACCCGCCTCTACGGGCATGGAGAACCGCAAGGGGGTTATCCTACAGGCTCACATGGACATGGTGCCTGAACGTGACACCGAGTCGACACACAACTTCGAGACCGACCCTATCCGCCCTTGGATTGACAATGGCTGGGTGAAGGCAAAAGGTACCACATTGGGAGCCGACAACGGACTGGGCGTTGCTGCCATCATGGCAGTCATGGAGGACAAGACACTCAAGCACGGTCCCATCGAAGCACTCATCACTGCCGATGAGGAGACAGGCATGTATGGTGCCAACGACCTGCCTGCCGGTGAACTGCAAGGCGACATTCTCTTGAACCTCGACTCAGAGACATGGGGCAAGTTCGTCATCGGTTCTGCCGGTGGCATCGACATCACCGCCACCCTCGACTACCAGGAAGTAGATACCGATCCTGAGGATGCTGCCGTACTGGTGACACTGAAAGGACTGCGCAGCGGACATAGCGGTCTGGAGATTCACGAAGGCCGTGCCAATGCCAACAAGCAGCTGGTACGCTTTGTCCGCGAGGCCATCGAAGAACTGGATGCCCGTCTGACATCATGGCATGGTGGCAAGGTGCGCAATGTCATTCCCTATAAAGCCGAAGCCGTGCTGACGCTGCCGAAGGAGAACGTGGAAGCCCTCGGAGAACTGGCAGAAGACTGGCTGGCCGATTTCAACAGCCAGTTTAAGGGCATCGAGACTGGCATTAAGTTCTATGTGGAGCGCGTGGAAACTCCCGCTAAGCAGGTACCCGTTGAGATCCAGGACAACCTCATCAATGCCATCTATGCCTGTCATGACGGCGTAGTACGCATGATACCTTCTTACCCCAGCGTAGTAGAGACCTCGTCAAACCTGGCCATCATCGACATCGCGGATGGACACACCATCTTCAAGATTCTGGCTCGCTCCAGCCGCGAGGACATGAAGGACTACATCGTCAAGATGCTGGAGAGTTGCTTCAACATGGCTGGCATGAAGGTGGAGACCGCTGGATCATACGGTGGGTGGGATCCCAATCCCGACTCAGAAATCCTGCACCTGCTGATGAAGGATTACAAGAAGCTGTTCGGACAGAACGGCATCATCCAGGTGGACCACGCAGGTCTGGAGTGCTCGGTCATTCTGGGCAAGTATCCAAATCTCGACGTTGTCTCATTCGGTCCTACCATGAAGTCGCCCCACACCACCAGTGAACGCGCCCTCATCGAGACTGTCGAGCCTTTCTGGACACTCCTGAAGAAAGTCCTCGAGGATATCCCTGAGAAGTAATAAATTGGCACGGATTACACAGGTTTTCACGGTTTGTAATTACAAAAAAAACAAAAAAACGCGTTAATCCGTGTAATCCGTGCCTTAAAATTTTCGCTTTTCATTTTTATTTTCTATCTTTGCAGCCAAATAACTCAAAGTATTAACAAATTATGGACGATTACCCGGCGGACAATTACGAAAAGTAATGGCGGGGGATTGAGCGAGCAAGGCTGCTAATCCCTTTGCCGCTAAAACCATTTCATAAACGAAAAAAGGATTAGCACAATGAAGACTTACTGGAACACCCAAGGCGGACTCAGCCATCTCGACGAGTGGCAGCCCAACTGCTGGATTCAAGTGACATGCCCCACTGAAGAAGACCAGCGCGAACTGGAAGAGAAGTTCAACATCCCCGACTACTTCATGTCGGACATCAGCGATACCGACGAGCGTGCCCGTTATGAGTACGACGACGGCTGGATGCTCATCATCCTCCGTATCCCCTATGTCAAGGAGATACGAAGTAGGACGCCCTATACCACCGTACCACTCGGTATCATCCACAAGCGCGATGTCACAATTACCGTCTGCTTCTATGAGACTAACATGATGATCGATTTCGTCAGCTTCCAGCAGAAACGGGGCGAAGGCTTTACCGACCATGTCGATATGATCTTCCGACTGTTCCTCTCCAGTGCCGTATGGTACCTGAAGCGCCTGAAGCAGATCTCTATGCTCATCGACAAGGCCAAGCGCAACCTGGACCGCGAGGTGAACAACGAGAGTCTGATAGGCCTCAGCCGTCTGCAAGACTCACTCACCTACTTCCAGACATCCATCCGTGGCAATGAGAACCTGTTGCAGAAACTGAAGTTCAAACTCCAGATCGACGAACTCGACGCAGACCTGATTGAGGACGTGAATATCGAGATGTCACAGGCTCGCGAGACGACCAGCATCTATTCTGACATTCTGGAATCGACGATGGACACTTACTCCAGCATCATTAATAACAACATGAATACGGTGATGCGTACACTGACCTCCGTCACCATCATCATGATGATTCCCACACTCGTCACGTCGATGTTCGGTATGAACCTCGTCAATGGCATGGAAGAAAAACCCTGGGGTTTCGTCTTCGCCATGATTATTTCCGTGGCTATTTCGTCTATGGCATGGTGGTTTTTCCGCCACAAACGGCTCGTTTAGCATCTTTTAACTTTATTTCAGGCATTAATATTTACTTTTTTCGTACCTTTGACCCCAAATGTGTGATGATGCCTAGCATCATAATTATTTATGGTCAGTAACTAAAAAGTTAAATGATGGACTCTCAAGAGAATGCTCCTGTAATCTCGCCAAGCGAAGAGACAGGCAACAATGAAGTATTGAAGGAAGAAGTAGCCGCCCAGCCGGCAGAAACGCCCGTGGCACAGACTGCTTCTCCAGTGGAAACAGAGGAAGTTCAGCCTCAGAAGGTCTATGAGACCAAGGCCGAGATTCTCGAACGTGTGCGCGAAATCGCCCACACCGACGAATCGCCCCAGAAAGAGGAGATCGACTATCTGAAGACCGCTTTCTACAAACTCCACATCGCTGAGCGCGAGGCTAAGATAAAAGCCTTTGTCGACGCTGGCGGCGACCCCGAACAGTATCAGATCTCACCTGACGAACAGGAGGAAGCATTCAAAGCCGAAATGGGCATCATCAAGGAGAAGCGCGCCAAGATCTTCAAAGAGCAGGAGGCCGAAAAGCAGGAGAACCTGACCAAGAAACTGGCCATCATCGATAAGATCAAGGCGATGATTACCACTCCTGAAGAGGCCAACAAGAGCTATCAGGAATTCAAGGCCCTGCAGCAGCAGTGGCGCGAAATCAAGAACGTACCCGCAGAGAAAGCCAACGAACTCTGGCGAAACTACCAGTTATACGTAGAGCAGTTCTACGACATGCTCCGCCTGAACAGCATCGCCCGCGATGAAGACTTCAAGAAAAACCTTGAGGCCAAGACTCGTCTCTGTGAGATTGCAGAAAACCTGGCCAACGAGGATGATATCATCAGCGCCTTCCATCAGCTCCAGAAGTTGCATCAAGAGTATCGTGAACTCGGTCCTGTGGCCAAGGAGCAGCGCGAAGAGATTTGGAACCGTTTCAAGGCTGCATCGACTGTCATCAACAAGCGCCATCAGCAGCATTTCGAGGGTATCCGTGCCAAGGAAGAGGAGAACCTCGCGCGTAAGACAGAACTCTGCGAGAAGGTAGAAGCTATTGCCGCAGAAGAGAACAAAGGCTCTGGCGACTGGGAGAAACACACCAAGCAGATCATCGAGTTGCAGACTGAATGGAAGACCATCGGCTTTGCACCACAGAAGATGAACGTGAAGATCTTTGAACGTTTCCGTGCAGCCTGTGATGATTTCTTCGGACGTAAGGCCGAATATTTCAAGGGACTCAAGGAGTCTTTCAAGGAGAATGCCGAAAAGAAGCGTGCATTGATTGAGAAAGCCAAGGCCCTGCAAGACTCTACTGAATGGAAGTCTACCAGTGACAAACTGATTGCACTGCAGAAAGAATGGAAGACCATCGGTATGGTTCCTAAGAAACTGGGCGACCAACTGTGGGAGGAGTTCCTCGGTGCCTGCAACAAGTTCTTTGAGGCCCGCAAAGCCGCTGGTGCCGGACAGCACAGCGACGAATACGACAACCTCGCCAAGAAGCGTGAAGTCATCGAAAAGATCAAGGCTGCCGCCGAGCAGGCTGGAGACGATATCCAGGAGAAAGTGCAGAAGCTTGTTGAGGAGTATAATGCCATTGGTCATGTGCCCTTCAAGGAGAAAGACAAGATCTATGAGGAGTACCATGCCGTACTCGACAAACTCTATAAGGAACTGAACATCACCGTAGCCAAACGCCGTCTGAACAACTTCAAACAGAATCTGAAACAGGTGGCAGAACGTGGTGAGAATGCACTCGACAACGAGCGTGCCCGTCTGTTCCGCCAGTATGAAGCCATCAAGCAGGAGGTACAGACCTACGAGAACAACCTCGGTTTCCTGAATGTCAGTTCAAAGAAGGGCAACAGCCTCATTGACGAGATGAACCGCAAGGTTCAGAAGTTGAAAGACGACATGAACCTCGTACGTGAGAAGATCAAGGCTATCGACGCTGAGAATAAGGAATAAGAGAAAAAGAAAAGGCTTCCATTTGGAAGCCTTTCTTTTTTCAGTTGGGGTACTCGGACTCGAACCAAGAATGACAGGACCAGAATCTGTAGTGTTACCATTACACCATACCCCAATCACGGGTGCAAAGTCAGTGCAAACCGAATGCAAAAACTGCTTTTTGCTGAGGTGAAGCCTGACATCGCAGGAGCAAATCTCAATTTGCGACTGCAAAGGTACTACTTTTTCCCGAATAACCAAAACTTTTTGCAGAAATTTTATAAAAAAGCGCAAAATTTCCACTTTTCTTTTGTTATTCAAGCGATTTAACGTACCTTTGTCGGACAATTCACATATTTATATTTAATGAAAGAACTGGTTCAAACAATTACAGAAGCAATTCAAGAAAAGAAAGGTAGCAATATCGTCATTGCTGACCTGCGAAAGATAGAAGGCACCATCTGCCAATATTTCATCATCTGTCAGGGCAACTCCCCTTCCCAGGTAGAAGCCATCACAGAATCCGTCGGCGACTTTGCACGCGAGAGATTGAAGGAAAAACCGTCGCATGTCGTGGGTCTCGAAAATGCCCAGTGGGTGGCTATGGACTATGGTGATGTGCTTGTTCACATCTTCCTGCCAGACGTACGTGAATATTATGACTTGGAACATCTCTGGGAAGATGCTCCGCTCACAAGAATACCCGACTTAGACTGATACAAACAACGTAAAAAGCGCAAATAAGCAATAATGGATAAAAACAATCAGATACAGAACAACGGTAATGGTCCGAAGATGAACATGCCCCGGTTCAACATGAACTGGATCTATATCATCGCCATCCTGGCCCTCGGACTTCTCTATTTCTCCAGTGGCGGTCCGCAGAACAGCAGTATTGCCAAGACGGCCACATACTCCGACTTCAAGACTATGGTCAATCGTGGCTTTGCCTCGAAAATCGTAGTGAATAAGAACCAAAGCACGATCAAGATGTATGTCAAGCCGGAACATATCCGCGACGTATTCCAGCAGAGTGCCCAACAGACGGGGGCAGAGCCTTACGTAGAGGTAGAGTTCGGTTCGATAGACCAGGTCGAGGAGTTTATCAACAAGGCCCGAGAGGACAAGGTCTTCACAGGCGACTTCACATACGAGAACCGTAAGGAGAACGAGTTCTTCAACATGATCTTCTACAATCTCTTCCCCATCTTCATCATCATAGCGCTATGGATGTTCTTCATGCGTCGTATGGGTGGTGGCGGCATGGGAGCCGGAGGTAGTGTCTTTAGCGTCGGCAAGTCAAAGGCCAAGATGTATGAGAAGGGCGGCGACCTCGGTATCACCTTCAAGGACGTAGCCGGACAGGCTGGTGCCAAACAGGAGATTCAGGAGATTGTGGATTTCCTGAAGAACCCGCAGAAATACACTGAGTTGGGTGGTAAGATTCCCAAGGGAGCCCTCCTCGTTGGTCCTCCGGGAACAGGTAAGACGCTGTTGGCAAAGGCCGTAGCTGGAGAGGCTGGCGTACCTTTCTTCTCGATGTCGGGCTCCGACTTCGTGGAGATGTTCGTCGGTGTCGGCGCCAGTCGTGTGCGCGACTTGTTCCAGCAGGCCAAGCAGAAGTCACCCTGCATCATCTTCATCGATGAGATCGACGCTGTAGGTCGTGCCCGCTCGAAGAACCCTGCCATGGGTGGCAACGACGAGCGCGAGAACACGCTGAACGCCCTGCTGACAGAGATGGATGGCTTCGGCACAAACTCTGGCGTGATCATCCTGGCTGCCACCAACCGGGCCGACATGCTCGACTCTGCCCTGCTGCGCGCCGGACGTTTCGATCGTCAGATTCACGTCGATCTCCCCGACCTCAACGAGCGCAAGGAGGTCTTCAAGGTACATCTTAAGCCCGTGAAGACCGACGATAGCGTAGATATCGACTTCCTGGCCCGTCAGACTCCAGGTTTCTCTGGTGCCGATATCGCCAATGTCTGCAACGAGGCTGCACTGATTGCAGCCCGCCATAACAGCCAGACCGTGAAGAAACAGGACTTCCTCGATGCTGTCGATCGTATCATCGGTGGTCTGGAGAAGAAGACGAAGGTGATGACACAGGCCGAGAAGCGCTCCATCGCCATCCATGAGGCTGGTCACGCTACCATCTCTTGGTTTACGGAGTTCGCCAACCCGTTGGTGAAGGTCAGTATCGTTCCCCGTGGACAGGCACTCGGTGCCGCCTGGTATCTCCCAGAGGAGCGTGTGCTCCAGACGAAGGAAGCCATGCTCGACGAGATGTGTTCCCTGTTGGGCGGACGTGCTGCCGAGGAACTGTTTGTGGGTCATATCTCTACTGGCGCCATGAACGACCTGGAGCGTGTCACCAAACAGGCTTACGGTATGATTGCCTATGCCGGTATGAGTGATAAGCTACCCAATGTCTGCTTCTACAACAACGCTGAATATCAGTTCCAGAAGCCTTATTCTGAGACGACGGCAAAGATCATGGACGACGAGGTGCTACGTATGATCAACGAACAGTACGAGCGCGCCAAGAAGATCCTGACAGAACATGCTGAAGGTCACGCCCAACTGGCACAGTTGCTCGTGGATCGCGAGGTCATCTTCGCAGAGGATGTCGAGAAGATCTTTGGCAAGCGCCCCTGGACCAGTCGCGCCGAAGAGCTGCTGGAGGCCCAGATGAAGGCCGACGCAGAGCGCATGGCCGAGGAACGTGGCAAACAGCTCGAGGCCGAAGCCAAGGCCAAGGCTGAAGCCGAGGAGAAAGAAAAGAAAGAAGAAGCATAAAGGAGTTATGAAGAATTTCATTGTCAGAACCATTACGGCGGTATTTTTCGTGGCCGCCATCGTCAGCTGTTTCCTGCGCGCAGAGGCTATGGTACTGCTCTTTGCCTTGGTTACAGGCCTCACCGTCTGGGAGTTCACCGGACTTGTCAACGACCGTGACAACATCACAGTCAACCGAATGATCTGCACTGTGGCTGGCGTCTATTTCTTTTTCGCGATGGCCGCTTACAACAGCGGTATCACGGCTGCCAGCATCTTCATTCCTTATCTCGTCACCCTCATCTACCTGATGGTGGCAGAGCTCTATCTGAAACATCCCGACCCCGTCGGCGACTGGGCTTATACGATGATGAGCCAGCTCTACATCGCCCTGCCCTTCTCGTTGCTCAACGTACTGGCCTTCCAGTCTGGCACCGAGGGTATCCACTATGTGTGGACACTCCCGCTCTCTGTCTTCGTCTTCCTTTGGGTCAACGATGCAGGCGCCTACATCTGTGGATCCCTGTTAGGCAGGAACAAACTCTTCCCCCGCATCTCACCGGGTAAGTCATGGGAAGGTAGCATCGGTGGTGGCATCCTCGTGATGCTGGTAGCCGTCATCATATGGCATCTTACCGAACAATACGGTCTCAATGAGGCTGGTCTGACCCATCTCCAGTGGGCAGGTCTCGGCCTGGTCATCGTCATCTTCGGCACCTGGGGCGACCTGGTGGAGTCACTCTTCAAGCGCACCCTTGGCATCAAGGATAGCGGCCATGTCCTTCCAGGCCACGGAGGCATGCTCGACCGTTTCGACTCCTCCCTGCTGGCCATCCCCGCCGCCGTCGTCTATCTCTACACCCTGACAATGATTTAGCAAAAAGAATTGGGGGATGCCGGTTGGCATCCCCCAATTCTTTATTTCTTCACCTCGTAGAGCACTTGGAGGGTCGGGGTGTAGGTATTCTCCAGGGTGAGGGTGATGAAGCCGCCGTCGGTCTCGAACTTCGCGATCTTATGATCGTCACCGTGCTTGGGCATGTTGGGCCAGGCACCGAAATCCTTCTCAAACTGGTCACGCATCTCCTGCCAGAGCTGACGGGTACTGTCGTTCGTGGAGATCTTGTAGTTCTCCTGCAGGGCAATGAGCTTACCGTCTTTCTGAGCCAGCATCAAACGGAACTTCTCCGCAGGATTGGCCATCACGACACGGGTAAAGGCGGAATCGGTCTTAGCGGAGTCAACCGCAAAGCCACGTGCCTGCATGGAGTCGATAAATGTCTGGAAAGGCAGGGCCATCGACAAACCACGATACTTCAACTCTTTCTGTTCACTACTGCAGGCGCAAAGCACCAAAAATGCCACAAGGGCCATTGAAATCTTCTTCATATTCGTATGGTTATAGAGTTTATGGCAGCAAAATTACGAATTATTTTCGATTTTGAACTCATCTTAGTCGATTTTTCTTAAGTTTTTACTACCTTTGTAGCCATGTTTACACTTAGCATCGTCCTAACCGCACTTTCGGCAACCTTTCTCCCGGAAGATATCGACACCATCCGCAGTGAACGGCTGGAGGAGGTCGTCATCACCTCCAACTCCGCTCGTCAGCGCATCCAGAATGTGCAGACAGGTGCCGAAGTGCTGCAGATAGAGGATCTGACGGCAGCACCGCAGTTGTTCGGTGAGAACGATATCATGCGTTCCATCCAACTGTTGCCTGGTGTAAAGTCGGAGAGCGATGCTTCCAGCAGTTTTCAGGTACGTGGTGGTACTTCGGCACAGAATCAGGTGCTTTTCGACAACACACCCGTTTACAATGTAGGTCACATGGGTGGTCTCTTCTCGGCCTTTAACGACGATGCGCTGGCATCAGGCACACTCTACAAGGGACTGCTCCCGGCACAATATGGGGGTGCCTCATCGGCTGTACTCGACATCACAGGACGTACAGGCGACCGTCACCACTATCATGGTGGTGCCACCATCGGCCTGCTTTCGGCAAAGGGCACCTTCGAGGGTCCTATCCTGAAGGACAAGGCGGCATTCCTCGTCACCGCGCGTCGCACGTATATGGATATGTTCCTGAAGCTCTCGCCCGACTTCAAGGACAACACCCTCTATTTCTATGATATCAATGCGAAACTGGACTGGACGCTCGACAAGCGCAACCAACTGTTCCTGACGTTCTTCACAGGCAATGACCGTACTGCCGTAGAGGATATGGTCGATGTAGGCTGGAACAACCTGACGACCAGTCTGAAATGGTTACACCACTTCAACGGGGGCTCCAATTCGCAGACCACCTTATATTATAGTGGCTATCAGACCGACAACGGCGTGGATTTCGTAGGTCTCAACCTCTGGTACAAAGGACATATCCGTCAGGCAAGTCTGCGACAGGACTTCCACATCCAACTGGGCAAGCACCAGTTGAAGGCGGGTTTCCAGTCGTCACTGCTCAACGTGAAATCGGCGGAGTGGCAGATTGTCAGCAAATACAACAAAGAGGAGCGTCGCGCCTGGGAGAATACGGCCTGGGTGAACGGCACGTTTGAGTTCAATCGTCTCACAGCCTCACTGGGTCTGCGCCTCGACACCTTCTCCCCCCTCGGCGGCTCTCTCTACTACGACATCGCCGACGATGGCAGCATCGACTGGTACTACAACTACGGGAAGAACCAGATTGTGACAACTCATTATGTGCTGGAGCCACGTGCCAGCCTCAGCTATCAGGTGACGGACGAAGCCAGCGTCAAACTGGGTTATGCACGTACCTCACAGAACATCCACGCCCTGCGCAATCAGAGCACCTCCACCCCCTTCGACCGCTATGCCATCAGCAGTAATATCATCAAGCCCGAAGTGGCTGATCAGGTGAGTGCAGGACTCTACATGATGACCCCGTCGCAGACATACGACTATTCACTGGAGGCTTACTACAGGAAGACACGCAACGTGATCGACTACCGCGACGGAAAGTCGTTCCGAAGTGAGATCGAGATAGAGCGCCTCGTACTGCCAGGCGAAGGCAAGAGCTACGGCGTAGAACTGTGCGCTAGGAAGAATACGGGCAGACTGACGGGATGGCTGGCCTATACCCTCGCCTGGTCGAAGACGCGCATCGACGGCGTCAACGGAGGCCAGTGGTACGATGCCAGCAACGACCGGCGACACGACATCAATATCGTGGGCATGTACCGCCTGAACGACAACTGGACCTTCAACGCTGCCTGGGTCTTTAATAGTGGACAGGCCTTCACCGCTCCCAGTGGCAAGTACCAGCTCATCGACAACTGGATCTACTACTACGCTGAGCGCAATGGCTACCGCGCTCCCGACTACCACCGTCTGGATGTCAGCGCCATCTGGACGCATAAGAAGCCTAAGTACACCACCCAGTGGGTCTTCGGCATCTACAACCTCTACAACCGTTACAACCCGTTCCTCATCAACTTCGAGGACAGTGAGAACGGTGCACGTACGCGAGCCGTACAATACAGTCTCTTCGGTATCATACCGTCGGTAGCCTTCAACATCAAATTCTGAGCACCAATGAGAAGAATAAGCGAAATACTCACCCTACTCGGGATACTCATCCTGTTCGGTTCCTGTAAGAAGGACATCGAGATCGACTATCACACTGTGGCTCCGCTCTATGTGATCGAGGCCTCGGTGACCAACGACGGCATGAAGGCCCGCGTCAGTCGTACAAATGCCATGGACGACAACACGACGACCAGCGACATCACAGGGGCCACAGTGATTGTCACGGGCAGCGACGGCACACGCGAACAACTCTTCCACAAGGGCAAGGGCATCTATCAGTCGACCGCCATAGGAACACCCGATGTGGTCTATACCATCGACGTCGAGGTCGATGGACAGCACTTCACATCGAGTTCGACCATGCAGAAGGAGCCAATGGTCAACGACTTCTACTTCATCCGGAAAAAGATTGTTGGTGAGAATTTCCTGATGGCCAAACTGCTGATACAAGATATCCCCAACGAGGAGAACTACTATTTCGCCCATCTCTACCGCAATGGCACCGGCTTCAGATGGGCCGTCAAGAAAGACGATACCGACCCCAACAAGGAGCAGCAGATATTGTTCACCTTCGCCAGGGAGGGAAGCAACGACAAAGACCTGCCCAAGGAAGGCGACCGTTTCCGTCTGGAGGTGCGCACCATCGACAGGAAGAGCTACGACTATCTCTTCTCCATGCAACAGATGGACAATACCGGCACAAACCCGATTCCCGACTTCACGGGCGGTTGTCTGGGGTATTTCTCGGCCTACAGTCAGTTGATAGATAATTATGTCTTCCGCTATGCCAGCGTAAGCGATGAGGAATAGGTAGAGAGTGGACTATTCCTTTTTGTAGATATTCACGGTGATGGTTACGCCAATGGCATCCATGACATAGCGCAATTGCACCACCTGCTCCGTAAACGAGATGACTTGCATCAGGAGCTTCTGCTTTTCGTCGTACTCATCGAGATATTCCAGTCGCAGGTTACTGTTATCACACTGATAAGTACCCTCTGAGGTCATCTCTCCATCCTGGCTGAAAGCCTGGAAGGAGCCTTTTCTCACCATTCCGTTATAGGTTCCGTCACCAAGGAAGACCAGCTCTTGGATAGGCAGCTCATCCGGATCCAGTTCTGCGTCGCCATCGATCACCACGTCATCGGGGTTGGTGCCGCGCTGCCAGGTGCCCACAATCGTGTCACCAAGGCGTCGGCCGTCATCATCACCGCCTGAACAGCCAGTCAACAGCAGCAGTAAGATAAAAAAGGCAGAAGCCCTGGCAATACCAGAGCTTCCTAAGCCTTGATGGTTGAATAGATGCATTGTCGCTTATTTCACGTTACCAACTTTCACCAGATACTCGGCAATCTGCACAGCGTTGAGAGCAGCACCCTTGCGAATCTGGTCACCAGAGAGCCAGAAGGTCAGACCACAGTCATCGCTGAGGTCCTTACGGATACGACCTACATAGACATCGTCCTTGCCAGCAGTCTCCAGCGGCATCGGGTAGGTTAGCGTGGCAGGATCGTCCTTCAACGTACAACCAGGAGCGGCGGCGATGGCTTTTTGGGCCTCCTCGACGCTGATGGGTTTCTCAGTCTCAATCCATACCGACTCTGAGTGTGAGCGCAGCGAACTGACGCGGACACACATGGCCGAGCACTTGGCGTCGGTATGCATGATCTTCCGGGTCTCGTTGTACATCTTCATCTCTTCCTTCGTATAGCCGTTGGGCTGGAACACGTCGATCTGGGGAATCACATTGTAGGCCAACTGATGGGCGAACTTCTTGATGGTCTTGACCTCTCCGTCCTCGACCATCTCCTTATACTGCTGCTGCAACTCTGCCATCGCAGCGGCACCGGCACCAGAGGCACTCTGGTAACTGGCCACATGGATACGCTTGATATGGGAGATCTGCTCAAGCGGCTGGAGCACCACGACCATCATGATGGTGGTACAGTTCGGGTTGGCGATGATGCCACGCGGACGGTTCAGGGCATCCTCTGCGTTGCACTCGGGCACCACGAGGGGCACATCTTCATCCATACGGAAGGCACTTGAGTTGTCGATCATCACGGCACCATACTTCGTGATGGTCTCGGCAAACTCCTTGGACGTACCGGCACCTGCACTGGTGAAGGCGATATCGACATCCTTGAAGTCATCGTTATGCTGAAGCAACTTCACTTCGATCTCCTTGCCCTTAAAGGTATATTTACGGCCGGCACTACGTTCTGATCCGAACAGCACCAGCTCGTCCATGGGGAAATTCCTCTCATCAAGAATGCGCAGGAACTCCTGTCCTACGGCTCCACTTGCACCTACAATTGCTACTTTCATCTTGCCTAATTCTTTAATTGGTTTATAATTTGCGTGCAAAGTTATATAAAAAATGGAACACAGAGCACAGAGAGACAGAGTTTTTTGTTTTTTTATTAAAATTCTCTGCTTCTCTGTGTCTCTGTGTTTAAAAAATATCGTAACTTTGCACGCAAAATGACACTATTGGCGACATATTTCCCCATCACCGACCCCACACTGATCTTCTTTGTGGTGTTGCTGATTATTCTCTTTGCTCCGATCGTGATGAGTAAGTTGCGTATCCCGCATATCATCGGTATGGTACTGGCGGGCATCCTGATCGGAAAATACGGATTCAACATCCTTGAGCGCGACAACTCCTTCGAGCTCTTCGGCCGAGTGGGACTCTACTACATCATGTTCCTCGCCGGTTTGGAGATGGACATGGAGGGCGTGAAGAAGCACTCCAGACAGTTCATCATCTTCGGACTGCTCACCTGTTTCGTACCGCTCATACTGACTTATATCATGGCCATGACGCTGCTCGACTACTCTGGCACGGCTTCATTCCTGCTCGGTTGCATCATGGCCTCCAACACGCTCATAGCCTACCCCATCGTGGGGCGCTACGGTCTTCAGCGCCATCCGAGTGTCACCCTCAGTGTCGGTTCGTCGATGATCTCCTTGTTCATGGCCCTGGTGATGTTGGCAGCCCTCGCCGGCTCTTACGAGGAAAACAACAGCTGGCTCTTCTGGCCGTTGTTCATCCTGAAGTTCGCTGTCTTCTGTCTGGTGAGCATCATCTTCATCCCGAAGCTGACGCGCTATTTCCTGCGCCGTTACAGTGATGCTGTCATGCAGTACATCTTCGTCCTGGCGATCATGTTCCTGAGTGCTGCCTTCACGTCGCTCATCGGTCTGGAGGGTATCTTCGGCGCCTTCTTCTCTGGTCTGATACTCAACCGCTATATCCCCCGTGTGTCACCGCTGATGAACCGCATCGAGTTTATCGGCAACGCCTTGTTCATCCCTTACTTCCTGATTGGTGTGGGCATGCTCATCAATATCCGCACCATCTTTGCGGGTCCAGAGATGTTGTGGATCGTGTTCCTCATCGTGTTCTTCGGCACCTTTGGCAAGGCCCTTGCTGCTTATGTCTCCAGCCTGCTGTTCCGACTGACACAGGCCGACGGTCACATGATGTTCGGCCTGACCTCTGCCCATGCTGCCGGTGCCATCGCCATGGTGATGGTGGGCATGCGACTGGAGGTGGCGCCCGGCGTGTACCTGATCAATGATATCATGCTCAACGGGATCATCATGATGATCCTCTTCACCTGTATCATCAGCACACTGATGACCCAGCACGCTGCCAAGCAGATCATCCTTCAGGAGAGGGCACATCTGCAAACGGATACCCCCAAGGTTGACGACGAGAAGATCCTGCTCTGCGTGAAATACCCGGAGATAGCTCCCCAGTTGCTCGACCTCGCCATGCTGATACGCAACCACCGCCTGAAACGCGAACTGGTGGCACTCAATGTGGTCTACGACGGACAGAACAGCACCCAAGATCGCGTCAAGGGCATCCAGCTGCTCGAACAACTGCAGCGACAGGCAAGTGCCTCCGACATCAGGGTAGAGACCCAGGTACGTCTGGCAACAAACATCGCCAATGGCATCAAGCATGCCTTCCGGGAGTTTGGTTGTTCGGAGATCATCATGGGGATGCACGTACATACCGACACCAACCCGCGTTTCTGGGGAGAGTTCATACAGAGTCTCTACAACGGTCTCAACCGTCAGATCTTCCTCACCCGTTTCATGCAACCGATGTCCACCTTGCGCCGCATACGGGTGGCCGTACCTTCTCGGGCAGAGTTTGAACCTGGCTTCCACCGCTGGCTGGAACGGCTCTGCCGACTGGCAGGACAGCTCGACTGCCGTACTCAGTTCCATGGTCGTCAGGAGTCGTTGGTGCTGATAGCGGAGTATATCAACAACCGCCATCCCAACGTCCGCGCTGAATATACGCCGATGGCCCACTGGAACGAACTGCCACAACTGGCTTCCGACATGGCTGAAGATCATCTGTTTGTGGTCGTTACCGCCCGTAAAGGCACCATCTCTTATAAGAACGCACTGGAACGGTTGCCCGACGAACTGCAGAAGTTCTTCTCGGGCAAGAACCTGATGATCATCTTCCCCGACCAGTTCGGCGAACAGAAGGACGAGCAGATGAGCTTCACGGAGGCTCAGCACCATGAGGAGAAGAGTATCTATGACACCATTCTCCGTTGGTTACACGAAAGAAAAGTTAAGCATTAACGTAACATGATCGACATTCAACATATCACCAAGAGCTTCGGCACCCTGCAGGTGCTGAAGGGCATCGACCTCCATATCAACAAGAGTGAGGTCGTCAGCATCGTGGGTCCCAGCGGGGCCGGTAAGACGACACTGCTGCAGATTATCGGTACCCTTGACCGTCCTGATAGTGGCACCGTCGTCGTCGATGGCATCGATACCAGTCGGCTTTCCACGAAGAAGCTGTCTGATTTCCGCAACCGCCATCTCGGCTTCGTATTCCAGTTCCACCAGTTGCTACCTGAGTTCACGGCCATTGAGAACATCATGATACCGGCCTATATCGCAGGCCTCTCCAACCGACAGGCCCGTCAACGGGCAGAGGAGCTGCTCGACTTCATGAAACTCTCTGACCGCGCCACCCACAAGCCCAACGAACTCTCGGGTGGTGAGAAACAACGCATCGCCGTGGCACGCGCCTTGGTAAACCACCCGGCCGTCATCCTCGCTGACGAACCGTCCGGCTCTCTTGACACGAAGAACAAGGAAGAACTGCATCAGCTGTTCTTCGACCTGCGCGACCAGTTCGGACAGACCTTTGTCATCGTCACCCACGACGAGACGCTCGCCTCTATTACCGACCGTACCATCCATCTGCGCGATGGCATGATCGAATCACCAGTCATCCCACAAACCCCAGAAGAAGAAACATGCTTACCCTCGGAGACTACAACACCCTCAGAATCGTCAAGTCTGTAGATTTCGGACTTTATCTTGACGGTGGAGAAGAAGGAGAAATACTCCTTCCACAGCGTTATGTAACGAACGACATGCACATCGGCGACGAGATCGAGGTGTTCATCTATCTCGATCAGGAGGAGCGCCCAGTGGCCACCACCGAGCACCCGATTGCCAAGGTGGGTGAGTTCGCCTGGCTGGAAGTGGCATGGGTCAACCAGTATGGTGCTTTCCTGAAATGGGGACTGATGAAGGATCTCTTCTGTCCCTTCCGCGAACAGAAGATGCGCATGGAACAAGGCCATAGCTACATCGTATATATCAAGGTCGATGAAGACAGCTACCGTCTGATGGCTACCGCCAAGATCGACAGGTATCTCTCCTTACCGACCAAGGAGGAGGAAGACACGCTCCGACACGGCACTCAGGTCGAGATACTGGTATGGCAGAAGACCGACCTCGGCTTCAAGGCCATCATCAACAACCGCTATCAGGGACTGCTCTATGAGAATCAGATCTTCCAGCCCATCCATAGTGGTGACCGTCTGACGGCCTATATCGACCACGTGCGCCAGGATGGCAAGATCGACCTCACCCTACAGCCCTCTGGCCGTCAGCACACGCTCGACTTCGCCGAGGTCCTGCTGCGCTACCTCTATGAGAACGACGGACATTGCAATCTTGGCGATAAGTCGCCCGCAGAACTGATCTACGACCGTTTCCAGGTCTCCAAGAAAGCGTATAAGAAAGCCATCGGCGACTTATATCGCCGCCGGTTGATCACTATCACAGATGATGGTATCAGTCTGGTCAAATAAAATAAAGAAGCCTCGCCGGTTGGCGAGGCTTTCTTATTTAGAACTCTGCTGATTTCGGTGTTCTCGGGAACGGGATGACGTCGCGGATATTCTGCATGCCTGTCACAAACAGGATCAGGCGCTCGAAGCCAAGGCCGAAGCCGGCATGCGGACAAGAACCCCAGCGACGGGTGTCGAGATACCACCACAGATGGGTCTGATCCATCTCACGGCGCTCCACCTCGCTCATCAGCTTCTCGTAGCTCTCTTCACGCACGCTACCACCGATGATCTCACCAATCTGCGGGAACAGTACGTCGGTACCCTGCATCGTCGGCCCAGGTGCCACAGCTCCCTTGTAGCCGACAGAACCACCATCGGCAGTATCCTCGTTCTGCTTCATGTAGAACGACTTGAAAGCACGGGGATAGTCGGTCATGATGACGGGTTTCTTGAAGTGCTCCTCCACGAGGTAGCGCTCGTGCTCTGAAGCCAGGTCGTCGCCCCAGTTGCAGGGGAACTCAAACTTCTTACCGTTCTTGATGGCCTCCTGCAGAATGTTGATACCCTCCGTATAAGGCAGACGTACGAAGGTCTCCTTCAGCACACCCTCCAGGCGCTCGATGAGTGTCTTGTCGATCATCTTATTCAGGAACTCCAGATCGTCCTTGCAGTGGTCCAGTGCCCAGCGCACGCAGTACTTGATAAAGTCCTCCTCGAGGTCCATCAGTTCCTCCTGGTCGATGAAGGCCACCTCAGGCTCCACCATCCAGAACTCAGCCAGATGGCGGGGGGTATTGGAGTTCTCAGCACGGAAGGTCGGACCGAAGGTGTAGATAGCACCCAGGGCCGTAGCACCGAGTTCACCTTCCAACTGCCCCGACACCGTCAGTGAGGTCTGCTCACCGAAGAAGTCGTCGTCATAGATGATCTTGCCGTCCTCGTCCTTCTTCAGGTCATAGAGATTCTTCGTCGTCACCTGGAACATGTTACCAGCACCCTCACAATCCGAGGCCGTAATCAGCGGCGTGTGGAAATAGAAGAAGCCATGCTCATGGAAATAGGTGTGGATGGCCATAGCCATGTTATGACGGATACGCATCACGGCACCGAAGGTATTGGTACGCAGACGCATGTGGGCGTTCTTACGCATCGCCTCAAACGACTGTCCCTTCTTCTGCATGGGGTAGTCGTTGCCACAGAGTCCGTAGATCTCGATGGTCTCTGCCTGGATCTCCGAAGGCTGTCCGGCAGCAGGCGACTCGACGAGTTTACCCGTAGCACAGATGCAGGCACCGGTAGTGACCTGTTTCAATATCTCTTCACTCACTTGAGTAGGATCGACCACCACCTGTACGTTCTTGATGGTCGAACCGTCGTTCAGGGCGATAAAGTCAACGGCCTTCGAGCTACGGTGCGTACGCACCCAGCCCTTCACGCAGATGTCCTTACCGTATTCCGTGCTCTTCAGCACATCGATAATCTTAGTACGTTTCATTACCTTTTTACTCTTCACTATTCCCTTTTCACTATTCACTCTTCACTATTCCTTATTCGTAGGCTCCCATGCGCAGACGGTCAACCTCCTCCTCTGTGAGGTAGCGCCAGTCACCGCGCTTCAGGTTCTTCTTCGTCAGACCGGCAAACTGCACACGGTCAAGCTTCTGTACACGATAGCCGAGTGACTCGAAGATACGGCGCACGATACGGTTCTTGCCGCTATGGATCTCAATACCCACCTGTTTCTTGTCGGTCGGATGAGCGTACTGCACGTCGTCAGCCTTGATCTCACCGTCTTCCAACTGTATGCCTTCCAGGATCTGCTGCAGGTCACGGGCGGTCACATTCTTATCGAGATACACGTGGTAGATCTTCTTCTTCAGGTACTTCGGATGGGTCAGCTTGGAAGCCAGGTCACCATCGTTCGTCAACAGGAGCACACCAGTGGTGTTGCGGTCCAGACGACCAACGGGGTAGATGCGCTCCGGACATGCGTTCTTCACCAGATCCATCACGGTCTTACGCTGCTGCGGATCGTCACTGGTCGTCACGTAGTCCTTCGGCTTGTTGAGCAGCACATAGACCTTCTTCTCGATGGTCACGGGCTGATCGTGGAACTTCACCTCGTCGGTACGCAGGATCTTGGTACCCAGCTCTGTCACCACCTCACCATTCACGGTGACGACACCTGCCTGGATAAAATCATCAGCCTCACGACGGCTGCAGATACCTGCATTGGCCAGGAATTTGTTCAGGCGCAGAGGCTCATTGGGATCATAGTTGATCTCCTTATACTCAATGCGCTTCTTCATGCTGTACTTAGCATTCGGATCGTAGTCGGCCGTATGCTGACGGGGAGCTTTCTTATAGGGGGCTGAACCGTAAGGCTTACCATAGCTGGGCTTGTTGCCATAGCCGGAATTGTAGCCACCCTGACGAGGCTGATCGTAGCTCGGACGCTGCTGGTAACCACCCTGACGCTGCTGACCATAGCCGCCCTGACGGGGCTGACCGTAGCTCGGACGCTGCTGGTAACCACCCTGGCGCTGGCCATACTCGCCCTGCTGACGTGGCTGATAGCCACCCTGACGCTGACCATACTCGCCCTGTTGACGAGGCTGATAACCGCCCTGACGGGACTGACCGTAATTCGGACGCTGCTGATAGCCACCACCCTCATAGTTGTTCTGGCGTGGACGATAGCTTCCACGCTGGGGTGCACTGCTCTGGAGACCGGCTCCAAAGCCTTCCGGACGGAAACCACCCTCTTCACTGTCGTTCTGATGGTAGCTCTGACGCTCATAGGTAGGGCGCTGGCCTGTATGAATACGCGGACGCGGTGAGCGTCCCGGTCTGATTTCTCTCTGAAAACCTTCCTGTTGTGTTGGCTCTTCTTGTTTCTTCTCGTTGTTTTCGAAATCCATGTTTTTTCTCCTTCTTTAAATTAATTGTGTCTAATTTTTTAATAATTCTCTATGTTATGGTTGTTTTAGATACCAGTGTATGTGGCTGGGGTGATAGCCCTCAGTTCCTCCTTCACGTCCTCGCTGACCTCCAGTGTCTCGATGAAGTCACGGATCTTCTCACCTGTCAGCTTCTCGTTCGTACGTGTCAGCGCCTTCAGCGTCTCGTAAGGATTGGGATAGGCCTCACGACGCAGGATGGTCTGGATAGCCTCAGCCACCACAGCCCAGGTGTTGTCAAGGTCTTCCTGCAGCTTCGCCTCGTTGAGGATCAGCTTACGCAGTCCTTTCAGCGTACTTTGGAAGGCAATGACGGCATGGCCCATCGGCACACCTACATTACGAAGCACGGTAGAGTCGGTCAGGTCGCGCTGCAGTCGGCTCACCGGCAATTTGGCTGCCAGGAACTGCAGGATAGCGTTGGCGATGCCGAGGTTACCTTCTGAGTTCTCGTAGTCGATGGGGTTCACCTTATGGGGCATGGCACTCGAACCCACCTCACCGGCCTTGATCTTCTGCTTGAAGTAATCCATGGAGATATACATCCAGAAGTCGCGGTCGAGGTCGATCACGATGGTGTTGATACGGCGCATGGCATCAAAGATGGCACCCAGCCAGTCGTAATTGGAGATCTGTGTTGTATATTGCTCACGCTCCAGTCCGAGCTTCTCACTGACAAAGGTGTTGCCAAACTCCCGCCAGTCGTACTGCGGATAAGCCACGTGGTGGGCATTGAAATTACCCGTCGCACCACCGAACTTGGCTGTTACCGGCGTATCCTTCAAGGCGCGCAACTGCTCTTCGAGACGATAGACATACACCATCACCTCCTTGCCCAGACGGGTCGGAGAGGCGGGCTGACCGTGCGTCTTGGCGAGCATCGGGATGTTCTTCCACTGCTCGGCATAGTCGTGCAATTGCTCGATCAGTTCCTCGACAAGTGGGTAATATACTTGCTCCAGTGCCTCCTTGATCGAGAGAGGCACACTCGTGTTGTTAATGTCCTGGGAAGTGAGTCCGAAGTGAATGAACTCCTTGAAGCGGTCGAAACCACCCATGGCGTCGAGCTTCTCCTTGATAAAGTACTCCACGGCCTTCACGTCGTGGTTGGTCACTTTCTCAATATCTTTCACCCGCTGGGCATCAGCAGGCGCAAACTGACGATAGATATCGCGGAGCTGGTCGAACAGTTGATGGTTGACTTCCTTTAATTGAGGCAACGGCAATTCGCAAAGAGTGATGAAATACTCGATCTCCACGCGCACCCTGTAACGTATGAGTGCATACTCGGAAAAGTATTCTGCCAACGGCTCTGTCTTGCCTCTATAACGGCCATCAATAGGCGAAATGGCTGTCAGTGCACTAATATTCATTGTCTGATAATTATATTCTTAATATACTTTCTTTCTATTCATGCTCTAAAACCCAAAACCGCAACCTCGACGGCTGCGGACGGATCACTTTTGTGTCGTGGGCGCTGACGGATTCGAACCGCCGACCCTCTGCTTGTAAGGCAGATGCTCTAAACCAGCTGAGCTAAGCGCCCCTTCTCTTTGCGGTTGCAAAGGTACGCAAAGAAAATGAAACCGCAAAATTTCTGGGGGGAAATTTTGCGGTTTATCACATTTTATAACTGATATTATAACTGATAGAGGTCGCTATCGGCCATCAGTTCCACCTTTTTCTCGGCCAGAATACGCTCACAGAGGTCCAGATCCGTCGGACGGATCACCACATGAGCCACATTGCCGTTGGCAAAAGAGTACATATACTCGATGAAGACACCATTGTCGGAGAGATGCTTCAGCACCACCGACAGCGAACCGCTGGTATTAGGACATACGAAACCGATCACGTCGGTGATCTTCACGGCGAAATGTGCAGCCTTCAACACCTGATAGGCCTTATCAGGATCAGAGACGATACAGCGAAGGATACCGAAGTCGCTGTTGTCGGCAATACTCATCGCAGAAAGGTTGATACCTGCAGCCCCTAAGGCTTCAGTGACCTCGGTCAGTCGGCCTGACTTGTTCTCGAGGAATACGGATAGTTGCTTTGCTTTCATAATGCTATCGTTATTGGTTTATTGCTATAGTTTTCGATTGTCGATGACGCGCTTGGCCTTGCCCGTAGAACGTTCGATGCCTTTCGGCTCGACGAGCTTCACCTTGAAGCCCAGACCGATCACGCTACGCAGCTCTGCCTCCAGCTTCTTCTGCAGACCCACCATCGTAGCCATGTCGTCGGTGAAATAGTCTTCCTTCACCTCGACCTTCAGTTCTGAGGTATCCGTATTGTTCACACGGTCCACGGTCAACAGGAAGTGTGGCTCATACTCAGGCAGCTTCAGGATGACATCCTCGATCTGTGACGGGAACACATTCACGCCTCGGATAATGAGCATGTCGTCACAACGGCCGAGGATACGATCCATACGCACGAGCGTGCGCCCGCACGGACATTTATCATAGTGCAGGGCCGTCAGGTCGTGCGTGCGGTAGCGCAGCAGTGGCATGCCTTCCTTCGTCAGGTGGGTGAAGGTCAGTTCGCCAAACGAGCCTTCCGGCAACGGCTCTCCCGTATTCGGATCGAGGATCTCGGGATAGAAGTAGTCCTCATTGAGGTGCGTACCGTGCTGGCACTCGCACTCATAACCGACACCAGGACCGGCAATCTCCGAGAGTCCGTAGATATCGTAGGCCTTGATACCCAGCGACTGTTCCAGCTTCTGTCGCATCTTCTCTGTCCAGGGCTCAGCACCGAAGGCACCGATCTTCAACTTGAACTCGTCACGCGCCCACTCACACTCGCCCATGGCCTCACCGAGGAACATGGCGTACGAGGGCGTACAACAGAGCACCGTCGTTCCGAAGTCGTGCATCAGCGTCATCTGCTTCTGGGTGTTACCCGAAGAGATGGGGATTACCGACGCCCCGATGTTCGTCGCACCGTCATGAGCACCCAGTCCGCCCGTAAACAAGCCATAGCCATAGGCGACCTGGAAGATATCGTCCTTCCCCGCTCCATAGGCCGTGAAGGCACGCGAGATGGCCTCAGCCCACATCGCCAGGTCCTTACGGGTGTAAAGCACGACGACGGGTTTACCGGTCGTACCCGAAGAGGCGTGGATACGCACAATCTGACTCATCGGCACAGCGGCCAGTCCGAACGGATAGTTGTCACGCAAATCGAGTTTGTTCGTAAACGGGAGCTTCACGATATCGTCTATACTCTTGATATCGCCCGGCTCCAGTCCCATCTCCTGGAATTTCTTCCGGTAGAAGGGGGTGTTGTGATAGACATACTCCGCCATCTTCACCAGACGACGGCTCTGGATCTCGCGAAGCTGTTCGCGGTCCATGCATTCAACGCTTGGGTTCCAAATCATAAAAATCTACTTAGTTTTTAGTTCCATGTTAACTCGTATTTGCCTTGCAAAAGTACTATTTTTTTCCGTACCAACAAAATTTCCTGCAAAAAAACTGCTTCCCCCGACCAAGATATCAGGAATTATGTGTATCTTTGCCCAGAAAACCGACAACCAATAACAACCAATGATGAAACGAACCGTTATATCAGCTATTCTCTGTATGATGGCAATCGCCATGACAGGAAGTCCCGTAGAGATGCAGACCAGTGGCACCACGGTCACACTGGAGTTCTTCACACCGTCAATCGTTCGTGTGATGAAATCACCCATCGGCCACACTTACGAGAAACAAGGTCTGGTGGTCATCGCCCGACCCGACGATGTCAGGATTACAAGGAAGGGCCATACCGTCAGCAGCGACGTGCTCACGGTGAGCCTGGATGCCAAGACAGGCGCCCTCACCTTCACAGCCAAGGGCAAGACACTGCTCCGCGAGAAGGGCGCATGTCTGTTCGAGCCGCGCACCACAGGGCCTGATTCGGGTGCCTACCGCGTCACCCAGTGCTTCCAGCTCGACAAGGATGAAGCCATCTACGGACTAGGCACCATCCAGAACGGCAAGATCAACCGTCGTGGCGAACATAAGCTGATGGAACAGTCGAATCTCGAGGACTTCCAGAACGTCTTGCAGTCCATCAAGGGCTGGGGTATCTACTGGGACAACTACTCCCGCACACAGTTCGATGACGATGCCGTGAAAGGTATGTCGTTCTCCTCCGAGGTCGGCGACTGTGTCGATTACTATTTCATGTACGGTGGCTCTGCCGACGGCGTGATTGCCCAGATGCGCCATCTCTCTGGTGATGTACCGATGTTCCCGCTGTGGACCTACGGTTTCTGGCAGTGCAAGGAGCGTTACAAGAGTGCCGCCGAGCTCCTCGGGGTCGTCGATCAGTACCGTGCGTTGCAGGTGCCCCTCGACGGCATCGTCCAGGACTGGCAATACTGGGGCTCCAACTATCTCTGGAACGCCATGGACTTCCTGACAGAGGAGTATGCCAACGGTGAACAGATGATCCGCGACGTCCATCAGAAACATGCCCATTTCATGATCTCCATCTGGGCCAGTTTCGGTCCGAAGACCAAAGCCTACCGCCAGCTCGACGAGAAAGGGTTGCTCTTCGACTTTGAGACATGGCCACAGAGCGGCCTCACCTTCTGGCCGCCGAGGATGGACTATCCTTCTGGTGTACGCGTCTATGACGCCTTCAGTCCGGTGGCACGCGACATCTACTGGCAACACCTGAAGCCTCTTCTCGACAAGGGGACCGACGCCTGGTGGATGGACTCTACCGACCCCGACTTCTTCAATCCGAAGGAATCCGACTACGACCATCGTGCCGGTGCCAACGGCACGTGGCGCTCACTGCGCAACGCCTTCCCGCTCGAGACCGTCAAAGGTGTGTATCACAACCAGCGTCAGGCTGAGCATCAGAAACGCGTCTTCATCATGACCCGCTCCGCCTTTGCCGGACAGCAGCACTACGGCTCCGGTCTCTGGAGCGGCGATGTCGCCTCCTCGTGGGATATGCTGCGTAAGCAGGTACCCGCCGGCCTGAGCTACTCGCTAAC
Organism: uncultured Prevotella sp.; assembly: GCA_900315525.1. GTDB lineage: Bacteria > Bacteroidota > Bacteroidia > Bacteroidales > Bacteroidaceae > Prevotella. Next base: position 74,138 of record OMZO01000010.1, on the reverse strand, counting down.
CGGTTGTCCCAACTTCAATACCGACATCGGCGGTTTCTTCTGCGGCTCCTACAACACGAAGGGTAGCGGTTCTGCACCTCAGAATCCCCAGTTCCAGGAACTCTACGTACGTTGGATGCAGTACGGCCTCTTCTGTCCCGTCTTCCGCAGCCATGGTGCCGATGCGCCCCGTGAGATATGGCAGTTCGGCAAACGCGGTGAACCGGTCTATGATGCCATCGAGTCGCAGATCCGCCTGCGTTACCGCCTCATACCTTATCTATATAGCACCGCCTGGCAGGTGACCTCCAACAATGAGAGCTACCTGCGTCCGCTGTTCAGCGACTTTGCTGCCGACAAGAAGGTATGGAATATGACCGATGAGTTCATGTTCGGCCGCAGCATCCTGGCCGCCCCCATCCTCGATCCGCAATACACACAGGAAATTTTGAGTCCCCTTGACTGGAACGCCCCGAAGACCGTTACGAAGTATCTGCCGAAGGGAACCCTCTGGTACGATTTCTGGACGGGCAAGTCCTATCGTGGTGGACAATCCGTGACTCTCCAGACCTCCCTCGACCGTGTGCCGATGTTCGTCCGTGCCGGCAGCATCCTCCCCTTAGGACCAGAGATGCAATACACGGGTGAGAAGTCCTGGGACAACCTCGAGCTACGCCTCTACCCCGGTGCCGACGGCACCTTCACCCTCTATGAAGACGAGGGCGACACCTACCGCTACGAACAGGGCGTATATGCCACCATCCGTTTCGACTGGAACGACCAAGCTCGTACGTTGACGATTGCTGAGCGCCAGGGCAGCTACCCAGGGATGCTCTCCAGTCGCCAGTTCACAGTCATCCTCCCCGACGGCACCACCAAGACCATCTCCTACCACGGTCACCCCGTCACCCTCACCCTATAAAACAATTCGTCCATGGTATAGATTATTAAGGCTTTATCAATGCGCCAGCCAATAAAAAATAGATCCCGACCGACAGGAGGAGCGGTTAAGCCCCTGCCCTGGAGAGGGCAGAGGGGTTTGGGGTGTAGGTCGAAGCCCCTTCTTATGAAGAAGGGGTTGGGGTTGATGGAAGAACCGAGGGTTTACCCTCGGAAACCCAGCAGGGTGGAACCCTGCATAAACAAAAAAAGGAGGTCCTCTCCTTTTACAGAAAGAACCTCCTTGGTCAGGTATCCCATCAGCACCTTCAGCGCGGCGTTCTGTTCTCTGTGGCCAACCTCGTCAATCGAGCGGCCACACTTTTTAAAGTCGAATTCCAATTCCATGTCTGCTCCTTTCTTGTTTTTACTTCAACCATTTTTTATCTATTTTTTATGCGACACTATTTCTGGTTCGCGTTCCTATTATAATATAATCCAAAACGCGCCCGATTTTCACCCCCAAACCCCATTTTTTTATTTTTTAACATTTTGCAGCCACAAAAAAATGCCCGGCTCCTGATTGGAGGCGGGCATTTTATTCGTAATCAGTCTCTCAAACACCCAATCGGTACCACATACACACCGTCTTTGGGACGTTTGTAAGCATAGTCACCAATACCAGTTAATACCATCAGGAAAGATGGTTTTTTCATTTTTGTGGTATCAATCTTATCCGAAAGCGTTTTCAGGCTTTCCGCACCGTCATTGATAAGGTCTGCTCCACCTAACTTGATTTCAATCAGGCCATAACTACCATTACGCAAATGAACTACTGCATCACACTCCAAATTATTCTTATCTCTGTAGTGGTAAACCTTTCCGTTTAGCGATTCTGCATAGACACGCAAATCTCTCACAGCAAGAGTTTCAAAGATAAGGCCAAAAGTATTCAAATCATTAATCAAATCGTTAGGCCCCAAACCCAAAGCTGCAGTAGCAATCGATGGATCTGTAAAATACCGAGTGTCCGAAGTCCTAATAGCAGTCTTACTTCTTAAGTTAGGATTCCAAGCGATGGAATCTTCAATAACAAAAATCTCTTTAAGTGCCTTAATGTAGCTATACACGGTAGTATCAGATAACAGTTCTTCTCCGTTATTCTTAATATCCGCTAATATGGTGCCTGCCGTTGCTTGGCTAGCCTGGTTACGAGCATACGAACGCATAATGCGTTTAGCCAGTTCTTCATCCCTATCTACATCATCCACTCTTTTAATATCGGAACTCACCACTGATTCGTAATAGTCAAATGCTTGTGCCAAAGCGGCTTTTTCACTTTTTCTCAATACTGCCTTTGGCCAGCCTCCTCGACAAGTCAGATAAGCCAGTTGCTCCAAATCTATATGACTTTCACCATCAACAGAGTCCGAATTCTTAAACAACTCACCCAAACTAACCATACCAGTTGAGTCCTCCGACTCCCACAGAGTCATAGTTCTAAGCTTAAGCCGTGAGATTCGTCCTGTACCAGTATGGTGTATCTGTTCTTCTTCTATTATGTTTCCCTCATCATCTTTCTTCGGTTTAGGAGGTACGGCAGATCCTGTCAGAATAAACTGACCGTCATCTTCACGCTTGTCAACCTCATTTCTCACCGCATCCCAAAATTGAGGAGCAATCTGCCATTCATCTATTAGCCTTGGCGTGTCACCAGCCAAAAGCCTCGTAATTTTCGTTCGAGCCAAAGCTAGATTCTGATGTATTGTTTCCGGATCAGACATTGAAAGAACACTACCTGCCTGTTGTTTGGCCAGCGTTGTTTTTCCGCAGTACTTTGGCCCTTCAATCAGAACAGCGCCTGAAGCTTCTAACTTCTCAGCAAGTATCTGGTCTGCAATTCTTTTCTTGTATTCCATATTCTTATACTATTTTGGATGCAAAGATACAAAATAAAATTTAAATTCCACTATTTTTTTGCAATAAATGTGCCAGTTGGCCGTATTTTAACACGACAATTGGCCGTATTTTGACACGACAGTTGGCCGTATTTTGACGCGACAGTTGGCTGATTTTTGACGCGACAGTTGGCAGAGTGTAAGCATTCAGGAATACATCACGCGATAACCACTGCGAATCAAACACAAAAAAAGCCGACCAGCAAAATGCCAGTCGGCTATAAGCAAATCATCGCTCGCCCTTTAGGGCACAGGCTTTGCTCATATAATCGACCAGCGTTCAGCGTAGTCGACAAAAACATCCCGACCCTTTGATGGGTCGAGGATACATTAATGTAAGAGCGACAGGCGGAGCGGTTAAGTCTCTTGCCAACGATTGGCGAGAGATTTAGAGAGTGGTTCGAAGCCTCTTCTTAAGGACAAGAAGAGGTTGGTGATGTTGGTGACCTGCAGGGCGTTGCCCTGCAAAAAAGGGTTTTAGGGTTTTACCCTATTAACATACTTCCCCCACTTCACCACCCCATACCACATATTCCTAATAGTACACAGGCATGACATCACAGGATTCATCCTATACTCAATTCGATACACCTCATACCTCCACTTGATACCCTTGGTCAATAAGACCTTGCCAAATATGCTCCACTTCGTCCTGAGCTTCGCCAAGTTCTCCTTCAGCAGATGGCAGTCCGCCTCTTCGCACGCCATCAACCACAAGGCATAGTCATTATTACCCTCCAGGTTCCTCAGCTGCAGTTTTCCAACCTTTTCCGCATCATACATCACAGTCAGGTATGCCGGCCAGCAACACTTCATCATATCCTGATACGTCACCCTGTCTTTTCCCCCTATCACAAATCCGCGCTCGTGAGAATCCTTGTCAATAATCCCATATTGCGTATAGGAGAACGCATAGCCATGCCCCTCCATAAAACCGATCTGCTTTTCCAGTTTTGTCGGTTCCCAGATGTCTCCAGCATCAAGGAAAGCTATCCATCTCCCTTGGGCATTAGCCAAAGCGGAATTTCTTCTTGGAGTGTCATTATCTTCGCCGACAATAAACGACGCCTTGATCCTGCTGTTGCTATATGAAGTCGTCAATTCCTTACCAGCCCTCCTTTGAATCTTGATATCCTCCTCTCTCAATGACGATAACGGCTCGAGCGTCTCATCATTCGTTTGAGCCACATACAGCAATTCCCAGTTCTGGTACGTCTGCGCAAGAATGCTCTTTACAGTCTCCACGACATACGTCCCGTCACCATGCGAAAGCATGATGATCGAAACCAACCCTTTATCCTGATATTTCTCCATTTTTATTTCCATCTAGGCACAAAGAGATACGCGCAAAACTGCCACAGCCCTTTAAGAAATCCCTTGACGCTCATAACAATCTTTCAGACAAATTTTAAGCGCATCCCGTATCTCATCAATCGAATACTCGCCGCCTAACATCCTCTGCACATACTCTGGAGTCACACATCCAAAATCCATAGAGCAAGACCTTGCCTCATCTTCCATAAAACGTTGCAAACGTCCTATTATACTTTCCTCTTTCATCGCTCGGAAACTATTACTTTGAAAGTCTTAAAGATTAAGCCTAAATCGTAGAAGAAAGAGTTATTATTCACATATTCGAGATATAGTTTGATTTTCTCCTGCATAATGACTTCGATATAGTATTTTTCGGGGTCTTCTGCCTTTTCCATCAGTTCATTCTCATTTCTGAACTTGATAGACGCTGGGTCTGTGATTCCAGGACGTACATCCAGCACATGCATCTGTTCTGGTGTCCAGTAATCTACATAATGTCTCACCTCTGGACGGGGGCCTACCAACGACATGTCGCCTAGGAACACATTGATCAACTGAGGCAGTTCATCAAACTTGAACTTCCGGATAAAATAACCGCTTCGAGTCACACGAGGATCATGACCTCCGATAGTCACAAGGCTTCCCTTATCTGCTCCTACCCTCATCGAGCGGAATTTAAAGATGCGGAATTCTTTATTGTTCCGGCCTACGCGAACCTGGCGGTAAAACACTGGGCCTTTGGAATCGCATTTAATCCAAATAGCAAGAATTAAAAAGAGTGGGCTTAGCACAATCAGCCCAAACCCACTCGCTATTACGTCGAATAATCTTTTCATCAGAGTTTTTTGATGATATCAACAAAATTGTTGATAACGTACTCTACATCCTCATCACTCAACCGAGTGTGAAGAGGTAAAGTAACCTCATTCTCAAACAGATGATAAGCATTCGGATAATTTTTGATATCAAATCCGAGCGCCTTATACGCCGTCATCATCGGCAGCGGCTTGTAATGCACATTACAAGCAATCCCCCTCTTCGCCATTTCTATAATGACCGCCCGACGCTCAGCGTCGCTACGTCCTAATAGGCGCGTGATATACAGATGCCCACTACCAGAATGATTCTCCCCATAGTGGTTAAGCACAGCCACTGGCAGATCCTTCAATGCCTCATCATACCGCCCGATAATCTGACGACGGTGATACAGCATTTCAGGATAACGCTTCAACTGCGCCAATCCGATACCAGCCATCACATCCGTCATGTTACACTTATACCAAGGCCCAATGATGTCATACTCCCATGCCCCGAGCTGCGTCTTTGCCAAGGCATCCTTGTTCTGCCCATGCAGAGAATAAAGCTGAGACAAGCGGTATAACAATTCATTCCATGTCTCTCCTTCAATATAAGGAACCGTAGGCTTATAATCCACCAATTCCCCACTCAGAACCTTTTGCTCTCCAAACGGCAAGTTCCACGTCAATGCTCCACCTTCAGCCGTTGTCAAGTTCTTCACGGCATGGAAACTAAATGACGAGAAGTCTGCGATCTCTCCCGCCATCTTCGGTTCCTGAGCATGTCGAAGGATACGCTTGGCACCGAAAGCATGCGCATCATCAGCCGCTACAATGATACGACCAATCCTCTTTTGGATAGCATTCGATGGACGGAACAAACCTTTCTTGGCCTCCACAATCTCAAACACCCTGTCGAAGTCACAGATGATTCCTCCCAAATCCACAGGACAAATCACTTTGGTATGCTCCGTGATGGCATCCGCCAGTTTGTCATAGTCCATCTCGACACTGTTGGGTTGTGAGTCCACCATCACCACCTTACAGCCCACATGCTGCGTTACAGATGCCGTAGCAGTGTAAGTATAAGCTGGTACGATAACCTCATCCTCTGGTCCCACACCTATCAGGCGCAATGCCATTTCCATAGCAGCTGTGGCACTATTCAGACACACCACCTTCTGTGTGCTACATACTAAAGCTATCAGTCTTTCAAACTCTTTGGTCTTCGGACCAGTCGTAATCCAACCTGAGCGAAGAGCCTCAGCCACCTGTTCAATCTCTGCCTCCGACATATCAGGAGGTGAAAATGGTATATTCCTAAGTTTCATGTTCATAATATCACGTATTTTATTCCAATATCCTAATTATCTCCTCTTGATAAGCTTTAATAACAATTTTTCTGGAGAATTTTTCTATCATTCTTTCACGACCTAACTCTCCTGCCATTTTTCTTTGATTATTTGGCAATGCCAAGAATCTTTCAATTGTCTGAACCAGAGCATCCACATTTCCACCTTGATAAATATAACCTGTTTTATTATCCTCTACCGTCTCTTGACATCCTGGATTATTGGTGGTAATCAAGAATCTTCCTGATGATGCACTTTCCTGAAGTACGTTACTCATACCCTCCCCATAAGTCGAAGGATGAATTGTGGCATGTGCTCGTGCAATAAATGGCTTCACATCCTTCTGGCTACCACGATAATATACGATTCCTTCCTTTTCTAATTCTTTCAGATCATGCTCATAGTGGATTTCTGTTGGCTCAATAAAACCAAGCATATTGAACTCAGTCTGTGGATATTCTTTTTTTATACGCTTTGCTGCCTCAATATAGTCATCTACGCCCTTATCGTGAAGGATTCGACCTATATAGTTGAACACTACCGGAGCACCAGTTTTACCATCTCCTCCCTCTGGATAAGGCTGCAAAGGGTATCTATCCGTATCCACACCTGAGCCAGGAATCAAGCGATACTTGCCTTTCACCATACCTTGATCAATAGCCACCTTCATGTTTGTCTCATTCTGGAACATCATGCAAGCAGATTTACGATAAGCGAGTTTAAATAGCCACATGATAAAGCTCTTCATTAATCCGGTTTCATTCACAACACTACCTAATCCTGTTAGATTATTGATGACAGGTATTCCAAGCTGATGAGCAGCTATACTTGCATATACATTGGGTTTAGCTGTATAGGTCAGCACCACTGCTGGCTTATACTTTTTAAACAACTTATGGTAATGTATCATCAGTCCAAAGTCCTTCACTGGGTTTGTACCCCTGCGGTCAATAACTGGGTTATCATATATATATGGTATATCCTTCATCAACTCGAACTTTGGTCCGTCTGGGCAAGAAATCAGCATTTCATATCCTTCTGCAATCAACGCCTCGATAAGTTCCTTTCGGAAACAATACACATCATCGTCGTTGTTGGTTAGGAGTGCTATTATTGGTTTATTCGTCATTCTACTTTTACTCTACCACTAGTAAGTTTATAGTCATAACTGTGTCTACCTTCGGCACGGAAATCTTTCTGGTAACGGGCAAGTACGTCTTTAAAAACTTCTTCATATTTTGGTATGAAGAGGTCATCTTTTTGCTCTACATGCGCTATGATCTCATTGGCCAACGACGCTGTGACGCTGAGATCGGTCTTTCCTTGATTGAAACTGGTGCCCTTGATGGAGCCAGGTGAGACATTAAGAATACGGTTAGTCGTGCCTGCCTTCTCTAACTCAACGTTGACACTCTCAATGAAGATTTTCAGCGCCGCCTTGGTAGCTCCATAAAGAGAGAAAAAGGGCGAGGACATGAAACCAGCAATAGAGACCATCACACCACAATAGAAGTCTTCTGTTGATAAAAGTCTGTCATAGAAATGCTTGATGACACGTATGACAGCAATGGTATTGACAGTGAAATAGAGGGGTATCATCTTCTCGTCAATATCCTCAAAGAGTGCAAGTTTGCCAAAACCGGCAGTGATGATGAGTCCGTCAATGTCTTGAAATCTGTCAAAAGCCGAATAATCTTCATTTGTGAGGTCGAACTCAAGGTTCTCAATCTTAGACTCTTTATACTCCTCTGCAAGTGGTGCCTTATCTATTATATAGACTTGCTCTGTGCTTTTACGTGATGCGAGTGCCTTCGCTATAGATAATCCTATGCCATTCGCACCGCCTACAATCAATATTCTTTTCATATCTCCATAAAATTTTTACGTTCACCAAACAGCTGCATGATTTCTGCCATGGCAATGCTTTCTCTCCTACGTAGGCGGGCTGTACTAAAACGGTGGTTGAAGATGCAGGAGATAAACTCTTGTATCTCATACCTAAGTCCAGCCCCATCCCACTTATAAAAGAACTTCTTGTTTTGGTTCTGGTCTTCGAAGCGGAACTCATAGTAGTCCGTCAGCCACCAGGGGGAAGGCACGTATGCATAACCTTTGGTACCAGCTATCACAAGATTTCCCTCCGTCTTTACACCCATGCCTAACTGGAAGGAGCAAACACCATGAGGATAGCGAACCACACCACGCGTATAAATATCTATACCATCTTGCATCTTCGAATAGAAATTGATGTTGGTATAGCCAATGCCCATCAGTTTCAGAATAGGAAGCAAGGGATAAGACCCCATCTCGTACATGGAGCCGCCAGCTTCTTCGGGATCTATTTCACGGGTGAATTTATCACCCCATAGCTTTGACTCCGAAGCACTCACATCCACCACATCACCAATGGCGCCACTCTTAATCATTGTGATCAGATGGTTGAAGGCTGGCGAATGGGCTGTCTTGTTGGCCTCCATCAGCACTACCTCATTATCTTCTGCCAAATGATAAAGTTCTTTGGCCTGCTGGCCGTTTAACACCAATGGTGTTTCACAAAGCACATGCTTTTTCAGTTCCAAGGCCTTTTTCGTTAATTCATAGTGCGAGAGATGGGGGGTGGCCACATAGACTGCATCAACATGCTCCAGCATCTCTTCATAGCTTTGGTATATGTTCACGATACCATGCCTGTCTGCAAAGTCACAAGCCTTATGATTATCAATGTCGAAGACACCATAGACTTTAACATAGCTGACAAATTCCGACTCAGGTACAAAACGTTCTGCAATGCGTCCTACACCAACGACACCTACTTTGATATCCTCCTGTAAGTCCTCACGAAGCATTGTGGAACTGATACCTTCTGTACGAGGCAGGTAAACTACCTTGCAATATTCATTCAGATAGTCAAACTTCCCTTCCCAGTCGGAACCGATGGCAAAGATGTCCACATCATATTTTTGTATGTCATCTATCTTCTGACCTACATAATCCTCTATGATAATCTGGTCAGCCAGGCCAGTTGCTTTTACAGCCTCTACTCGCTCCAGCACATTGTTACGAACGTTCAATTTGCCTCGTTCACGATCGAAATTGTCATTGGTGACACCCACTATCAGGTAGTCACCAAGTGCTTTAGCTCGACGTAACAGGTTGATATGGCCCTGATGTAGCAGGTCATACGTTCCGTATGTTATAACTTTTTTCATAAATCAAAAGGAATGAGATTATCTATTTCGCAACATGTTTATATCCACCTTTGTCAACCCATACTTTAGGTGTCATATAATCACCATATCTCATAGTGAGATATTCATGGTAATTTTCCAATATTCGCACTTTTCTTCCCTCAAAATTCCCATAAACTGGCTCCTTCCCAAACCATTCGGTCTTAATTTCTTCTCTATTATCCCAAACAGAAGGTAAAAGCACCGAATAGTAATTAGAAAGCTTTCTATTGTTTGACGATTCTATCCCTTTGATAAATTTTGTATAGCAACTATCCGAAAACAAAGTAGCTATCCATTTCAAAATATTAAAAGGAAAAGATCTCCTAACATTTGTATTCTTCAATTTATACATTTTTATACAGAAATATGAGACCTTTCTTATTGTACTCCTAACTATTTTACAATCTGAAGCCCTGAAATAAATAGAGAAATCCAAATTGGGATGCGTAGGATGATTCCAAGTCCCCTTTTTCATCAACAATGGAAACATCCTAGAACTTCCGTCTGGACAACACCACTGCATCTCACCCAAATCTTCTTGTTGCATAACACTCTCTAATCGCTGAAACTCTTCAGCTTTCATCAAAACATCAATATTAATATCCCAAGGAATAAAGCCATGATGTCTAATCGTTCCCAAACAACTTCCAAATGCTAAATAGTATTCAACATCATATTTTTCACAAATCTCAAGAAACTTGTCAAGAAGTTCTAAACAAATTTGATGATTTTCCTTTATTAGTTCTTCATTTAACATGTTACTTTCCTTTTTATTCTTCCTTTAAAAGCGCTCTTAGGCTTATAGCCATTATTCCAAGATTTATTACGCTATATATTCCGATAAATACATTCAATGTATGTGTCAATATTGCAGCGAGTAAAATAAGCTGCATTGCGCCTGAAGGTGAAACAAGGTTCATGCCTATCACCTTGCTTAAACTAAAACCTTGTTTATCAGAAATAGCCTTAACAGCTTTTGACTCAATATTTGAAGACTTTTTCTTATGCATCACTAAGCGAGGAAAAATTGACATTATGGCAGCTGCTCCACCTAAAATGAGATAATTTGCGCCATTAGCATAGTCATATAAACTCACATCATTATATGCAGCAATACCAGCCCCAAAATACATCAACACCATTGCAGCATAGCCTCCCATGGTATCCCACAAGTCACCCAATGGGGAACACTGATTTGTGCATCGTGCCAGATTTCCATCTACCCCGTCTAATACTGCCCAAATGAAAAAGAATAACCAGCCAATTAAGCTATTCATAAGTGAATGACTCAATGCAAGAAAGCAAAAGCCTATGCCACTGGCTAGAACAGATATTTTTGTAATCGTTGTAGGCATTATTTTACTATCAATAAGCGGTTTTATAAGCAAGACAGATAGTGGTCTGACTGCTATTGTTACCCAAATGTTCAGTCGTTCCTCTTTCCTCTTAGCCGCAGGCATCGCAATGTCGTAAATTTCTTTGTAGGTCATTTTACATTTGAGATTCTAATGTCACTATAAATAATATCATAATTCTCGTGCATCCGTTTCAAAGAGAAATGATTTACAACATACTTCCTGCCACGAATACCAAGCATACGTCTTTCATCTTTTTTCATATCATATAGTTCTATTATTTTTTTTGCCCATTCCTTAATTATAAATGGTAATATAGAAACGGCATCACAGTTTTCACCTACTTCACGATGTTGGGGTATATCCGAAAGTATGGCGGGCAAACCGCAATACATTCCTTCAAGGACAGATATTGGTAAACCCTCTAATGTTGAAGATGAAATATAAACATCTGATTGGAACAAATGATTATAAACCTGTTCTCTTGGAACGAGTCCAGTAAACTCTATTCTGTCTATTACACTTTTTTCAACTGCATATTTTCTGATTCTATTTTCTGAATCTTCCAAACCAATAAAAACAAATTTCACTTTTAAATCCCTTGGTAAATCTGCTAACACATCAACAAGAAAGGAATGATTCTTTAAAGGTATCAATCTCGCAACATATACAAACCTTAGAAAGTCATTCTCTAGCCTTTTATAATTCACAACAACATGATCTATTCTTTCTTCATTTACACCATTTTGAAGGGCAATCATTTTCTTTCCTTTCAACCGTTTCACTAAAGACGGAAATCGGCTATACGATGTATTACTTACACAAGTAACATTGTTTGCTAATAAAACATTCATTAAACAAAATAATTTATTGTGCAATCTAAATCCAGGAAATGTGCTATGAATAGAATAAATAGTACATTTTCTTAATTCAAGCCCAATCATCGCCAAAAAGGTAGAAAATGCACCACGTATGCTGTGTAAATGAATGACAATCTCTTGCTTATCTTGTTTTGCTTTTTTCTTTATTTCTTTTAAGGCTGTCCTTATTACAAATGGATTCTTACCACATTTATAAATTATCAAATCATCTGGGATTTGAGATTCTGGGATGACAATTTCATTACCAGTTAGTATTAAAACTTGTTGTTCTTCTTTATAATGTTTATTCCTGTATAATATAAATTCATTATACGGCATTGTCGTCTGGTTAATTGAATCCAGAATCGTTATCATTATTCTTTTTTTCATAATCTGTTTTTAATCTAATCTTATTGACTGAATAAGAAAATGAGTTGGGCGAGAGGTCTTTATAAACCACAGTATTGGGAGCTAATGTACAATTCTCGCCTATAGTACAATTTATAATTTTACATCCTACGGACACATAACAGTAATCATTAATCACTACCTTTTTCTCATTTTCTGGTTTGTTCTCATTTACCCCAATCGTGGTGTTATGATATATCGTTATATGATTCCCTATCTTAGCTTTTGAAGATATAACGACTCCCATTGCACAATGTGGTAGGCGAATATAATTGCCTATTTGGCACTTGTATGATATCTGTGAGTCTAAACCAAACAGGAAAAATATTAAAGATTTCACCCCCCCCAATAACATTCTCAACACCCTATAATGTCGAACATATGCAAAATGTTGTGTACGATATAGGACAAGTATTAAAAAACTCTTTGTGGAATTTAATTTTCGATCAACATTGATGCTTTCTATAAAATTCAAATTCTCTTTTTCAGATTCATAATAATTGTCATGCATTGTGTTCTATAATATTTATTTGACTGAAGCACTACTAAATATAGTGCAAAGAAAATAATTACACCGCAAATAAAGTGATAAAAATATCCAACAAAATATTCTTCCATATATTTCTTTATGAAATAGAATGTTCCCATACTAAAAACACATGCACCCATAACTGAAATAATGTTCCCTATAAGAAATCTGTTTGCAGATACTATTTCTCTCATATAAAACAGTTTGATTAGCAAAGAAACATATAAAGATATTGTTGTTGCCATACATAACCCGACAACTCCCAATTTATCAATCAACAGGAAATCTAATATAATATTACTTATAATATTAACTACCGAAGTGTACATCAAAATCTTCACTTGTTTATTTATATAAAAAATATCATTTACTATTGTCGTAATTCCCATTGCCGGTAAACCTATACCATAAATAAACAATATCTTCGATGTAATTTGAATATCATCCCCGGAAAATTTGCCATGTCCAAATAATATACTAATTATATCTATAGAAAAGAGAGAAAGCACACATGTCATAGGAAATAGAATTGCACACAAAATCGATATGCTTCCAACAAAAAATGAGCGGAATCTTTCATCCTCTTTTTTTGCAATCATTTCAGCTAAATATGGAAATAAAGCCATACTTATAGCGGTTGAAATTATACCATTAAAGAAGTTTATGACTTTTGCTCCATAATTCATAAATGATATAGAGCCAACAACAAGTGTAGATGAAAACATCTTGTCAATAACAGCATTCAACTGGAGTAGGACTGCGTTAATACATGCTATAGGATATAATTTCAATATGTTACCATATTTACGAATTGTAATCTTTGGGGATAAACTAATTTTAAAATATGGTAACAAATAATAATACATAACAAACATTGCTATCATATGTCCCACTAATAGACTTATAGCAAGCCCCTTTTGACCAAATTCTGAGAAAACAAGAAGATATATCAAGGGAAAAAGAAATACAATAATTTCTTTTAGCTGCGACTTAGAAAAAAGACTTCTAGACTGAAGAATTGCAGATGGAAAAATAGTGACAGTACCAAAAACAAATATAAAAGAAAATACCCTAATTAAATCGGAAGAATATTCCACTTGTTTTTCATTATACCCTGGAGCAAACACGTTCAAGATTATTGACGGAAACAAGAAGAACACAAGAGATAAGAGGACTGACAGCATTAAAAAGAAGGCAAGCATACTTTCTGTAAATTCTACCGCATCACTTTCTTGATTTTTTACAATTAGTCTTTTATATTCTGGCATAAAAACCTTCCATACACCTATTGTTAGAAGAGGAGAAATAGCCATAACTGTACCTTCTGTTAAATAATAGGCATCTGTTTCAAAACAGGCACCATATTTTGAAGCTATTATCATTTCCACCAAGAACGAAAGGACCTTGGCAAAAAAGTAAAAAAAGACTATAGTGATGGAACTCTTAATTACTCCGTTACGAACACTCATATGTATTAGACCTAGACTTAAAAACTATTTTTCTTGACGCAAAATAATAGAGTAATAGAATTGGATAAATTCTTAACCATAACATATTCTTCCAAAAAGCATAACTTTCTGATCTAAACAACATATTTATAGAAACTATTGCCAATAGATTTATTATCATCGTCATTTCAGACTTTGGAAAAATCTTCTTAGCAATAATACCATATAAAACATAAATGCTTATGACTCCGAAAACATTGAAATTCAAAAAAGCTTCTAGTACAGAAGAAAATCCTCTTCCACCTCCTGCCTGATAAACTAAAGGTTCGAAAGTTCGCAAATACCATCTTGAGAGCGGTTCTATACCTGTTACTGGCACGACCAAATTTAATAAAGTATCTAGGTATGACTTACCTGGATAATATGCAAGAGAATAACTCTGGGGATGCGAGAGAACGTTCTTGCAAATTTCATACCACGTAGAAAACTCACCATATTGAGTTTCTATTTCACTATTATAAAGACTTTTCCAAACTCCAAATAAAACAAAACCTGCAGCTCCAATGATAATAGTAATTTTGTTAGATAGAATTTTATTGTAGTTAAGAATCACAATAACAGGTAGAACTGCAGAAAACATATCGGCTCTTGATGCTGTTAGAACAGAATTTAAAATCGTTAGTAAAAATGCCATAAAAAACAACAACAGATTCAACTTCTTTCTATACTGCATATAAATAAACAAGCTGAGGGTTGATATCATAGGTAACGTTATAGAATAAAATGTTAGAAATGAATAATCTGCTCGCATTAATGACCTTTCTGCTCTTGATACTAAGAAATAATTTAAGATCCCAATGCCTTGAACAACGACATAATAAAAGGCAGCAACACTCAATATCAGTATAACTAAAAGACCATAGTTGAATTTCCCAACATCAAGTTTTCTCCTAATGTGATGTTCTAATGTTGAACATTTAGTGAGAGAGTATGCCGTATTGAAACTAAACATAGCAAGATAGGATAACTCCATCCCATAATAATAATATTCGTTGATTATTGTTTTATCAACTACCAATTCTATAATATGATAATTCGTATATAAAAATCCAAAGACATTGAAAATGAATTTGATGGAAATCAAGCCAACGTTAACAAGCTCATTGATAGCCACATATCCTATATAGTAGAATGACAATGAGAACACGACAAGATGAAAATTTAAATAAGGATAATTACCTATCAATAATAATAGATATAATGTTACAATTACAAAATATACAAGATATATCCTTACTATATTGTCTTTGTTACTATTCAATTTCCGATTCAGTTTAGGGTGCATCATAACTACACTTTTTTTAAAAAAAGAGCAAAAGAGGGTCCTTGATACGAGTTTGTTATTCTTATTAGAGCTATTTATGTAAGCGTCTATAAGTGTACGCTCCCCCTTAGGGCTGGCATTACTTTACCTCCCTTCGGGAACAGTGACCGTTGCGAGAAGCCCGCCATTTCTGGATTTCACTAAGATTTAACTATTTTTATTTTTCGCATAGAGCGAATGTAAGCATCCACCCCCTTTTTGCCATAAGCCTTAGCCCCAGCATTTGCTGGGGTTCTGAGAAATCATAAGGTAATTGGATTTTGTTGTTTTTATACGTTTTTAACCTAATACCTCTTGGGCAATGAGTTCAGCTTCAGCTTCCCATTATTTTTGAATTGTTTCATATCTTCAGTGGATAATCTATTGTTCTGGCAGGCAGTATCGAACTGCGAACATTTGTTCCACCTGTGCTGCCAGAGACCTTTGTTTCTTACAGAAGATTATCCTTCTCTATATCCTTGAAATACTTGTAGGTGCCGTGCTTTAGTTCGTCTGTTGCATCTTCGTCGCAGACGATGATGGCATGGGGATGCTGCTGTAAACAGCTGATCGTCCACATGTGGTTGACAGGTTCTTCTACTCCATGGCGGAGGGCGCGGGCCTTGTTGTGGCCATTCACCATAATCATCACTTGCTTGGCATCCATCACTGTGCCAACACCAACAGTCAGAGCGGTCTTGGGGACCTGATTGACATCATTGTCGAAGAAACGACAGTTGGCGATGATGGTATCGGTAGTCAATGTCTTCTGGCGGGTACGGCTTGTAAGGCTGGAGCCTGGCTCATTAAAGGCGATATGGCCATCGGGACCAATGCCGCCCATGAACAGGTCAATACCGCCTGCTGCCTTTATAGCTTTCTCATAGTTCTCGCACTCTGCCTTCAGATCCTTGGCATTGCCATTGAGGATATGTACATTCTCCTTCTTGATGTCGATGTGGCTGAAGAAGTTGTTCCACATGAAGCTGTGGTAGCTCTCGGGATGATCCTCGGGCAGGTTCACATACTCGTCCATGTTGAACGTAATCACATTTTGGAACGACACCTTACCAGCCTTGTTCAGAGCAATCAGCTCTCGGTACATGCCCAGAGGGGAGCTTCCCGTAGGACAGCCGAGCTTAAACGGCTTCTCTGCCGTGGGCTTTGCTTCGTTAATACACTTGGCTACATAGTTTGCAGCCCACTTCGACATCTTTTCGTAGTCGGGTTCAATAATTAATCGCATGTTTTTGCTTTTTTATGTTATTAAAAAATTGTTTTCTCCGGAGGACCTGCCACTAAAAAGCTAAAACAGGGGGTTTCCTACGGAGTTTGGGGTTATACTATATACTACAAATATCTGATCTCGCCATATCTCCAAAGGAGGCCAAAAGCATCAATTGACTGGAAATTGTCGTCTTTCTCTGTATATACAATACTTGTAAACATATCGAAACAATTTATCACCTTAGAGTCATATATGCCAGAATAAGCTCCATTGCGCCCCATTATTATGGCATTACGCAAGCATCCAAGACGCCTACGATGAAGACGCTTATGCCCAGGAATATATTTGGGATGTCCATTGGCACTACCATGATGGGAAATCACATAATAATCCGTGTCACAACAGATAGGCTGATTCCCATTTCTTATCATCACATCAAATCCTGCCTGCTCCAGATCACCAGGAAAAGTCATAGAGCTCATTCCTAGATTGATTCGATATACTATGGAAGAGTTGTTCACCTTGCTAACAATACGAGGCTTGGGGGTATCTGTAATCTTTGACAAGTGACTACGAACTATTCTACATTCAGGGTGAAGAATCTCTATGATATCAGAACCATTACTGGCAATGGGCTCTACTATCTTGTTTCCTCCATTTTTAATTCTTTCCAGTATTCTGTTCATCAGAGAGCTTGCACACTCATAATGAATATTGAGATAGAACTTTGTATCACTATCTATATAGCCTTCACTCTGAAGATATTCTATGCCATTATAATGATCGTGATGGGTATGGGTGAGGAAGAAACGGCTTATTCGAAGATTTGCCCTAGATATTTTTATTCCTTTAAGCTTTGCTATGCAATAGGATATCTCTTTAAGACACCTGTCTATCTGGTCTTTATGATCAACCCATTTCGTTTGCCCAAAGGCTCTCTCAAATCGAGAACAGTCAACAGCCCACAGATCGTACCCTTGTCTATTCAGAATAAGAATAAAGCTACAATTGCCGTGGCCTACATTGACATGATAAGATATGACATCAGAACCGTATTCATAATCATGCAGTGTATCCTCTGACCATGTTTCACCTCCTTCTAGCGTACTATTCTGCAGTAAAGCTCTACGCAGTTCTGCAGAACGCTTCTTCTGATTCTGAGCATATTCGGTCTGATTCCCATAGGAAAACACTCTGCCTTCGTAAGGATTATCAGGCGTGAAATAAACATACCAGCCTTCTTGAATCTCCCCTTTCCTATGTTTCATCTGAAGTTGATGAGACTTTAAGGATACCACAAATGGCACTACACTTTGGCCCTCACCATTATCCCCTTCAGTTGGTATCAGTGAAACAAATACATCCCCATCCTTCTCCTGACGGCTCTCACCCTCAGAATCCCAGACCCCAGGTCTGTAAATGCTATCAACGAAAAAGAGATTACGTGGCATAGGTTATTGGGAAATCTACAAGCGCAAAGAAACGGTTAAGAACTGCTAGGAAAAGTTGAGCTTGAAATTGGCTATGCCATAGTCTGTGCATGCTTCCATTCGCTCAATTTCCTTCCATGCTTGCTTAAAGAAACTCATATCTGATTGGGAGAACTTGCCTTGTTCATAAGCTTTGTTGAGGTCATCAACAATGCTCATACAGCTATATTCAGGGTCATAAAGATCATCAAAATAGTCATAATGTTCGTCGCTAACGAAATGACGACACATAGATTTTACTATCTGTAAAAAGAGCAAAAGTGCATCCTTCATCTGCCCTCGATTGATGAAGTTGTTCACCTCATAACCTACAGTAGTTATCATCCTACCAATGGTCGCGCATTCCCAATCAATATGGGAAGCATCGAAAACAGTATCTTCAAGAAACTTGTTCAAAGGAATAATTGAATGCTTCTCTGCCTCTTCTTCTGCTCTGCGTCGTTCCTCAGCTTCTTGTTTACGCTTTGCTTGCTGCATTTCATAGAGCTCTTGTTTTGTTGGTTTTCGCTCTATCTTGATGGGGTCTCCTACGAATCCAGCGAATAAGCGTAAGTCAAGCATCGTCCTAGGTGTTATACCCCAATCGATGAATTCACTCTGAAGACTCTCTATCAATGCGTTGATTTCAATTAATTTTAGCTTACTATTCCACGCAGTAGCCGAATTTATCATGGCCTGACATGTAGCTTTCACCAATTTACGAAGTCGGGGTTGATAATGGGCAAAGAAGTGTTTGAGTTCTTCACGATTCTTCCATTTTGGAAGACTGCGAAATATCTCTGATGACTGGGCATAAGCCGCATCTGGTCGTCCTTGCTCAAGACAACGTTGGACACACTTGGTAATCATGCGCTCAAAAGAACGCACCTGATAGAGAAATTCATCGTTGTCTTCTGGTGTCCATTGAATGGCACTATCAATATAGTAACCATACTCTTTGGCATAATCTGTATGCAGTCCATCAGGAATGAATCCGAGTGAAGGCGTACGACGCAACTCCTTCTTATGTTTTTCACGTCGTTGGCGTTCAGGTTCTCCTGCCAACCACTCGTCATGCCTACGCTGCTCTTCAAGTATTTCATGCTCAATAGACTTAAATAAATCTGAATTCATCGCATCTTCGTTCACGAGATCTTTCATCTTGCGATGGAAATAACGCGCCCAGATCTCTGCATTCTCTCTATTGACAAGAGGATGATCATCAAGTTTGATGGAATGAACATATGTATGGCCATCATGCTTACTCTTGAATTCTATGACAAGTGTCTCGAAATCGTTGTAATATCCGTAAATGTATGTAGACATTGAACTATTTTCTTTAAGCACCCTACCAACAACTCTCCCTACCCTCTCTTGGCCTGTAAGAAAGGGTCTCAACCTCTTCTCCAAACCTCATCCCCCAATCATAGGGTGAGAGACTTAACCGACAAGTCGCAGAAACCGATGACTTGCCGTGGATTTTGGCATCTCGGGACACGTGACGATATTGTATCATTTTCCCATTTCATACACTATACGTCAAAATTGACAGTTTACCAGAAGTACAACACCCTGCTCCATATTCTCGCTACACTCAAATACGAAGCCTAAGTCGTTATACATATCTTACTGGTGAGGGTAGAGAATGGTGAATTTTGCTATATTATGCAAGTTCTTAGCTATATATATAAGCCACCATATCACTGCAAAGCAGATAAACAACAACATAAACAATACTATTGTATTAACGATAGTGGCATAATTTCCATCTATATTAAAGCCCATTTCCGCAATGAGTAATGCTGATATGGTAAACAACATTCCTATAACAGAGAAACTAATCTCAATCAGAAAAGAAGCGTTTAGTTCATTAAGCAAAGCCTTTCCATCTTCGCTATCCTTGATAAAATCTATTGTTTTTGAAAGGAAAAAGGATATCCATATTGCAAATGCAGCTATCAATATTGAAATGAAAACGGGCAATATTACAATCATCATGTCGGAAACCTTAACTATTATAGAAGCAAGAGACAATTCTTTCTGTACGAAAGATAACACCAAAAATGCGATGGTAAGCACTATAGGGATAATAGAATCCTTCCCAAACTGCTTCAGCGAATATGCTTTGAAAGCAGCTTTCCACGACAGTTCATAATAGAAATCGGTCATAAATCGGTTATTTAAACCTTGACATTATAAAATCGTAAATCATACCTGGAACCTCTGGAAGTTTTGAGGTAAACACATATTTTAAAGGAAAGTTGCGAGTTGTCACGTTTTTACGGTTTGCTTTTATCTGCTTTCCGTTCTTGTTGTATTCTGGATTTCGTATAGTTGCAGAGGCTTCGCCTTCTGCATTGCTTACTGACAATTCCAAGACTGCGCCCGAAAGATCTTCATCATCTACAGCTAATGTTTCCCCTGGTGCGCTGTATAGTTCTGCCGAAATGCGAGCTGCTCCTGCTTTCTTTGCAGCATCATCCAGTATTCTTGCAAGTCCCTTTTGAGTATCACCATTGGTATACGACCATGTTACAGAAATTCTTGATACCTCTTTAGCGTTCTTGATTTCATCTATAAATCCTCTATCTGTTTCTGTTGTAACAGTAAGTTGCTGCTTTCCAAGCAATCTTTCAGAAGCTTCTATTATAAAAAGTCGTACCAAGCTAACATTGACAGGCGAAACTGATGAAACCGCTATTCGATGGCGCTCTGGTATGAAATAGAACAGCCCTTCGGATGTATTAGGACACAGATTCTCGTCAATCTCTGGACCAGCCACTATTCTCTTTGTCTTTCTATTGTACCATTGTTCAGACTGCATCCTCATAAAGGAATTCATCTTTCCAATATAAACACCAGGTGCTTTTTGGCTCTTATAGAAGTCAACCAGTTCTACAGCCTTTGTCTTATTTACATTCACAACATAATCCTCCTCCTTCAACTTTTCAAAAAGCTGAATATAGTTTTCTGGACTCTGATTGTGAAGCAGTTTCACGTTCAGGAACTGAAACGAATTTCTTCTAGATGTAAACTCTCCAAGCTCTTTCATAGGCATCTACAATTATTTTACTGTGCCAAGCACTATATAGTTATATCATCTTTTTCATCTACCTCAATATCCACATGTCCCTCAGTCGTCATGACTATGGAAAAACGTTTAAAGAGTTCAAAAAAGTCCTGAAGAGTAAACTCCTTAGATGGAGATATTCTACAATATTTAGACTCTATTTTATCATTACAGATAAAAGAAACTGAAGCATATTGGCCATAAGAAGCATAAAAACTACAACCAACGCAGTAATAACGATTCCAATCAAAATTCGGGTAACGTTGCTTTAAATAATCATTCAGAGAATTCAGATAAAAATCTGAAATATCTGCTGCTGCTGTTCCTACTAAATCATTATATTGAACTTTTGCCTTCATATTCATTCTCCTCTCATCTCATTACCATTATTCCATATCATGCGACTTTCAGCCTGGACATTCCTCAAATCCCTAGCCAAAAAAGCACCTATAGTCTCTCGCCCGCTCTCGCTACTATAAACATATGCAGGTACAGTATTTCTTCCACAAGCTATTTGATATGGCGAAACTATAACTCTATTATCCGCAAAATATAAAGATTGCGTAGGATAATTTTTTAGATAAGATATAGTCATAGTACCTTTCTTCTCACTATCAGCATACAACTGTTTTAGATTGGCCACAGATTCTCTTATTTTCTCACGCAACCTATTCTCATCATAATTGGTTTTTCTTGCTAATGCGGGAATAAAAGGTCCATCCGGATCTACTAGATAGAAATTTGTTGTTGAACCATTGGTGTTTAACCTAATTTTTAAATCTGCATAATGCTGAAGTACCCAAGTTCTACCATCATTCATTATAGCAGTAAAATGAACCGCATCATGTAGCACTGATTTGAAGGAATAATCCTTGGAGTCTGTCATGATGTCCAATAGCCCACTATCCTTAACTGATGATGAGATTGAAAACAGCCTTGTAAGGTAAGCCTCTTCCTCTTTTCTCTCAATTGCAGAGTGTAGTACCGAAAATGTACCACTAATAAAAAGTGCCCCTGCAACACCTCTTACTACATCTTGCCAAAACTGACTGTCAATCTTACCGCCAACAATAAATAACAGCAATCCGACAATGATAAAAACAGACCAGACTATATATTTGTTCCTAATGTTCATAATTATGTTTTTTAGAGTGGCCCACTAAAGATTCGAACTCTGACCTTCCCCTTCAGCCCTTCAGCATAGTTCCGTAGCAACTATCCTGAAGGGGGATGAACATACCCTTATTCGAGTGAACCGACTATAGTATCTACATCATTAGTTGTCAATTTTAAGCCAGACAATGAGAATTCACAGGTACTTATCGCAGTGATGAATCGTTAGAATTGATTAGAATTTGAATTTGGCGACAAAGGTAAATATTATATTTTGAATGACCTTACGCTAAAATGATGGCTTACCAAACTCCGAGAGTAGTGTTGTGGCCTGCCCGTAAAAATGATTTTAGACTAAAATAACTGCTTCACAGCAGGATATCGTAGACTCGCCTTATAGGGCGAGGATCTTGCGGGTAGGGATTAGATGAACTCCAGCGCAGCGGGAGGGATGTGGGTGATGCCCACGGCAACCTGTGCCTCGCGGAGGAGTGCAACGACGATGCGGTGATGGCCGATGCGCTTGACTTCGCCTTCGACGCCCATGAAGGGGCCCTGCATGATACGAACACGACGATGCTCCTGACCGAGGAAGTCGCTCCAGGTCAGGGCTATGCGCTGCTGATAGGGATCGGGCAGCGTCTCGGCCTTGATGAAGTTCTCCATTTCGCGGTCACAAATGGTCGTGACGGCCATACCCCCAGGGCGTTCCTTCTGATGGATATTCATAAAGCGCAGGGAGAAGAGGGCTGAATCGGTATTCTTCAGGGTGGTCAACCACTCCCTTGAGCTATGAACGAAGATGAGTCCTGGCACCATGGACGTCTGAAACGACTCCATGCCATAGCGCTCAAGCGCCTGGCGTACTGGCTGCTCCTGCTCAGGATTCACCTGCATGGGAAACCATTGTATCATACGCTGGTTATTCATTTCGCAACAAGATAAAGGAGGGGGTCACCCCCTGGCTGAGCAGAAGAGCGACATCAAGTGGTCGTATTAAACATTTTTGACTCATCATTACCTTAGCTGATTCCAGCATAAGCTTTTTGATTCGTCGGCGAAATAGCCGCTCTAACGAATCAAAACATGCCGGCTGAGACATATAGATACGAAAAAAGCGTGAAGTCTGTTCTGCCCGTCCGTATCTTAGGTCCTGAGAAAACCTCCATTAATAAACAGACAGAATGACACTCACGCCGTAGGAATATAGTACACCCGTAAAGTGTGCGTGAGGACATGGTTAGCCCTCTGCACACTAACGGGGATGTATTCCATACCCGTAGTATCTGTTCTGCAATGTTCTTGATAATGGGTTCTTTGAATTTCTCAGGTTCAAGATACCAAAAACAAAGCGTCGCAAGACACTATCTCACCAATAAATATGACCCTCTCCTTCACTGCCTCTTCGACAAGTGGCATCGAGTGTCGGGTGCAAAGGTACGACTTTTTTATGAAACTTAAAAAGATAATGAAAGAAAAATGCAAAAACCGCCCAAAAAGACACAAAAAAGCCCCCATCCCTTCGGCCACCTACCGGCCAGCTACCGGCCAGCTACCGGCCAGCTATCGGCCAGCTATCGGCCAGCTACAAAAAAAACAGAGGATGCAAATGTGTCCTTTTTGTGCTTCCCATGAACAGTCAGGCCCGCCTCCTTCGCAGGAAGCGGGCCTGAATTGTTTTATAGGGTGATGGTGACCAAGTACTACGACATGGCCCCGATAGTGGAGAAAGTGTTGGGTATGGAAATAGAATAGGCAGGCTAACTCGAAAAATAAAACGAGTAAAATTTGGATTTTATACAGATTTGTGCTATCTTTGCAACAAAATAGCAGATGACGATGACTGCAAGGCGATATCCCATAGGCATACAAACGTTCTCACGGATTATTCGTGAGGGGTATATTTATATAGATAAGACAGACTTGATTTGGCAGTTGGCTCATTATGCAACATACATATTTATGAGCCGTCCGCGCCGATTTGGTAAGTCGCTTTTAACATCGACATTAGAATCGTATTTTCAGGGCGAGCGTGAACTCTTCGAAGGGCTGAAAATCATGGAGCTGGAGCAAGAGTGGACGCAGTATCCTGTATTGCATATAGATTTAAGTATAATAAAAGGACAACAGGATGCTAAGGAATTGCGTAGTCGGTTAATGCTTTTGTTGGAAAGGTTTTCAGATAGATATGGTTCAGATTCTGCAGAATTCTCTCCAGGCAGTAAACTCGACGGCCTTATCAGGCGTGCTTATCAACAAACAGGAAAACAGGTAGCAGTCATCATAGATGAGTATGACGGCCCGCTATTGGATGTGATACATAATGCCGCTCTGCTTGATGACGTTCGAAACGTAATGCAAGAGTTCTATCAGCCCTTGAAAGCAAACGAAAGATTTATAAAGTTCTGTTTCCTGACAGGTATCACTCGGTTGAGCCAACTGAATATATTCTCAACGCTGAATAATCTGACAAATGTTACTCTGCAACCTGAGTTTGCTGCCATTTGCGGCATCACTCAAGAGGAATTTCATGTGCAAATGGCTGAGGATATCAGTCTATTGGCAGATTCGTATGGATATTCAGAAGAGGAGATGACCAACATACTAAAAACTCATTATGATGGATATCATTTTTCATACAAGTCGCCAGATGTCTATAATCCTTATAGCCTGTTGAGCGCTTTTGCTAACAAGCGTGTTGCCAACTATTGGTTCGAGACAGGTACCCCGACATTCCTCATCCGTTTGATGAAGCAATTCAAGTTTAACATTACTGATATGGACGACATCGAAGCAACTGACTATTCGATCAATCGCCCTACAGAAGCGATGACGACGATGATTCCCTTGCTTTATCAGACAGGCTATCTGACCATTAAGCACTATGATCGAGAGTCGGATATATATACTCTTTCTATTCCTAATCAGGAAGTACGTGTCGGCTATGTCGATGGACTGTTGCCCGTATATGCAGGTTTGGAGGGTGAAACCGTGCAGGCTGGCTTTGCCTTGAAGTTCTGGCGTGCCCTGAAGAAAGGTGATGCAGATCTGGCAATGCGCGAGATGCAGAGCTATATGGCTGAAATCCCATATGTGGAGGGCTTCAAACAGAAGTTGGCTGAGGCTGCTACGGCAGAGGGCTTTTATGAATATACGCTGTATCTGATATTCTCGATGCTGAATGTGTATGTTCGTACGCAGGTGAAAGTGGCAGGTGGTCGTGTGGATATGGTGGTATTGATGCCTGACACAACGTATGTTTTCGAGCTGAAGGTCAACGGTACTGCCCTGGAAGCCCTTGAGCAGATTGACACCAAAGATTATGCCCTTCCATATAAGACCGAAGGCAGGAAGGTGGTAAAGATTGGCGTGAAGTTTGATTCCGAAACCCGTATCCCCGAGGAATGGGTAATCGATTAATCTAAGAAGAAAATAAAAATCGTTATTAGTCGGGCCCGACTTCCTGTCAAGGAGGCGGGCCCGACTGTTCATGGAAAATACAAAAAAGGACACATTTGTTACCTATAGAAAGGCAGAATCTCAATCGAATCTACGCCGAACCTACGCCGAACCTACGCCGAACCTACGTCGAACCTACGCCGAACCTACGTCGAATCTACATCGAATCTACATCGAATCTACGTCGAACCTACGTCGGGAACCATTGGAAAAGTTCAGGATATCTTTTTATTGCGACTTTTTCGTAACGAACTTTTCGTAACGACTTTCTCGCAATGCAAAGGTAGGCAAAAATAATAAAACCACCAAACTTTTCTTGGCTTTTTTTATCTTAGGCTGATTCCGTTGAGCAGATGCGTTCGGGTAACTGGCCAGCTATCGGCCAGCTATCGGCCAGCTACAAAAAAAACAGAGGATGCGAAATGATTCACATCCTCTGTTGCTTTGGTGGGCGCTGACGGATTCGAACCGCCGACCCTCTGCTTGTAAGGCAGATGCTCTAAACCAGCTGAGCTAAGCGCCCTTGCTTTGTAAGCGGGTGCAAAGGTACATAAAAAAAAGGAAAAGGGAAGAGTAAAGAGTGAAAAAGTGCAATTATTTAACTCTTTTTAAGAATATTAGCCTAGAAGGTGCTCAATATCGGCCTGGGGAAGGATGCAAAGGATGGCTTTCCCGTCAGGCGTGTAATTGACATTGGTACAGGCAAAAAGTTCGTTGATGACGCTCTCCATCTCGTCATTGCTGAGGATCTGTCCATAGGGAACAGCCGCATGACGGGCCAGACTCAAGGCCAACTGCGCGTTGAGCGATGAGAGCTGGTTGCTGACGACATTGGCATCATCGACCAACTGACGGAGCAACCGGACGGGGTCAATACCATCGATGCCAGCAGGGATGCCGTTAATGGCAAAGCTATAGCCGCCCAGGTCTGTCAGATCGAAACCGATACCGGCCAACAGGGGCAAGAGTTTCGGAAGCAGCACTGCATCGGATGGGGCAAACTGGACCACCTCGGGGAACAGCACCTGCTGACTGCTGGCAGTGTGGCTCTCCATCTGCTGCATATAACGGTCGTAAAGGATACGGACACCGGCACGATACTGGTCGATAATCATCAGACCTGACTTGACGGCGGTCATCAGATACTTTCCCTTATACTGGTAATGCATAGGGGACTTCTCAGAGAGGATGCCTTGGGGCGTCGTGCCGGGCATCACACCATCGGCAGGGAAGGCATCAAACACATCGCCTTCAGCAGGGACATCTGGCGTGGTCTTACCAAGGCCTTCGTAGAGCATCTCCCACCCTTCGGGCGCAGGCGCTGACTTCGGCGCAGAGGACGACTGGCTACTGCGTTCAAAGGGATTATAGGCGGGATTATACTGCAACTGGGGCGGAGCCACCGGGCGTTCGGGATCGAACACGGGAATGTCGGGGGCACCGTTGGTATCGAAATCGATGGCTGGCACCTCACAGAACTTTCCCAACGCATCACGGACGGCGGCTATCAGGATCTGCCAGATGGCTTGTTCGTTCTCAAACTTGATCTCGGTCTTCGTGGGGTGGATATTCACATCTATATCCTCGGGCGCCACTTCGAAATAGAGGAAATAGGGTATCTGGGAACCATCGGGAATGAGACGGTCGTAGGCACTGATGACGGCCTTATGGAAATAGGGGTGTTTCATAAAGCGCCCATTGACGAAGAAATAGTCGTGGGCGGTCTTCTTCCTGGCACCTTCGGGTTTACTGACAAAACCGGTGACTGTACACATGGCCGTATGTACCTCGACGGGCAGTAAGTCCTGGCTGTACTGCTTGCCAAAAACATCACTGATGCGCTGTCGCAACGTGGCGGGTTTGAGGTTGAGCAGTTCGGTACCATTATGGTGGAGCGTGAAATGAATGTCGGGATAGACCAGCACAATGCGCTCGAAGGCGGTCAGGATATTGCTGAGCTCCGTCGCATTCGACTTCAGGAACTTACGACGGGCGGGCACATTGAAGAAAAGGTTCTCGACCTTGAAGTTACTGCCTACCGGACAGGAGGCTGGTTCCTGGCTCACCACCTTCGAACCGGCCATCAACAGGCGGGTGCCTATCTCATCTTCCTCACGGCGCGTCAACAGCTCGACATGGGCGACGGCGGCAATAGATGCCAAGGCCTCACCACGGAAGCCCATCGTATGGAGGGCAAAGAGATCGTCGGCCTGACGGATCTTCGAGGTGGCATGGCGCTCGAACGAAAGACGGGCATCGGTCTCTGACATGCCCTTACCGTCATCAATCACCTGTATCGAGGTGCGACCAGCATCGACCACCAGCACATGGATGGTACGGGCATCGGCATCGACGGCATTCTCGACCAGCTCCTTGATGACAGAAGCCGGGCGCTGTATCACCTCACCAGCGGCTATCTGGTTGGCAACGCTATCGGGCAGAAGACGGATCAGGTCGCTCATGATTTCTTGCCTCGCCAGTTAAAGATATCGTATCGATTGAGGGGACGGATATAGTCGTACCACATATAACCCGGCAGTCGTTTGCGCTCATCGGGTATCTGGTTCAGCGGGTACATCGTCCCGGTGGTCTTAGGGGTCCAGACGCTCTCGAGTTTGCGGTCCTTCATGAACATACGGAGCTCGGAGGTCTCCTGATAGTTATATATAATAGGTACGCTATCGCCTTCCTCAAAGAAATAGCCAATCAACACATTGTCCTTGGCACGGGCTTCACGGATATCGCCATCCACGAAAAAGGCAAACATCTCCTTGGAGGACAACTGGTTGTAACAGGCGGTGTCGCTCCGAAGCTGCTGGATGGACATGCAATTGCCGATGACATGGGCATGGTCAATCACGGAGTCCTTCATATACACGTCGATACGGTCGCCAAACAGCTGCTGGGAATTGTTCCAGACGATGGGGTCATGGTACATCGTCATACAGGAATCGAGCGAGTTATAGACGAGTGAATCGCAGACGCCCTGTACATCGCGGCGGAAGGCCCGCACATGATGGAAGGCATGGATCTTACGATAGACGGAGTCAGTCTCTATATTAAAGGTCACAATCTTAAACGTATCGGCATGCATGTAGAGCGAGTCACCTTGTGAGAAGTCAATGGCCACAGCACTGTCGGTACACATGGCATAGCCGGTAAATTCGTAGTACTCACCGTAATTGCCTGTCAACTTGTTACGATTGACTGAATCCACATAGACCACATTCCGGAAGGCCTGGCTCATGCCTTGCTTACTGTCGTAATAGACACTGTCGCCCACCATCATCTTGCCCCCATTGGAGAGCACCGAACGATTCATCAGACGGGCACGCTCGTTTTTCGTGTCGTAGTAGCCTTGTTCTGAATAGATATGGCTGTCGCCGGAGACAATATCCGAGGGACCGACAATATGGGCCAAGGACTGACGGGTATCGTAGTACAGGGTGTCGGTGGTCAGGAAGAACTTCGGACTGCGCATCTTCACATCATAGTTGAAGACGGCCATCTTCGAGTTGGTGTTATACTCTCCCCAGTCGGAAGTCAACGTGGTCTTATCATCGACCATCTTACCGCCTTCAAAGAAATAGGCATTGTCATAGACACGGTCGTAATCGAGACTGTCGGTATAGAGGGTGGTCTTCTTGTGCTTCAAGACCACATTATAACGGGCACGGGCCATCTGCTCATCACCACTGTAATAGGCATAGTCACTGAACAGCGACAGGGTGTCGCCCTGATACATCTTCACATGACCGAAGGCTTCAAAGGAATTGGTGGCTTCGTAGAAATAGGCACTGTCGCAATAGAGACGCGCACCCTGATGCGTGAAGTGAACCTTGCCATTGAGGATGGTGGCGTCACGGTTGATACGGTCATCGTAGTGAAGCACATCAGCATGAACCAGATAGACACGCTCATCCTTCACCGCGGCCTTACGAGCAGGACGACGCTTCTGCTTCTGCGCAAAGGCAGAGACCATCCCCAACGTCAGGACAATCAGCAACAAAAATATGAAAGACTTTTCCCTTTTCACTCTTCACTATTACCTATTACCTTATTTTATCCAGCCTTCGTACTCAAACTTACAACCTTTGTAATTATCGTTGAGATGGGTATATACACTTCTGATCTTATCGACCACCCACTGATGGATGCGCTCATTCTGGCGCTTCTGGAGCACCACATCCTTCAACACCTGGAAATCCTCAGTGACAGTAGCCTTATGACCATCGATGCGGTTCTTCAACTTAGCAATGACACAGACGGTCTTTCCGCGCTGGTTGATCATCTTGAAGGGGTTCGAGATCTGGCCTATCTGAAGGGTATCCACGGCTTTGGCAATCTCGGCAGGGAGGTCCTGCATGCGGAACTTCGACGACGTATGACCAGTCTGCATCATGTTCGTGGACATCAGGCCCTTACTGTTACGGGTGTCCTTATCGTCAGACAGGATCGGGGCAGCATCCTCGAAGGTGAACTTTCCTGCACGAAGGTCACCTGCAATGGAGTCAAGACGGGTCAGTGTCTTGTTGATGGCCTCATCAGAAACCACCGGCTTACGGAGGATGTGGCGCACGTTGACTTTCTCACCACGCTTCTCGATGAGCTGGATGATATGGAAACCGAACTCTGACTCGACAATCTTCGACACCTTCTTGGGGTCGGTAAGGTTGAAGGCAACTGCCGCAAAGGCGGGATCGAGGGTACCACGACCGGCCAGACCGACCTCACCACCACGACGGGCAGTACCTGGGTCCTCTGAATAAAGACGGGCCAGCGTCTGGAAGGTGGCTTCACCACGGTTCACACGGTCGGTATAACTACGGAGCTCATCCTTCACACGGTTGAGTTCCTCATCATCGATACGGGGGGTCTGCTGAATGATCTGCACCTCGACCTCGGTGGGAACGAAGGGGATGCTGTCTTCGGGCATATCCTTAAAATAGCGTCGCACCTCAGCGGGGGTCACGGAGATATCCTCGGTGAGCTGGCGTTTCATCTTCTGCACCATCTGACGGTCTTTCAACTCGTCGCGCAGTTCATTACGAATCTGAGAGAGGGGCTGATGCTTATATTCCTCCAAACGCTCACGAGAGCCATCGACCATTTCCAACCAGTAGTTAATCTGCTGTTCGACCTCGGCAGCCACGTCGGCATCAGTCACCTCGATACTGTCGATGATAGCCTGATGCTTAAAGAGCTTCTGCACAGCAATCTGCTCGGGGATGGTACAGTCAGGATCGCCTGTCCACTTCACGCCCTCCATAGCGGCCTGCATGCGCATCGCCTCAACCTCAGACTTCAGGATGGCCTCATCACCGACCACCCAGACCACCTCGTCGATGACAGTGCCGATAGAGGCGCGCTTAGCAACGGAATCGGAATCAGCCTGAACAGACAGGGCTGCCGGGGCAGGACTGCTGAAGGGACTGGCAGAGGCCATGCCCATCAGGGGAACGGCAACAATCATTGCCGGTATGATTTTCTTGATCATGCTCATTAATGTCTATTTACAGTTTTCAATATTTCCTGGTTGATCTGCACGGGATAACGCTGACGCAGCGACTTGACCCACTCCAGTTCCAACATCTGCTGGTAGTCGGCCACGACCTGACCTCGCACATCGGTATAATCGTCGGGATACTTTTTCTGCTTCTTGCCATAAACGGCCTCGATGGGGTAATCGGCATTCTCGGCGTCAAAGGTCGTCTGCTTCAACTTGAAGACCAGACGGTCGATGGTGCCGTTATCTCCTGCCTTGAAGATGCCTTTCTCGACTCGGATACGAATCACGGAGTCGGCATTGAACGTCGTGCGGAGTACCTCTGCCCATTGTTCGAATGGCACCTTCTTAATACTGCGCTTCACCGCCTTCACATCGGCCTTGGTCTTGACGTGGTAGGCAATACCTTTATAATGGGGCTCTTGCCAGGCATAGTCTTTCTTATGGGCATCAAACCAGGCGCGCAGTCCAGTCTCATCCTTCTCTGCACGTTCCCAGACCTCACGGTTGCTGATCTCATAGAGCAGCAGACCATCATGATATTCCTGGATCAGGTATTTCATCTCGGGGTCAACCGCTGCCAGTGAATCGGCACGCGCTTGCATCACCTGCTGACCAGTGAGCGTGCCACCTGACTGTTCTATCCGCTGTTGCACCTTCATATCGGCGATGGCATCACGAAGGCCCTGCTGTTCGAAAGAACGTACAATCATATCTTTCAACTCCTCGAAGGGCTCGAGTTGCTTGCGTTCTTTCACAAGGATGATATGGTAACCTTCAGGGGTCAGTACCGGACGACTGAACTGTCCGGGTTGCAGGGCATAGGCAGCCTCTTCAAACTCGACAAAGGTCTGACCGGGCTGCATCCAACCGAGGTTGCCCTCGCGAGCAGCGGAACGCGGATCTTGGGACACCTTGGCGGCAAGGGCTGCAAAATCAGCGCCTGCCTGCAGGGCCCGATAGACCGAGTCTGCACGCTGACGCACCAGCTCTTGTTCGTGCTGGGTGGCTTTCGTCGAGAGGCGGAAGAAGATATGGGCAGGCCGTATCAGGCCTTTGGCTCCTATCGACTCCTTGGCACGGTTGTAGGCCTTACGGGCCTCATCCAGGATCTCGGCATCGGTCACAATGGTGGGACGCACCTGCTGATCGCGGTACATGGCAAACTCATCCTTAAACGAAGATAAGGTATCAAGGTGTTCATCCAGTGCGGCGGCCACCTTCAACTTATAGTTGACAAACAGCTCGGCATACTCTTCCACCGTCTTCTTGTCGATGACACCCTCACCATTGTTCTTGTTATAGGAATACTCGAACTCTGAACGGGTAACAGGTACGCCATTGACCGTCATGACCACAGGGTCAGACTGAGCATGAACCGCAAACGCGACAAGCCATAATGCCGATAGCAGCAGTTGTCTTCTCATCGTGATCAATCGTTGGGACGTGAGTAGTTGGGTGCCTCACTGGTAATGGTGATGTCATGGGGATGGCTCTCGTTGACACCGGCATTCGTGATACGGGTGAACTTAGCATCGTGGAGTTTCTCAATCGTAGCAGCACCACAATAACCCATGCCGGAACGCAGACCACCGACCATCTGGTAAATCACTTCCTGAACGGTGCCTTTATAAGGAACACGTCCGGCGATACCTTCTGGTACGAGCTTCTTGACTTCCTTGGTGTCACCCTGGAAATAGCGGTCCTTAGAACCATGCTTCTGTTCCATCGCCTCCAAGGAACCCATGCCACGGTAGCTCTTGAACTTACGGCCGTTGTAGATGATAGTATCACCAGGACTCTCCTCGGTACCAGCAACCAGCGAGCCAATCATCACACAACTACCACCGGCGGCCAAAGCCTTCACGATATCTCCGGAATAGCGCAGACCACCATCAGCAATCAGGGGCACGCCCGTTCCCTTCAGGGCACTATAGACGTCATAGACGGCACTCAGCTGAGGAACACCTACACCAGCCACCACACGGGTGGTACAGATGGAACCCGGGCCAATACCGACCTTCACGGCATCAGCACCGTTGTCAACCAGCATCTTGGCGGCTTCACCGGTAGCGACGTTACCTACCACTATATCGATGTTGGGGAAGCACTTCTTGGCTTCGACCAGCTTCTCGATGACAGACTTGGAGTGTCCGTGGGCTGTATCAATGACGATGGCATCAGCACCAGCGTCCACCAATGCCTGCATACGGTCGAGGGTGTCATAGGTCACACCAACACCGGCAGCTACGCGCAGACGACCTTTGTCATCCTTGCAGGCCATCGGCTTGTCCTTGGCCTTCGTAATATCCTTATAGGTGATCAGTCCGATCAGGTGGTTGTCTTTATCCACCACCGGCAACTTCTCAATCTTATTCTCCTGAAGGATCTGGGCAGCAGCTGCCAGATCGGTCTGCTGATGGGTGGTCACCAAGTTATCTTTTGACATGATCTCCTCAACAGGACGCTCCAGACGACGTTCAAAGCGCAGGTCACGGTTGGTCACAATACCCATCAGATGCCGCTCATCATCCACCACGGGGATACCGCCGATATGATATTCAGACATGATGTCAAGGGCCTGAGCCACAGTCGAACCGAGGGGGATGGTGACAGGATCATAGATCATACCATTCTCAGCTCGTTTCACGATGGCCACCTGACGGGCCTGATCCTCTATCGACATATTCTTGTGGATCACACCGATACCACCCTCACGCGCGATGGCAATGGCCATCTGCGACTCTGTGACGGTATCCATGGCGGCCGTCACAAAAGGCACATTCAACTCGATGTGTCGTGAAAAACGAGTTTTCAACTCTACCGTCTTTGGCAGTACTTCAGAATAAGCCGGAATTAGGAGGACGTCGTCGAATGTCAGACCGTCCATTACGATTTTGTCTGCAATAAATGAAGCCATAAAATATACCTTTCTTTAAATATTGCGTGCAAAGTTACTCATTTTCCCGCACATAGTATTCTGTTTTTAGGAAAAATCCACCTTATTAATGCAAATTAACCAAAAAAGAGTGGCCTGAGCCACCCTTTCTGTATCAATTTGCCATTTCGGAGAGGAACTTGATACGCACCAGTCTGATTTCTTCTTCGGAATACTCATCGCCGAGCTCATCCTGTGCCACACTCAGCTTATCAGTGTCGGACTCACAGAAGTAATCATAGATATCATCGATATGGTCCTCGTCCATGACCTCCTCCAAGAAATAGTCAATATTCAGTTTGGTACCGCTATAGACAATAGCCTCAACCTCATCGAGCAGCTCGTCGAAATCAATGCCCTGGGCTGACGCAATATCATCAAGGGCAATCTGACGGTCTATACTCTGGATAATCTTTACCTTCAGCATAGACTTCTTCGCCACCGTGCGCACCCGCAAGTCCACCTGACGCTCAATGCCGTTCTCTTCGCAATACTGCCGGATGAGGTCGACGAATTCCTTGGCATAGGGCTGTTTCACCTTACCCTCACCGACACCCTGGACATTCTTCAGTTCTTCGAGAGTCACGGGATAGTCTGTAGCCATCTGCTCGAGTGAGACGTCCTGGAAGATCACGTATGGCGGGCGTTGCAGCTTCTTGGACACTTTCTTACGAAGGTCGCGCAGCATCGCACTCAACGTGGGGTCGAGCGCACTGATACCACCTTCGTGTTCTATCGCCTCACCATCGTCCTGGAACTCGGTGTCCTTCACAATCATAAACGACTCCGGCGACTTCAGGAACTTCTTGCCCGCAGTGGTCACTTTCAGCAGACCGTAGTTCTCTACTTCTTTATAGAGGTAACCGGCAATCAGCGCCTGACGTATCACAGGGTTCCATATCTTGTCATCATCATCGGCACCAGCACCAAAGTTTTCCAGTTCCTCATGGTGATGGGCCACAATCTCATCGGTCTCCTTGCCTATGATGAAATCAATGATATAATCGGCACGGAAATTCTCCTTGACAGCCAATATAGCGTTAAGCACCGTCACCAACTGGTCTTTGGCCTCGATTTGCGTCTTCGGGCGCAGACAGTTATCACAGTTTCCACAGTTATCCTTCGTATAAGTCTCACCAAAATAGTGGAGTAACATCTTACGGCGACATACAGCTGTCTCTGCATAGGCTGCCGTTTCGGCCAGGAGCTGACGACCGATATCCTGTTCGGCCACGGGCTTACCCTCCATGAATTTATCCAGCTTCTGCAGATCCTTATAGGAATAGAATGCTATACAGAGTCCCTCACCGCCATCACGGCCTGCACGACCAGTCTCCTGATAATAGCCTTCGAGAGACTTCGGGATATCATAATGTATCACAAAGCGCACGTCGGGCTTATCAATACCCATGCCAAAGGCGATGGTGGCCACAATGACATCGATATTCTCCATCAGGAAGTCGTCCTGCGTCTGTGTCCTGGTGGTCGAGTCAAGTCCGGCATGATAGGGTGCTGCCTTGATATCATTGGCACGAAGGATGGCAGCGAGTTCTTCCACCTTCTTCCTCGACAGGCAATAGATGATGCCGCTCTTTCCCGGATGCTGCTTGATAAACCGGATGATATCCTTATCGACATCCTTCGTCTTGGGCCGTACCTCGTAATAGAGGTTCGGACGATTGAACGAGCTCTTGAACTCCTTGGCATCGATGATGCCGAGATTCTTCTTGATATCACTACGCACCTTGTCGGTGGCAGTGGCAGTCAAGGCGATGATGGGGGCAGGACCTATCTCATTGACAATAGGACGGATACGACGATATTCCGGACGGAAATCGTGACCCCATTCAGAGATACAATGCGCCTCGTCGATAGCATAGAAGGATATCTTCACCGTTTTCAGGAAATCCACGTTATCCTCCTTCGTCAGAGACTCCGGCGCCACATAGAGCAGTTTGGTGCGCCCTTCTATGATATCCGTCTTGACCTGATCGATGGCAGCCTTATTGAGAGATGAATTCAGATAGTGTGCCGTACCCTCTTGCTCACTGAGGTTCGATATCACATCCACCTGATTCTTCATCAAAGCAATCAGGGGTGAAATCACGATGGCAGTACCCTCCATCAACAAGGAAGGTAGCTGGTAGCACAACGACTTGCCGCCGCCAGTAGGCATCAAGACAAACGTGTCGTTGCCATCCAGCAGATTCTGAATAATCTGTTCCTGATCGCCTTTGAACTTATCAAATCCAAAGTACTTTTTCAGGGCTTCGGTAAGACTTCTTTTCTCAGTCATAATTCTTAGTTATTTAGGCTTCGTATTGTTGAAGATGTGACTTAGCCATCTGTTGATGGACATAGTCGGCAGTCACCTCAAATTTCTTGATTTTTCTTGACGGCATGTCAAACATGGCATCCATCATCACGTTCTCTACAATCGAACGCAGACCACGGGCACCCAGTTTATACTCAACGGCCTTATCGACCATCGCCTCCAGAGCATCCTTCGTGAATGTCAAGGCCACACCATCCATCTCAAACAGTTTCTGATACTGACGGATAATGGAGTTCTTGGGCTCTGTCAGAATTTTCTCCAGAGCCGTCCTGTCGAGCGGTTTCAAGGATGTCAGCACTGGAAGACGACCGATAATCTCAGGTATCAGTCCAAAAGACTTCAGGTCTTGCGGCTGTACGTATTGCATCAGATCTTTCTTGTCAATTTTCCGCACATTCTGTACGGAGTTATAACCCACAACATGGGCATTCATACGCTGGGCTATCTTCTGTTCTATACCATCGAAAGCCCCTCCGCAGATAAACAGGATGTTACGGGTATCGACATGGATGTAATCCTGGTCAGGGTGCTTACGCCCGCCTTTGGGCGGCACATTCACCATCGTACCTTCCAACAGCTTGAGCAGGCCTTGTTGTACACCCTCACCACTCACATCACGGGTAATGGAGGGATTGTCGCTCTTACGGGCTATCTTGTCAATCTCATCAATAAACACGATGCCACGCTGAGCTGCCTCCACGTTATAGTCAGCGACCTGGAGAAGACGTGTCAAGATGCTCTCCACATCCTCACCGACATAACCGGCCTCCGTGAATACCGTCGCATCGACGATGGTAAAGGGCACATCAAGCAGCTTCGCAATGGTACGTGCCAACAAAGTCTTACCCGTACCCGTAGAGCCCACCATGATGATGTTACTCTTCTCGATCTCCACACCATCGGTATCCTCTGGCTGCTGCAAACGCTTGTAGTGGTTATAGACAGCCACGGACAGATAACGCTTCGCATCATCCTGACCAATGACATACTCATCAAGATAGGCCTTGATCTCCTTGGGCTTAGGCACCTTCCGTTGCTCAAACTTCTTCTGACCTGGCTTCTCCTTCTGACCACTGAGGTGTTCCTGGACGATACGATAAGCCTGAGCGGCACACTCATCGCAGATATTGCCATTGATACCTGTTATCAACAGCGATACCTCCTTCTCACTCCGCCCACAGAAGTTACACGCTTTCTTCATTCGCATTATTTCTTTCTTGTCAGGACCTCATCAATCATACCATACGCCTTGGCCTCCTCCGCAGTCATCCAATAATTACGGTCAGAGTCGGCATACACCTTGTCGTAAGGGGTATGGGAATGATCAGAAATGATCGTATAGAGTTCTTTCTTGAACTTCAGGATCTCCTTAGCCTCAATCTCGATATCCGAGGCCTGTCCCTGGACACCACCCAACGGCTGATGGATCATCACACGACTATGAGGCAGTGCGGCGCGCTTACCCTCCTGACCGGCCACGAGCAACACAGCGCCCATGGAGGCTGCCATACCCGTACAGATGGTGGCCACATCACTGGAGATGAACTGCATCGTGTCGTAGATGCCAAGACCTGCGGTCACGCTACCACCAGGGGAATTGATATAGATAGAGATATCCTTCCCGGAATCCACGGAATCCAGATAAAGCAACTGGGCCTGCAGCGTGTTGGCTGTATAGTCGTCGATTTGCGTACCAAGGAAAATGATACGGTCCATCATCAGACGTGAAAACACATCCATCTGCGTCACATTCAGTTGACGTTCCTCCAGGATATAAGGGTTCAAATACTGAGCCTGCGCCTTCATCACATCATCAAGCGCCAGACCATCCATGCCTAAATGTTTTGTGGCATATTTTCTGAAATCATTCTTCATCATATTCGTTCTTCCTTTCTAAATGATACTAAACAAGAAAAAAGGCTATCGACCTTTGACATCTTGTGATTGGAACACAAAGGTAGTCAAAAAAGTCGATAACCTCTCACAATTAGGGGTTATTTTTTCCTAAAAATTCTTATTTTTCTTGCATTAGCTTGTTGAAGTCCTCCAAACTGACCTCTTTTTCAGTGAGTTTTACCACTTTCTTAAGGGCCTCTGTCAACTTCACATCAACGGCACGATCCACGAAATTCTCAACGTTCTCGCGCTTCTTCAGCTGCTCTGCTGCGTAGTTCTCAAGCACATCATCAGGCACATTGCTCATGCCATACTGAGCGAACTGGGCACGAATAGCGTCCTTGGCCACTGACTTCAGATCGGCATCCTCAACCTTCACCTCATTAGCTGCCACGAGCTGCTCCTTGATCAGATGCCACTTCAGTTCCTTGATGCTACCCTCGAAGTTCTTCTCCACATAATCAGCACCCTTATCCTTGTTGTTCTGCAACATGACACGCTTCAGAAGAGCCTCCGGGAACTGCAGGTCACCGACCTTCTTCTCCATATAGGCGCGCAGATCCAACATGAACTTGTAGTCGCTGTTCTGCTGCAGCTGAGGAGCGACGCTATCTGCAATCTTCTGACGGAACTCCTGCTCGTCCTTTACCGTACCCTCACCGAACACACGGTCGAAGAGCTTCTGATCCACAGGAGCCGGCTGGAAGTGACGGATCTCAGTGATCTGATAGCTGAAGTCGGCTGTAAGATCCTTCACCTGTTCCTTGTCAACCTTCAACAGGGCTGCCACCTCGGCATCACTCTCTGGATAGGCCTTCTTGGGATTGAAGGTAATGATATCACCGGGCTTGGCGTTGTCGAAGAGCTTACGCTGATCCTCATCCTTGATATATGCCGGCATCACCATACCACCCTCGGTCGTGATACCACCATCCTTGGTATTACCCTCAGCATCAAGCTCACGCAGGTCACCAGTAATGGTGTCATTGCCACTGAACACATCGGCCTTCACAAACTCACCAGCCTGTGACTGGTACATCTGTACCTGATCGTCAATCAGCTTGTCATCAGCCTTGATCTTATAATAATCAATCTTGTCCTTAGCGGTCAGTTCTGCCTTGAACTCCGGAGCAACAGCAATATCGAACACGAAAGTCAGGTCGCCATCTTTCTCAAAATCCTGAGGCACCTGCTTCTCTTCATTGGGAAGGGGCTCACCCAGCATCTGGATCTTGTTCTCGCGGATATACTCATACAGTTTCTCTCCCATCAGCTTGTTGATCTCGTCAACCTTCACAGCCGTACCGTACTGTTTCTTAATCATTCCCATGGGAACCATTCCCGGACGGAAGCCAGGAACCTGAGCCTTCTTACGATAATTCTTTAGTGTTTTCTCTACCTGTTCCTGATAATCAGCAGACTCAATGGTCATTGTCAGCAGACCATTGATCTTGTCAGGGCAATCAAATGTAATCTTCATTGTCTATTATACCTTATTTATTATTATAATCAAATTTGAGCGTGCAAAAGTACAAAATTAAGTTGATAGTTAATGGCTGACTGTTGACAGTTTAATATTATTTAACTTTCGAAAGCGCACTCTTTTCTTGTTCTTGTGCCTTACGCTCCTCCTCGATCTTCTGGAAATCCTTCTGTCTGAGCACAAACGACTCAGTCAGATAATTCTTACGCACCACCTGATTGGCAGCCAGTTCTTCGGGTGTGCCCTGGAAGAGGATGCGCCCCTCGAACAGCAGGTAGGCACGGTCGGTGATACAGAGGGTGTCCTCCACATTATGGTCGGTGATGAGGATGCCGATATTACGGTCTTTCAGTTTCCACACGATGAACTGGATATCCTCCACGGCAATGGGATCGACACCAGCAAACGGTTCATCGAGCATGATGAACTTCGGTGCGATGGCCAGGCAGCGCGCGATCTCCGTTCTACGACGCTCACCACCCGACAACTGGTCACCCTTATTCTTACGCACCTTCTCCAAACGGAAGTCAGCGATGAGACTCTCCAATGTCTCAAATTGTTCTTCGCGAGGTTTACCCGTCATCTCCAAAACGGAGAGGATGTTATCCTCCACACTCATCTTACGGAACACAGAGGCTTCCTGTGCCAGATAGCCGATACCAGCACGGGCACGCTTATACACCGGATAGGAGGTTACCTCCTCGTCACCCAAATAGATATGCCCGCCATTGGGCAACACCAGACCTGTGGTCATATAGAACGATGTCGTCTTGCCAGCACCATTAGGTCCCAACAATCCTACAATCTCTCCCTGCCTCACGTTAAAGCTCACATCGTTGACAACGGTACGTTTGCCATAGCGCTTCACCAGTCCTTCTGTGCGTAATACGATACTTTCTTGTTCCATAATCGGCTGCAAAGTTACAAAAAATCGCCTACAGACCACACGGATTTTACGGATTTTAATCCTAATTAATAAAAAAAACTATATAATCTGTATAAACCATAGGAAAAAAATAGCTACCTTTGTACCCAAATTACAATCTATCGATGTTGATAACGAAATGGCTGACCACCTTCGGTCGATACCTGATGCTGATGGGTCGCACCTTCTCACGACCAGAGCGGATGCGTATGTTTTTCAAGCAATATGTTAAGGAAATGGCGCAACTCGGTGTCGATTCCATCGGCATCGTATTACTTATTTCCTTTTTCATAGGTGCCGTCATCTGCATCCAAATGAAGCTTAACATCCAGAGTCCATGGATGCCTCGTTGGGTCAGCGGCTACACCACACGTGAAATCATGCTCCTGGAGTTTTCCAGTTCCATCATGTGCCTGATTCTGGCAGGAAAGGTGGGGTCGAACATCGCCTCTGAAATCGGTACGATGCGCGTCACCCAACAAATTGATGCCCTGGAGATCATGGGTGTCAACTCGGCCAGCTACCTCATTCTGCCCAAGATTACAGGACTGATTACCATCATGCCCTTTCTGGTCATCTTCTCTTCGGCAATGGGTATTGTCGGTGCCTATGCCACAGCGTACATAGGGCATATCATGCCACCCGACGACCTTACG
Organism: uncultured Prevotella sp.; assembly: GCA_900315525.1. GTDB lineage: Bacteria > Bacteroidota > Bacteroidia > Bacteroidales > Bacteroidaceae > Prevotella. The sequence continues at coordinate 32,588 of OMZO01000010.1, read as the reverse complement.
CTTGGTCTGCAACACAGTTTTAAATCGTGGTTTGTCTGGATGTCGATCATCAAAAGCCTCTTTTTCGCCTTTATCATAGCCAGTGTACCTGCCTTCTTCGGCTATACGGTGGAGGGCGGTTCTGTCAATGTGGGTAAAGCCAGCACCGACGCCGTTGTCTCCTCCAGTGCGCTAATCCTGTTTAGTGATGTCTTCCTAACCCAACTCCTGTCATGATAGAAGTTTGTCACTTGTATAAAAGCTTTGAGAACAAGGATGTGCTGATAGATATCAACACAACCTTCGAGGACGGTAAGACGAACCTCATTATCGGTCAGAGTGGCTCAGGAAAGACGGTGCTGATGAAGAATCTCGTGGGTCTACTGAGACCTACCAGTGGTCAAGTGCTGTACGACGGACGTGATTTCGTTCAGATGCCTAAGCACGAGCAGGTGATGATGCGTCGTGAAATGGGCATGATCTTCCAAAGTGCAGCCCTCTTTGACTCGATGACCGTACTTGAGAACGTGATGTTCCCACTTGACATGTTCTCGTCGATGAACCTCCGGGAACGAACCAGGCGCGCCAAAGAATGCCTCGACCGCGTGAACCTAAAGGGTGCGGAAGAGAAATTCCCCGGTGAGATCTCAGGAGGTATGCAGAAACGTGTGGCCATCGCCAGAGCTATTGCCCTAAACCCGAAGTATCTCTTCTGTGACGAGCCTAACTCCGGCCTGGACCCCAAGACATCGCTTGTCATTGACGAACTGCTGCAAAGCATTACCAAGGAGTTCAACATCACCACTATCATCAATACCCATGACATGAACTCTGTCATGGGTATTGGTGAGAATATCATCTTCATCTACGAAGGACATAAGGACTGGCAGGGTGAAAGCAGTCAGATCATGGAGTCAGACAATCAACGACTCACCAACTTCATCTTCGCCAGTGACCTATTGAAGAACATGAGAAAGATTGTCATTGACAACGGTCTGCACATCTAACCACCACCCTGGTCCTACTCCTTCACCGTTTTAGGCAGAAGGAGATTCAGCAGGACCCCGACAACAGCAGAATATGCTACGAGATTAGAAATTCCACTTGGCAGCAATCGTCGGATTGATGAAGAACGACTTGTCGTTGTAAGTATTATAGATGAAATTATTGCTGATCTCAATCTCCGAACCGAAACTGAGATTCGGTGTCACATTATACCAGAACTGAGGTTCTGTTAGGATGACGAGCATGCCATGGCCCTCGTGACCAGCACGCCAGTTCTCACCACGCCAGAAATCGATGAAGCCCGAGAAGGTACATTTCTTATTAGCGAAGTTCAGGCCCCACACACCTGTCAGCTGGAAACTGCTATAGCCACGGGTATCGGCATAGCTCTTGAAATACTGCTTATACATCAGCTGCACCGACCATGTCTTTGAGAAGTCGGCATTATGTCCGTTGTAAGCGCCACCTAAGAGTGCTGCCTGCTGGAAACTGCGAAAGCGGTTCAAGCCACCGTTATACTCTACGTGTGCAGCAAAAGGCGACTGTTTGCCGAGGTTGAACTCACGGGAGATCTCCGCATAGGCACCCTCCACAAACTTACGGCTGAAGTCGATATCCACGAAGTAGAACCAAGAACCCCATTTGTCAGCCTTGAACTGCTCTAAGGTCATGGTTACCTTCGCACGTCTTGGCATATCGTCAGCCTGGGGACCACCCAACTGCTCTGAATAGATGCTACGTCCGAAATCATAGTGAAGTTGCACGTTCTGTGCCTGCATGGTAAGTCCCATGAGGACCGTCAGGCCACATAAAATCAGTTTTCTCATACGTCTTATTTATTATTTATAATAATGGTGCTATATATTTCAGAAGGAAGAATACCGAGAGGATATAAACCACAGCCGAGAGCTCCTTATAGCGGCCTGTGCAGACCTTCACGATGACATAAGAGAGCATACCCAGTACGATACCCTCAGAGATACTGGCTGTAAACGGCATCATCAGCATCGTGACGAAACAGGGCATCGACTCGGTGAAGTCGATGAAGTCGATATGGACGATGGAGCGCAGCATCATCACACCCACGAGGAAGAGGGCACTCGTCGTGGCAGCAGCGGGAATCATCAGGAACACCGGCGAGAAGAAGAGCGCAGCCAAGAAAAGCATCGCCGTGGTCAATGAAGTCAGACCCGTGCGCCCACCTTCAAGGATACCCGTGGTGCTCTCTACATAGGTGGTGACTGTCGAGGTACCACAGATCGCGCCGACCGTCGTACCCACAGCATCAGCCATGAGCGCCTTGTTGAGATGATGGATACGCCCCGTCTTCTTATCGGCCATCCCTGCACCGGTGGCTGCACCAATGAGGGTGCCTATGGTGTCGAAGAGATCCATGAAAAGCAAGGTGAACACCACAATGTAATACTCGACATCCAGACTGATGAAACGAGAGAAATCAATATGGAAAGCGACAGGTTCGATGGAATGAGGCATGCTGACCACGGTGAATTCCTCAGGAATCTTGGTGACGCCAAACGGAATGCCGATGACGGTCATGATGATGATCGTATAAAAGAGGGCTCCCTTGACCTTAAGCGCCAGCAGCACAGCACCTAACAAAATACCACCCGCTGCAATGAGAGTCGTGGGTGTCCAAGCACCTAAGGACGTCATCGTCGCCTCACTGGACACCACGAGGCCACCATTCTTCAGACCGATAAAAGCAATAAACAGTCCGATACCCACGGAGATGGAATAGCGCAAGTTTAGCGGAATCGCATTGACAATGGCCTCACGCACCCTGAAAATGGTAAGGAAGATAAAAACGATACCCTCAATGAAGACGGCTGCGAGGGCCTGTTGCCAACTATAGCCCATAACGATGACAAGAGTGTACGCAAAGAAGGCATTGATGCCCATGCCAGAAGCCAGTGCAAAGGGCATTTTCGCATAGAAGGCCATGACCATGGTTGCTATGGCTGCAGCAATAACGGTCGCGGAAAACACAGCTCCTTTATCCATACCGGCATCACAAAGAATCAACGGGTTCACGGCAAGGATGTAAGACATGGTAAGGAAGGTCGTCAGACCAGCCATCATCTCGACTCTCACGGAATGTTTAGCAGGGTCGAAACCCAGCAGGGATAAGAATTTGTTCATTTGATCTGATTATTTAGTAAGGTATATATCATTCGTGCTGTATGATCTGGAGCCTTCTTCTCGCCTAACAGGCGCCAGACGTCTGCATACCCCTGAAGCATCACCTCACGGGCCTCACCCTCAAGGATCAAATCCAGTTCGTGACGAATATGGTCGATGGTAAAGGTATCTGCCAATAACTCTGTGACGATCTCACGATCAGCAATAAGATTAACTAAAGAAATATATTTTACCTTTAACAGATGACGGCGTATGAACGCTGAGAGCTTGGGTAAGGGCAAACGGTAGCACACCACCTGAGGCACACCGAACAAAGCGGTCTCAAGTGTTGCCGTACCACTCGTTACAAGGGCTGCATGGGCTTGTAAAAGCAGCTCATAAGTCTGGTCGAATACGATTTCCACGTCATAGCCTTCCATAAACTGCCGATAATACCCTTGTTCAATAGAAGGAGCACCAGCAATGACAATCCGATACTGTGCGCCATACGGCTTTACCGCCTCAAGCATGGCAGGAAGATTATCCTTGATCTCCTGTTGACGACTACCCGCCAGCAAGGCTATCACAGGCTTGTCTGAAGGACGCTTTGTGACAGGTTTGTGACACTTCAAGAAATCACGAACCTCATCAGCTGTCGGATTACCTACGTAATGAATGGGATAATGGTGTTTCTCCTCGAAAAAAGGCACCTCGAAAGGAAGAATAGAAAACAATTCGTCGATGTCGCGCTTGATGTTCTTGATACGATGCTCCTTCCACGCCCATATCTTTGGAGAGATGTAATAATAGACCGGAATATTTGTCTCAGATTTTACATATTTTGCAATCTTCAGATTGAAACCCGGATAATCGACCAGGATCACACAGTCCGGCTGCCAATCCAAGATATCCTGTTTGCACACGCGCATATTACGGAGTATCACAGGCAGATGGAGAAGTACGGGGATAAATCCCATATAAGCCAGTTCCCGATAATGCCGGACCCGCGTACCACCGACGGCCGTCATCAGATCGCCGCCGAAGAAACGAAACTCAGCAGAAGAGTCAATTTCTTTCAACGCACGCATCAAATGAGATGCATGTAAGTCACCAGAAGCTTCACCGACGATCAAATAGTATCTCATGGATTTGACTGTTTGACAGTTTCGCACTGTAGGTTCCAATTCCTGATCGTCTCGACAGTCTGATAAGCTGTAACGTCAATCTGCGTAGGCGTAATGGCGACATACCCATGAGAAAGGGCCCAACGATCGGTGTCCTCAGCCTCTGGTTCATCATTGCTATAAGCCCCCACCATCCACCAGTAGTCATAGCCACGAGGGTGATGGCATCTGACGACCTCATTGCCCCATGTACCTCGAGCCATACGACAGACACGAACCCCTTTATATTCCGATGCCAAAGGAAAATTGACATTGAGACACACCCCACGGGGAAGGGGCTCAGACAGGACATGCGCGGTTATCTGCCGAACGAGTGGACGCATCGGCGAGAAATCAACCTCCAAGCGCGTGTCACAAAGGGAGAAGGCCACAGAGGATATATATTTCATGCTCCCCTCAAGTACGACTCCCATCGTACCACTGTAATGTACATTCACAGAGGCATTATCACCATGATTGATACCGCCTATCACCATATCCGGCCGGCGAGGCACCAACTCTGCCAGAGCGATCTTCACACAATCCACAGGCGTACCGTTGCATGACCATACCTCCAAGCCCTCTCGTCGCTCCCGGCACTGCAGTCGCAGGGGCTCGGTAGCAGAAAAAGCACAGGAGAAGCCACTGCGAGCCGACTCTGGCGCACAAACAAGGATGTCGCCATAGTCTGAAAGCATCTCCACCAAGGAATGAATGCCGGGTGCTTGATAGCCGTCATCGTTAGAAATCAGCAGCAGCGGTCGTTTATTTTCCATAAAATTTCACCGTTTTGACTGCAAAAGTACGAAAAAAGGTTTAAATAAACGGATTTCTCGATAGAAATATGTAACTTTGCGGGCAAATTTTCTAATATACAAAGGTAGAAGAAGACTGATATGGGTAAGATTATAGCATTAGCAAACCAAAAAGGTGGCGTCGGAAAGACGACGACGACCATCAATCTGGCAGCTTCGCTTGCCACGCTGGAAAAGACAGTACTGGTAGTGGATGCAGACCCACAAGCCAATGCCTCAAGTGGTCTTGGCGTGGATATTACAGAAGTAGAATGTTCGCTTTACGAGTGTATTATCAACCAGACAGACATACACGAGGCCATCTACACCACAGACGTTGAAGGTCTCGACATCATACCAAGCCATATTGACCTGGTTGGCGCAGAGATAGAAATGCTCAACCTCGAAGACAGAGAAAAGATCATGCGGAAGCTGTTAGATCCTATTCGGAATGAATATGACTACATCCTCATCGACTGCTCACCTTCGTTGGGGCTTATTACCGTCAATGCGCTCACCGCTGCAAATTCAGTGATCATCCCTGTCCAATGTGAGTATTTCGCACTGGAGGGTATCAGCAAACTGCTGAACACGATTAAGATCATCAAGAACAAGTTGAATCCGAAACTGGAGATAGAAGGTTTCCTGCTGACGATGTACGACTCACGTCTGCGCCTGGCTAACCAGATTTACGACGAGGTAAAACGTCATTTCCAAGAGCTCGTATTCAAGACCGTTATCCAACGCAACGTAAAACTTTCAGAAAGTCCTAGTCACGGTCTGCCTGTCATCCTATACGACGCAGACTCTACCGGCAGCAAAAACCACCTGTCACTAGCAAAGGAAATCATATTAAAAAACAAATAAGCCATGGCTGTTAGAAAAAAATATGACCGCAATGTCCTCGGACGTGGCCTTGATAATATCAGCACCAGCAAAGGACGAGGGCTGGATGCACTTATCGACACTACAGACATCGAGACGCAGGGATCTTCGAACCTAAACGAGATCTCACTCAATTTGATAGACCCCAATCCCAACCAACCAAGAAGAGAGTTTGATGAAGCGGCGTTGGAGGAACTGGCAGCCAGTATCAGGGAGATTGGACTTGTCACTCCTATTACCTTGCGCCAAGCCGACAACAACAGATATCAAATCATCGCTGGCGAACGACGTTGGCGAGCCTCACAGATGGCAGGACTGAAAAGCGTTCCCGCCTATATCAGGACTGTCGAAGATGACTCCGTGATGGAGATGGCACTTGTGGAAAACATTCAGCGTGAAGACTTGAATGCCATAGAAATAGCCTTGGCCTACCAGCATCTGGCAGAGTCGACAGGCATGACCCAGGAGCGTATATCGTCACGTGTAGGGAAAAGTCGCACCTCTGTCACTAATTACATGCGATTGCTCAAATTGCCAGCACAGATTCAGATGGCCCTGAAGAACAAAGAGTTAGACATGGGACATGCACGCACGTTGTTGTCACTTGATAGTCCTTCTGCCCAACTGAAGCTTTTCAAGGAAATACAACGCAATGGATATTCCGTAAGAAAGGTGGAGGAGATTGTGCAGCTCATGAAGGAAGGTCAGCCCTTGCAAACTGCAAAGAAGGGGACCTCAAGCGCAACAAACCTTCCCTTGGAATATACCATCTTAAAAGATCGTCTAGCCGATCTGTTCAAAGTAAAAGTGCAGATGACATGTTCACCACAGAACAAGGGAAAGATTTCCTTCAGTTTCGAGAACGAAGGTGAACTGGAGCATATCATGAACGTCATTGACAAGATAAAAAGCTGAAGACTGATAAAAAGTGTTGAGAAGAATTCTATTTAGGCCACTACGGGCACTGTTGGTCATCCTATTACTGACAGCACCACAATGTAGCAATGCACAGGAACTCATCAACGACAGCATCATCCATGCTGCCACTGATAGCATCCTGAATGCAGCAGAGACGCTTGTGCCATCATTAGTGGTAGATACTACAGCCACCGCTACCAGCAAAAAGGCTCACAAACGCGACTGGAACACATGGCGTCCCAACCCAAAGCGAGCCTTATGGTTGGCATTGGTCATTCCGGGCGGTGGACAGATTTATAACCGAAAATATTGGAAGCTCCCACTCGTCTATGGTGGATTCATGGGATGCATTTACGCCATGACATGGAACAACTCCATGTATCACGACTACTCAAAGGCCTTCCTGGACATCAGCGATAGCGACCCCAATACAACGAGTTACAACCAATTTCTCCACACCGGCGTCACCATCACCCCTGCAAATGCAGACCGGTACAAGGAGATCTTCAAGAAGCGTAAAGACCAGTACAGACGTTGGCGCGACCTAAGTTTCTTTGTCATGCTTGGTGTGTATGCCCTCTCTGTCATTGACGCGTATGTTGACGCTGAGCTATCAGTCTTCGACATCTCAAAGGACCTGAGTCTAAAGGTAGAACCGGCTATCATGAACAACCGCTCGTCGAGCAACCCACTTGACAACTCATCGGTCGGACTACAATGCAGTTTAAACTTTTGAATAATAACACAGAACAATTATAACGAATGAAGAAAAAGAGAATGCTGTTCCTCGCTATGTCGTGCTTCATCTGGACATGTGCCATACAGGCTCAGGTGAATTTGAACAACACTGACGCCGAGCGCGACAATGAGGATGAAACGGAGGAAATTGAAGAAATCGACGAGGATGAGATTGCTGTCACAGATAGCGAAGGTAACGAAGAACTCATCGAATTCCCTGAGGCAATGACTTATGACTTGGACAGCCTACTGAACCTCTATATGTCAAAGACTTATCTCGGTAAGCCTGGCGACTGTGAGATGAAAAACGAGAATCCCACTTTTGACAGAGAGGTCTATATCGAACGCCTGAGTCGCATCCCGTCCGTCATGGAACTGGCTTATAACGATATCGTTCAGCGTTTCATAGACCGTTATAGCGGACGACTTCGCTATTCCGTCAGTTATATGCTTGGTGCCGCCAATTTCTATATGCCCATTTTCGAAGAGGCACTTGACACTTACCAGCTGCCCTTAGAATTGAAATATCTGCCCATCATCGAGTCAGCCCTCAATCCGAAAGCAATCTCTCGTGTAGGAGCCACTGGTCTTTGGCAGTTCATGCTCAGTACCGGCAAGCAATATGGGTTGGAAATCAACTCACTTGTCGATGAGCGACGCGACCCAGTCAAGTCATCCTATGCCGCTGCACGACTGCTGAGAGATCTCTACCGTATCTTTGGAGACTGGAATCTCGTGATTGCTGCCTACAACTGTGGACCGGAGAATATCAAAAAGGCCATCCACCGTGCTAATGGTGAGAAGGACTATTGGAAGCTCTACCCATATCTGCCTGCAGAGACACGTGGTTATGTGCCAGCCTTCATCGCAGCTAACTATATCATGACTTACTACTGCGAGCACAATATCTGTCCAATGACGACTAATCTGCCAGCACAAAGCGACACGGTGGTAGTGAACAAAGAGCTGCATTTAGAACAGATTGCCGGTGTAATAGGTACCGACATCGACCTCTTGCGTTCACTTAATCCTGAATTCCGCCGCGATATCGTGCCAGGTAACTCAAAGCCATATGCCATCCGCATGCCTATCACAGACACAGGGAAATTCATTGACAACCAAGACTCGATATTCAACTACCGTGTCACAGAATTGCTGACGAAGCGTGCCATCGTCGATGTAAACGACGACCTGCCGACTTACACACGAAGCAAACGAGGAGGATATAGTTCGAAACGCGGACGTTACAACAGACGTCATAGCGCCCGTGGCGGTGGCCGCAGAAGCAGAGGCAGTTCTGGATCATCAGTAACCATCAGGAAGGGGCAGACCCTCTCAGAGATTGCCAAGCGCAACGGCACTACTGTTGCCAAGTTGAAGAAACTGAACGGCATCAAGGGTTCAAATATCCGAGCAGGAAAGAAAATCCGAGTCAAATAAACATGATAAGTTCCGAGAACTATGGATGTAGAGCAATTGTACAACGAAGAAAGTGATGACCGGCTGATCAACGATGCCTTTCAAAAACTGTTGAACGACTACCTGGCTTCGCGCCACAGAAAGAAGGTCGATCTCATCACCAAAGCCTTCAACTTTGCAAAACAAGCACATAAGGGTGTACGCCGACTGTCGGGTGAGCCCTACATCATGCATCCCATCGCCGTGGCCCAAATTGCCTGTTCGGAGATAGGTCTCGGCTCTACCAGTATCTGCTCGGCTCTCCTCCATGACGTTGTGGAGGATACCGACTATACAGTGGAGGACATCTCCAACATCTTCGGTCCCAAAATTGCACAGATTGTCGACGGTCTGACAAAGATCAGCGGCGGTATCTTCGGTGAACAGGCATCAGCACAAGCAGAAAACTTCAAAAAACTATTGCTCACGATGAGTGAGGATATCCGCGTGATCCTCATCAAGATATGCGACCGTCTGCATAACATGCGTACCCTGGAGTCGCAACCAGCCAACAAACAATACAAGATTGCCGGAGAGACACTCTATATCTATGCCCCTCTGGCAAATCGACTAGGGCTGAACAAGATCAAGTCAGAGCTGGAGAATCTGAGTTTCCGCTTTGAACATCCAGATGATTTTGCTGCCATCGAGGCCAAACTCCAATCTACACGTGCCTCCCGCGACGAGCTCTTCTCACAATTCACATCTCCTATTGAGACTGCCCTGAAACAGATGGGAATCCAATATGAGATCAAAGAACGTGTGAAGAGTCCCTACTCCATCTGGAACAAGATGCAGAACAAGCATGTCACGTTCGAGGAGATTTACGATATCCTTGCCGTACGTATCATCTTCACACCACGTGTCAGAGAAGAAGAGGTCAACGAATGCTTTAACATCTACGTTGCCATCTCAAAAATCTACAAGTCACACCCAGATCGCCTGCGCGACTGGCTGAGCCATCCGAAAGCCAACGGCTATCAGGCACTCCACGTCACACTGATGTCAAAACAGGGCCGGTGGATAGAAGTGCAAATACGTTCTGACCGCATGGACGAGATTGCAGAACAAGGATTCGCGGCACATTGGAAATACAAAGATGGTGTCGACAAGGAATATACGGAGGACGAAAACGAAACTGAGCTGAATGAGTGGCTTGGTACTATCAAGGAAATCCTCGATGACCCACAGCCAGACGCCATGGACTTCCTCGACACCATCAAGCTGAACCTCTTTGCTAGTGAGATATTCGTATTTACACCAAAGGGCGAGATACGCACACTACCAGCAGACTGCACGGCTCTCGACTTTGCATTCTCCATACATACGTTCCTCGGCAGTCACTGTATCGGTGCCAAAGTCAACCATAAACTGGTGCCTCTAAGCCATAAGTTACAGAGTGGCGACCAGGTGGAAATCCTAACATCCAAGTCGCAACATGTCAGTCCGACATGGATCAACTTCGTCTCTACAGCTAAGGCCAAGGCCAAGATTCAAGCCATTCTTAGGCGTGACAACAGAGAGGTACAGCGACAGGGCGAAGAAATACTCAATTCTTTCTTGTTGAAGAACAAGTTTGAACCGAGTCTTGTCTATGCTGACCAACTGGCTGATCTACATGAATACAGTAAGCGCAATGAATTTTTTCAGGCACTTGGTGAAAAGATTGTACTCCTCGGAGAGAAGGATCTCGACCGTCTGAATGGCAAAACGACAGCAAGTGATGATCATGGAGGTTGGCGCAAATATGTGCCGTTTGTCGGAAAGAAGAAAAAGGAGGAATCACCCAAACCAAATCTCTTCATCGTTCCAGAGAAATTCAACCGCAAGAAACCTGTTTACCTCTCTGAGGAGAATATCACACAATACAAATTCCCCCGTTGTTGTCACCCGATTCCCGGCGATGACGCCCTGGGCTATATCAACAACAAAAACGAGATTGAGATACATAAGCGGGCATGTCCTGTGGCAGCCAAACTGAAATCCAGCTTTGGCAACCGCATTCTTGATATCAAGTGGGATATGCACAAGATCCTCTTTTTCGACGCAACCATTCGCATCAGTGGCATCGACCGCGTAGGTATGCTCAACGAGATCACACAAGTCATATCCTCACAGATGAGCGTGAATATCCATAAGATTACAATCACCTGTGAAGATGGCATCTTCGACGGCAGCATCGAAATGAAGGTACACGACCGCGAGAATGTCAAGTCAATCATTGACAATCTCAAAGGCATCCCCGACCTGAAGGAAATTTCACAAATCATGTAACTGATATGAAACGACTACTGCTACTAACTACCGTTATTCTGACATCGCTGGGTATGAATGCCGCCAGCAAGTATGACAATCCCGACACCATCGTCGTTGCCCGTGACGGAACAGGCGAATTCCGGACCATCGACGAGGCTATTGAGGTATGCCGTGCTTTTATGGACTACCACAAGGTGATTTACGTGAAGAATGGCACCTACAAGGAGAAGCTCATTATTCCACAGTGGCTACAGAACATAGAAATATGTGGTGAGAGTGCAGAGAAGACCATCATCACCTACGACAACCATGCCAATGTGAAGATTGTACTAGGTACTGCTGCACCACGTACACAGCCTATGGGTACCTTCCGCACCTACACCCTAAAAATAGAGGGCAACAGCATCACACTGAAAAACCTCACTATCGAGAACAATGCTGCACGACTTGGGCAGGCCGTAGCCCTACATACAGAAGGTGACCGTCTGGTTTTCATTAACTGCCGATTCATAGGCCATCAGGACACAGTCTATACAGGCATGCCAGGTACAAGGCTTTTCTTTAAAGACTGCTATATCTGCGGTACGACCGACTTCATCTTCGGTCCATCGACAGCTTGGTTTGAGAACTGCACCATCGAGAGTCTCGTTAACAGTTATGTAACAGCCGCCTCCACTCCAAAGGATCAGTCATTCGGCTATATCTTCAATAACTGTCGCCTGACGGCAGCAGAAGACGCTAACCAAGTTTATCTTGGCCGGCCTTGGAGAGACTATGGCTACACACTCTTTATGAACTGTGACCTGGGGCGCCATATCCGTCCTGAAGGCTGGCACCACTGGGAGCAACATCGGGAACAGACGGCCCGCTATATGGAATACAACAACCGCGGTGAGGGCGCAAATACCAAGACACGAGTCAACTGGAGCAAGCAACTGACCAAGAAAGAAGCCGCCCAGATTACACTTGCTACCGTATTTAACGATACGTCCTGGCTTCCATAGATATCCATTGACAAATAGGACACAATAAAAGAAGAGGCCTTCCGTTGATTCGGAAGGCCTCTTCTTTTATTTACAGCAAATCTAAATGTCTCTTCAAAGCCTGCAGTTCAGAGCGAATACCAATAAGTGACTCCAACACATCAGCCTTCTTATCTGCACCAGTCTTATTCTGCGTCAGAATCTTTCGCGCAGCAGCAAGCTTAAAACCGCGCACCTTCACCAGATTATGAATCAAGCGAATCTGTTCAATATCTTTTTCCTGATACTGGCGTATCTTCGCCGATCCCGTCGTCTTTGGCTTCAAGAAAGGGAACTCCTGCTCCCAATAGCGAAGCGTACTCTCATTCAGACCAAACATCTCACCCACTTCCTTAATAGAGTAGTAGAGCTTCAGATTTTTGTTCAGATTCAGTGCCATAACGTTTCCTCCTTATTTAATATAATAATACTCAAAGCTGGCAAAGTTCCAGCACCTTGTCGATAGCAGCACTAAGCCCATCAACATTCTTACCTCCTGCCTGGGCAAAATGGGGCTGGCCGCCACCACCTCCTTGGATGAGTTTAGCAGCCTCGCGCACCAACTGGCCTGCATTCAGCCCATGATCGCTAACCATATCATCACTCATCATGATGGTAAGCTGTGGCTTCTGATTCTCATGCGAACCAATGACACAGAGCAACGAGCCATCAACCGCAGCACGCACCTTAAATGCCAAATCCTTGGCAGCTGCAGGTGCCATAGGCAGTAAGGTGGTAATGACCTTTACACCATTCACGTCACGAGCCTTCTCTACCATTCTCTGGGCAGCACGTTCAACAGCCTGAGCCTGAAAGCCTTCAATCTCCTTCTTCATGGCATCGTGCTCCTCGATATACTTACGAACGACACCTTGCAAGTCCTTTGCGTTGTTGAAGAACGACTTGATGTTCTTCAAGACATCCTCCATCTGGTAGAGGCGCTCCTCACAGTCATACCCCGTTGTGGCCTCAATACGACGGATACCAGCAGCCACACTGCTCTCAGAGAGTATCTTGAAGAAACCGATGTTACCCGTTGCCTTAGCATGGATACCACCGCAGAACTCGCATGACGGTCCAAAACGCACCACACGCACCTTATCGCCATATTTCTCACCGAAAAGAGCGATGGCTCCTAGTTTCTTGGCCTCATCGAAAGGCATGTCACGATGCTCATCAAGGGGAATGTTCTGACGAATCATATTGTTTACCATTCGTTCCACCTCACGAATTTCCTCGTCGGTCACCTTCTGGAAGTGAGAGAAGTCGAAACGGAGGGTATCGGGAGATACCAAAGAACCCTTCTGCTCCACATGGTCGCCCAGCACTTGTTTCAAAGCATAGTCGAGCAGGTGGGTAGCTGTATGGTTGGCAGCACTTGCATCTCGCTTGTCTGTATCTACACAGGCCATAAACTGAGCCGACGGATCCTTCGGCAACTGTTTGACGATATGGATGCTTTGGTTGTTCTCACGCTTGGTATCGATGATATTGATGGTCTCAGCCTCATTGACGAGGACACCACAGTCACCAACCTGACCACCCATCTCACCATAGAATGGGGTATAGTCGAGCACAAGCTCATAGAACTCGTTCTTCTTCTGTGTCACCTTGCGATAGCGCAGGATATGGCACTCATATTCCGTATAGTCATAACCCACGAACTGCTGCTCGCCCTGAGCGATTTCCACCCAGTCTGAATTCTCGACAGCAGCTGCATTGCGAGCACGCTCCTTCTGCTTCTGCATCTCCACATCGAACTGTTTCTCATCCACCGTGAAGCCTTGTTCACGACAGATCAGCTCCGTCAGGTCGAGTGGGAAACCGTAAGTATCGAAGAGACGGAAAGCCTGAACGCCGTCCAACTCCGTCTTATGCTCTGCTTTCAACTTATCCATAGCGTCGTTCAGCATGCCGATACCCTTATCGAGTGTACGTAGGAAGGAATCCTCTTCCTCCTTCATCACCTTGGATATCAGTTGCTGCTGAGCCTTGAGTTCAGGGAAGGCGTCGCCCATCTCTGCCACCAATGTTGGCACGAGCTTATAGAGGAACGACTCTTTCTGTCCAAGGAACGTATAGGCATAGCGCACGGCACGACGCAGGATACGACGGATGACATAGCCGGCCTTCGCATTCGACGGCAGCTGTCCATCGGCAATTGAGAAGGCCACAGCACGCAGGTGGTCCGCACAGACGCGCATCGCAATATTGATGTCATCCTGTTCCTTACTTACCTCACCTTCTTCGAAGGTTGTATATTTCAGACCGGTGATATTCTCTTCGGCCTTGATAATCGGCTGGAAGATGTCGGTATCATAGTTGGAATGCTTACCCTGCAACATACGAACGAGGCGCTCGAAACCCATACCCGTGTCGATTACGTTCATGGAAAGTTTCTCCAAGGAACCGTCAGCCTTGCGGTTGAACTGCATGAACACGAGATTCCAGATTTCAATCACCTGCGGATCGTCCTGGTTCACAAGCTCGCGACCGCTCTTGCCTGAAGCCTTGCGCTGCTCGGGGGTACGCGAGTCAACGTGGATTTCAGAGCAGGGACCGCAAGGACCCGTATCGCCCATCTCCCAGAAGTTGTCGTGCTTGTTACCGTTAATAATATGATCCTCAGGTACATGCTTAGCCCAATATCTCGCAGCCTCATCGTCGCGAGGGATATTCTCCTCGGGTGAACCCTCAAACACCGTCACATAGAGATCCTCTGGATTCAGTTTCAGCACATCCACCAAGTATTCCCAAGCCATATCGATGGCACCTTCCTTGAAGTAGTCACCAAACGACCAGTTACCCAGCATCTCGAACATGGTGTGATGATAAGTATCGTGGCCCACCTCTTCCAGATCGTTGTGTTTACCGGAAACGCGGAGGCACTTCTGGGTGTCTGCACGGCGACGCGGCTCAGGGTCACGAGTGCCGAGAATGATATCTTTCCACTGGTTCATACCCGCATTGGTGAACATCAGTGTGGGGTCGTCTTTGATTACCATCGGAGCTGAAGGCACGATAGCGTGCTGTTTCGACTCAAAAAACTTCTTGTATGAGTCGCGAATCTCATTTGCTGTCATCTTGTTATTTACGTTTTTACTAATTTGGTTGCAAAATTACGCAATTATTCCGAAACGGCCAAAGTTTCCCGATTCTAATCCCGCAAAAAAAGCTTAATTCCTCGTTTTTCTCGCCTTTTTTTGTTACCTTTGCACGCAATAAGGAAACTAAAGACCAATCTAAGAGAATGGACGACGAAATAAAAGAAGGTAGCGGCGAAGAACAGCTGTCAGAGAATATGGACCAACAAGAGTCGGAGGTGACACAAGAGGGTCACTCCGACTATAAACCCGTGAACCGCTTCGACGCGGCAGCCGTGCATCACCTCTCTGGAATGTACCAAAACTGGTTTCTAGACTATGCATCATACGTCATTCTGGAGCGTGCCGTTCCCCACCTGGAGGACGGTTTGAAGCCTGTGCAGCGCCGTATCCTGCACTCGATGAAACGGATGGATGACGGACGCTACAACAAAGTGGCCAACATCGTGGGCCACACAATGCAGTTCCACCCGCACGGCGACGCCAGTATCGGTGATGCCTTGGTGCAGATGGGACAGAAAGACCTGCTTATCGACACGCAAGGTAACTGGGGTAATATCTTGACAGGCTCCAGCGCTGCCGCACCACGATACATCGAAGCACGACTGTCGAAATTTGCGCTCGACACCGTGTTCAATCCCAAGACTACAGAGTGGAAGATGTCGTACGACGGCCGCAACAAAGAACCGATCACGCTACCTGTCAAATTTCCGTTGCTGCTGGCACAGGGAGCAGAAGGTATTGCCGTCGGCCTCTCGTCGAAGATCCTGCCCCATAACTTCTGCGAAATCTGCGACGCCGCCATCAGCTATCTGCACGACCAGCCCTTCAGACTCTATCCAGACTTCCCCACAAGTGGCAGCATCGACGTGTCGAAATACAACGACGGTCAGCGTGGTGGTGTGATCAAAGTACGTGCGAAGATTGAGAAGATCGACCAGAAAACCCTCGTCATTCGAGAGATACCGTTCTCCAAGACCTCTGAGACCCTACAGGACTCCATCGTAAAGGCTATTGAGAAAGGTAAAATTAAGGCCAGAAAGGTAGAGGACCTTACTGCCGCCAGCGTCGAGATACAGGTACATCTGGCTCCCGGTGTTTCCAGCGACAAGACCATCGATGCCCTCTACGCCTTCACCGACTGCGAGATTAACATCTCGCCCAACTGCTGCGTCATCGAGGACAACAAACCGCAGTTTCTCACCATCAGCGACGTACTGCGACACTCTGTCGATCGTACAAAAGACCTCATCCGTCAAGAGCTGGAAATCCGCAAGAACGAACTGCTCGAGCAGTATCATTTCCAATCGTTAGAGAAGATATTCATCGAGGAACGCATTTACAAAGATAAGAAATTCGAACAGGCTCCCGACGTCGACAGTGTCTGTGAACATATTGATGAGCGTCTGACGCCCTACTACCCCACCCTCGTACGAGAGGTGACAAAGGACGATATACTGCGTCTGTTGGAGATTAAGATGCAACGCATCCTGAAGTTCAACAAGGACAAGGCCGACGAGCTGATGGCCCGCATCAAGGCAGAAATTGAACAAATAGACCGCGACTTGGCTAACCTCACAGAGGTGACGGCCAGCTGGTTCCAGTTCCTCAAGGATAAGTATGGCAAAGACCACCCCCGTCTGACGGAGATTCGCAACTTCGACACCATCGAGGCTTCAAAGGTAGCTGAGGCCAATCAGAAACTGTACATCAACCGCACAGACGGTTTCATCGGCACAGGACTGAAGAAAGACGAATTCGTGTGCAACTGCTCCGACCTCGACGACATCATCATCTTCTACAAGGACGGTAAGTACAAGGTTATCCGTGTGGCAGAGAAGATCTTCGTGGGCAAGAACGTGCTCTACCTCAGTGTCTTTAAGAAAAATGACTCACGAACCATCTATAATGTCGTCTATCGTGACGGAAAGAAGGGCAACTGCTTTATCAAGCGCTTCAACGTGACCAGCATGACACGCGACAAGGAGTACGACCTCACGCAAGGTACGCCAGGCTCGAAAGTGATGTATTTCACCGCTAATCCCAACGGCGAAGCAGAGATTATCAAGGTAACCCTCGACCCCAACCCCAAGTTGAAGAAGATATTCCTCGACAAGGATTTCTCGGAAGTCATCATCAAAGGACGCGCTTCGAAGGGAAACCTGCTTACCAAATACTCTGTACACCGTATCGGTCTGAAGAGTCACGGTCACTCCACGCTCGGAGGAAGGAAAGTATGGTGGGATCCCGACGTGAACCGCCTGAACTACGACGAACACGGGCAGTTCCTCGGTGAATTCCTGGATGACGACCAGATACTCGTCATCCTGAAGAATGGTGACTGTTACCTGACGAACTTCGACCTGAACAACCACTACGAAGAAAACATTCTGCGCATTGAGAAATACGATGCCGACAAGATATGGACTGCCATCCTCTACGATGCCGACAATCAGGGTTATCCCTACATCAAGCGATTCCAAATGGATGCCACGAAGAAGAAACAGAACTGGCTTTCAGAGAATCCCGCCTCGCAACTCATCCTGCTGACTGATACCTGTTATCCGCGCATTCAGATCGTCTATGGAGGCGCAGATGCCTTCAGAGGCACAGAAGAGATTGACGCGGAGCAGTTCATCGCCGTGAAGGGTTATAAAGCCAAGGGTAAGCGTCTCACCATCTATGCCCTTGAGGCAATCACAGAACTTGAGCCCACCCGGTTCCCTGAAGAAAAGGAAACACCCGAAGATCAGAACCTCACCGAAGAAGGAGATGAAGACCAGGATCCCGATGCCGGAAAAAGTGAGCAGCAGGTGATAGACGAACTTACCGGTCAGCTAAGACTATTCGACGATGAAGAATAAAAAGGTACATCTGCTGCTTTTATGCCTTTTAGGGCTCTTGATGGTTCCTGCGTCAGCCCAAGAATCCACCTCCGCCAGCATGATTGGTGTCGGAAGTTCCCATGTCCTTGACACCTACATCACCCAAGAGAAATTCTCTGGCACAGGCATCACCTTTCTTAATATACGCGAGCGCGAGAAACCACTCAAGCGGTGGAACAACGTCATCGAGCACGAGGCAGACCTCTCAATCTCTAAGGACCGAGGCCACAGCAGTGACATGCTCGAAGGCAGCTACAACCTCTATTGGGGGCGTTACCGCCAGTGGCGACTTTTCGATGATAGGCTACAACTACAGGCTGGCGGACTGGCTAATGCCTGCTTGGGATTCCTCTACGACATGACCAACTCCAACAATCCTGCACAGGCACGTTTCAGTCTGAATCTCATGCCGTCGGCCATCGCCAACTATGGTTTCAACATACGCAAACAGACGTTTTCGCTACGCTATGAGTTGAACCTTCCTCTTGTCGGCCTTATGTTCAGTCCTAACTACGGACAATCATACTATGAGATTTTCTCCCTGGGCAACTACGACCACAACATCGTACCAACCACATTTGTGAGTGCCCCCACTTTCCGACAAGTGCTAACACTCGACTGGAGAGCCAGCAGCAAATGGTCTGTGCGACTGGGATACCTAGGTAACTACCAGCAAGCCGCTGTCAATAACCTGAAGCAGCATATCTATGCCCATCGCGTGATGATTGGCATCGTGCGCCACTTCACAATGTCTTCGCGCCTATGAGAACGATTAGCAACATACTGAAAGTACTGGCCTTACTCATAGGACTAACAACCCTCGGCGGATGTGTCAACGAGGACGAATACCCTGACACACCACAGGGAAACTTCGAGGCACTTTGGAAACTCATCGACGAGCACTACTGTTTCTTCGACTATAAGCAGCATGCCTATGGACTCGACTGGCAACAGGCCTATAATAAATATAATGTACGCGCGAAAGGGAACATCACAGACTATCAGCTCTTTGAAGTCCTGACAGACATGCTTTCAGAGCTGCGCGACGGACACGTCAACCTCTACACCGCATTCGACAACGGCCGCTACTGGAAATGGCACGAGGACTACCCATCCAACTTCAGTGACACACTGCAGCGCCGCTACCTCGGCACCGATTACCGAATCGCCTCTGCCCTAAAGTATCGGATTCTCGACGACAACATCGGCTATGTGACCTGTCAAAGTTTCAACACAGCCATTGGAGAAGGCAATCTCGACGAAGTCATCAAGTATCTCATTTTCTGTAATGGCCTCATCATCGATATACGCGGTAACGGTGGCGGGAATCTTACCAATGCCGAGAAACTCGCAGCACGATTCTGTCACGAGAAAACCCTTGTAGGATACAATCAGCACAAAACAGGCAAGGGGCATAATGACTTCTCCGAGATGGAACCACAGTACATGGAACCATCTGCCAACCTGCGATGGCAAAAGAATGTAGTGGTGCTTACCAATCGCGAGGTCTATAGTGCAGCCAATGATTTTGTGAAATGCATGAAGTGCTTTCCAAATGTAAAGATTGTGGGCGATCATACCGGCGGTGGCTCAGGTCTCCCATTCACCAGTTCATTACCTAATGGCTGGACAGTCAGGTTTTCTGCCTGCCCCACCTATGATGCCCAGCGACAACAGATAGAATTTGGCATTGCCCCAGACTACGAAGTTAATCTGACCAGCGACGATTTTCATCAAGGAAAAGACACAATCATAGAATTTGCACGTAAACTTTTGGTGGAATGAAAAATATTTCGTACCTTTGCAACCGTTTTTGGGCATATAAGTCCAATATAATAAAGGTAAATGCGCCTGTGGCGGAATTGGTAGACGCGTCAGACTTAGGATCTGGTGTCTCGCGACGTGCAGGTTCGAGTCCTGTCAGGCGCACTTAATGGATAAAATGGCAAAATAACTAAAGAAATCATGCCATAAAGGCGGATTTTCGGCAGAAAAAAGTGGTTTTTTATAAAAAAAATTAAATTTTTCTTGCACAATTAGAAAATAATGCCTACTTTTGTCACCGATTTATATCATTATATGCAGAGACATAATAACGTTTAATTGTTTAATTATAATTTTTAAGTTCAAATGAAAAAGAAAATTATTAATGGTTTTTTGATGGCAGCGCTGATGCTGACTGCCACAACATCATTTGTTTCTTGCAAGGACAACGTGGACGATGAGTTGGTTAGCGTTTACGACAACCTCAACAAGCAGAAGCTAGCCCTTGAGAAGAAACTCAGTGACTTGGAAACATCTTTGAATGCCAAAATTAAAGCTAATGAAGATGCAATCAAGGAGAACAAGGCTGCTATTGACAAGATCAATGGTGAGATTAGCGACATCAAGGTGCAGTTGGCATCAATTGACGGAAGACTTAGTCAGGCAGAAGCTGATATTGAGCAGCTGAAGAAGGATCTCGCAAACCTCCAGGAGCAGATTAACGAACTTGACGAAGAACTTGAAAATCTTATTGGTGGTCTCATTCAGGATTTCTATGCTGAGCACACAGTGAACCATGTAATTGGATCTATCAACACTCCATTTGTTCAGTCTCTGTCTTTGGCAGCATTCTATGGAACAAACGAGACTCTTATCGAAGAGTTCCCAACATCAGAGGAGCGTTTCATTGTTGACCAGGCTAATGGTGCCAGAATCACAGACTCCGACATACAGGGAGCACAAACCATCAAGTTTGGTGAGATTATCACTCAGCCTAATGGCAACGCAGGTAAGCTTTACTTCACAGCTAGAGGTGTTAACCATGAAAAGTTCAACATCAATGACTACAAGTTGACCCTCATGAATAGTGTAGGTAAGGTTGCTCCTGTTACACTCTCTAATATTAAGTTGTCTGATTATCAGGTTCAGTGGGGTTTCTACAAGAGTCAGGAATTGTACTCTATGGGCCAGACAAAAGACGACTGGTTTGAGGCTGATGCCAACATCGCTGAGGCAGACCTCGCTCCTAACAAGTTCAGCATCAAGAAATTCATCGATTTCGAAGGCCTGAAGAACGATTTCAAGACTGCATGGAATGAGATTAAGGAAGGAAGACCCTATGAGACAAAAGATGAGCTTATTAAAACCATCGGTAGAGCTGCTGCAAGAATCTTGATTAACTTCTATAGTGGCAAGATGAGCGCCAACAACACCGATACTGACAACATGTCTTACTCACCTCAGCGCCTCGTTCTGAGCAAGGTTATGGAGGATGGTTCTGAGTACATCATGAAGCAGACTGAGTTAAAAATTGCTGCAACTGCAGTTGCCCCATTGGCATACACAGCTTTTTGGGCTTATGAGAAGGACGCTAAAGTTCCTACAGAGAAGATTGCTGATGTAGAGAAAGTTGTTACTAAGATTGGCGAGAAAGTAGGTGCTACAAAGATGGCTTCTAAGGTTAATACATACCTTGAGAAGAGCGCCAACTATATCGTGGAAAAGATTAACAACCACCAGTTGACTCGTGCCATCTCACCTATCATTCTGTGCAATGGTGAAAATGGCCAGATCTTCCGCATGACAGACGGCACCACATTAGAAGGTGCTGGCACATTGGAGATCATGATGACCTCTCCAACAGAGGAACTGCTTGCTCCTGCTTACGAAAAGTACATTGCAGTTGTTGATACCGAGAACGGAAAGGTTCGCCAGCAGGCAACTGTTCCTGGAAGCACACAGTATTGGACTCTGGACTTCCCGAAGGCAGGTACCTACAAGGTTGTTCTGAGCTGTGTTGACTACTACGGCAACATCATCAACAAGACACACACTGTAACAGTAAAGTAATAACATCTGAAGGTTTAAAAATCAATTAAGTAACAGAATATGAAAATGAAGAAAGCAATATTGTCTTGCCTGATGCTGATGGGCGTGCTCTCAGCATCTGCTCAGGAGCAGAAAGGCACGACAGAATACGTCTTCGAGCCGCACTGGTATATCCAGCTTCAGGGTGGTGCGAACTACACTGTAGGTGAGACAAAGTTCAAAGGACTCATTTCTCCGACTGTACAGGGTGCTGTAGGCTATCAGTTCTCTAAGGCAATTGGTGCTCGTCTGGCAATCAATGCTTGGCAAGGAAAGGGTGGATATGATATAGAGAAGCTCATTAATCAAAATGTTTTACCACAAGGTACACCTGATGATTATTGGAATTATAAATACACATATTTTGCACCTGCTATTGACTTGACTTTTGATCTGTCAAATATCATCGCAGGTTTCAACCCCAACCGTGTAGTTAGCTTCGGTGCTTTCATCGGTGGTGGTCTGAACTTCCGCTCAAAGGCAAGTGATGATGTGAAAGCAGTGAAATCACAGGTAGAGAACGTTTGTAATAAGTCTCTTTACAATTATACTCCAATGCCAGACGATTACATGGATGCAGCAACTCTGCTCTTCGGACAGGCTGGTCTGACCATGGACATAAAGGTAAGTGAGGCAATTAAGATTGGTCTTGAGGCAAATGCTAACATCCTTGGTGATAAATTCAATTACAAGAAGGCTGGTAACCCTGACTCATATTTCAACCTCCTCGCAGGTGTGAAGATTGCTCTCGGTCCTACCTACTCTACGAAGTTTATCCCCGCTCCAGAGCCTCAGATTGAGTATGTTGAGAAGATTGTCGAGAAGGTTGTTGAGGCACCATGCCCAGAGCCCGTTATCGAGCCAATCCGTCGTGACGTCTTCTTCGTAATCAACAAGAGTGTCATCCGCGACTCTGAGGAGCAGAAGGTGAAGGATATCGTTGACTACATGCGCCAGAACCAGACTGCAAAGGTAATGGTTACTGGTTATGCAGACGCTGGTACAGGTAATGACAAAATCAACGACCGCCTTGCTGCACAGCGTGCTGACGCTGTTGTTAAGATGCTAACTCAGAAGTATGGTATTCCTGCAGATCGTATCAGCTACGATAGCAAGGGTGCTCGCGTACAGCCATTCGCTGACAATGACAGCAATCGTGTATCTATCTGTATTGCTGAAGTTCAGAAGTAATATAGAATAAAATAGAGACTATTTAAGCCCGGTCCCAAAATGGGGCTGGGCTTTTTCAATAAATTGTAAAGAATCAGCATATGAAGAGAATTTATACTTCGCTTTTATTACTAACAGTTGGCTATTTAGGTATTAGAGCACAGATTTCCGATGGTTTCTATTATGTACAAAATTCCTATACTGGAAGATATATAAGTATAGCCGACAATAACAAAAGTCATTATAATATACAGATAGAAGGAGGAGGCAGAAAAACATTAGGAGGACTTAAAGCCATTAAGTCATGGGACGATGTCAGGACCTATCCTTCTTGTATAATCTATGTCCGAAATGTCGGCGGGAACAAATATGATTTAGAAGGACAAGGATCAAGTCTTTACCAATTAACAGGTGGCAAACTATATGCAACACTTACGCCAAACGGTGACGGCTCCTATAAAGCTACAGGAACCTACAAGGTTACAGTAACGTTAGGAGATACCAGTACCAATAAAGATAAAAGCGAGTCATATTTAGGTACAGCAACGGAAGATAATGTCAGCAGCTGGATACCAAAACGCGTAGATACTGGAGACAATTATATTGGCATCAAACCCGATGTACAAGCAGACGGAGCTTACTACGGAACAATTTTCGCAGGCTTTGCTTATAAACTAGCTTCAAGTGGAATGAAAGCATACTACATTAGCGAAGCAAGTGGAAGCAAGATTACCCTTAAAGAAATATCAGGCTCTATTCCTGCTAATACACCAGTCATCATTAAATGTACATCAAATGATCCGGCAAACAATAAAATTGAACCCGTCGCATCCGGAGGCACATCAATCAATGACAACAAATTGGGAGGAGTCTATTGCGCAACAACAACACCAAGATTTACAAACGTAACAAATTACGATCAGACAAAAATGCGTGTAATTGGCTCTGACAATGGAAAACTTGCATTTGTAAAAGCATCTGCCAGTGACTTGTTCGAGGAAAAGTACTTGAAAGCCAACAAGGCCTATCTAGCCGTTCCGTCAGGTTCTGCTGATATCATGACAGAGAGCGGAACAGGTATCACGACAATCAAGGCTGAGGACGTTTCTAAAGAAAAAGAAGGCCTATTTACGCTGACAGGCATAAGGGTTCCTGATAATGTGACACCTCAACCTGGTATATATATTAAGGACGGTAAGAAGATTGTAATCAAATAGACTACACCTTAGTACAACAAAAAGCCGCAGAAGTTTGACCTCTGCGGCTTTTTATTATTATATACACCCTGTTAAAAAATACGCTTGGTAATACGGAAACTCAACACCGGGAATACCTTAAACGCCTTGAACAAGTCAACGTATGTACCCACTTGACCCGATACCCGCTCTACATCTTCAATCAAATTGATACCATCGTGCATATAAAGGTCAGGTGTTCCGCCCCAGAACATAGCACCACAATCAAAAGACACGTGCCAATCATCACGGTTCTTTGCCAACCTTCCTCCATAACCGAAGCCAAGATAAGGCTTAAATGAATTAGACTTAGCAGTCACCGTAACCATTCCTCTGTCATCAGGTTCAACAATATAACGCTCACCAGCTTTATGAATTACATTACCGGCACCATCTACAATGTCGTGCTTAAAATAGCCTACAGCAAATCCAAGACGTCCCATCTTTTGAATCTTCTTATTGAGCTCTTCCGGTACTTCAAGACTTACACCTTCGTATTTTATCAACGGTTCACCATTTACAGCCTTATTGTACATCTGATTGTAGATACCGACTGCGCATAAAGTTTGCATTGATTCTATAGCATTCTCAGCATAGGCAAAACGCGATGGTCCCCAGTAGAATCCCGCTGTAAAATGCCAGTGCTTATTCTGCTGGAAGGGAAAAACATCAACAAGGAACTTAAAATTGTTAATAGTGGGTTTACCTATCATGTCAACATGATCGTCCACATCATAACCAGTAAACTCATAAAGGAAATCCTTCATTCGGTCGAAGGTCGTCTCCTGACGATAACCATCCTTATCATAGGCCCTGGCAGGCTGACCATTAATTGTCAAGTCAAATGCCATACGCTTCGTAAAACGGGGCATAAACTCATAACCAGCACGCAATTGAACATACTTTCCAACAGGAGAGGCAACATCGAAACCAATACCTGTTGTTCCAGCTGTCAGAGAGATGTCCAAATGTTGGAAAAAGTTATGTTCCTTCCAATATTGCGTCACTGGAATATAGGTCTTAGCAGTTTCCTGCGCGCCGGAATCCAAAGTAAAACGCTTCCACGTTGTAGTGTCCTGTTGTGCAAAAGCCGTAAAGGACATACAGGACATCGCCATCATACATACAATTCTTTTCATTTTAGTTATCCTATAATAATTATATAAGTTTAAAAAATATTCTTAATTATACGAACGCCAATAGTCGGATAAGCCTTCAGTTTAGACATCAACTTGACATAGCTGCCAGACTTACCTTCTATTCCACTCACATCCTTCACAAGATTAACTCCTTCTGCAGTATATAAGGAAGGAGCACCTCCCCAAAACATCAGACCGCCAGTCACTGCAAACTTAATATCACGGCGTTTCTTCGACAAAATGCCCTCATAGCCAACACCTATATAGGGTTTTATGCTATTAGTTTCTGCAGAAATCAAGACTTTCCCCTCAGAGCCACCAGTCATTTTGTAGTTATCGCCCGACTTTACAGCTGTACCATCTGGTAGCTTCGTATCTTTAGTAAACTGTCCCATCAAATAACCCGCAGTACCATATGTCTTGATTACATCATTGTCACCTGCAGCTGCATAAAGTTTATTGTATGCATTGACACAGGCAAGCGTTCCACTGAAATCTGGGTCACTCTCGATCTTGGCATACTCAGATGGCCCCCAATAAACGCCAAGCGTTACATGTAGGTTCTTATTACCCGACAAAGGGAAAATATCTACCAGAAATTTAAAATTCTGCATAGTCAACTTACCAGTCATATCAATATGATCTTTCATATCGTAACCGGTCTTTTGGTACATCATCTCTCTAACTTTATCATAGTTAGACTCAACCCGATAACCATCCTTATCGTATTTGTAGGGCTTCTCTTTTCCTATCATTAGGCCTGATGTAAGTTTTTTCCTAAAATGAGGCATCAAATCATACCCAATACGCACCTGTGCGAACTCACATATAGGAGAAGCAACCTCGATTCCGATTCCAGACGTTCCTAAACTCAGTGCGAGATCTAAGTGCTTGAACGTATTCCCCCAATGCCAATAATCAGCAGAGGATTCTTTCACTCGCTGCTCCAACGGCACAGACGGAATATACTGTGCCATACTCGATAGAGCAAACACTGTAAACGACGTCAAAATAACAAGCCTTATCTTCATATCTTACAAAAGTTAAGTTGACTACTATTTCATTCTCCAACTGCCATTACGCTCTACCATAGGCACAACAATCTCTTCATTTGTAGAATCGCCAAAGCAAAGCATTAAAAAAACGTTTGTGAATTTCTGCACAGAGTCCGTAGAAGCTCTGACGATGCGCACCTCCCTGATACCACCATGAGCAGAATCCTGCTCTGCCTTAAACTGACGATAATTGTCAATCAATTGCGAACGGAAATTCACCTCATTCATGAACTCACGACGATCCATGCCTTCAAGAAACGACTCATACTCCCCACTAACCAAATGGTCATAATAACCCTTGGCAGCAAGGGATGCCATTTCTTCTGGACTCGGATGGGAACAGCCCCAAAGAACCAGAATAAGGAGTGAGGAAATTTTCTTCATTTCTGCCGTACAAAGACATTTATCGGTGAACCTGTAAGCGTCCAGTTTTCCCGAATCTTATTCTCCAAGAAACGCCTATAGGGCTCTTTAACATACTGTGGCAGGTTCGCATAAAAGACAAATGTAGGAATCTGCGTATCTGGAACCTGTGCCACATATTTAATCTTGATATACTTCCCTTTTACAGAAGGAGGCGGGAAAGCTTCTATCAGCGGCAACATCACTTCATTAAGCTTCGATGTTCCTATCTTTGCCTTACGGTGTAAATAGACTTCTTTTGCTGTCTCAAGCACCTTGAAGATACGCTGTTTCGTAAGAGCAGAAGCAAAGATTATCGGGAAATCCACAAATGGTGCCATACGCTGGCGTATCGCATTAATAAACGTATCAATAGCAACCTGTGACTTGTCTTCCACCAAATCCCACTTATTAACCACAACAACCAAAGACTTATTATTCTTTTGAATCAGTTGGAAGATATTCATATCCTGCGCCTCAATTCCTCGGGTCGCATCAATCATAAGTATACAGACATCACTATTCTCTATGGCTCGGATAGAGCGCATCACACTATAGAATTCCAGATCCTCCGTCACCTTATTCTTACGACGGATACCTGCCGTATCTACCAAATAGAAATCAAATCCAAACTTATCGTAGCGCGTATAGATGCTGTCACGGGTCGTACCTGCAATATCAGTAACAATATTACGATCTTCACCAATAAAAGCATTAATAAGACTCGACTTGCCTGCATTTGGACGACCAACAACTGCAAAGCGAGGAATTCCATCTTCCAGATCATCTTTTGGCTTTACAGGAAGCAATTCCAACACCTTGTCAAGCAAATCGCCAGTACCACTACCGGTTGCCGCACTAATAGGCCAAGGATCACCCAAGCCTAGCTTATAAAACTCATATTGGTCATAAAGATCTTTACCATCATCTGCCTTGTTCGCCACCAAAAGTACAGGTAGCTTGGCACGACGCAAGATCTGTGCTACATCTTGATCCCATGCCGTTACACCATTATTGATGTCGCATAGAAAGAGTACCAAATCAGCTTCTTCGGTTGCAATAATAACCTGTTTGCGAATCTCCTCTTCAAATATATCATCAGAGTTCACTACCCAGCCACCGGTATCGACAACGGAGAATTCTTTACCATTCCACTCACATTTGCCATACTGACGGTCGCGTGTGGTGCCAGCCTCATTACTAACAATCGCCTGACGACTTTTTGTCAAGCGGTTGAAAAGGGTTGATTTCCCCACATTCGGGCGTCCAACTATCGCTACTAAATTTCCCATATTATTCAGGGTTATATCCAAAATTATTCAATTCACGTTCCGACGAACGCCAGTCCTTATCAACCTTCACGAATATTTCAAGGTAGATAGCTTTATCAAAGAACTTCTCAAGTGACTTGCGAGCTTCGGTAGAAACCTTTTTCAACGCAACACCCTGATGACCGATAATGATGCCTTTCTGAGAATCACGTTCAACGTAGATAACAGCGTTGATGTGGATATGTTTGTCGTCTTCCTTAAAACGCTCTACACTGACTTCCACACTATAAGGAATCTCTTTGTCGTAATATAGAAGAATCTTCTCACGAATGATCTCTGAGACAAAGAAACGTGCAGGTTTATCTGTCAACTGATCCTTATCGAAAAAAGCAGGACTTTCCGGAAGCAATTCCTGAATACGCTTAAGAAGGACATCCGTACCGAACTTATTTTTTGCTGAAATCGGCAATATCTCAGCCTTTGGAAGCAGAAGATGCCACCGCTCTACGATGCCAGATAACTTATCTTGACTAGACTGTCCTGAATCATTTGCAAGCTCATCAATCTTATTGATAAGCAAAATAATGGGGACGTTCAACTGTTGAACCTTTTCCAGGAAATTCATGTTCTTCTCTGGATTTTCAACAACATCAGTCACATACAGCAAAACATCGGCATCCTGAAGAGCTGACTCTGAGAAAGCCAACATCGACTCCTGCAACTTGTAGTTAGGCTTCAACACACCTGGTGTATCAGAGAAAACAATCTGCATTTCGGGGGTATTTACTATCCCCATAATACGGTGACGCGTCGTCTGGGCCTTAAACGTAGCAATTGAAATACGCTCACCAACCAATTGGTTCATGAGCGTACTTTTTCCTACGTTGGGGTTTCCAACGATATTGACAAATCCGGCTTTATGTCTATTATCCACCATCATATGCCCACTTTAAATAGGATGCTCCATGGACGAATCCAGCACCGAATGCCGTGAGAATAATATTGTCCCCTTTCTTCAGTTTGCTTTCATTATCCCATATTGCCAACGGAATGGTCGCAGCACTCGTATTACCGTAATGCTCGATATTCACCATTACCTGTTCCATCGGAAGCTCAAGACGCTTTGCCACTGCTTCGATAATACGCATATTCGCCTGATGAGGAACCACCCACTGGATGTTATCTTTATTCAAGCCATTGCGTTCAGCTACCAGTACACAATCGTTACTCATATTTGTCACAGCATAACGAAACACCGTACGACCTTCCTGATATAGGTAGTGTAAACGATGATCAACTGTAAAATGAGACGGTGGACAGACAGAACCCCCTGCTTTCATGTGCAAGAAAGGGAGTCCCTTACCATCTGTTCGTAGGTAGGAGTCCATCACACCAATATTCTGCTCCTCAGTAGCCTCGAGCAGAACAGCAGCAGCTCCATCACCAAAAAGCGGACAAGTAGAACGATCTTTGTAATCAGTTACCGATGACATCTTATCGGCAGCAATAAGAATGATCTTCTTATAACGTCCACTTTGGATCATGGTTGCAGCCACGTCGAGCGAATAGAGGAATCCACAGCAAGCACCCCAGAAATCAAATGCCATAGCATTCTTCAGTCCGAGTTTGCCAACCACAATGGATGCTGTGGATGGGAACTTATAATCTGCGGTAGAAGTGGCTACAATCAGCGCATCAATCGAATCAGGATCTACTCCAGTCTTCTGGACAAGTTGTTTAGCTGCCTTACGGGCCATATAGCTTGTGCCAAGACCTTCCTCTGTGAGGATACGACGTTCCTTGATACCGACACGCGTCATAATCCACTCATCATTGGTATCAACCATCCTTGACAATTCCTCATTCGTGAGGATATAGTCAGGTACGTATCCGCCAATACCGGTGATTATCGCGTTGATTCTATCCATTATTCAGCGACTTCGTCCTCCTTCTTGATAGCTACCTTACCGCGGTAGTAACCACATGTCGGGCATACAGTGTGATACACATAATATGCACCGCAGTTAGGACAAACTGCGAGTGTAGGAGCTACTGCCTTGTCATGAGTACGACGCTTGAGGGTACGAGTCTTTGACTGTCTTCTTTTAGGATGTGCCATAATTATTCTTTATCTTTAATGTTTAACGTTTTCAATTTGTCCCATCGGGGGTCTGACGACTGGTTGGACTCCTCATCGCTGCTTCGGTCAGCTGACAACTCTTCCAGAGCTTTTGTCATAGCAGGGTTGCACTTGCCAGGTGCATGCACATGCTTAATGGGTATGACCAGTGCTACAAACTCATAGATGAACCATGAGATGTCGAGTATTCCTTCGTTCTCCGGCACCACAATGATGTCATCTTCCTCTGAGTACTCGCTTCCGAGTTTGACGACTAAGCGGTTATCGGTCTCCACCGGCAGCTCCATGTCGTCTAGACAACGGTCGCAAGGAATGATAATCGTGCCTGTCGTATGAAACAGAAACTCGTAAAAGCCGGAAGCCTTGCGTATAGACACCGACACATGCAAAGAGCCTCTCTTCACCTCAGCATCGTCAAGAGCCTCGAAGAATGCATCATCAAGATTGAATGTCAAGGATGTCTCCTCTCTTTCCAGTCCCTTCAAATCTATCTTTAAAGACTCTAAACTACACATTATCACACTTTTGGGTTGCAAAGTTACAAACTTTTTTTCATATTTAGAACCGATATTTGATTTTTTTATACTTTTACTTCAAATTAGGTCCATTCTATAGGGACATATTACACACTTTATAGGGTAATTGTGCATTTTTAGGCCACTATTTCAATTCTAAAGGTTGTACCTACGCCAAGCTCAGATGACTTTACAAAAATACGACCTTTATGATAATCCTCTACTATACGTCGTGCAAGTGAAAGTCCAAGTCCCCACCCTCGTTTCTTGGTGGTGAAACCTGGCATAAAGACGTTTTTAATATCTTTCTTCGGAATACCCTTGCCATTATCCGTAACTTCTATAACTACATATTTCCCTTCTTCGAACAAGACAAGTTCTATTCGACCTTTTCCTTCCATTGCATCAACAGCATTTTTACAAAGATTCTCTATCACCCACTCAAATAATGAAGCATTCATTTTCACAATGATTTCATGATCTGGTAGATGTTGCTCAATATCCACTTTTTTTGAAGTACGACGATTCATATATTCTACCACATGCAGAAGCACATCGTTCATTGAAGCATCCACCGGTTCTGGCAGAGATCCTATCTTCGAGAATCTGTCTGCGATAAGTTCCAAGCGTTTAACATCCTTATTCATCTCTGGAATCAAATCATCATCGGGATAATTCTCTTTCAAGATTTCAACCCATGCCATCAAGCTCGAAATCGGTGTTCCTAATTGATGGGCTGTTTCTTTTGAAAGACCTACCCACACTTTATTTTGCTCAGCCCTCTTTGAAGCCAACAAAGCAAAGATAGCCACCACAACGAATATCAACACAATGCCCAACTGCCAATATGGATACTGTGATAGCCGCTTTAACATAATCGACTCATCATAACAAACAAGTTGATAGTCCACATCATTACCATGATAAAGCGCATCATTTTTCACATCATTCAAGAAAATCTTGATACAATGTCCGTGTTTAATCATAGACTGGGCATAACGTGCGACATATTCTGCTGAGTCGTCAGCAGTTTCTGTATCCATCTGAATATTACGATAATCTGTCACATGCCTATCAGCATCCATTACAATAACAGGAATCGTATTATTACCCTGAATGACATTCAACACCAACGAGAGATCTGTATTAGTGTCAGCTTTGCTTAAAGCACGTAAGGCCATTGCCCAGGTTTCCATCTTATTGCGCTCCTCACGTTGCAAATCCATCACAAGATAGTGCGATGCCAATAGTGACACCACCGCTATAACGATAGCTATTATCACAAGGATGATTTTCACCTGCCTGATTCTATCCGTCCACTGCATATGCTATATAACGAAAGAGCCCCAAGGATTATTGTATCCTCGGGGCTCAAAATAAAAGTGGCGGCCTCCTACTCTCCCGCATTGCATTGCAGTACCATCGGCGCAGGCGGGCTTAACTTCTCTGTTCGGAATGGGAAG